>NZ_JBFFQD010000001.1:0-123213 GCF_041573655.1 Methyloceanibacter sp.
ACGAAGACGAAGCGGGAATGCCCAACCTAAATTAAATGTAAGCGATATCTACGACATACTGATGCCCGAACCATCAGATCTCGTCGTTCAAGAGATCGCTGACATCGTGGAATGTGCAGAGCAGAGTGCGAATAAAGCCAATTTATATTACTCCCAGGCCAGGGATATAATTGAACTCGAGCTGGGGCTTGATAACAAAAATTATGATAAGTCCAGGGGCTACACAGCTCACTTGAGTGAGTCATTAGTCGAAGATCGGTTCGATGCTGACTATTTTCAGCCTCATTATCGCAACGTGGAGGCACTAATCAAAAATTATTACCAAGGCTACGAGCCTCTCATAGCTTGCTGCGATTCAATGAAACCCAATATCGATCCATCGTCGATTCCTTCCGGTCATTTTGATTACATCGAGCTTTCAAATATTAATTCATCACTCGGAATTGTTAATGGCAGCACTCAAGGTATGGGTTTTGACTTGCCTTCAAGAGCAAAACGGAAAGTTTCCAAAGGTGATATTGTCGCTTCGTCAGTTGTCGGGAGTATAGACAAGGCAGCTCTTATTTCTGAGGAACAAGACGGATTTATTGCGTCCACAGGGTTTTTTCATTTGAGGCCAAAATCGGTCACCTCTGAATTTTTACTCATGACTGTCAGATCGCAATGCGTTCGTACACAACTTCAGCAGCAGGCTACCGGAGGAATTTTGAGTGCGGTGCCGGACAATAGACTAAGGCACGTGATCATTCCAAAGGTGCCTGAAAAGCTGCAGCGAAGGATCTCAGATCTTGTGAAGAATGCTCATAGTGAGAAGTTGGCATCCCTTCAACTGCTCGATGAGGCTAAGTCTCGAGTAGCTCAGCTCATAGAAGAGGCGGTGCAGACATGAATGTTTCTGCGGAAGACAAGCGAGCCGGAGTTTGTTGTGATCGACCGCGTAAACAGCGATGCGTGTCTCGATTGGGGGCAGCTCAAGTTAGTGGCTGACGGCATGCTCAGCCCTGAGTGACCGGACCAGCGAATTGGAAAACAGAGAAGGCGCCGCCGAAGAGTTGTGGTGCTCTCAGAAAACTGCTCTCTGTTGCCACCTGCCCGGGATTTCGCGGGCCTAACTCGCGGATACTACGCGACAATCTCGCAAGGCTATATTTCTTAGCAAAAACAGGCGACTAGCTGGCGGACCGGGTAGGATTCGAACTCGTGGTCCGGTTAGCAAAATTAGCCTCTGATTTCACGAGAGAATTTCCGGCCTATCTCGCCAAATTGGCCTTTAGAGAAAATTGCCCGCGGTGGGTGCTAAGTCCAAGCCTTCAACTCAGTCTCTATGGTCCGCTTCGGCTTCCGTGTAGCCGAGCGATTAAGCGTCCGCATTCAGAAACGGGACGGCTGCCGCCAAAAGAGCATCTGGATTCTCTTCTGGTATGAAGTGTCCGGAATCGATCTCTGCGCCTGCGAGGTCATCGCTCCAGCCTCTCCAAAGCCCGAGCGGATCTCCCGTAATTCTCGGAAAGCCCAATTTCGACCAAACGAAAAGGAGTGGTGCCTTTATTTTTGTGCCTCGTGCTCTGTCGGCAACATCGAGCGACCTGTCTATGGACGCGCCAGCCCGATAGTCCTCACACATTGCATGGACCCTCGCAGGGTCGCGCATCTGTTCTCGATAGCTTTCCAGAGATCGCGGATCAAATACGTCGAGGTCATTGCCCTTCGCCCAGCTTCGAAGTGTCCACTCAAGGTAGAAGACTGGATCCCCTCCTATGAGGCTCTCGGGTAAGGGAGACGGCTGGGCCAAAAACGACCAATGGTAGGCCTTCATGGCCATCTCGGCGTCGAAAGCGCTCCACATATCGCTTGTGGGAACAACTTCAATGATCAATACGCGTCGGATCTTTGTCGAATGATCCAGAGCCATCCGATATGCGACCCGCGCTCCTCGATCGTGGCCCATCACACTAAAGTCGTTGTGGCCCATCGACGCCATCACTGACATGAGAAGCGCCGCCATTCGGCGTTTCGAAAAAGTCTCGTGATCAGGCACGTCCGCGGGAATGGAACTCGCCCCGTAGCCGGGAAGATCCGCAATCACGCAGGTAAAATGCCTTGCTAAGGGAGCTGCCAGTTTAAGCCACGCGGCGTGGTTCTGTGGGTAACCATGGAGCAGCAAGAGTGGCGTTCCGCTTCCTCCGACATGAACACTAAGCCTTTGGTCTCCGATGGAGACCATTTGATGCTCGTATCCTGGAAAGATCGACTGCCCCATCCATCCGGCTCATAGGCAATCGATTGGCCTGGGAATGATCAAAACTCAACAACCCGGTCCTGACGCAGGATCCAGCCTGCCTCACCGGCCTCCAGCTTGTACTGAATCTGCCGAGTGCCGCCCGTAGGTTGGGCGTTGGGATCGCCGTCCTTGTAGATCGGGAAGCGGCGCAGGAAAGCTCCCTCGCCGACTGCGAACTCGTCGTGACCCATGTACCCCTGCGAGATCGCGGGATCATCTTCAATCGAGGGCAGATAGATCTGGCTCAGCGATTTGTTCTGGTTCGAAGCGTAAGCAATCAGTGATCCATAAGACCCGCTGCCCGCTGAAGTGACATAGACATAAATCTCAGGGTAGCCGTCGGCGTTGATGTCCTCGATCTCGACGTTGGTAATGGTGCCGTCGGCCTCGGCCTCCATCTGACCTATCGGGCCTTCGGGGCCCTCGGCCCGAACAGTAACCTGATTGATCGAACTGTCGTTTGGGCTCTCGACTTGGAAGGTGACATCTCCAAGCACCATCTGAGCGAAGAACGGCTCAGCCTGGGCGCTGGCCTCATCGTTGTTGCTTCCGGCGTCACCGGCGGGTGTCGGGTCAGGTGCAGCTGCCGGCGGTGCGGTCTCGGTCTTTGCGGGGGGCGCCGCAGGCGCCTCAGCTTGTTCCTCGGAGCATGCGGTCAAGGCGAGGGTTAGGGCAATTGCGAAAATGCCAGTGAGAGATCTCATATCTTTACCTGCAGCTCTGAGTGATCGGTTTGAGACCTATGCATACCCGGATTTGTTGCCATTAAGCGAGAGTGGCACTTGCAACTGATGCGACCCTCAGTGCCGCCCAACCGGACCGCCGAATTCGAGAACAGAGAATTCGCTGCCTGAAAGCCGTGGTGCTCTCAGAAAACTGCTCTCTGCTGCCACTTGTCGGGGATTTCGCGGGCCTAACTCGCGGATATTACGGGACAATCGAGAAAGGCAAAAATTCTTCGTAAAAACAGAGGACTAGCTGGCGGAGAGAGAGGGATTCGAACCCTCGGAACGCTTGCGCGCTCAACGGTTTTCGAGACCGCCCCGTTCAACCACTCCGGCACCTCTCCGAGGTGGGTCATGTAGCTTGCCGGGAGGCCCGCCGCAAGCCGGGCAAGACGCCGAAATGCCGCGTCCGCCGGGCTTTTTTGAGGGGGTCCGGCAATTGACTTATGGGCCTTCGCCTCTATATTGCGCCGCTTATCGCTCCTTTAGAGGCGTGCCGGCCCCACGAAATTGTGCTGGCAGATCAAGCCCCAAGAGACGGATTGGAAAAGATGTTCGCGGTCATTCGCACGGGCGGCAAGCAATATCGCGTGGCGCCGGAAGACATTATCGAGATTGAGAAGATCGCCGGCCAGCCCGGCGATATCGTCCAGCTGGGCGAGGTTCTGCTGCTGGGCGGCGACGGTTCGCCCAAATCGGGCAGCCCGACCATCTCCGGCGCATCCGTGGCCGCCGAGGTGCTGGAGCAGAAGCGCGACGACAAGATCATCGTCTTCAAGAAGAAGCGGCGCCAAGGCTACCGCCGGACCAAGGGCCACCGCCAGGCTCTGACCGCGCTCCGCATCACCGAGATTCTGACCGACGGCAAGAAGCCGTCGAAGGCCGCCGCCAAGCCGGCCCCGAAAAAGGCCGAGACCAAGCCGGCTCCGAAGGCAGAGGCGAAGCCCGCTGCCAAGGCTCCGGCGAAGAAGGCGGCTCCGGCCAAGAAGGCTGAGACTAAGGCCCCGGCCAAGAAGGCCCCGGCCAAAAAGGCCGCGACCAAGGCGCCAGCCAAGAAGGCAGCCGCCAAAAAGGCCGCGCCTAAGAAGAAGAGCTAAAGGAACACCACCATGGCACATAAAAAAGCAGGCGGCTCCTCGCGCAACGGGCGCGACTCAGCTGGACGGCGCCTTGGCGTCAAAAAGTCGGGTGGGCAGCAGGTCATCGCCGGCAACATCATCATCCGCCAGCGTGGCACCAAGTGGCACCAGGGTGACAATGTCGGCATGGGCAAGGACCACACCCTGTTCGCGCTCAGGGACGGTGTCGTCGAATTCGCGACCAAGCAGAAGGGCCGGGTCTACGTCTCGGTGAAGCCAAGCGAGGCGTCTTAAAGCCCTCGTTTCCCTTCGTGCTAACCGTTTGCCGCGCGCCATTGGGCGCGTATAGCCTTTTGTCCCGTGCAGATCAAAACGCAAAGACTCATCTTGCGGCCGCCGGCGCTCGCCGATGCGGCGCGTATCGCCATGCTTGCGGGCGACTACGACGTTGCGTGCATGACGGGCACCATTCCGCATCCCTATAGCGAGCAGATGGCGGCCGAGTGGCTTGCCGGCGCGCTGAACGGGGAAGAGGGCGTGGTGTTCATGATCGAGCGCGACGGCACGCTCGTCGGCTGCACAGGCTACCGGGCCTTCGGTGCCGATCACGCCGAGCTCGGCTACTGGATCGGCAAGCCCTATTGGGGGCATGGCTATGCGACGGAGGCAGCCCGGGCGCTTATCGCGCACGCGTTCGATGCCGATGGGTTCGCCTATCTCAAAGCGGGCTACCTCGCGGATAATCTGAGATCCGAGCGGGTCCTGCAGAAGCTTGGTTTCGTGGCCGATGACGAGGAAATGCGCGATTGCGCGGCACGAGGCGACACCGTCCACTGCACCACCTACCGGCTGAGCCGGGCCGATGCGCAAGCCAGCCTTCGTCAGCCATAGGCCGGCAGGCTCAAGGCCGGTCCCCATAAGTGCCCACGGCTAGTGCAACGGTAAGACCTCTAATGCTAAGCCCTTCTGATGCAGTTTCTTGATTCCGCAAAGGTCTTTGTCCGCTCCGGCGATGGCGGCAACGGGTGCGTGAGCTTCCGGCGGGAGAAGTTTGTCGAGTACGGCGGCCCCAACGGCGGAGACGGCGGCAAGGGCGGCGACGTGATCGTGGAATGCGTGGCCAATCTCAACACGCTGCTCGACTTCCGCTACCAGCAGCACTTCAAAGCCAAGAAGGGCGGCAATGGCATGGGCCAGAACCGCACCGGGGCGAAGGGCGCGGACATCGTGCTGAAATTGCCGCCGGGGACGCAAATTCTCGATGAGGACGGCGAGACGCTGATCGCTGATCTCACTGAGCCTGGCCAGCGCCTTGTCTTGCTGACAGGCGGCAATGGCGGCTTCGGCAACGCGCATTTCAAGACGTCCACCAATCAGGCGCCGCGCCGGGCCAATCCAGGCCTGCCGGGCGAGGAGATGTATATCTGGCTGCGGCTCAAGCTGATCGGCGATGCAGGCATCGTTGGTCTGCCGAACGCGGGCAAGTCGACATTCCTTGCCGCGGTCAGCGCCGCGAAGCCGAAGATTGCCGATTACCCGTTCACGACGCTGCATCCCAATCTTGGCGTGGTGCGGGTGGGCGGCCTCGACTTCGTCCTCGCCGACATTCCCGGCCTGATCGAGGGCGCGCATGAGGGCGTCGGCATTGGCGATCGCTTTCTCGGTCACGTGGAGCGGACCGCGGTGCTGCTGCATCTCGTCGATGCGACGGCCGACGACCCTGTTGCGGCGTATGAGGTCGTGCGCGGCGAGATCGAGGCCTATGGCGCTGGGCTCGAAGTCAAGCCCGGAGTGTTGGCCTTGTCGAAAGTGGATGCCGTGGCTGACGACGAACTAAAGAAGAAATCGCGCGCGTTGAAAAAAGCCGCGGGCGTTACGCCGCTTCTCGTCTCCGCCGTCACGGGCGAAGGCGTGCAGGACGTGCTGCATGCGCTTGCGCGCGAGGTCGAGACGATGCGGGAACGCGAGACGGCCGACCTGTCGCGCAAGACGAGCCAAGGATGGCGGCCATGAGATCCGAATGGACAGGGGCGCGGCGCATCGTCGTCAAGATCGGCTCTGCCCTTCTGGTCGACAGCGCCGCCGGCAAGCTCCGCACCGAGTGGTTCGACGCCTTTGCCGACGACATCGCGGCGCTGCGTGCCGAAGGCAAAGAAGTGATCGTGGTGTCTTCCGGCGCCATTGCGCTGGGCCGCAATGCGCTGGGTTTGCCGAAAGGTGCGCTGAAGCTCGACGATAGTCAGGCGGCCGCTTCGGTCGGGCAGATCTCGTTAGCGCATGCGTTCGAGGACAGGTTCCGCGCGCGGGGAATGGTAGCCGCACAGATTCTTGTCACGCTTGGCGACACCGAAGAGCGCCGCCGCTATCTCAACGCGCGCAGTACCATGTCGACACTGCTTAAGCTCGGCGCGGTGCCGGTCGTAAACGAGAACGACACCGTGGCGACGAATGAAATCCGCTACGGGGACAACGACCGGCTGGCGGCGCGCATTGCCTCGATGATGAGTGCGGACTGCCTTGTGCTTCTATCCGACGTGGACGGGTTCTATACCGCGCCGCCCGGCATGGACGAGAACGCGCGGCGTCTCGACGAGGTGCCTGATATCACGGCTGAGATCGAAGCCATGGCCGGAGACGTCGGTTCGGAACTGTCGCGCGGCGGCATGGTCACCAAGATCGAGGCGGCAAAGATCGCGGTGCAAGCCGGTACGCACATGGTCATCGCCAGCGGCAAGGTGATAAAGCCTCTCCAGACGCTCGCCACCACTGGCGTTTGCACCTGGTTCCTGGCGCATTCCGATCCCGTTACCGCGCGCAAGCGCTGGATCGGCGGCTCTCTTGAGCCGCGGGGCGCCTATGTGGTCGATGCAGGCGCCGCGGCGGCCTTGGTCTCTGGAAACAGTCTCTTGCCCGCGGGCGTCACGCAGGTGGAGGGCGTGTTCGAGCGCGGCGATGCCGTGATCATCAGGACCGGCGATGGCGCTGAGGTCGGCCGTGGCCTCACGGCTTACGGGGCTGACGACGCCAGTGCCATTATCGGCCGCAAGAGCAGTGAAATCGCGGACATTCTCGGCTACCTTGGCCGCCCTGAGCTGATCCATCGCGATGATATGACCTTGAAGCGCAAAGGCTCTTAAGACATGCCACTGCCTGCCCAAGACCCGACTGTCAGCATTGAGCCCATGATGCTCTATATGGGAAGGCTCGCGCGCGAGGCGTCGACCGAGCTTGCGGTCGCCTCGACGGACGCGAAGAACGCGGCGCTCGGCCGCATGGCCGCGCGTCTTGATGCGGAGTCCGAGAAGATCATCGACGCCAACCACCAGGACCTGGAAGCCGCCGAGAAGAAGGGCCGCGACTCTGCATTTCTCGACCGCTTGCGGCTCGACCCTTTGCGCGTGGCGGCCATGGCCAAGGGCCTGCACGAGGTTGCCGCGCTGCCTGATCCGGTAGGCGCTACCATGGCCTCGTGGACGCGGCCCAACGGGCTTGAGATTTCCCGCGTGCGCGTGCCGCTCGGCGTCATTGGCATGATCTACGAGAGCCGGCCCAATGTGACGGCCGATGCGTCCGGTCTTTGCTTGAAGTCTGGCAACGCAGTGATTTTGCGCTCAGGCTCCGACAGTTTTCTGACCTCGCTCGTCATCGCCAATGTGCTGACCGAAGCGATCACGGCGTCCGGATTGCCGGCCGCATCGATCCAGATGGTTCCGTCCGTCGACCGCTCGGCGGTTGGCTTTATGCTCGGCGGTCTCGACGGCGCCATCGATGTCATCGTGCCGCGCGGCGGCAGGAGTCTCGTCGAGCGCGTGCAAGAAGAAGCGCGCGTACCGGTGTTCGCGCATTTGGAAGGCGTGTGTCACGTCTATGTGGACGAGAACGCCGATCTCGATATGGCGAAGGAGATTGTCGTCAATGCGAAGATGCGGCGCACCGGTATTTGTGGCGCGGCGGAGACATTGCTCGTTTCGCACGCAGCGGTTTCCACGCATCTAACGCCCATCGTCGATGCGCTGATCGAAGCGGGCTGCGAAGTGCGCGGCGATCCGGACACGCAGCGCACGGATAGCCGCGTCAAGCCGGCCACCGACGAGGATTGGGGTGCGGAGTATCTGGCGCCGATCATCGCGGTGAAAGTCGTCGACAGCCTCGACGACGCCATCGCTCATATTGCCGAATACGGGTCGCATCACACCGATGCCATCGTTACGAACGACCAAGACGCGGCAAGCACGTTTCTGTCGCGCGTCGACAGCGCCATCGTGCTGCATAACGCCTCGACCCAGTTTGCCGACGGTGGCGAGTTCGGCATGGGCGCGGAGATCGGCATCGCCACGGGGCGCTTTCATGCGCGCGGACCCGTTGGCGTCGAGCAACTCACCACGTTCAAATATGTGGTGCGCGGACAAGGCCAGACGCGGTCTTGAGCGTGAGCGGCCTCGCGCATCTCAAGGCGCCCGCCGCTGCATCCGGCATGCGGATCGGTCTCCTCGGCGGCTCATTCGATCCGGCACATGAGGCGCACCGGGAGATCAGTCTCGCGGCGTTGAAGCGCCTCGGGCTCGATCAAGTGTGGTGGCTGGTGACGCCGGGAAATCCCCTGAAGGACGTTTCCCAACTGCCGGATCTCAAGACGCGTGTGGCGGCGGCGGCGCGTGTGGCGAACCATCCGCGGATCGTGGTGACCGGCTATGACGGCTGCACCGGCAGCGGTTACACGATCGACCTCCTCAAGGCCCTGCGGCGGCGCTTTTCCGACGTCTATTTCGTGTGGCTGATGGGTGCGGACAATCTGGTGGATTTCCATCGCTGGAAGTCTTGGCCCGAAATCTTCTCGATGCTGCCGATCGCGGTGCTGGACCGCCCCGGCTACCGGCTGAAGGCAAAAGCGAGCCAGGCGGCCCAGCGCTTTGCGCCCTACTATGTGGACGAGACCGACGCAGGCGGCCTGGCGCTCCTCGAGCCGCCTGCCTGGACAATCCTCAGCCACAGACTGTCCGGCCTCTCGTCGACGGCCATTCGCGAAAATGTCTTGGAATCAGGGTAGATCGCTAGATAAGAGCAAGAAAAACCCCGGCAATACTAGCTATTGAAAGGCCCCGACCCAGCATACTATGTTTTAGGGGTGAAGCGGCAATCTAGGGGCTCCTCAAGCATTGTGCGCGAGACACGGCCAAGGCCGCTTCCAGGAGCAATGGTAGAAGGATACCCACGCAAACATGCGCACACCTAGAGAGGGTGCCACGCATGGCACGCCTCCAGCCGGACTTGCGTCATTCCGCGCCGATCCGGATAGACTGCTCAAGGTCGTGCTCGACACGCTCGACGGCTCGAAGGCCGAAGACATTGTCGTGGTTGACCTGAAAGGAAAGACCTCAATCGGCGATCACATGGTGATTGCCTCGGGTCGTTCGCAGCGGCATGTCGGTGCTCTCGCCGACCACCTCATCAAAAAGCTGAAGGATGAAGGTTATGGCCGCGCCCGCGTCGAAGGGCAGCCCCAAGGCGACTGGGTGCTGATCGATGCTGGCGATGTCATCGTCCATCTCTTCCGGCCCGAGGTTCGAGATTTCTACAATCTCGAAAAGATGTGGTCCGCTGACCGGCCCATGGAGCGGATGGTGGTCTGAGGAAAGACCGCCAGCGGCGGCATGTTCGCGAGGTGAGCCATGCGGCTCTTGATCGCCGCCGTCGGAAAGCTAAAGCAGGGACCTGAGCGCGAGCTCAGCACCCATTATCTCGGCCGCGCCGAGGCGCTTGGCCGGAGCCTATCTTTGTCACCCCTCTCATCGATCGAACTGGCCGAGTCCAGAGCTGCGAACGCGGCCCTACGCCGGGACGCGGAGGCGCAAGCGCTTCTCGCCAAGGTGCCTTCGGGCTCCAAGCGCGTCTGTCTGGATCCCGGCGGCAAGACGCTGTCGAGCGAGGATTTCGCTCAGGTGCTTGGCAGGCTCAGGGACGGAGGGGCCTCCGGTGCGGCCTTTCTCATCGGCGGCCCGGACGGCCTGGGGCGGGCGGCGCTGGATGGGGCGGAGCTGTCCCTCTCCCTAGGTCCGATGATCTTGCCGCACGGGCTTGCCCGGATCGTGTTGGCGGAGCAGCTCTATCGGGCCATGACGATTTTGGCCGGGCACCCCTACCACCGCGGTTGATCTCCTAAGGTTAAGGATTCGTAAGCGTTTTGCCTTGATTCTGCCGCTTCCCTCCGGTGCCATCGACGGAACGGCCAGGGCGTATGGCGCATTCCGATCTATTGGCTTTCACCAGACAAAAAACTCGGGTCGTCCTGCTCCTCGCCGGGCTGCTTTGCGTCTTGCCGTGGACCTCTTACGCGCAAGAAGATCTTTCGCGCGACGAGGCGAAGAAGCGTCTCGACGAGACCGAGCAGGAACTGCAGTCGAGCCGCGTCAAGGCGAAGGGGCTCACCAAGGACCTCACCGCCCTCGCAGAAGAACGCGCGCGGCTCAATAGTGCGCTGATCGAGGCCGGTACGCGTGTGCAGGCCAGCGAAGCGAAGCTGTCCGAGACCGAGGGCAAGCTGACCGAGCTGACCGAACAGGTCACGGTCATGCGGACCTCAATCGACGAACGAAAGGTCGCCATCGTTAAGATGCTGAGCGCGATGCAAAGGATTGGGCGAACGCCGCCGCCGGCCATCGTCACGCGCCGCGACAATGCGCTGGCCGTGGTGCGTGGCGCCATGTTGCTCGCCGAGGTGTTCCCCGAGCTGAAATATCAGGCGGACAATCTCTCGCACGAACTGGAGGGATTGGTCAGGCTGGAGAACGGCATCCGCACGCAGCGCGACGAGCAGAAGCGGGAGGCCGGCCGGCTCGCCGCTGAGCGTAAGCGGCTCGACGCGTTGCTCGAGGAGAGGAAGTCGAAGCAGGCGCAAGGCGAGATCGAGCTGACCCGGCTGGAGCAGTCCGCCGAGCAGCTGGCGACCGAGGTCACGACCCTGAACGAGCTCATCGAGAATCTCGACGTTCGAATTGCCAAGGCCGAAGTGGCGCAATACGACGCCGAGATCGCGGCTGAGAAGGCCTTGCGCGAGCGGTTGCAGCAGGAAGTCATGGCAACTCCGGCGAATGAGAATGTGATCGAGATCAAGCCCGAATCGACCAAAGTGGCCTTTGCCAGTCCCGATCGGCTGAAGCCGGCCATGCCGTTCGAGCGGGCCAAAGGCACGCTGAGGCTGCCCGCCCAGGGGCGCCAGACGCATCAGTTTGGCGACCCGGATGTCGCAGGTGCGGCCCTCCAGGGCCTATCTCTCCAGACCCGCAAGGAAGCGCGGATTATCGCGCCCTCGGACGGTTGGGTGGTCTATGCGGGGCCCTTCCGCTCCTATGGCCAACTCTTGATCATCAATGCGGGCGGGGGCTATCATATTTTGCTTGCGGGGATGAGCCGCATAGATGTGAGCCTTGGCCAATTCGTTCTAGCCGGCGAGCCCATCGCTGTAATGGGCAATTCAGCGGAGCCAGGCAGCAGCGGCGATACTAGTTCACGCCCCGTCCTCTATGTCGAATTCAGGAAGGACGGTCGGCCAATAGACCCCGGCCCATGGTGGGTTGGGGAATCCGGGAAGGTGCAAGGATGATGCGGAAAACCGAATACGCGCTTTTGGCGCTTCTGGTGCTGGCTGTGCTCGCCGCTGGGTCGACCATGGTGAGCTTTGCCCGAAGCCAGGCGGCATCCGCCACCAACTCCGAGATCTACAAGCAGCTCGACCTTTTTGGCGAGGTTCTGGAGCGCGTGCGCGCCGACTATGTCGAGTCGCCTGAAGACGCCAAGCTCATCGAGTCCGCGATCAACGGAATGCTGACCGCGCTCGATCCGCACTCCGCCTATCTCAATCCGAAGCACTTCCGTGACATGCAGGTACAGACCCGCGGCGAGTTCGGTGGACTCGGTATCGAGGTCACCATGGAGAATGGCGTCGTGAAGGTCGTGGCGCCGATCGAGGATACGCCGGCCGCGCGTGCCGGCTTGCTGAGCGGCGATCTCGTTACGCATCTCGACAAGGAGCAGATCCACGGTCTGACGCTGCAACAGGCGGTGGAGAAGATGCGCGGGCCGGTCAACTCGCCGATCACGCTGACGGTCGTTCGCAAGGGCGTCGAGGACCCCTTCGAGGTGAAGGTCGTCCGCGACATCATTCATATCAACCCGGTGAAGTACAACGTCGAGGGCGACGATGTGGGCTATGTCCGGCTCACCACCTTCAACGAGCAGACCACCGAGAACTTGCAGAAGGCCGTTGCGGACCTGAAGAAGAAGCTCGGTCCCAAGCTCAAGGGCTACATTGTCGACCTGCGCAACAATCCGGGCGGCTTGCTCGACCAGGCTATCTCGGTCTCGGATTCGTTTCTCGACCAAGGGGCCATCGTGCTTACGCGTGGGCGCAATCTCGAAGAGACGCAGCGCTCGAACGCGCGGCAGGGCGATATCACGGGCGGTGAGAAGATCGTCGTGTTGATCAATGGCGGCTCCGCGTCCGCATCGGAGATCGTCGCCGGCGCGCTGCAGGACCATCACCGCGCCACCGTCATCGGGACGCGCTCGTTCGGCAAGGGATCGGTGCAGACGATCATCCCGCTTGGCTCCAACGGCGCCTTGCGGCTGACCACCGCTCGCTACTACACGCCGTCAGGCCGTTCGATCCAGGCCAAGGGTATCGACCCGGAGATCGTGGTCGAAGAGGAGCTTCCCGAGGACATCAAGAAGAAGGAAAAGGTCCAAGGTACGCGCGGTGAGTCCAATCTGCGTGGCCACCTGAAGGGCGAGGTCGGCGAAGACAAGGAAGAGGAGCAGTCCGGAAGTTCGTCATACGTGCCCGAGGACAAGGAGAAGGACACGCAGCTACAATACGCCCTAGATATCTTGAGGGGCATCAAGTCGGTCGACACGGAAGTCAAAAAGCAAAAGGCGGAGGCCAAGCAAAAGGCCGAAGCCGAACAGAAGGCGGAAGCCAAAGCGGAAGCCAATTAGTCTTTCGGTGATCGAATTGCCCCGGAACGTAGGCGTGAGCCCCATAAGACGGCCGGGCATTGGGGGAGGACGAAGACGATGAAAGCCCTGGCCGTTGCTTCGGGGATTGTGTTTTGGACGTTGGTGCTGGGCGCCATCATTCTCATCTTTTTTCCCAGCGGCGATGAGGGCGAGCCCGTCGCCGTCCTGAACATCGAGACGGTTCCGAGCGCTGCGGCTCCCGTGACGACCGACGGTGTCGATCTTCCGCCCGGCTTTGCCGTCGCGCCGGCGGCACCTCAGCGCCCGGCAGCGCCGATGCTCGCGCCACCCGGCCAGGGCACGACGATGATGCCAACCATGCCTGGTCCTGGCACCACCATGACACCGCCGCCACCACCACCACCGCCGCCAGGTCCGAGCGGAGCGCTGGAGACGCCTGAGCGGCAAGGCGCACTGCCTGCGGCCAGCGTCGCAACAGCCAATCTCGCCGCTGGGATCGATCAGACCGGCGGTACGGCACTGGATGCCGTGGTCCCGGCGTTGATCGAGGAGTCGGACTACGGACCGCTTCCAAGGGTCGCGGCCGACGGCCGGCGGCCTGCGGATGTCTACGCCCGGCCGTCGCATTACGGTCGCGGCGCGGGCGGACCGCCGCGGGTGGCGGTACTGGTCAGCGGCCTGGCTGTTCCCGGTGCGCCGGACGCCGATATCATCAAGGGCCTGCCGCCGCCGGTGAGCGTCGCCTATGGCGCCTACGGGCGCGGCGTCCAGGAGTGGGTAGACAAAGCCCGCGCAGATGGCCACGAGGTCCTCCTCGCGCTTCCCCTGGAACCAAACAACTACCCGGCCGTCGATCCCGGCCCCCACACTCTGCTTACCACCCTCCCCACAGACGAAAACCTCAAGCGGCTGCAATGGCTGATGTCGCGCTACACAGGCTATGCCGGCGTGACCAACCATATGGGCTCGAAGTTCGTGACCACGCAGGCTGCGCTCCGGCCGGTGCTCAAAGAGATGAAACGCCGCGGCCTGATCTATTTCGACGACGGTAGCGTCGAAGGCTCCGCCGTCGGCGAGACCGCTGCGAGCCTGGGGGTCGACTATTCGACCGCTCATGTTCAGTTAGAGCCCGGCAAGATGGCGGAATCGCTCGCCGCGCTCGAAGCCGAGGCGAAGGCGCAAGGCGCCGCGATCGGCGTTGCCAAGGCCGAACCGTCTGCCGTGAAGCAGATCGCCAAGTGGGCCGGATCGCTCGAAGGCAAGGGTCTCGTGCTCGTGCCGGTAAGCACGGCCATGCGCTCCCGGCGGCAGGGCTAGTCGGCAAGGCTAATTGAACAAGGCAGATCTCCAACCATGACCGATCCGGCTACGCTGCCTTACCGTCCTTGCGTCGGCGTCATGCTTTTGAACGCACAAGGTCTGATCTTTGTCGGCCGCCGCGCCGAACGCAAAGGTGCATCTGAAGGCGAGGGCCAGTGGTGGCAGATGCCCCAAGGCGGCGTCGACGATGGTGAGGCGCCGGAGGACGCGGCCAGTCGCGAGCTTTGGGAAGAGACCGGCGTCCGCAGCGCTGTTTTCATCGCGCAAACCGAAGACTGGCTGCTCTACGACCTGCCGCCTGAACTGGTCGGCGTCGCATGGAAGGGGCGCTATCGGGGGCAGAAGCAGATGTGGTTCGCGGCGCGCTTCGAAGGCGAAGAGAGTGACATAGACTTGCGGCCCCGCCCCGATCACAAGGCAGAGTTCGACGCCTGGCGCTGGGTGCCCATGGCGGAACTGCCCGCGCTCGTGGTGCCATTCAAGCGCGACGTCTATGATTCGGTGGTCGCGGCATTCGCGCCGCTGATAAGGGGGTGAAACGTCAGCCTAGAGGTTCAGCGTCGCCTGAACTTGGCGAAGGTGCTCCAGCTTGGTCTGGGCCCGATCCTTGGCGTCGTTCTCCAAGTCGGCCACATCCTCCTCGGCATTCTTGATCGCTTGGGCCAGATCGTCGGCCTTCAGCTCATCGAGGTCGACGGCCGTCTCGGCGAGCACCGTCAGGCCCGCCGGGTTCACTTCGGCAAAGCCGCCACGGATGAAGAAGCGCTGGCTCTTCCCGCCGGGAAGCCCGATATCGAGCAGGCCGGGCCGGAGTGTGGTCAGCACGGGCGCGTGTCTGGCGAGCACGGTCATGTCGCCCTCGGCGCCCGGAACCAGAACCTGCTCCACCTCGCCGGAGATCAAGAGCTTCTCCGGCGACACGAGCTCGAATGTGAACGCATCGGGCATTAAGCGGCCTCGGCAGCAAGCTGCTCTGCTTTGGCGACGGCCTCTTCGATGGTGCCGACCATGTAGAACGCCGCTTCCGGAAGGTGGTCGTAGTCACCGTCGCAAAGACCCTTGAAACCCTTGATGGTGTCGGCCAGATCGACCAGCACGCCAGGCGAGCCGGTGAACACCTCGGCCACGTGGAAGGGCTGAGACAGGAAACGCTCGATCTTACGGGCGCGCGACACGGCAAGCTTGTCGTCTTCGGACAGTTCGTCCATGCCGAGAATGGCGATGATGTCTTGCAGCGCCTTGTAGCGTTGCAGGATCTCCTGCACTCGGCGGGCAACCTCGTAGTGCTCTTCACCGACGATGCGCGGGTCGAGCATGCGCGAGGTGGAGTCGAGCGGGTCCACGGCAGGATAAATGCCCTTCTCGGCGATGGAACGCGACAGCACGGTGGTCGCGTCAAGATGCGCGAACGACGTGGCCGGCGCAGGGTCGGTCAGATCGTCGGCCGGCACATAAATGGCCTGCACCGAAGTGATCGATCCCTTCTGCGTCGTGGTGATGCGCTCCTGCAGCGCGCCCATGTCGGTGGCGAGCGTCGGCTGATATCCAACCGCCGAAGGAATACGGCCGAGCAGGGCCGACACTTCGGAGCCCGCCTGCGTGAACCGGAAGATGTTGTCCACGAAGAACAGCACGTCCTGGCCTTGATCGCGGAAGTATTCGGCGACGGTCAGGCCGGACAGGCCGACACGGGCGCGGGCGCCGGGCGGCTCGTTCATCTGGCCGTAGACGAGGGCGCATTTGGATCCGTCGATCGAGCCCTTCTTCGGGTCCTTGTTCACGCCGGAATCGATCATCTCGTGATAGAGGTCGTTGCCTTCGCGCGTACGCTCACCCACGCCGGCGAACACGGAGTAACCGCCGTGCGCCTTAGCGACGTTGTTGATCAGCTCCATGATGAGCACGGTCTTGCCCACGCCGGCGCCGCCGAACAGGCCGATCTTGCCGCCCTTGGAGTAAGGCGCCAGCAGGTCCACGACCTTGATGCCCGTGACCAGAATTTCGGACTCGGTCGACTGATCGACATAGGCCGGGGCCGGTGCATGGATCGGCCGCTTATCCGTGGTCTCGATCGGGCCGAGCTCGTCCACGGGCTCGCCGATCACGTTCATGATGCGGCCAAGCGTGTTGTCGCCAACGGGAACGGCGATCGGCTCGCCGGTGTCCACGACCTCCTGGCCGCGCACCAGTCCGTCGGTGCTGTCCATGGCGACGGTGCGTACGGTGTTCTCGCCGAGATGCTGGGCAACCTCGAGCACGAGGCGTGTGTCCTGGTTGTCGGTCTCAAGCGCGTTCAAGATCTCGGGCAGATTCTCGTCGAACTGCACGTCGACGACAGCGCCGGTCACCTGAACGATGTGACCCTTCGCGCCTTTGCCTGCGGCGATCTTCTTCTCTTGCTTCTTGGTCTCAGCAACCACTGCTTTCCTTGCCATCGATACGTTCCTTTGAGGTGGCTAAAGCGCTTCGGCACCGGAGATGATCTCGATCAGCTCCTTTGTGATCTGGGCCTGGCGGGTACGGTTGTAGTTGAGCGTCAGCTTGCCGATCATGTCGCCGGCGTTGCGGGTCGCGCTGTCCATGGCACTCATGCGCGCGCCCTGCTCGGAGGCGCCGTTCTCAAGCAGCGCTTTGAAAATCTGCGTGGTGATGTTGAGCGGCAAAAGATCGGTGAGGATCTCCTCTTCGTCCGGCTCGTACTCGTAGACGGCGCCGCCCAGGTCAATGCTCGCGCCGTTCTCAGGGATGGAGGCGGGAATGACCTGCTGTGCGGTCGGGATCTGGCTGATCACCGATTTGAAGCGCGAGAAAAACAGCGTTGCCACGTCGAAGTCGCCTTCCTCGAACAGGGACCGGACTTTATAGCCGACCTGCTCCGCATTCGCGAAGGAGAGCTGCTTCACGCCGCGGAACTCGACCACGTCGATGATGAGAGGCTTGTATACGCGACGCAGCTGATCGTGGCCCTTCTTGCCGACGCAGAGGATCTTCACCTCTTTGCCCTCGGCCGTCAGGCGATTGACGTGCTCGCGGGCGAGCCGGACGATTGCCGAATTAAAGGCGCCGCACAGGCCGCGCTCGGACGTGCACACGATAAGAAGATGAACCTTGTCCTTGCCGGTTCCCACCATCAGCGGCGGGCCGCCTTCACGGCCTTCCAAGGCCGCAGCGAGGTTGGACAAAACCGCCTCCATGCGCTCCGCGTAAGGCCGCGCGGCCTCAGCGGCAGTCTGCGCACGGCGAAGCTTCGCCGCGGCCACCATCTGCATGGCCTTGGTGATCTTCTGGGTCGCCTTGACCGAGGCGATACGGTTGCGGAGCTCTTTCAGCGACGCCATGGATCAACTCACGCAAAGGCCTTGGAGAACTTGTCGACGGCTTTCTTCAGATCCTTGCCGGTCTCGTCCGAGATCTTCTTCTCGCTGCGGATCGTATCGAGAATGCCTTGATGCTCGGAACGCATGTAGCGGAGGAATTCTTCTTCGAAGCGGCCGACATCGGTGACCTTCAGGTCGTCGAGATAACCGTTCACACCGGTGTAGATCACGACCACCTGCTCCTCGACCTTTAGCGGCGAGAACTGCGGCTGCTTCAGCAGCTCGGTCAGGCGCGCGCCGCGGTTCAGTAGGCGCTGGGTGGTGGCGTCCAGGTCGGAGCCGAACTGCGCGAACGCGGCCATCTCACGATACTGGGCGAGTTCACCCTTAATCTTGCCGGCTACCTGCTTCATCGCTTTCACCTGGGCGGATGAGCCCACGCGCGACACCGAAAGACCCACGTTCACCGCAGGCCGGATGCCCTGATAGAACAGGTCCGTCTCAAGGAAGATCTGACCGTCGGTGATGGAGATCACGTTGGTCGGGATGTAAGCCGACACGTCGTTGGCTTGGGTCTCGATCACCGGCAACGCGGTGAGCGACCCGGAGCCGTTGTCGGCGTTGAGCTTGGCCGCGCGCTCCAGGAGCCGCGAGTGAAGATAGAACACGTCACCCGGATAGGCCTCACGTCCAGGCGGACGGCGCAGCAGAAGCGACATCTGACGGTAGGCGACGGCCTGCTTGGAAAGATCGTCGTAGTTGACGAGTGCATGCATACCGTTGTCGCGGAAATACTCGCCCATGGTGCAGCCGGTGAACGGCGCCAGGAACTGCATGGGTGCCGGGTCGGACGCGGTTGCGGCGACCACAATGGAATAGGGCAGCGCGCCGTTGTCCTCGAGCACCTTCACGAACTGCGCCACGGTCGAACGCTTCTGGCCAACAGCGACGTAGATGCAATAGAGCTTCTCGGACTCATCGCCGCGCTCGTTGACCGACTTCTGATTGAGGATGGTGTCGAGAATGATGGCGGTCTTGCCGGTCTGGCGATCGCCAATGATCAGCTCGCGCTGGCCGCGGCCGATCGGGATCAACGCATCCACAGCCTTGAGGCCGGTCTGCATCGGCTCGTGCACGGACTGGCGGGGAATGATGCCCGGCGCCTTCACGTCCACGCGGCGCTTCTCGTCCGCCTCGATCGGGCCTTTGCCGTCGATCGGGTTGCCGAGGGCGTCGACGACGCGGCCGAGCAGGGCCTTGCCTACCGGCACTTCAACAATGGCGCCGGTACGCTTGCAGATATCGCCTTCTTTAATGTTGCGGTCATCGCCGAAGATCACGATGCCGACATTGTCGACTTCGAGGTTCAGCGCCATGCCGCGCGTACCGTCGGCGAATTCGACCATCTCGCCGGCTTGGACGTTGTCGAGTCCGTAGACGCGAGCAATGCCGTCACCGACGGACAGCACTTGGCCGACTTCGGCAACTTCGGCGTCCTGCCCGAAATTTTTGATTTGATCTTTGAGGATCGCGGAGATCTCGGCGGCCCTGATATCCATTAGCCAACCTCTTTCATGGCGTGCTTGAGACTGTTGAGTTTGGTGCGAATTGAAGTGTCGATCATGCGGCTGCCGACCTTGATCATAAGGCCGCCGATTAGGCTCGGATCGACGAGCTGATCCAGCATGACGTCCTTGCCGAGCCCGGCCTTCAAGGCCTGCTTCAGCGCGGTAACTTGCGTGTTTGTCAGTTTCGATGCCGCGGTGACCGTGGCGCTCATCTCGCCGCGATGTTCGGCGAGCATGGCGCGATAGGCGCGGATCATGTCGGGTGTGGCGAACAGGCGCCGGTTCTTGGAGACAAGGAGCAAGAAGTTCTTGGTGAGGCCCTCGATTTTCAACTCATCGAGGATGGCGCCGAGCGCGCGGCCCTGTTCCTCGGTCGAGAACATCGGGCTTTTTACCAGGCGCTGGAGGTCGTCGGAGGCATCGAGTGCCTCGCCGAAGCGGCCCAGATCGGTCTCGATCTGTTCGAGCGCCTTCTCTTCCAGTCCGAGCTCGAAGAGGGCCGTGGCATAGCGTCCTGCAACGCCCGATACGGTATGCTCCTCGCTTGCCACTTCGTAACGCCTCTTGCTCAGGGGCGAGTTCTCACGTGAAGCCGTCCCACCCGTAAGACCCCGGAAAATGCTGGGATTGAAGCCTCCGCGTCGCCGGAGAAAACCCCCGAAAACAGTCCCCTCGGAAACCCCGCGGAGCCTGTAACACAGGGGTGACGGGCGCGCAATAAGTGGCAAGTCAACTGCGGCTCTGTGACCGCCGGATGACCTACAAGAAGCTGTACGGGTCGATGTCGACGGTGAGGCGAATGTCGCCCCGGGCCTTCGGGACTTGGCTCAGCCACAACCTCAAATAGGCCTGAAGATCGGCCTCGCGCGTCGCTTTCACCAGGAGCCGGTAGCGGTAGCGCCCCCGTATCACCGAGAGCGGCGCTTCCGCCGGTCCGAGGATCTGAATCTGGTCGGCGGGCGGAGCGGTGCGCGCCACCTCCCGCGCATAGCTTTCTGCCGCCAGCCGGTTGCCCGCGGTGACCAGGAGTGCGGCGAGGCGCCCAAAGGGCGGCATTCCGGCCTCCTCGCGGGCGGCGATCTCCTGGGCGTAGAACGTGTCCCGGTCGCCGGCGACGAGGGACGCGATCACCGGGTGCTCCGGCATATAGGTCTGCAGCAGGCCCCGGCCCTTGATGGCCTCACGTCCCGCCCGGCCCGTCACCTGGCTGAGGAGTTGGAAGGTGCGCTCGGCGGCGCGGGGGTCGCCTTGGGCGAGGCCGAGATCGGCGTCCACGACGCCAACCAGCGCCAGGCCCGGAAAGTGATGGCCCTTGGCCACGAGCTGGGTGCCGATGACGATGTCCACCTCGCGGTCCTCGATCTCGCGCAAGGTCTCGCGCAGCTCGGTGATGGAGGGGGCCACGTCGCTCGATAGGATCGCCCGGCGCGCCTCTGGGAATAGCTCTGCGACCTCCTCGGCGATGCGCTCCACGCCTGGCCCGCAGGCGACCAGCGACTCCTCCGCCCCGCATTCGGGGCATTCGTCGGGTAGAGGCGCGAACTTGCCGCAATGGTGGCATTCGAGGCGGTGGCGGAATCTATGCTCGACCAGCCAGGCGGAGCAGTTTGGGCACTCGAAGCGGAAGCCGCATTTGCGGCACAGCGTCACCGGCGCATAGCCGCGCCGGTTCAAGAACAGCAGCGCCTGTTCGTCGCGTTCGAGCGTCTCTGCCATGGCCTCGATGAGAACCGGCGACAACCATGCCCCGCGCTCGGGGGGGCTCTTTCGCATATCGATGGCTTGCAGCGCCGGCAGCCCCGCCGCCTTGTAGCGGGACTTGAGCTGGATATGCCGGTAGCGGCCTTGATCGGCGTTCACCAGGCTCTCAATCGAAGGCGTGGCCGAGCTCAGCACCACGGGGCAGTTTCCGAGATGCCCTCGCACCACGGCCATGTCCCGGGCCTGATAGGCGACGCGGTCCTGCTGCTTGTAGGCTTGATCGTGCTCCTCATCGACGACGATGAGGCCGAGATCGGGGAAGGGCAGGAACAGCGCCGAGCGCGCGCCGACCACGAGCTTCGCCTTGTTCTCGGCCACCGCGCGCCAGACGCGGCCGCGTACCGACGGCGTCACCCCGGAGTGCCACTCTGCTGGTCTTGCTCCGAAGCGCTCCTCGCAGCGCGTGAGAAAGGCGCCCGTGAGCGCGATCTCGGGCATGAGCACCAGCGCCTGCTTGCCGGCCTCCAGCGCTTTCGCAATCGCCTCGAAATAGATCTCCGTCTTGCCGGAGCCGGTGATGCCGTCGAGTAGCGTCACGGCGAAGCCGTCTGAGGTGTTAACGCAGAGGTCCTGCGCCGCGTCGCTTTGCGCTGCTGTGAGCTTGGCGCGCTCACGTGACGTGTCGAGTTGCTTGGCGTGCCAGTCGGGGAGGGGCTCTGCGACAAGCGTGCCCGCATCTACCAGGCCGTCGATCACGCCCGGGCTGACGCCTGCCGTCTGGGCCAGGGTGGACTTCACCCAGATGAGCCCGTTCTGCGCCGTCTCCAGCACCCGGGCGCGGGCCGGGGTCATACGTTCTGGGGGAGGGCCTTCGAGCCGCACCCCGTAGCGGGGCGCGGGCGGTTGGAAGGCGGCGCTTGCGCTCATCATCATGCGCAAGACCATGCCGAGGGGGCTCAAACTGTAATGCGCGACCCATTCGGCGAAATCCATGGAGACCGCCGGCAGCTTCGGCACGTCGTCGAAGATCTCAAGAATTTCCCGCAGTTTTTTGCGGGGTATCTTTGGCGCGTTTTCGCCGGCTGCGCGGCGCCACACTGCGGCGACATACTCGACGGTCCCCAGCGGCACGACGACGAACTCGCCCGGCTCCACATGGTCGCCTTCCGGCACGAGGTAGTCGTATGGCGCCGGCAGCCCCAGCGGCACGAGGACCGGCACGGTCTGGGGCGCGGCGCTCGACACAGGCAGCTTTGATTTGGAAGGCTTGGCCAGGGCGGGCTCTTCGGGGTTAAGTGGAGGTTAACGACTCACCGACCCATAGTAGCGCGGCAGCACTCTTGAGGGGCGGGATGGCCGGAAAGCCAAAGGCGAAAAAGGCGGCAAAGAAGGCGGCGGGGATTGGCGCCGCGCCGGACGTCGACCGCGCGGTCAACGCCTGGTTCGTCTATCTGATGACTGAGCGCCAGTTGGCGGCGCATACGGTCGAGGCCTATCGGCGCGACCTGTCGCAGTTCCTGCGCTTTCTCGGGGGGCATTGCGGCCGCCGGCCTGATCTCAAGCATCTCTTCTCTCTGTCGGCACGAGACGTGCGCGCCTTTCTCGCCGCCCGCCGCGCGCAAGATATCGGCAGCCGCAGCCTGTCGCGCACGTTGAGCGCGCTGCGCATGTTTTACCGCTTTCTCGAACGGCGAGGGTTAGGCAAAAACGATGCGATCCGCGCCGTGTCGCTGCCGAAGCTGCCGCACTCAGTGCCGAAGCCTCTCACCGAGCCGAAAGCGACCGCACTGGTCGACGGCACCGATATCGCACAGCCGGACGCGCCGGAATGGACGCTCGCCCGCGATACTGCGGTGCTGACGCTGCTCTACGGCTCGGGGCTTCGCATCTCCGAGGCCTTGTCGCTGCGTCTGAAGGATGCGCCAATCAAGGGCCGCGACATGCTGCGGGTCACCGGCAAAGGCGACAAGACGCGCGTCGTGCCGGTGCTGCCCGTCACGCGGCAAGCCATCGAGAACTACTTGAAGCTCTGCCCGGCGAAGCTCGGGCCTGACGATCCGCTGTTCATTGGTGCGCGTGGGAAGCAGCTTTCCCCCCGCATCATCCAACTGCGCATGGCGAAGGCCCGTGCCGCGCTGGGTCTGCCTGAGACGGCGACACCGCATGCGCTGCGGCACTCCTTCGCCACGCATTTGCTGGGCGCGGGCGCGGATTTGCGCGCCATCCAGGAACTGCTGGGTCATGCCAGCCTGTCGACCACGCAGGGCTATACGGAGGTTGACCGGGCGCATCTCCTGAAAGCCTACGATAGCGCCCATCCGCGGGCCTAAGCCTCACATATGGATGGGGCGTTTGTCGACGGCGAGCGCCGCTTCCTTGACCGCTTCGTTCAGCGTTGGGTGCGCGTGGCAGGTGCGCGCCAAATCCTCGGTGGAGCCGCCAAACTCCATGAGCACTGCGGCCTCGGCGATCATGGTGCCCGCGTCCGGCCCGATAATGTGCACGCCAAGCACGCGGTCGGTCGTCTCGTCGGAAAGAATTTTCACGAAGCCGTCCGTGGTGCGGTTCACCTTGGCGCGTCCATTGGCGGTGAAGGGGAACTTGCCGACTTTGTAAGACACGCCCTCGTCTTTGAGTTGTTCCTCGGTCCTGCCGACGGATGCCACTTCCGGCGCCGTGTAGACCACGGACGGGATCACCTCGTAATTCACGTGGCCGGCCTGACCCGCCAAGATCTCGGCGACGGCGACACCTTCTTCTTCGGCCTTATGAGCCAACATCGGTCCGTCGATCACATCGCCAATGGCATAGATGCCCGCGACATTGGTCTGGAAGTTACCGTCGACGACAACGCGGCCGCGGGTAAGCTCCACGCCAATATCGGCGAGCCCGAGGCCTTCGGTGTTCGGCACCCGCCCGATGGACACCAGCACCACGTCGCAAGTCAACTCTTCCGCCTTACCGCCACTGGCCAGCTCGATGGTGAGCTTCACCGTCTTGCCCTTGGTGTCGACCTTGGTGACCTTGGCGCCGAGTTTGAAGGTCAGCCCCTGCTTCTGCAGGATGCGCTGAAGTTGCTTGGCCACCTCGCCGTCGAGTCCGGGGGTGATCGTGTTCAGCATTTCGACAACGGTGACGTTGCTGCCGAGCCGCGACCACACGGAGCCGAGCTCGAGGCCGATATAACCGCCACCGATCACTACCATGCGTTTGGGCACTTCCGGGAGCGACAGTGCGCCGGTGGAAGAGACGATGCGTTTCTCGTCGACCTCGATGCCGGGAATGTGCGCGACTTCGGAGCCTGTGGCGATGACGACGGCCTTGCCCTCAACCACCTGTTTCTCGCCGTTGATGAACGTGACCTCCACCTTGCCTGTTCCCAAGATGCGGCCGGTGCCATGAAAATGATCGACCTTGTTCTTGTTCAAGAGGTACGCGACGCCGTCCACGTTGCCCTTTACGCCCTCGTCCTTAAAGGCAAGCATGGCCGCAAGGTCGAGTTCCGGTTTCACCTTGATGCCCATGTCGCCGAAGTGATCTGCGGCGTCGGCATAGGCCTCTGACGCATGCAGCAGCGCCTTGGAAGGGATGCAGCCGACATTGAGGCAGGTGCCGCCATGGGTGGCGCGCTTCTCCACCACGGCGACCTTCATCCCCAATTGCGCGGCGCGAATGGCGCACACATAGCCACCCGGGCCGGTACCGATAACAACGAGATCGAATTTGCTCATGCTTGATGTCTCAAAGATCCAGGACGAGGCGGGCGGGGTTTTCGAGAGACTCTTTGACGTTCACCAGGAAGGTAACCGCCTCTTTGCCGTCCACCATGCGGTGGTCGTAGGACAGCGCGAGATACATCATGGGCCGGGCGACGATCTGTCCGTCGCGGACCACGGGCCGCTCCTCGATGCGGTGCATGCCGAGAATGCCGGATTGCGGTGCGTTCAGGATCGGGGTGGACAGCATCGATCCATAGATGCCGCCATTGGAGATGGTGAAGGTGCCGCCTTGCATCTCCTCGAGGCCCAGCTTGCCGTCGCGGGCACGGGCACCGAAATCTGCAATTTGCTCCTCGATCTCGGCGAGGCTCAGCTCGTCGGCATTGCGCACCACGGGCACCACAAGTCCCCGTTCCGTGCCGACAGCGACACCGACGTGATAGTAGTTCTTGTAGACGATGTCCTGGCCGTCGATCTCGGCGTTCACCGCAGGAATTTCCTTTAGCGCATGAACGCAGGCCTTCACGAAGAAGCCCATGAAGCCGAGCTTCACGCCATGGCGCTTCTCGAACGCCTCGCGGTACTCTTTGCGTATTTTCAGGATCGCGCTCATGTCCACGTCGTTGAATGTGGTGAGCATGGCGGCGTTGTCTTGCGCTTCTTTGAGCCGCTTGGCGATGGTTTGGCGCAGCCGCGTCATGCGTACGCGTTCCTCGCGCTTCTCATCGGACTGCGCGACGGGTGCGCGGGGGGCAGGTGCCGGCTTCGGCGCCTTCTTGCGGGTCAGCAACGCCTTGGCGGCGCCCGCGATCACATCGCCTTTGAGGACCTGACCGCGGCGGCCTGAGCCCGCAATGTCGCCGGGCGCGAGCCCCGTCTCGGCCAGTAGCTTCCGTGCGGCGGGGGAGGGCGGCATAGCGTCGGGCTCGATCTCCTCGCGAATATACGGCTCGCGCTCCAGCGCCTTGAGCTCCACGTCGGGCAGGGGCGCCGGCGCCTCTGCCTTGGTAGTAGCTGGCGCTGGTTTGGCCGGCTTGGTTTTGGCTGCGGGGGCGGCGGACTTGCCGTCGCCGTCGGCGATGGCACCTAGAACGGCGCCCACCTCGACCGTATCGCCCGGGTTCACGGTGATGTCCGACAGAACGCCGGATACAGGGGCCGGGACCTCGACCGTGACCTTGTCGGTTTCAAGCTCGACCAAGGGCTCGTCGACGGCAACCGCGTCGCCCACCTCCTTGAACCATTGGCCGACCGTCGCCTCGACGACGGACTCTCCCAAGGCCGGTACCCGAATCTCTGTCGCCATGGCTTTGTTCGCCTGTTTCCTGACCTAACTCAGCGCCTCGTCGAGGAAGACCTTCAACTCGCGCTGGTGCTTACTCATCAATCCCGTGGCCGTCGCGGCCGAACTTGGACGTCCCGCATAGCGCGGACGTGTGTGTTTCGCGTCGATATGATCGAGCACCCAAGACAGGTTCGGCTCGACGAAACTCCACGCGCCCATGTTCTTCGGCTCCTCCTGACACCAGACCATCTCGGCGTCCTTGAAGCGGCTGAGTTCTTGAATGAGCGCGCGCGCCGGGAAGGGATAGAGTTGCTCCAGGCGCAGCAGGTAGATGTCATTGACGCCGCGCTTTTCGCGCTCCTCGTAGAGATCGTAGTAGACCTTCCCGGAGCAGATGACCACGCGCTTGATCCGATCGTCGGGAGCAAGCGTGATCTTCTGGTTGGGATGCGACTGGGCATGATCCCACAAGAGCCGGTGGAAGCTCGACTCCGGAGAGAAATTGTTCATCTCCGACACGACCTTCTTATGACGCAGCAGCGACTTCGGCGTCATCAGCACGAGCGGTTTGCGGAACTCGCGATGAAGTTGGCGCCGCAGCACGTGGAAGTAGTTGGCCGGCGTGGTGCAGTTGACCACCTGCCAGTTGTCCTCCGCACAGAGCTGTAGATAGCGCTCGAGCCTTGCCGAGGAGTGCTCCGGGCCCTGGCCTTCGTAACCGTGCGGCAGCAGGAGCACGAGGCCGGACATGCGCAGCCATTTGCGCTCGCCGGAGGAGATGAACTGATCAATGATCACCTGTGCGCCGTTGGCGAAGTCGCCGAACTGGGCTTCCCACAGCACGAGCGCGTTGGGCTCGGCGAGACTGTAGCCGTATTCGAAGCCCAACACGGCTTCTTCGGAGAGCATCGAATTGATGACCTCGAAGTCGCCCTGGTCCTTGGCGATGTGCTTGAGCGGCGTGTATTTGTTCTCGTTGGCCTGGTCCATCAGCACGCAATGGCGTTGGGAAAAGGTGCCGCGCTCCGAATCCTGGCCCGACAGCCTGACCCGGAATCCGTCGGCCAGGAGCGTGCCGTAGGCGAGCGACTCGGCAGTGGCCCAGTCGATTCCCTTGCCGTCCTCGATCATCTTGCGGCGGTTATCCATGATGCGGGCAATGGTCTTGTGGGGCGTGAAGCCCTCGGGGATCGTGGTGAGCTTGCAGCCGATCTCCCGCAAGACGTCGAGGTCCACGCCGGTGGTTCCGCGCCGCGCACCTTCCTCCGCAAAGCCAATGCCGGACCATTTGCCGTCGAGCCAATCGGCGCGGTTGGGGCGGTAAGTCTCGCCCGCTGCGAACTCCTCCTCCAGATAGGCTCGAAACTGGCCTTGGAGGCGGTCGATCTGCTCCTTGGTGTAGAGGCCTTCCTCGACGAGGCGGTCGGCATAGACATCCACCACGCGCGGATGCTTGGCAATGCGCCGGTACATCAGCGGTTGGGTGAAGGCCGGCTCGTCGGCCTCGTTATGTCCGTGGCGCCGATAGCAGAACATGTCGATGACCACGGGCTTGCCAAAGCGCTGCCGGAATTCCGTGGCGACCTTGGTGACGTGGACCACGGCTTCCGGGTCGTCGCCGTTCACATGAAAGATCGGTGCGTCGATCATCTTGGCGACGTCGGACGGGTAGGGCGAAGACCGCGAAAAGCGCGGCGCCGTCGTGAACCCGATCTGGTTGTTCACGATGAAGTGGATCGAGCCGCCCGTGCGGTGACCGCGCAGGCCTGACAGCCCCAAGCACTCAGGCACAACGCCTTGGCCGGCGAAGGCCGCATCGCCATGGAGCAGGAGCGGCAAGACCTTTTTGCGCTCCGCGTCACCAAACTGATCCTGCTTGGCGCGCACCTTACCCAGCACCACGGGGTCCACGGCTTCCAAATGCGAAGGATTGGCGGTGAGCGACAGGTGCACGCGGTTGTCGTCGAATTCCCGGTCCGACGATGCGCCCAAATGGTACTTCACGTCGCCGGAGCCTTCGACGTCGTCGGGCTGCGCCGAGCCGCCGCGGAACTCGTTGAAGATGGCGCGCCAGGGCTTCGCCATCACATTGGCCAGCACGTTGAGCCGGCCGCGATGGGGCATACCGATGACGATCTCCCGGACATCCAGCTGACCGCCGCGCTTGATGATCTGCTCGAGCGCCGGGACCATGGACTCGCCGCCGTCCAGCCCGAAGCGCTTGGTGCCCGTATATTTGACGTTGAGAAAGCGCTCGGCGCCCTCCGCCTCGATGAGCTTGGCGAGGATGGCCCGCTTGCCTTGCTCGGTGAAGCGCACCTTCTTGTCGACGCCCTCGATGCGCTCTTGGATCCAGGCGCGCTGCTCCGGATCGGAGATGTGCATGTACTCAAAGCCGATCGTGCCGGCATAGGTCTTGTTCAGAACATCGAGCACTTGGCGCAAGCTCGCGAATTCGAAGCCAAGCGCGCCGCCGATATAGATGGGCCGCGCATAATCCGCGGGAGTGAAGCCATAGGTTGCCGGGTTGAGTTCCGGGTGGTCGCCGCGCGGGTTGAGGCGAAGCGGGTCCAGTTGGGCGATGAGATGGCCGCGGGTGCGGTAGGCCCGGATCAGCATGCGGGCGCCCAGCGTGTCGCGCGCCGCATCGATGGCTTGCTGCTGGGTGAGGGCGCCAGCTTTGGCCGAAGCAGGCCGGGCGGGGGCTTGCGGCGCCCAGGAGGGGCCGGCTGCATCGGCCAACACAGCGGTCGCGTCATCGCCGAGGCTGGCGAAAAAGCTTCTCCATTCGGGATCGAGGGAGGCTGGGTCCGTCTCGTAGCGGGCATATAGCTCCGCCAAATAGGTGGCGTTCGCGCCATCCAGGAACGATGTGCGGGCAAACACTTCGTTCAGTTCGTGTCGTGTCATTGCACCAAAACCTGGCCGGTCAACCGTTCGACCACGAGCCTGCCGGGCAATTAAAGCGAGCTTTGGACGCCCGGCTCACCTTTTATCTAATAGCTGTGCAAGGGTCGTTCCAAGGGCTGCGGGGGACTGGGAAACGACAATGCCGGCCTCCTGCATTGCCTCAATTTTGCTCTTGGCGTCGCCTTTGCCGCCCGAAATGACGGCACCGGCATGTCCCATGCGGCGACCGGGGGGCGCGGTCGCGCCGGCCACAAAGCCCACGACCGGCTTCGTGTTGCCGGCATTGATCAGGAATTCGGCCGCTTCCTCCTCGGCGCTGCCGCCGATCTCGCCGATCATGATGATGGCCTCGGTGGCGTCGTCCTCCAGAAAGAGCGAGAGCGCATCGATGAAGTTGGTGCCGTTGACTGGATCGCCGCCGATGCCAATGCAGGTGGTCTGGCCGAGGCCCGTCGCCGTGGTCTGCGCCACGGCTTCATAGGTGAGGGTGCCGGAGCGCGAGACGACGCCCACCTTGCCGGGCGTGTGGATATGCCCGGGCATGATGCCGATCTTGCACTCGCCTGGCGTGATGATGCCGGGGCAGTTCGGGCCGATGAGCCGCGCGCCGCTGTCGCAAAGCGCCCGCTTGACCTTGACCATGTCGAGTACGGGCACGCCTTCGGTGATGCACACGATGAGGCCAATACCGGCGTCGATCGCTTCCAGGATTGCGTCGGAGGCAAAGGGCGGCGGCACGTAGATGGCAGACGCCTCCGCGCCCGTCGTCTCGACCGCATCGCGCACCGTATCGAACACCGGCAGATCCAAGTGGGTGGTGCCGCCTTTGCCGGGCGTCACGCCGCCGACCATCTTGGTGCCGTAGGCGATCGCTTGTTCTGTGTGGAAGGTTCCCTGCGAGCCGGTGAAACCCTGACAAATGACGCGTGTGTTCTTATCGACGAGAACAGACATGATGAAAGCTTAAGCCCATTCGTGGAAGGATTCGTGACAAATACTGAAAGTCGAAACTCAGGCGATAGAGGCGACGGCCTTCTTGGCCGCGTCGTCGAGGTCGTCAGCAGGAATGATTGCGAGGCCCGACTCCGACAGAAGCTCCTTGCCACGCTCCACGTTTGTGCCTTCGAGTCGCACAATCAGCGGCACGGCGATATTCGTCTCTTTCGCCGCGGCGATAACGCCTTCGGCAATCGTATCGCAGCGCATGATGCCGCCGAAGATGTTCACCAGCACGGCCTTCACATTCGGGTCGGACAGAATGAGCTTGAAGGCTGACGTGACCTTCTCCTTGGTCGCGCCGCCGCCGACATCCAAAAAGTTCGCCGGATCGCCGCCATAGAACTTGATGATGTCCATGGTGGCCATCGCCAGTCCTGCGCCATTGACCATGCAGCCGATATTGCCGTCGAGCTTGACGTAAGAGAGGTCGTGTTTGGAGGCTTCGACTTCCGCCGGGTCTTCCTCGTGGATGTCGCGAAGCGCCTCGATGTCGGGATGACGGAAGAGCGCGTTGTCCTCAAAGCCGATCTTGGCGTCGAGGCAGACAAGAGTGTCTTTCTTGGTCACGACCAGCGGATTAATCTCGATGAGGCTCGCATCCTTCTCAACGAACAGCGTGTAGAGCGTCTTGATGAGCTTGCCGCACTGTTTGGCCAGGTCGCCCTTGAGCTTCAGCGCGTCGGCGATGACGCGGCCGTGGAAGCCGCTCAAGCCGGAGGCCGGATCGACGTCGATGGTCGTAATCAACTCCGGCGTCTTCGCCGCGACTTCTTCGATGTTCACGCCGCCTTCAGTCGAAGCGACAAACGCAATGCGCCCCGTGCTCCGGTCCACCAGAAGCGACAGATAAAGTTCGCGGGCGATGGTCGTGTCTTCGACCAGGTAGACGCTGCGCACGACGCGCCCCTTCGGGCCCGTCTGCGGGGTGATCAGCGGCTTGCCGAGCAAGCGGTCGGACTCCGCGTGCAGCTCCTCGATCGTCTTGACGATCTTGATGCCGCCACCCTTGCCGCGTCCACCGGCGTGGATCTGCGCCTTCACGACGTAGATCTCCCCGTTCAACTCCTTGGCGAGCTCGGCCGCTTCGTCGGCGCTTTTGGCAACGACACCTTTGGCCACAGGGGCGCCGTAGGCCTTGAGCAGGTCTTTGGCCTGGTACTCGTGAATGTTCATGGAAGTCTCCGGAAGGCGCTCTTACGACGACGCGAGGTTTGGCGCGATCCGCTGGCACAGTTCGACGAGAGCTTTCACCGACTCGACGGAGTGCACGAAGGCGTCTTTCTCCGCCGACGACAGGTCAAGCTCGATGACGCGCTCCACGCCCTTGGAGCTGATGATCACGGGCACGCCGGCATAGATGCCTTTGACGCCGTATTCGCCGTTGAGATAAGCGGCGGCGGGCAGCACTCGCTTTTTGTCCTTGAGGTAGGACTCCGCCATGTCGAGCGCGGCCGCGGCCGGCGCGTAATAGGCCGAGCCGGTCTTGAGCAGGCCCACGATCTCGGCGCCGCCGTTGCGCGTGCGCTGCACGATCTCATCCAGACGCTTCTGCGTGATCCAGCGCATCTTGACCAAATCGCCGAGCGGAATGCCGGCAACCGACGAATAGCGGATCAGCGGCACCATGGTGTCGCCATGGCCGCCAAGCACCATCGTGTGAATGTCCTGCGGGCTGACGTCGAATTCCTGGGACAGGAAGAAGCGGAAGCGGGCGCTGTCGAGCACGCCGGCCATGCCGACTACCTTGTTGCGGGGCAGACCGGACGTCTTCTGCAGGGCCCAGACCATGGCGTCGAGCGGGTTGGTCACGCAGATGACGAAGGCTTCCGGAGCGTATTTGCGGAGCCCCGCGCCCACCTGCTCCATCACTTTCAGGTTGATCTCGAGCAGGTCGTCGCGGCTCATGCCGGGCTTGCGGGGCACGCCGGCGGTGACGATCACCACGTCGGCGTCCTTGATCTCGGCATATTCGTTGGCGCCTGCGAGTTTCGGCGCGTAACCCTCCACGGGTGAGGACTGCGACAGGTCGAGCGCCTTGCCTTGCGGTACGCCGTCCACCACGTCGAAGAGAACGACCTCACCAAGCTCCCGAATACCGGCCAGGTGGGCGAGCGTGCCGCCGATTTGGCCGGCGCCGATCAGTGCAATCTTACTGCGCGCCATGAAAACCCCCTGTTGAATACGCTGACTGAAATGGGCCGCATCTGAAGCAATTTCGGGCCCGCCTGAACTCGCTGGTTGGTTAAATGCAATTGGGCCGTCGCGCAAGGTGGCGAATCGTATGAAAGCGGGCGCCCAATCGGCTAGGCTGCCAGAGGAGCCGCAAGATTTGAGGGAGCCACGGGGTCGAGGAGCATGGGGGAGAAGCCGCTGGCCAAAGCTGCCCAAAGCCACAAGGACGCTGAGAGGTCAGTGCCCACGGACGAGGAGCTGGATGCGACCCCGCCTCTGCCGGCCGTGGTCTGGGCGGCGCGGTTCAGCGCCTATTTCCTGGCGTTGGGCGGCATCATGCTGATCACCTATCTTTTCTATGGCTTCGACACGGATCCGCGGAGCTTCCCGCCGGGCTTTCGGCTGAACCCCCTCCAGGCCGGGGTCAACTTCATCTGGGGCTTGGTAGGGACCGCGGTCGGCTTCTTCCGGCCGCGCTTCGCCACCGCCTTCGTGCTCGCCTTCGCGGCCTTCTACACGCTGGTTGCAGGGCTCGGCACGTTCGCCGGCTCCGCGCTCGGCATGGAGCTGGGCGCACCCGCCAAGGTCTATTACTGGATCGTGGTGGCGCTGGCCTGGGCCGCCGGCCTCTCAGGGCTGCTGCGCAAACGGCGCGCCTGACGGCTCAAGGCTCCGGATAGGCGCCTGCCTTGGGCACGTCGGGTTCTGCGGCCTTTGATTTCGGCCAAACCAGATCGGTCAGCGGCGCATCCTTCGGCTTGATACGGACCACGTAGATCTTGGCCGGCTCGGTCTTGCTCGCATTCCAGCCGCGATGCACCACGTCCGGAGCCAGATAGTTGGTCTTGCCGGCCTCCAGCGGGTAGGGCGGTTTGCCCTCCTCCTCGATCATCAGCGTGCCCTGGAGCCCATACTCGATCTCGTGCGCGCCGGGGTGGGTATGCCACGGCACCGCGCTCCCCGGAGGAAAGGTGTAGACCTGGATGTCGATCTGCTTGCCCGGCTCGCCTTCGAGCGGCTTGGTCAGAAGGTGCTGCGCCTCGACCTTGGGCGGGGGGACGTCCTCGCGCGCGAAGATCTCGGGGGCGCCACCAATACTTGCCAGCATTATGACAAGGAGGGCGGCAACAATCCGTTTTGCGGTCATGGGTGCAAGCCTACGTGCCGGGCTCCGCGCGGAACAGTGAATTTCGCGAGATGTGAAGGGGCCTCGCCGCCGCTGAGGCTGGATAGGGCGAGGTGCCCCAAAGCCCTCGCAATCTGGCGCTAGGGCCTTTTCCAGCTTATGAAAAGGGATGGATGTGCGTGGACGTGGGGCAAAGGACCTGATGAGGGAACTTTCCCGAGCCAAAGCTGCGGTTCTGGGCGCCCTTGGTGCGGCCGCCCTGCTGACCGCTTGCGGCGGTGGCGGGTCGGGCCCGGAGGACGCCATCAGGGAGCTCAACCGCGTCGATCACGGCAAGCCCTATATCGGCATGAGCAAGGCGGACGTGCTGCGTTGCGCCGGCCAGCCCCGCTCGCGCATACCGGCCGGAACGAACGCCGAGACGCTGATCTATCACTATAGCGGCCCCGGTCCCGTGCCGGGCGCGGACATCAAGAACGCTGAGTGTACGGCGAGCCTCACCATGGATCGGGGCAAGCTGGCGCGGGTGAGCTATGCGCATATGAACGTGCGAAGCCCCTATCAATGGCAAAGCGAGCGCGATCCGGAGAAGGCCAAAGAGCTGCGTAATACGCCGGTGCCGAGCTGCACGTTCTCGCTACCGCGCTGCCCGCGCTAGCGGGTTTAAGTCCGCTCCACCATCTTGCGCTTGATGTTGGCGATGGCCGCGGCCGGGTTGAGCCCCTTGGGGCAGGCCTTGGTGCAATTCAAAATGGTGTGGCAGCGATAGAGCCGGAACGGATCCTCGAGATCGTCGAGCCGCTCACCGGTGCGCTCGTCGCGGCTGTCCTCCACCCAACGATTGGCCTGTAACAGGACGGCCGGGCCGAGATAGCGGTCGCTGTTCCACCAATAGGACGGGCAGGCGGTCGAGCAGCAGGCGCATAAGATGCACTCGTAAAGCCCGTCGAGCTTTTCGCGGTCGTCGTGACTCTGGCGCCATTCCTTTTGCGGCGTCGGGCTGTCGGTCTGAAGCCAAGGTTCGATGGCGCGGTGCTGCGCGTAAAACTGCGTCATGTCCGGCACGAGGTCTTTGACCACCGGCATATGCGGCAAAGGATAGATGGCGATCGCGGCGCCCTTGGCGTCGTCGGCGTGCATGGTGCAGGCGAGCGTGTTGGTGCCGGCGACGTTCATGGAGCAGGACCCGCACACGCCTTCGCGGCAAGAGCGGCGGAAGGTGAGCGTCGGATCGACGGTGTTCTTGATCCACAGAAGTGCGTCGAGAATCATCGGCCCGCACTCGTTCATGTCGACCCAATAGGTATCGACGCGCGGGTTCTCACCGGTCTCCGGGTCGTAGCGGTAGACGCGGTATTCGCGCCAGCGGTCCTTCGCATCGCCCGCGGGCGGCGGATTCCACTCCTTGCCCTTTTTGATTTTCGAGCTCTTGGGAAGTGTGAACTGGACCATGTCTAATACACCCGCTCTTTGGGCTCGATGTAGCTGACCTCGTTCGACAGCGTGTAGGTGTGCACCGGCCGGAAGTCGAGCGTGACCGTGTGCGTGCCGTAGCTCGCGTAAGACAATGTATGCTTCATCCAGTCCTTGTCGTCACGCTTCGGAAAGTCCTCGCGGGCATGCGCGCCGCGAGATTCTTCGCGGGCCAGCGCGCCCTGCACGGTGACGGCGGCTTGGCTGATGAGATTGTCGAACTCCAGCGTCTCGATGAGGTCCGTGTTCCAGATCAGCGAGCGGTCGGTAACGGCGATGTCCTCGGCGTCGTCCCACACCTTCTTGATGTTCTCAACGCCCTCGGCGAGCACTTCCTTAGTGCGGAACACTGAACAATCGCGCTGCATCGTCTTTTGCATCGCCAAGCGAAGCTCGGCGGTCGGCGTGCCGCCGTCGGCATAGCGGAAGCGATCGAGGCGTGCGATGGCCTCGTCGCCCGCGCCTTTCGGCAGTTCGGGAATTGCGGTGTCCTTGCCCACGATCTCGGCGCAACGCAGCGCTGCGGCGCGTCCGAACACCACGAGATCGATCAGCGAGTTCGAGCCCAAACGGTTGGCGCCATGTACCGACACGCAAGCCGCTTCGCCGAGCGCCATGAGGCCGGGCACGACAGCGTCTTTGTCGTCGCCGCGCGGGGCGATCACTTCGCCATGCATATTGGTAGGAATGCCGCCCATATTGTAGTGGCAGGTCGGAATGATCGGGATCGGTTCGTTGCGCACATCGACGCCGCCAAAAATGCGGGCGATGTCGGTGATGCCTGGCAGCCGTTCGGCCAGCATGTCCTCGTCGAGATGATCGAGATGGAGATGCATGTAGTCCTTTTCGGGACCATGGCCGCGGCCTTCGCGGATTTCGATGGTGATGGCGCGGGAGACCACGTCGCGCGACGCAAGATCCTTGGCGGACGGTGCATAGCGCTCCATGAACTTCTCGCCCTCGGAGTTGCGCAAGAAACCACCCTCGCCGCGCGCACCTTCGGTGATGAGCACGCCGGCGCCGTAAACGCCGGTGGGATGGAACTGTACGAACTCCATGTCCTGCAGCGGGAGCCCTGCGCGCAGCACCATGGCGTTGCCGTCGCCGGTGCAGATATGCGCCGACGTGCAGGAGAAATAGGCGCGACCATAACCGCCCGTGGCGAGGATCGTCTGATGCCCGCGGAAGCGGTGGAGCGAGCCGTCCGACATGTCGATGGCGATGACGCCCCGGCAGCGGCCTTCGTCGTCCATGATCAGGTCGATGGCGAAATACTCGATGAAGAACTCGGCCGACTGGCGCAGCGCTTGGCCGTACATGGTGTGCAGCATGGCGTGGCCGGTGCGGTCGGCGGCGGCGCAGGTGCGTTTCACCGGGCCCTTGCCGTAATCCATGGTCATGCCGCCGAACGCGCGCTGCAGGATTTTGCCGTCCGCGGTGCGCGAAAAGGGCACACCCCAGTGCTCGAGTTCGTAAACCGCTTGCGGCGCGTTGCGGCAGAGATATTCGATAGAGTCCTGATCGCCGAGCCAGTCCGACCCCTTCACGGTGTCGTACATGTGCCAACGCCAATCGTCCGGCCCCATATTGCCGAGCGCCGCAGCGATGCCGCCTTGCGCCGCTACGGTGTGGGAGCGCGTGGGAAACACTTTGCTGATGCACGCGGTGCGCAGGCCCGCCTCGCTCGCGCCCACAACGGCGCGAAGGCCCGAGCCGCCGGCGCCGACGACGATGACGTCATAGGCGTGGTCGATGATCTCGTAGGCGCGGCCGTTCACGGCGACGGCGTTGTGCGGCGTATCTTGTGACGTGGCGTCTTCAGGCATTACGCGTCAACTTCCGAGAGTGATCTTCAAAATAGCAAGCGTGGAGGCGATACCGACCAGTGCGGCAAAAAAGGTCACGAGAATCAGCGAGGAGACTTTGCACAGCTTGTTGTGCAGATAGTCCTCGATGATCTCTCTGAGACCGATGCGCATGTGGATCGCCGCGGACCAGATCAGCGCCAGCATGAGCACGGCAACGATCGGATTGGAGAGGCACTCCTTCATCTTCTCGTAGCTCGCGCCGACATGTTCGACGAGGAACCAGATGAGGAAGATCACGAGCGGCACGTTGGCGACGGCCGTGAGGCGCTGACGCCAGAAGGTCTCCGTTCCGTGATGGGCGGCGCCGAGGCCGCGGACGCGCTTAAGCGGTGTGGCCATGGCTAGAGCCCTCCCATCCGGCAATAGCCCAGGACCCAGACCAGGATCGTGAGTGCGGTGGAGCCGACAATCGTCGCCCAAGCGAAAATTTCGATGGTGGTCTTGTCGAGGCCGGCGCCGGTATCCCAGATCAGATGGCGGATACCGCCGAGCATGTGGTGGATCAGCGCCCAGGTAAACATAAAGAGAAGCGCGCGGCCGACCAGGCTCCCGAAGAAGCTCTGAACGCAATCATAGGCGCCGGGGCCCATGCTGACCGCGACTAGCCACCAGGTCAGAAGTGCGAAGCCGACGGCCAGCGCCGCGCCAGAGATGCGATGCGCGATCGACATCATCATGGTCAGCATCGGCCGATAGATTTGCAGATGCGGGGAGAGCGGACGCTCTGCCTCTAGCTTATTTGACATTGGTTATTAGCGCGTGTTGCCCAGTCGAGTCCTTTGAATAGCTCAGTCAACGGGCAGGGGCAATCGGGCGGACCTGCTTCCTTTGGTCTGGGCCCGGCGCGCTCTTTCGGATCTTCTTCGTGGGTGAGGGCTAAGCGGGCGTCGCGATTTCGAATCCGGCGTTCATATCGTCCGTGAATCCGGACAGGATCCAGGTGTTGCCGCCATCGACTGTTTCCCAGACATGCGAGCCGATAACATAGGCCGTGCCGCCCCAGTCGCCTTCGTACGGGCCGTCCATGCTTTAAGTCCCCCAACGCAGTACGAATCGTGAGGCTCAGCATGGTGCCCAAATATTTGACAGAAAGTTTAATTCGGGAGGCCTGGGGCCTCTTCGCCGGCTATTCGGCGATGACACCGCAAGCGATGCGGGGCCCGGCGTCGCCGGCCGGGTTCGACTTATAGTCGTCACCCTTCTGGTGGACGACGATGGCGGTGCCTTCCCCGCCGAGTAGGCCGCCGAGGCTCACCATCTGGTTGAGCACCTCGATATGAAGCTCGCCCGATTCGGGCACATGGATATTCGGCATGTCGCCGCCATGGGGCCCCGCGGAATTCTCAAGCCCGTGCTCGTCTTCTTCCGGATTGAAATGCCCGCCCGCCGACTTGAAGCTCGGCGGCTCGCACTTGCCCGTGCCGTGGATGTGGAATGCGTGGTCGCCAGGCGGAAAGCCGCTCAGCTTGGTATCGAGCAAGACACCCGTTGGGACGGCCCGCAGCGTCACGGCGCCCACGTCCTTGCCCTCCGGGTCCTTCAGGACAGCCGTTGCCGTGTCGGCGGCAAGCGCAGGCGAGGCGATGGCGCTCAGAGCCAAGGCAGCCGCTGCAACCCTTGCTTTCAGTTCCATGGGAGACACTCTTGTTCTCATCGTCCAACAACTCCCGTCGATGCAGTAGACTTAGAACATGACACACCTGCGGCCGTTGGAACAGACAGCCTGCACATCGCCTCGGGAAAGGAATGTCGATGACCAAGAAGCGCGCAGCGATCTGCCTCATCCTCCATAAGAAGTCCTGCACACGGCCTGAGGTCAAGGCGGCGGTCAAGCACGTTCGGCAGTCGGTAGACTTCGAGGTCTACATTCCGTGGCGTGGAAAGGACCTCCGCCGGTTCGTTCGGCAAGCAATTGCCGATGGTGCACAGCGGATCGTAGCGGGCGGCGGTGACGGCACCCTGAACGCCGTCGTCAACGCGATGCTACGAAAGGGCAAGGCGCCGAAAGCATCGCTCGGGATACTGCCTTTGGGGACCGCCAATGACTTTGCAAGGGGTGCGGGCATTGCAGCGGGCGACTTGATAAGCGCTCTTGAGTTGGCCTGTTCAGGAAAGCCGACCAGCATCGATATTGGCTCGATGAACGGACAGTATTTCATCAACGTCGCCAGCGGAGGCTTTGGGGCCGAGATCACCGCGACGACGCCCCAGGACATGAAGAAGGCCCTTGGCGGCGCGGCCTATTCCATCATGGGCTTTGTCAAGGCATTCCAGCTTCAACCTTATAAGGGCCGGCTGATCCTCGCCGACGGTGCGGTGAAGGAAGGATCGATGCTGGTCATGGCGGTCGGCAACAACCGGTTCGCTGGTGGCGGCTACGACGTCGCGCCAAAGGCTTGTCTAACGGACGGGCTGCTCGACATTGCTGTCGTGAGCGGCGAAAGGCCCGAACGGCTCGGTGATCTGACTGAAGAACTAAAAGATCCGACAAGCCCCAAGAACAAGCACCTGTTCTATAGGCAACTGCCATCGTTCACGATTGAGACGGACAGACCGCTCCACGTGAACCTTGACGGCGAGCCCATCCAGAGTCGTCGTTTAGAATTCAGAGCTTGCCCGAAAGCCCTGTCCGTCGTGTTGGGAACGGCTAGCGCCTAGCGTGGCAGGGCCACCCAATAGTCCATGTCGAGCACGACGCCCTCTTCGAGTTTGCCGTCGTCCTTGACGCCCGGGAAGTCCGCGCAATTGCGGTCCTTCACGGCGAAAGTGCGCAGGCGCAGCGCGCCCATGTCGGAGCGGCCCGGAAGCTCGGCTTTGTCGAGCACTTCGCTCCAGGCGTAGATGGTGTCGCCGGCGAAAGACGGCGCGGCATGGCGCGCGCTATTCAGCCCGAGAACATGGAAGGCGTTGGCCAGCCCGTTGAAGCTCAACGAACGAGCAATCGAGATGATATGCCCGCCATAGACGAGGCGGCGACCGAAGCGCTCTTGGGATTCCCGGTGCTGGTTGAAATGCACGCGGGCCGTGTTCTGGTAAAGCCGCGTCGCCATCTGGTGCTCGGCTTCCTCGATGGTCTGGCCGTCCACATGGTCGATCTTCTCGCCGACCTGGTAGTCCTCCCAGCGGCGTGGGCTTCCGGCCAGCGCGTAGTCGTAGACCGTGAGCTTCAGCGGCGGGAGCGCCTTGCCGAAGCTGTCGGGCTGCACCTCTTTGTCGAGTTCGGGAATGACGGTTTCCGGCGCCGGTAAGTCGAGGTCGCGCTTTACGACCATCACCCAGCGCTTGAAGCTCAGCACCACCTCGCCCTTCTGGTTGCGCCCCGTGGTGCGCACATAGACGGTGCCGTTCTTGCCGCTGGAGTTCTGCTTGACGCCGATCACCTCGGATACGGACGCGATCGTGTCGCCCGGGTAGACGGGCGTCTCGAAGCGGAACTCGGCATAGCCAAGATTGGCGATGGCGTTGCGCGAGATGTCCGGCACGGTCTTGCCGATGACGAAGTGGAACACGAGCATGTCGTCGATCGGCGAGCGCGGATAGCCGATGCCTTGGGCAAAGGCGTCCGAGGACTGCACGGCGAACCGGCCGCCATAAAGGGCCGTGTAGACGCTCACATCGCCGACGGTCACCGTGCGCGGGGTCGCGTGCACGATCTCCTGGCCGAGCGTGAAATCCTCGAAATAATTGCCGGTGATGGTCCGGTCGATCTTGTCTGTGGTGTCGGTCATTTTGTTGCGAGTTTCAGTCCGATGATGGAGCCAATAAGCGTGGCGATGAAGAACAGGCGCAACGCCGTGGCCGGCTCCTTATAGACGAGGATGCCGACCATGGCAGTGCCCGCGGCGCCGATTCCCGTCCACACGGCGTAGGCCGTGCCGATGGGGATGTCCTTCAGCGCCCGGTTGAGGAGCACGAAGCTCAAGATAATGCAGACTGTGAATATCAAGGTTGGCCAGAGCTTTGTGAAGTTCTCTGTCAGCTTCAGCGTGGAGGCGAAGCCGACCTCGAATAGTCCTGCAAGCACAAGCAAGGCCCATGACATGGGGTCACCTCTGGGTCGCACCATTTCGAGTTGGCGGGGAGGCGGCCCGTTTAAGGACGAAAGCGCGCCTGACGAGGCGGACCATAAATTCGGGAGGGGTCTCTGTCACCCCACCGGATGCGGTGACGGGCAGGGGTGCGTCTAAAGCGTGCGTCAAAAACGAATGGCGGCCCCGCTATTCGCTGGGGCCGCCATTGCAGCAAAACAAAAAGGCTTCGCGTCTAATTAGGCGCGGTCGAGCTCAGCCGGAAGATAGGAGGTAACCTCCATGCCAGCTTCGGATTCGGTAACCTCAGGCTTCATCCACTCTTTCATGATGCGTCTCCTTTTCTAAAGTTGCTCACTGAATATGGGCCTTGGCGATGAGAACCGCATGAAGCGCTCATGAACGCAATCTGACAGCCAGATTAGCGGAATCTGACAGGATGTCGCAGGGGGGAGGCGCCGAAGGCGGGACGGATGGCGAGCGCCCAAACGAAAATGGCGGCCCCGCTATCGCTGGGACCGCCATTTCGAAAACTTGCTAGATCAGCGCGAATTAAGCGCGGTCGAGCTCAGCCGGAAGATAAGAAGTCACTTCCATACCAGCTTCGGACTCGGTGATCTCGGGCTTCAGCCACTCTTTCATGATCGTCTCCTTCGGTGAACTTCAAGACGAGATAATGGGGAGCTAGGATGAGAACCGCATGACTCGCGCATTAACAGATTCTGAATAGAATAATCATTGTAGAACAATGCACTAGCTGAATTACCGCTACCAAACCGGCTGCTGAACGGGCCAGATTCACGCCAGATTCATGGGCTCAACGTCGCTACTGGAACAGCAGGGCCGCCTTGGACAGGGTGTTGAGCACGCCCCAGATGAGGGGAATGCCGACAAAGGACCAGGCCAGGGCGAGCTTGATCGTATTGGCGCCGGAGACGTTCTCCTGTTCGGTTGGCTCGCTCATCATCCCTCCATTGAGGCTTTGAGTTCCGCCTCGGTCATGTGGTGCTTCTTATCCACGGGGGTCATCAGCCAGTTCAGCAGGAAGCCCACCAGGAGCAACCCGGCCATGATGTACATGGTGACCGAATAGGCGTCTGCTTTGGGCACGCCGTTATTGATCTGGTACTCGCGGATGTAGTTCACCAGCACGGGCCCGAGGACGCCGGCTGTGGACCAGGCGGTCAAGAGACGCCCATGAATGGCGCCCACATAGCGGACGCCGAAGACATCCCTGAGATAGGCGGGGATGGTGGCGAAGCCGCCGCCATACATGGTCATGATGATGCAGTAGAAGGCGACGAACAGGATGATCGAGCCGGTCTCGCCCGTCCAGGGCACGGCGGCGTAGAGCGCCATGCCCAGCGCAAAGAAGATCATGTAGGTGTTGCGCCGGCCGATATAGTCCGAGGTCGAGGCCCAGAAGAAGCGGCCGATCATGTTGAATAGGCTCAACAGGCCGACAAACCCGGCCGCCGCCGCCGCCGTGATCTTGCCGGGGAACATCTCCTGACTCATGGCGGAGGCCTGGCCCAGCACGCCAATACCCGCCGTCACGTTCAAGCAGAGCACGCCCCACAGGAGGTAGAATTGCGGGGTCTTCAGCGCTTCGTCCACATGGACATGGGCGGTGGTGACCATCTTCTTGGACTCAGCCGGCGCCACATAGCCCTCAGGTGCCCATCCTTCGGCAGGTACGCGCACGATGGTGGCGCCTACCAGCATGAAGAACATGTAGATGAGCCCCATGGTGATGAAGGTTCCCGTGACGCCCACATCGGTGGGGCTGGAGAAGTAGTCCATCAGCCAGACCGAAAGCGGCGAGGCGATCATCGCGCCGCCGCCGAAGCCCATAATGGCCATACCGGTGGCCATGCCCGGCCGGTCCGGGAACCAGGTGATCAGTGTCTTCACCGGCGAGATGTAGCCGAGGCCGAGCCCGCAGCCGCCGATCACGCCATAGCCGAGATAGACGATCCAAAGCTCGTGCAGATAGACGCCGAGCGCGGAGATCAGAAAACCGCCGCCGAAGCACAGGGCCGCGGTGACCATGGCTTTGCGCGGGCCGACGCGGTCGAGCCAGGTGCCCGTGAACGCCGCCGCCAGCCCGAGGAACACAATGGCGATGGAGAAGATCCAGCCGAGCTCGGTCAGCTTCCAGTCGTCAGGGGCGGACTCGGTGATGCCGATGAGTTTGGTCATCGGCAGGTTGAACACGCTGAAGGCGTAAACCTGGCCAATGCACAAATGCACGCACAAGGCGGCGGGCGGCACGAGCCAACGGCTGAAGCCGGGCTTGGCCACGGTGTGCGATCGGTCCAGCCAGTGAAGAAGGCTCCAAGAATCCGCCTGCGCTGCGGTCGCCATGCGTCAAATCCCCCCTAGAACATCGTTTTATGCGCTTGCTGCGCTTGTTGGCCGGTAGTCTGGCCGGGCTTTGCGCATATCGCAAGGGCTCTTGGCGCGCCAATCTTACTCGCGCCGGTTGACCGGCGCGTTCCGTGCGATCATGACAGGGTGGTGACAGGTGCAGCCATACGGACGCATCGCCATAATCGGTTGCGCCGCTCAGTTCTGCCCCAAAGTCCTGCTGGACGCTGACGGCTTGGGCTGGAATCTTGAAGCGTTTGATTATCTGAGGATTTGTCTTGTTTTGAGGATTTGTCTTGCCCCTACCAAAATCACTTCTTGAAGGATATCGACGTTTCCGCAGCGGCCGCTATGCGCAGGACGAAGCGCGTTACCGGAAACTCGCTGGTGGCCAGTCGCCTGGGGCCATGGTGATCGCCTGCTGCGATTCCCGCGTGGACGTCTCGGCGATTTTCGATACGGACCCGGGCGATCTGTTCGTCATGCGCAACGTCGCCAACCTCGTCCCAACGTTTGAGCCGGACAGCGGTCTCCATGCCACTAGCGCGGCAGTGGAATATGCCGTCACCGCGCTCAACGTGCCGAACGTCATCGTGCTCGGCCATTCGCAATGCGGGGGCGTTGCCGCCTATCGCCAAACGCTCAAGGGTAAAGCCGACGAGACGCGCTTCATCGGCCGCTGGCTCACGGTCCTCGATGGGCTCGATGTGCATAAGGGCGATCTCGACGCGTTCAGCGAGGAGACAGCGTTCGAGCTCGCCGGCGTCCGGCAGTCGCTCGCTAATTTGCGCAGCTTCGATGCGTTGAAAGAGCGCGAGGCGGCGGGCCTGCTCAAACTGCACGGGCTCCACTTCGATATTGGCAGCGGGACGGTTCTGGCGCTCGACGAGAAAGCCGATAGTTTCGCGCCGCTTCCTGAAGACGGCTGCGCTTAAGCGGCCTTCTTCAGCAGGTCGCGCTCGATCATGGCCTCGGCGATCTGGATCGTGTTGAGCGCCGCGCCTTTGCGCAAATTATCCGAGACGCACCAAAGCGACAGGCCATTGTCGACGGTCTGGTCGTCGCGAATGCGGCTTACGAACGTCGCGTAGTCGCCAACGCATTCCACGGGGGTGACATACCCGCCCGGCTCGCGCTTATCGACCACGAGCACGCCTGGTGCCTCGCGTAAGACCTCGCGCGCTTCCTCGGTGGAGAACGGCGTCTCGAACTCGATGTTAACCGCTTCGGCGTGGCCGACAAACACCGGCACGCGCACGCATGTCGCGGTCAGCTTGATCTTGGGATCGAGGATCTTCTTGGTCTCGGCCACCATCTTCCACTCTTCCTTGGTCGAGCCATCGTCGAGGAAGACGTCGATATGCGGGATGACGTTGAAGGCGATCTGCTTGGTGAACTTCTCCGGCTCGGGAGGTTCGGTGACGAAAATCCCCTTGGTCTGATTCCACAGCTCGTCCATGGCGTCCTTGCCCGCGCCAGAGACGGATTGGTAGGTGGAGCAGACCACGCGCTTGATCTTCGCGGCGTCGTGCAGCGGCTTCAGCACCACGACGAGCTGGGCCGTCGAGCAATTCGGATTGGCGATGATGTTCTTCTTGGTGAAGCCGGCGATGGCGTCGGCATTCACTTCCGGCACGATCAACGGCACGTCCGGGTCATAGCGCCAGAACGACGAGTTATCGATGACCACGCAGCCCTGCGCGCCGATCTTGGGCGACCATTCCTTAGAGATGGCGGAGCCCGCCGACATCAGTGCGAAGTCGACGCCGGTAAAGTCGAAATTCTCCAGGTCGCGGCACTTCAGGCGAGCGTCGCCGTAGGAAACTTCGACGCCGATGGAGCGGCGCGAGGCGAGCGGAATGACCTCGTCGGCGGGGAATTCCCGCTCGGCCAGAATATTTAGCATCTCGCGCCCGACATTGCCGGTCGCGCCGATGACGGCGACTTTGTAACCCATGATCAAAACTCCTTGGGCCGTCTTAAAGGGCAAGGGGCAGGGAAAGTAAAGGTGGCCTTGCCTGCGCTAGTTGACGCGCCGCCCGGGCAGCTTGTCTCTCACCGCCGCACAGTCCTTGCGGACGAATTTGTTGATCTGGTGCACGAACTCCGGCCCCAGAAAATTGGTCTTGTTGTCGAGCCCCGTCGCGGCATAGAGCCCCGGGTAGATCGCCGCGGGCGCCGACACATCGCCCCATTTGACCTTGGCTTCCGTCGCCTTGCCGTTCTTGAACCTGAATGTGGGTTCAAGCTCGATCTCGACTACGTAAGGCTCGCCGTCCTGCTGCAGGTCGCAGTGAATTGTATGCGGTGCGACCCTGATCGTGGCCTGGGGCGCGCTCATGGCCTTGGCGATCGCCGCGCGGTCTAGACGCAGGTCCGATTGGCAGGTGATCTTGCCCCAGGCCCAGTCGAGCCGGCCCGCCATCGCCTCGGCGATTTCGTCGGTGCGCCACGTCCAGCCGATATCGCACGAGATGTCCGGCCCTTGCCGCTCGCGGGTCTCGATGATGTCGCAGATCTCGATCCTGCAGGCCTCGCGGGCCGCCTTCTGCGCCCGCTCTTGCGGCGTCGGCCCGCGGTTGGAGTTGACCTGCGGTCCGAGGTCCTCGGCGGCGAGCGTGTCAGCACTCACGCCAAGCAGGAAAATCGCAATCACAGCCAGGCCGAAATGCTTTGTCATGGCTCTCAACTGCCAATGTTTAGCGCCCCAATGATGGCATCACCCATTTCGCGCGTCCCGACGGTCTTGCAGCCGTCCTGGCGGATATCGCCGGTTCGCAAGCCCTGATCTAGCACATCCGCGATCGCTTTCTCGATTCTATCGGCCGCCTCGCCGAGATCGAAGGAATAGCGCAGGCACATGGCGAAGCTGGCAATGGTGGCGATGGGGTTCGCCGCGCCTTGGCCCGCAATATCGGGCGCGGAGCCATGGACCGGCTCGTATAGCGCGCGGCGCCGGCCGGCGTCGTCCTCAGCGCCAAGCGACGCGGAAGGCAGCATGCCGAGCGAGCCCGTGGCCATGGCGGCTTCATCGGACAACACGTCACCGAACAGATTGTCGGTGACGATCACGTCGAACTGCTTGGGCGCGCGCACCAATTGCATGGCGCAGTTGTCGGCGAGAATGTGCTCCAGCGTCACGTCCGCGTATTTGTCCTTGTGGACCTGTGTGACGACCTCGTTCCACAGCACGCCCGTCTTCATGACGTTCCGCTTCTCGGCGGAATGCACGAGATTGCCGCGCTTGCGCGCCAGGTCGAAGGCGACAGCGGCGATGCGTTCGATCTCGTAGGTCTCGTAAACTTGCGTGTCGACCGCACGCTTCTGGCCGTCCCCGAGGTCGGTGATCTCTTTGGGCTCGCCGAAATAGACGCCGCCGGTCAGCTCGCGCACGATCATGATGTCGAGGCCGTCGACCAGTTCGCGCTTCAAGGACGAGGCGTCGGCCAGCGCCGGGTAGCAGATGGCGGGGCGCAAGTTGGCGAACAGCTCCAGGTCCTTGCGCAGGCGCAACAGCCCGGCCTCGGGCCGCTTGTCGTACGGAACGCCGTCCCATTTGGGGCCGCCCACGGCGCCCAGCATCACTGCGTCGGCGTCGTGCGCGGTCTTCATGGCGGCGTCGGAAATCGCCTCGCCATGAGAGTCGAAGGCGCAGCCGCCGACCAGGTCCGTCTCGGTCTCGATTGAAGCAAGGCCAGAGCCGTTCACCCAATCGACGAAGCGCTCCACCTCGCCCATTACCTCGGGCCCGATGCCGTCGCCGGGCAACATTAAGACTTTGTATGACGCCATGAATTGAAATCCGTCTTGTGCTAAAGCATCACGCTAATCGCGCCGGAACCAGCCGGCGGCTTTGGGTAACGGGAGTGAGACATGCTGACAAGAGTGCTGTTTGCCGCCCTTTTGATCCTGGGAGCCAGTAGCGGGTCTTTGGCACAGGATACCACCGTCGTGGCGCTTGGCCTTGCGGACCATCCGGTCTCCGAGGCGGAGCTGGAAGGGGGCGCGACGCCGGCGGCCCCGAAATTGGACACGGGCGGCGTCGCCTATGTGCTGGTCGCCCATGCCAAGAAGGGCGACAAGGTCGAGGTCCATCTCAACAAGGACGGCAAGTCTCTGATGCATAATGCGCGCGAGCTTGAGGCGGACGAGGACGCCTTGCTGCTCCAGGCGGGCAAGACCGGCGTCCCGGCCGGCGGCTGGCCGAAAGGCAGCTATACGGCAAAGGTAACGGTCACCCGCGGCGGCGAGAGCATCGCCGAGCAGGAGACCGACGGCATTCCCTTCGAGTAGCGGGCGGCTTGAGCCCTTACGCCCAGGGGCGGCTTAAGGCCGAGCCCTTCTCGAACTTATCGATGTGCTCGGACTTCTCCAGGGTGAGGCCGATATCGTCGAGCCCTTCGATGAGGCAGCGCTTTCTGTGCGGGTCGACGTCGAATTTGATCGCGCCGCCGTCGGGACCGCGGATCTCCTGGGCCTCCAAGTCGACGGTGAGCCGCGCATTGTCGCCGCGGGCCGCGTCGTCGATCAGCTTGTCGATCTCTTCTTGCGGCAGGGTGATCGGCAAGATGCCGTTCTTGAAGCAGTTGTTATAGAAGATGTCGGCGAAGGACGGGGCGATGACGCAGCGGAAGCCGAAGTCGAGCAGCGCCCAGGGTGCATGCTCGCGCGACGAGCCGCAGCCGAAATTCTCGCCGGCGATGAGGATCTTCGCGTCCGTGTAAGGCGCCTGGTGCAGCACGAAGTCGGGCAGCTTCTCGCCAGCCTCGTCGTAGCGCAACTCAGCGAACAGGCCTTCGCCAAGGCCGGTGCGCTTGATCGTCTTCAGGTACTGCTTGGGGATGATCATGTCGGTGTCGACATTGATCATCGGCAGGTGGGCGGCGATGCCCGTGAACGTTGTGAATTTTTCCATCGCTGTCCTCTTATGTGAGCCATATAGCGGCTCAGGGCCCGCGTTTCCACCGTCACGTATCCGCGCTTTTCTCAGGCCATGGTGCGGCTTAAGGTCCTCAGCCCAACGGGAGGCAACAGAATGGCGGGAGAGGTTATCTACGAGGCGCATCCGGCGATGTTCCGGGCGCATCCTTTCTGGTTCATTTTGTTCGTGCTCCTGATTGCCGCGTTCGGGATCGGCCTCTTCATTTTGCTGTATTGGTACATCACGACCCGCGCCACGGCGCTTTCGGTGACGGAGCACTCGCTCCTCTACGAGCGGGGCATTTTGAGCAAGGAGCGGCTGGCGGTGTCGCTGCGGCATGTGCGCTCGGTGCAGGTGAGCCAGGGTTTCATCAACCGCATTCTCGGCGTCGGCACGATCGAGATCAAAACGGCGGGCGACGAGCCTGAGTTCACCGTCGACGACTTGCCCGATCCGCACCAGGTGCGCGAGGCGATCAGCCGGGCTCAGGCCATGGCCGGGGACAATTAGGACGGAGGCTGCATGGCAGGCGAGGGAGACCGGCAAGACCGGAAAGAGGCGACCAAGCTCTTCATCGCCGGCGCGCTGGCGCTGATCCTCTTGGTGGCGATGGGTGCGGCCGGGCTCTACTACGCCACCAATATGATGGGCGAGGCGGATCCCTTCTCCGAAGGTCTCGGGCTGAAGAACGCCGCGGTCATTTCGTTCGCGGTGTCCTTCGTGGCGATCCTGGTGATGACCGTGGCCTCGGGTGGCGATGCCATTTTAGGCGAGCTGCCCTTCACCATTGTCGGCTTCCTGATCTTTTTTGTGGTGTTCTGGTTGATAATCGCCTGGATCTTCTAGGCGTCCGTGCGGCTTTCGCCGCGAAGCGTTCCGCTAGTTGGACGGACCCAGTGTCGTGGGCCGCCAATTGGAACTGGTGCCGGCCCGATGCTGATCGTTGCCGGCGACCAGCTGACGATAATAGGTGCGCATCGTCTCGCATCGCTGCGTTCCAGGCGGGTGCACCGCGTCACCTTTGAGCTTGGAGATAAAGATGCAGATCTCCTCGAGCCCTTGCGCGTTCAGCCAGCCCCATTTGACGCCACGCCGGATGGCGAACAAGTCGGCCTTCGTCTCGTTAGCGCCGATGAACTGGTGACCGCATTCGTGGGAGTAGATGTAGAGCTTCACCTGGGTGGAGAGCCCTTTGATCTTCTTGGTGTTGAGAATGAGGAAGCCCGGGAAGGCGCCGCCCCAGGAGTCGAAATTGGGGTTCAGCACCGTCGGCCGCTTGCCGCAATTGACGGACTTGCCGTCGAGCTTGAGCTGGCCGTGGGGAATCTCTTTTCCGGCGGGCCCGATTTGCTCCAAATATTGTGCGACGGTGGGGCCGGTTGCGCTGTTGCCGCGGTAGACGAACTCCTGCGCGCGCACAGGTGAGCCGCCGCTCGCAAAGACCGCAAGCGCGAGGCCGAAAGCCGCAGAAAACTGGTAGATCGCCCGCCTGGGAAACATGATGGGTCCTACTCTATGCGCCGAAAGGTATCCGCGCAATTACCGCGCGGCATCTGTTGCTCAAGGCGCGTCACCTGTTGCCTTCCGGCCTCAGTGTGGAGGAAGCCTGCAAATTCCGGCAGACTTTGGGCTAGGCTGTGGCCTCGGATTCGATGCGCTCCATGTCGTCGTCCGACAACCCAAAATGGTGGCCGATCTCGTGCACCAGCACGTGGGTGATGATGTCGCCCAGCTTTTCCTCGTGCGATGCCCAATAGTCGAGGATGGGGCGGCGATAGAGAAAAATCATCTCTGGCAAAGGCGAAACGTCGAGAATGCTCTGCCGCGTAAGGTCGACACCTTGGTAGAGGCCGAGCAGCCCGAAGGGCGAGTCGATGCCAAGGGAGTCCAGGACCTCGTCGGTGGGGAACTCCTCGATGCGAATGAGGACATCCTTGGTCATGTCGCGGAATGCCGCCGGCAGGCGCTTGAATGCGGTATTGGCGATGGTCTCGAACTCGGTGAGGCTCGGCGCGCGATGCTTGTTCAGATCGATCATCGATGGGCCTCTGCCGGCTTCTGCGCGATCACGATCGCTTCACGCAAAGTGAAGGTCAGCCCGTCCGTCGTCTCGCGTGGGTGCAAGAGCTCCCGCAACGGCTCTCCGGTCAGTATCTCCTTCAGTCGCGCGATCACGGCATCGGTGCAGCGCATGCGCGCAACCCACGGATCGAAGGCGATGTCCTTGTCCAGCACTTCGGCCGAGGTAAGCGTCAGCCCCGCATCCTCGATCAGCGTGCTCCACTCGGCGAGGCTGAGGCAGCGGCCGTGGCGCGGATCGCGCAAGCTCTCAAAGGCGTTGTAGGCGGAGGCCAGCGCCTCGTCGCTCGGCGAGATGTTGTCGACAAACGCGAACGTGCCGCCGGGGATCATCACCCGCGCGGCCTCCGCAACGAAGCTTCTCGGATTGGCGAAGTGATGCGCGGCGAGCCGGCAGGTCACCAAGTGGAAGCTGGTGTCGGGGAAGGGAAGGTCTTGGGCGTTCGCTTGCCGCGTCGCCACATTGCCGAGGCCGCGTTTCTCGGCGGCCTTCCGGACCTCCTGAAGCATTTCCGGCGTGATGTCGCTCGCGGTGACCTTGGCCACTTGGTCGGCGAAGGCGAGCGCAGTGTGGCCGGCGCCTGTCCCGACGTCGAGATGTCGCCAGGTGGGCTCCGGTGCGATGAGTTCGGCGAGCCGGGCGAGCGAAGGACCTTCCGCATGCGTGGACGAGCCTGCGTAGTCGGCGGCGGCCTCTCCGAACTTTTTTTGAGACAGGGACGTCACGTGAGCTCCCAGCGACGGGGATCGGCTAGGACGTCTCGCGAACGTCGACGAAGCGTCCGGCAATCGCGGCGGCCGCGGCCATTTGCGGCGACACCAGATGCGTGCGGCCAAGGCGGCCCTGGCGGCCTTCGAAGTTGCGGTTCGAGGTGGACGCACAGCGTTCGCCAGGGCTGAGCTTGTCGGGGTTCATGGCAAGACACATGGAGCAACCCGGCTCGCGCCACTCAAAGCCCGCCGCTTTGAAGATCGTGTCGAGACCTTCTTCCTCGGCTTGGAGCTTCACCAGACCCGACCCCGGCACGATCATGGCGTTCAGGTTCTCATTGACGTGCTGGCCTTCGACGATTTTCGCCACGGCGCGCAAGTCTTCGATACGGCCATTGGTGCATGAGCCGATGAAGATGCGGTCCAGCGCAATGTCGGTGACCTTTTCACCGCCCTTCAGGCCCATATAGTCAAGCGCGCGCTCCGCGGCTTTACGCTTGGTTGGGTCGTCGATCTCGGAGGGAACCGGAACGCGGCCGGCAACGGAGACGACTTGCTCCGGGCTTGTTCCCCAAGACACGATAGGCGGCAGGTTCTCGGCGCGCAGTACCACTTCGGCATCGAAGTTGGCGCCCTCATCGGAGTAAAGCGCCTCCCAGTGTGCTTTCGCTACCTCGAAGGCGCCGCCTTTGGGCGTGCGCGGCCGGCCTTCGATATAGGCGAAGGTCTTTTCGTCGGGTGCGATGAGCCCGGCGCGGGCGCCGCCCTCGATCGACATGTTGCAGACGGTCATGCGCCCTTCGATCGAGAGGTCACGGATGGCCTCGCCGGCATATTCGATGACGTGCCCAGTGCCGCCGGCCGTGCCGATCTCGCCGATGATGGCGAGGATGATGTCCTTGGCGGTGACGCCTTCGGGCAGTTTGCCGTCGACGCGCACCAGCATGTTCTTGGCTTTCTTCTGGATTAGCGTCTGGGTCGCGAGCACGTGCTCCACCTCGGAGGTGCCGATGCCATGCGCCAAGGCGCCAAAGGCCCCGTGCGTCGAGGTGTGGCTGTCACCGCACACGATGGTGGTGCCGGGAAGCGTAAAGCCTTGCTCGGGGCCGACCACGTGGACGATGCCCTGGCGCTTGTCGAGCTCGTGGTAGTAGTCGATGCCGAAATCTTCCGCGTTCTGCGCCAGCGCGTCGATCTGGATCTTGGATTCAGGATCGTCGATGCCTTTGGAGCGGTCCGTCGTCGGTACGTTGTGATCGACCACGGCAAGCGTCTTTTCGGGGCTGCGCACGTTGCGGCCCGCTATGCGCAGGCCCTCGAAGGCCTGCGGGCTCGTCACCTCATGCACCAGATGACGGTCGATATAGATCAGGCTGGTGCCGTCCGGCGCCTCGTGGACCAGGTGTTCGTCCCAGATCTTGTCGTACAGGGTGCGGGGCTTCGCCATGTTTTCAGGGTCTCGTTTCGGACGTTGTCGTAAGCGTCAGATAGCGATTGAAGGGCCGCTTGCCAACCATGCGTCATGCCCGGGCTTGTGCCGGGCATCCACGTCTTGGGGCCTGTCGGCGGGAAATCGTGGATGGCCGGGACACGCCCGGCCACGACAGCGATGAAACGCTAGTCCTGTTTCTCGGACTTTTCGGCTTCCGCTTCCGCCGGAGCCGCTTCGCCTTCGTCGGCGGCGGGAACCTCGTCGGCCGTGGTCTCGGCCATCAGCGCGACGGCCTTCGCCGACCAGTCGTCTTTCTCGATCTTGTCGCCAAGGGAGAGGGCATCGTCGACCTGTGCGATCTCGTCGTCGGTTAGGTTGGCGATCTGCTCGAACTTGGTGAGCCCCAGCTTGTTGAGCTTCTTCTCCAGGTCCTCGGTGATGCCGGCGATCAGCTTCAGATCGTCAGGTTGGCCCTTGGGCCTGGTGAAGCCCTTGAAGGCCTTGCCCTTCTGCTTCTTGGCGCGCACGTCTTTGCGCTCGGGGATGCGGGCGGCCTTACCGCGGCGGCCACGCAGGTAGTAGAGCTTGGCGCGGCGCACACGGCCGTGGCGCACCACCTCGATGGAGTCGATCAGCGGCGAATGGATCGGGAACACACGCTCCACGCCCTCGCCGTAGGAAATCTTGCGGACGGTGAAGTTCTCGTGGATGCCGCCGCCGGCGCGGCCAATGCATACGCCTTCATAGGCCTGAATGCGCGAGCGCTCGCCTTCTACGACTTTCACGTTGACGCGGACGGTGTCGCCGGGTCCGAACTCCGGCACGGAGCGCTTATCAAGGCGCTCGGCGACCTGCTCTTTCTCGAGCTGGGCGATAATATCCATCTTTTATGCCTTTCACGGGCGCCTGCCGAGGCCTTTGGCCCCTCACGTACGCCATTCTTTTTGATTGATCGAAAGTACCGGGTGCGTGGCAAAATCCAGCAACCAGCGGGGCTTTCCTAGCCCAGCTTCTCGCCCTTGTCGATGGATTTTCCTAGCAGAATCGCTCCCCTCGCAAGGGGAGGCAGGCTGGACGCTCACCCGCCCTTGAGGCTGCGGATATAGGCGACCACGTTTCGCATGTCGTCCTGCTCCAAAATGATGTTGGGCATGGTGGGGTGGGAGCTCTGCAGCCAGACGGTGAGCGCCAATTCGGTCATGCCCCTTGTGTTGGCGACCTCCTGGAAGGGCGTCGCTGCGAGAAGCGGCGAGACCTCCTCGTCCGGCAGAATTGCGTGGCAGGCGGCGCAGATCGTCTCGGCATAGGCCTTCCCGGCGGCGATATCGGCGTCCTGAGCCGCCGTTCCCTGGGGGAGCCCGGCCGCCATGGCGGCAGCGAGCAGCGTCATCGCTTTCATGCCCAACTCCTTCTTTTGCAGCGAGTTTGGGCGTTGCAGGCGCCGCCGCCCTGACTTCGATCAAGATTGGGATTTGCCGCGCTTGGCCCAAAGATCCGGCCTTCGGGCCTTGGTCAGGGCTTCGGCCTGTTTTCGGCGCCATTCTGCGATTTTTTCGTGGTCGCCGGAGAGCAGCACCTCGGGGATGGCCCGGCCTTCCCACTCCCGGGGCTTGGTGTAGTGCGGGTACTCCAAAAGCCCTGCCGCGAAGCTCTCCTCGGTGAGCGAGCCTTCGTTGCCGGCGACACCCGGCAGCAGCCGCACGACCGCGTCGATCAGAACTTGGGCCGCGAGTTCGCCACCGGAGAGCACATAGTCGCCGATGGAGATCTCCTCGATGTCGCGCGCCTCCAAGACGCGCTGATCGACGCCCTCGAAGCGGCCGCAGAGCAGCAGCACGCCAGGGCCCTGCGCGAGTTCGTGCGCGCGGGCTTGCGTGAGCGGCGCGCCGCGCGGCGACAGGTAGATCGCAGGCGTGCCGGGCGCGGCATCGGCCCGGCCCGCATCGATGGCGGCCGCAGCGATGTCGGCCCGCATCACCATGCCGGCACCGCCGCCCGCCGGCGTGTCGTCCACGGAGCGGTGCTTGTCGGTGGCGAAGTCGCGAATATCGCTGGTCTGAAGCGCCCATTTCCCGTCGCCAAGTGCCTTGCCGGCGAGGCTCAAGCCCAGCGGCCCCGGAAACATTTCGGGGAAGAGCGTGAGGACCGTGGCGCGCCAGGTCATCGGATCATTCCTCGCCGCCGTTCTCCGGCTCATCCTCAAGGACCCTTGGCGGCACCAGCGTCAACCGCCCATTCTCAATGTCTACCTCCGGCACGGTCTCGTCGGTGAAAGCGACGAGGAGGTTTTCGCCTCCGCTCGCGGGCGCGACCTCGACGATGTCGCTCGCGCCGAAGTTATGCACCGCCACCACGCTGCCGAGCACAGTGCCGTCCTTGCCCACTGCTTCGAGGCCGATCAAGTCGGCGACGTACCATTCATCCGTCCCGTGCTCAGGCAACCGCGTACGTGGCACATAGAGCTTCGTACCGGTCAGCGCCTCGGCGGCCTCTCGCGTACTCACGCCTTTGATGCGGACGATGAGCGCTTTGGGCGTAACGCGGGCGCGCTCGATCTCGATCGACGTCGCACCCGTCTCGTCCTGGAGCGGACCGTAGGCGGCGATGTCGGCCGGCGTTGCCGTATAGGAACGCAGGCGAACCTCGCCCTTCAGCCCTTGGGCCGCGCCGATTTCGCCAAGTAGCACCCGCTCCGAATTGTCGCCCAAGGTCGTGACCTCTTTTGAAGGCTACTCGGACTTCTCGGCCTCGTCCTCGGCAGGAGCGTCCTTCGCAGGCGCTTCAGCCTCGGCAGACTCTTCCGCGGCGGTCTTGTCTACGGCCTCGACCGAGGCTTCTTCCTCGGCAGCGGCGGCGTCATCTGCCGCGGTTTCGGCAGCAGCCTTCTCAGCCTCTGCAGCGGCGGCCTTCTCTTCTTCCTTCGCGGCCTTCGCAGCCTCAACTGCCTTGGCCTTTTCCTCCTCGCGATCGAGGCGCTTCTGGCCCGGCTTGGCCTTTTGCGGGTTGTTGCGCGGCTCACGCTTCATGATGCCTTCGGCGTCGAGGAAGCGGAGCACGCGGTCGGTCGGCAGCGCGCCGTGCGACAGCCAATGCTTCACGCGATCGGTGTCCAGGTTGACGCGCTCGTCGGAGTCCTTCGGCAGCAGCGGATTGAACGTGCCGATCCTCTCGATGTAGCGGCCATCGCGCGGGCTGCGCGAGTCGGCAATGACGATGCGGTAGAACGGGCGCTTCTTGGCGCCGGCCCGCGACAGTCTGATCTTCAGGGACATAGTTTCTTTCTCCTAGGTGATCTCAAACAAAAGGGTTCAACGTTTCTTTTTCTTCGGCAGGCCCGGAAGGCCGGGCGGCAAATTGCCCGGAAGGCCCGGTAGCCCTGGCGGCAGTCCGCCGGGCAGACCTCCAGATGGAAGGCCTGGAAAATTCGCCGGCAGCTCTCCGCCCTGGGGCATGTCGGCCGGCATCTCGGGTGCGCCACCACCGCCGAACAGTGCGGAAAGGGCGCCGCGCTTCTTGCCCATGGCCTTCATCATGTCGGCCATCTGGCGATGCATCTTCACCAGCTTGTTGATGTCCTGCACGCTCGTACCGGAGCCCGCGGCGATGCGTTTCTTGCGCGAGGCGTTCAGCAGTTTTGGCGTCTTGCGTTCGGCGCGCGTCATCGAGCTGATGATCGCCTGCTGGCGGTTGAATATACTTTCATCAAGGTTCGCGGCGTCGAGCTGCTTCTTAACTTTGCCGATGCCGGGCAGCATTGAGAGCACGCCGCCCATGCCGCCCATCTTCTGCATCTGCTTCAACTGCTCGGCGAGGTCTTCCAGGTCGAAGGCGCCCTTCTTGACCTTCTTGGCGATGGCCTCGGCCTTGTCGATCTCGACAGTCTCGATGGCCTTCTCGACAAGGCCGACCACGTCGCCCATGCCGAGAATGCGGCCCGCGATGCGGTCAGGATGAAACTCTTCGAGCGCGTCGATCTTCTCGCCGATGCCAATCAGCTTGATGGGCTTGCCCGAGACCGCGCGCATGGACAGCGCAGCGCCGCCGCGCGCATCGCCGTCGACGCGGGTCAGCACGATGCCGGTGAGGTCCACGCGCTCGCCGAAGTTCCTGGCGAGGTTCGCCGCGTCCTGACCGGTCAGCGCATCGGCGACGAGCAGCGTCTCGTGCGGCTGCGCGATCTTTTCGATGGCGGCCGTCTCGGCCATCAGCTCTTCGTCGATATGCGTGCGGCCGGCCGTATCGAGCAGCAGCACGTCGAAGCCGCCGAGCTTTGCGGCTTTGATGGCGCGCGTCGCGATCTCCGTCGGGCTCTGGCCTTCGACGATGGGGAGCGTGGCGACATCGGCTTGTTCGCCAAGCACGCGAAGCTGCTCCTGCGCGGCCGGACGGCGCGTATCGAGCGAGGCCATCATGACCTTTTGCTTGTCTCGCGTGGTCAGCCGGTGTGCGAGTTTGGCGGTGGTGGTGGTCTTACCGGAGCCTTGCAGGCCGACCAGCATCATCGTGACGGGCGGCGTGGCGGCGAGGTCGATGCCTTGTGCGTCCGAGCCCAGCATGCGCACCAGCTCGTCATTGACGATCTTGATGACCATCTGGCCGGGCGTCACCGATTTAACGACATCCTGGCCGATGGCTTTCTGCTTCACCCGGTCGGTGAAGGAGCGCACCACGTCGAGGGCCACGTCCGCCTCGATCAGGGCGCGGCGCACCTCGCGCATGGCCTCCGAGACGTCATTCTCGCTCAGCGCGCCGCGGCGCGTGAGCTTGTCGAGAATGCCGGAGAGGCGGTCTGAAAGGGTCTCGAACATCAGCCGGCGAGGTCCGCGACGAATTTGCGATAGACCCAGCCGGACAGGCATGGACCGTTATAGGCGCCCGCACGCGGCCAAGGCGTGCCGACGGCGCAGTCCATGGTCTCGTGGGAATAGACGACGCCGAGCCAATTGCCGCCTTTGCCGCTCTGATCGCAGATGTTGAGGACGGTGCCGTTATTGAGCTTGTCCACCATGGCGTATTGGGAACTCGGCCCGGCGCGCACGGCGAGAAAGCCGTCGCCCTTCGGATCGAGCCCGCGCACTACGCCTTGGGAGCCACAGGCGTCGTAGTCCGGGCCGTCTTGCCCGGCGATGACGGGGATGTGCGATTGCTGGCCCACCGCAGCCAAAGGCAGGCAGAGACATGCCAGCGTGGCGAGGATGCCAGCGAGGCGCAATTTGCGTGTTCCATCCATGTCTTCGCCTCCCAAGAGGACGTGCAAAGCAATTCTGCGCTCAGGTAGGCCAGAGGCCGGTAGCGCAACGAAAACTGCGCTCAAGTAGGCCAAAGGCCGGTAGCACAAAGCAAAAACGCACCCGTGGGCGCATCGCGCTGACGGGTGTTGACCCCCCTGCCTAGTCTTCTCGGTGCGCTACCGCGCTTCGCGCTACTTGAGCGCATTTGAGAGGACCCCGATCAGGGTGGCGGCTCGGTTAAGGAGCTGCCTGAATTTCGGCCGGACTGTCGTCCTTAGGCGCGCTTAAGTCAAGTGCGGGGAGAGCTTGGCGGCAAGGTCGAGCAGGGCCTCGTCGCCTCCTTGCCAGCCGATGAACGACAGTCCCACGGGGCAGCCCGAGGCCTCGCCCATGGGCACCGAGACCTGGGGCAGGCCGGCGTGGCCGGCCGAGCAGGTGCTTCGCAGGGTCACCGTGCGGAACTCGGCGAAGGAGGCGCCGTCGGGGATGTCCCTTTCGGGCGGAAGCGTTGGCGTTGTGGGCAGCACGATGGCCGTGCCGGGCGTCACGATGGAGCGTAAATGCTCGGCCACTTGGGTCCGAACGCCGCGCGCCGCCTCCGCCTCCTCGAAGGTGACGTTCGCGGCGATTTCGAAGCGCTCGTTAATGCCGGGCCCGAGCTCGACATTGTGCGACTGCACGAAGGGGAGCAGCGTCGACTGGATCTCGAAGCCTTGAATCGTGGCGAAGGCCTTGCGCCAGGCCTCGATGGTCTCGCCCGCAATGTCCGCGTGGACGGGTTTGGGGATCACGTCTCCAAGCTTATCGAGTGTCCGCCACAGGAGCTGGTCGGTGCTGGCCTCGGAGTAATCGACGATATCCCGGGCAAGGATCAGCCGCTCGATGGGTGCATCGACGCGGTCACCTTCCAGCAGGACGTGGCCGAGATTTCGAAACAGCTCCGCGTCACGGGCGAGAACGCCAACCGTGTCATAGCTCGGCGCCATGGGCGTCACACCTCCCATGGCGATGCGCCCATGTGTTGGACGCAAGCCAAACAAGCCGCTGAACGAGGCGGGCACGCGGATCGATCCGCCCGTGTCGGAGCCGAGCGCGAAGTCGCACATGGAGGCGGCGACAGCTGCCGCGGACCCGCAGGACGACCCGCCGGTCACATAGCGGCCCGCGCGCGCGTTCACCGGCTGGCCGTAATGGGCGTTGGTGCCGAGCACGCTGTAGAAGAACTCATCGCAAATGGTGATGCCCGTGCACGACGCGCCGGCCTGAAGCAGCCGCGTGATCGCTGGCGCCGTTTCGCTCGCCGGGCTGGCATGCTCGTAGAAGTCCGGGTTTCCGTTGGAAACCTTCCGTCCCTTGATGGCAAACAGGTCTTTCACCATGAAGGTGAGCCCTATGAGCGGGCCCTCGTTCGCGCCCATAAGCGGTTCTTCCAGCGTATGGGGGACGAGAGCGTGGACCGGGTCGTTGCCTGGAACGGAGACCATGGGCCTCTCCTTTTACGGAACTGTTCTAAGGGACAGAACGCCATATAAGTGAGCACTTCGCAACGCTTCGGAGCAGGCCCTTCATTGAGTGCCAAGGCCACATCGCGCACGCGCTTGCCGGGAACGGTCTGGGCGCTCGGCTTCACCTCGCTGTTCATGGATATCTCCTCGGAGCTGATCCATGGACTGCTGCCGCTATTTCTGGTGGTGACCTTGGGCGCGAGCCCCATCGTGCTCGGCGTGGTGGAGGGCATTGCCGAGGCGACCGCCTATATCGCGCGGGTGTTCTCCGGCTGGCTGTCCGACACGCTGCAGCGGAGGAAGGCCCTCGCCGTCGCCGGCTACGGGCTCGCCGCCATCACCAAGCCGCTGTTCCCGATCGCCCATGCGGTCTGGCTCGTGGCGCTGGCGCGGTTCCTCGACCGCATCGGCAAAGGCATTCGCGGGGCGCCGCGCGATGCGCTGGTGGCCGACGTGACGGCGCCTGCGCAGCGCGGTGCGGCATTCGGCCTGCGCCAGTCGCTCGATACGGTGGGCGCAACCATCGGCCCGCTGCTCGCCATCGGACTGATGCTCCTCTTCAACGACGATATCCGCACGGTGCTGTGGTTCGCGGTGATCCCGGCTGCGCTCGCCGTCGCCATCCTGGTCTTCTTCGTCAGAGAGCCGGCGCCGGCCGAACGGAGCGCGCGCGTTCCCATCAGACGGGACGAGATCTGGAAGCTCGGCCGCTTCTATTGGTTCGTGGTGGCGGCGGGCGCGGTGTTCACCCTGGCGCGGTTCTCGGAAGCCTTTCTCATCATCCGCGCCCATGACGCCGGGCTGGCGCTGGCGCTGGCGCCTGCGGTCATTGCGGTGATGAGCCTCGTCTTTGCGGTGAGTGCCTATCCGGCGGGGCGTCTCCAGGACCAGTTCGGGGCAAAGCCTTTGCTGATCGCCGGCCTTGCCGCGCTGATCGCTGCGGACCTTGTGCTCGCCTTTGGGCAGGGACTGCCGGCGATCTTCCTTGGCATCGGCTTGTGGGGTCTCCATATGGGGCTCACGCAAGGCGTGCTCTCCGCCCTCGTCGCTGAAGCCGCCCCGGCGCGGCTACGCGGTACGGCGTTTGGAATTTTCGGCCTGATCACGGGGCTGGCCGCGCTGGTGGCCAGCATCGCCGCCGGAATCCTATGGGCAGTGGTATCGCCAACGGCGACGTTTCTGGTGGGCGCAGGATTTGCGGCCGCCGCGCTGATCGCCTTTGCAGTCCTTGGCGCGGGACGCAAGGCCGCCGCATGAGGCGTGGAGGCGCTCCCGCCGCGCCGGTGCTATAGAGGCGGCAGGAATTGGATTTGGTCATGGATACGAACACGCGCGGCTTTCGCAAGATGAACGGGCTCGGCAACGACTTCGTCGTGGTCGACGCGCGGTCAGGCGCGCTCGCGCTTTCGCCGGAGGCCGTCCAGGCCATTGCGGACCGCAAGGAGGGCATTGGCTGCGATCAGCTCATCGCGCTGGAGCCGTCCAGCCAAGCCGACGTGTTCATGCGGATCTGGAACGCCGATGGCGGCGAAGTGGCGGCCTGCGGGAACGCCGCGCGCTGCGTGGCGGCGGTGATCGCCGAGGAGCAGGGCAAGCCGCAGGTCACCATCGAGACGGAAGACCAGGTGCTCGGCGCTGCGGTCCCAGGCGACGGCCAGGTGACCATCGATATGGGGGCGCCACGTCTTCGCTGGGACGAGATCCCGCTCGCCGAGGAGTTCCACGACACACGCCGCATCGAGCTTCAGGCCGGGCCGATCGATGCGCCGGTGCTGCATTCTCCCGCCGTGGTCAATGTCGGCAATCCGCACGCCATCTTCTTCGTCGACGACGTTGAGGCCATCGATCTCGCCCGGGTCGGGCCGATGCTGGAGCATCACCCGCTATTCCCGGAGCGCGCGAACATCTCCGTGGCCCAGGTGCTGAGCCCGGGCCACGTGAAACTGCGAACCTGGGAACGGGGTGTGGGGCTCACGCGCGCCTGCGGCACGGCCGCCTGCGCCTCTGCGGTTGCGGCGGTCCGCCGCGAGCTGACGGACCGAAACGTCAAGGTCTCGCTCCCGGGCGGCGATCTCGTGATCGAATGGCGCGAGGCGGACGGCCATGTGTTGATGACCGGGCCCTACGCCCTCGACTTCGAGGGGACCCTGCCGGAGCGCTTGGTCGCGCCTGCCGGGGTCTGACGCATCTTGGATTTCGTGTTAGAAGCCGCTCATGTCTGATGTCGACATCATCACCTTCGGTTGCCGGCTGAACGCTTATGAGTCCGAAGTCATCCGCGAGCATGCGAACGCCGCAGGGGTTACCGACGCGGTGATCGTCAACACTTGCGCGGTGACGGGCGAGGCCGTGCGACAAGCGCGGCAAGCGATCCGAAAGGCGCGACGCACGCGTCCCGGCGCCAAGATTGTCGTTACGGGATGCGCGGCGCAGATCGATCCGGATCAGTTCGCGCAAATGGACGAGGTGGACCGCGTCGTCGGCAATCAGGAGAAGCTCGAGGCGAAGACGTTCCGCGGTCTCGGAACCGGCGACACCCAAAGGATCGCCGTCAACGACATAATGTCCGTGACGGAGACTGCCGGTCATCTCATCGAGGGCTTCGGCAATCGCGCGCGGGCCTATGTGCAGATTCAGAATGGCTGCGATCATCGCTGCACGTTTTGCATCATTCCCTTCGGGCGCGGACCCTCGCGCTCTGTGCCGGCGGGTGAAGTTGTCGCGCAAGTGCGGCGCCTCGTCGAAAACGGCTACGCGGAAATCGTGCTGACGGGCGTCGACATCACAGCCTATGGCGCGGACCTTCCCGGCGCCATGACGCTCGGCAAACTCACGCGCACGGTGTTGAAGCTTGTGCCGGAGCTGCCGCGCTTGCGCCTGTCGTCCATCGATTCCGTCGAGGCCGATCCCGATCTCATCAAGGCTATCGCCGAAGAAGAGCGGCTGATGCCGCATCTGCATTTGTCGCTGCAGGCAGGCGACGACCTCACCTTGAAGCGCATGAAGCGGCGTCACGCGCGCGCCGACTCCGTGTCGTTCTGCGAGGCCATGCGCCGTGTGCGGCCCGACATTGTGTTCGGTGCGGACATCATCGCCGGTTTTCCCACCGAGACGGACGAGATGTTCGCCAACTCGCTTCGCCTCGTGGACGATTGCGGACTGACCTTCCTCCACGTGTTTCCGTTCTCCGCGCGGGAGGGTACGCCCGCCGCGCGCATGCCGCAGGTGAACGGCACTGTCGTCGCCGAACGTGCCCGCGCACTTCGTCAAAAGGGCGTTGCGGCCCTGAAGTCGCATCTTGAAAGCGCCAAGGGCCGGCACATCCAGGTGCTTATGGAGACGGAGCAACAGGGGCGCTCGCCGGACTTCACGCCCGTGCGGCTCGATCCTTGTGCTGCAAGCGCCGGCGCGCTCGTCGATGCGGTCGTCTCGGGCGATGACGGCGGGGCGCTGCTTGCGGAGGCTGCCCAGTGAATGACACCCCGGCGCAGCCGGAGCCTAAAACGGGCTGGTTCACCCAGCTTAAGGCGGGGCTTTCGCGCACCTCGAACTCGCTGACCGAAAATCTCTCGAGTGTCGTCACCAAGCGTAAGCTGGACGACGAGACGCTGGATGAGCTCGAAGAGGTGCTCATCAAGGCCGACCTCGGCGTCGCCATGGCCGATCGGATTCGCGAGGCGCTGTCGCGCGGCCGCTACGACAAGGGGCTTACCGATAACGACGTGCACGCGGTGCTGGCGGACGAGGTGACGCGCGTGCTGGAGCCGGTCGCGGAACCTTTGAAGCTGGATGAGACCGCCAAGCCGCATGTGATCCTGGTGGTCGGCGTCAACGGCACCGGCAAGACCACGACAATCGGCAAGCTTGCGCATCTATTCGCGCGAGAGGGCAAGCGTGTGATGCTAGCCGCGGCGGATACATTTCGTGCGGCCGCCATCGATCAGCTGAAGATCTGGGGCGAGCGCGTCGGTGCCGAAGTGGTCGCGCAGGACGTCGGATCCGACCCGGCGGGCGTTGGCTACGAGGCCTTGGAGCTCGCGAAGACCGAAGGCGCAGACGTGCTGCTGATCGACACCGCCGGGCGCTTGCAGAACAAGGGCGACCTCATGGCGGAACTCGCCAAGATCGTGCGCGTCTTGAAGAAGCTCGACGAGAACGCACCGCACACGGTGATGCTCGTGCTCGACGCCACCACTGGCCAGAACGCGATCAGCCAGGTGCAGACATTTCAGGAGATCGCCGGCGTGACCAATCTTGTCGTCACCAAGCTCGACGGCAGCGCGCGTGGCGGCATCTTGGTGGCGATTGCCGAACGCTTCGGGCTGCCCATCAATGCCATTGGCGTAGGCGAGGGAATCGAGGACTTCGAGCCGTTCGACGCGCACGACTTCGCTCGTGCCATCGCCGGAGCAGGACGCGAGAATGACGCCGCGGCCTGAACAAAAAACACCTAAGAAGGACTCAGAGCAGTCCGTCGCTGCCAAGCTCCTCATCGAGATCGGGCCGCTGCTCGTCTTTTTCGGTGTGAACGCCGCCTATGGCATCTTCGCCGGCACCGGCGCCTTCATGGTGGCGACGGTGGTGTCTCTGAGTTTGGCGTGGTGGCTGTATCACAAGGTGCCGGTGATGCCGCTGGTCAGCGCCGTCATCGTCATGATCTTCGGCGGGCTCACCCTCTATTTGCAGGATGAGAGCTTCATCAAGCTCAAGCCGACCATTGTCTACGGAATGTTCGCGGCGCTGCTGCTGGCCGGACTCGCGACCGGCAAGCATTTGCTGGCGTTCCTGTTCGGTCCGGTGCTCAATCTCACCGACGAGGGTTGGCGGAAGCTGACGGTGCGCTGGGCTGTGTTCTTCGTGCTGATGGCCGTGCTGAACGAATTCGTCTGGCGCAATTTCTCCACCGATATTTGGGTGAGCTTCAAGGCGTTCGGCTTCCTGCCGATCACGCTGATCTTCGCCATGGCACAAGTCCCTCTGATGCAGCGCTACGGCGTGCCGGAGGAGAACGGCTCCGACTAGGAGCCGTGCTCGAAAACTTCATGCCTTTCTTGTTGCATCCGCCTTGTGAGCGCGGCGTCCGCCCCCGATATACCGGAGAGTGTGTCGGTGTTTGCTGTGAGTGATGGTGTTTTCATGACAGGAAAACTCCTGCAACCATGCGTTTGCTGATACCGATTTGGAGTTGTAGAAAGGGGCCTCGCAGCGGCCGGAAACGGCGAAGCTGCCGAGAGATCGACATTCGATATGGGAAAAACTGGCAATACTCTGGACCGTTCAGCAACGCACTTGCTGCACCGGGCTGGTCAGCGCGCCGCGGATATCTTCGCAGCTGAGGCGCGTACCGGTCGCCTGACGCCGCGCCAATTTGCGGTTCTGACTGTGGTCGCACAGAACCAAGGCCTCACGCAGAGTGACTTGGTCGCGCGAACAGGAATTGATCGTTCGACATTGGCGGACATCGTGGCGCGCCTTCTTAGCCGCGGCATGATTCAGCGCCGCCGGGCCAAAGACGACGGCCGCGCCTATGCCATCAAGATCAGCGCGCAAGGCGACAAGGCACTGCGCGAGGCGCAGCCCGCCGCCGCTGCCGCGGACGTGCGGCTCCTTGCCAGTCTGCCGCCCGCCAAGCGGCAGGATTTTCTGGAATCTCTCAACAAGATTGTCGGCGACGGCGAGGAGTAATCACTCCGGCCGCGCGGACGGTTGCGTGTCCATGAGCGGCAGGATTTTTGCCGTGATGGCTTCCTCGGTGAGGGGCCCCACATGGCGGTGCGCGATCTTTCCGTCCGCCGAGATCACGAAGGTCTCCGGCACACCGTACACACCGAAGTCGATCGCCGTGCGTCCCGACGCATCGGCACCCACGCGCGAATAGGGATTTCCGTAGCGGCCCAGAAAGCGCCGGGCGGATGCCGGGGCGTCTTTGTAGTTGATGCCGTAGATGCGCAAATCTCCTCGCTTTGCGAGGGCCATCAACATCGGATGTTCCTCTAGGCACGGCACGCACCACGACGCGAACACGTTGACGATTGTGGGCTTGCCTGCTGCGAGGTCGGCCGCGTCGAAGCTCTTCATGGTGGACCCGTCAGTGGCTTTGAGGCCGTCGAGCGGCGGCAACGTAAAGTCCGGTACGGGCTTGCCGATGAGCGCGGACGGCAAGCGCGATGGATCGCCCGTTTGAAGTGCGTACCAAAAAAGTCCGGCGAGGCCGGCGAAGACGACGAACGGAAGAATCGTTCCCCAGCGGCGCCGTGCTGCGGCCGGCTTCGCGGGCGTCGTCACGACCGCGTCTTTCGGGTGCGCTTGCGCGCAGGCTTGCGCTTTGTGGACGCAGACGACTTGCGCTTTGCAGGCGTAGACGACTTGCGCTTCGTGGTGCGCTTCTTAGCGGTCTTTGATGCGACCTTCTTCGATGTGACTTTCGGTGATGTCACTTTCGGTTTGGCGGGTTTTGCGGCTGAGCGGCGTCGGATGCCTTTGCGCTCCAGATCGGCGAGGTTACGCCGCTGTTCACGGTCGTCGGCGAACGTCGCCACTACCAGCGCGCCGAGCGCGAGTGCCGTGACGCCATAGGCGGCAATAATGAAGTTTGCGTGCGGCCCGAGATCGATCATGTCTTTAAGCCCCAGCCACGGCAGCGCGCACAACTTGCGTTTGCTGTAGCGCGCGTACGCGACGGCGCAAGATCTCCGCGCGCATGGCGATGAGATGCAGCAGCACGAACAGCGCGAGGAATGCAGCGGCCATCACGAAGAGTGGCGTGAGCAGCGCGGGGTCAATTGTCGGCCCGTCGGCGCGGAACACGCTCGCCGGCTGATGCAACGTGTTCCACCAGTCCACCGAGAACTTGATGATGGGCAGATTGATGGCTCCCACGAGTGCCAGTATGGCCGTGGCGCGCCCGGCGCGTCCCGGCTCCTCGATGGTCTGCCATAGGGCGATCAGTCCGAGGTAGAGGAGAAACAACACGAGTAGCGAGGTGAGCCGCGCATCCCACACCCAGTAGGTGCCCCACATCGGCTTGCCCCACAGCGACCCGGTAACGAGCACGATAAAGGTGAAGGTGGCGCCGATGGGTGCCGCGGCCTTGGCGGCAACGTCGGCCAGCGGGTGGCGCCAGATCAGCGTGCCGAGCGCCGCGATGGCGATCACTGCGTAGCAGCCCATGGCGACCCACGCGGCGGGCACGTGGATGAACATGATGCGCACCGTTTCGCCCTGCTGATAGTCGGGCGGCGCCGCGAAGAACGCGAGGTAGAGCCCAATTCCGAGAAGGCCGATGACAAGGGCCGAGAGCCAGGGCACGACCGCATCGACGAGTTGCAGAAAGCGCGTTGGGTTGGCGAGGCTGATCATGGGGCTCATCTAGAGGCTTTGGCTGCCATGCGCAAATGGGGCCTATCGAAGCGCGGTGCGTAACGCCGCCGCGGCCGCAAACGGTGCGAGCACGATGCTGGCAAGGCTCAGCGCGCAGAGCATGAGGAAGGGCGGCCAGGGGGAACCGGGCCCGACAACCGCCGCCGAGACGGTGGACACGCCGAAGATCAGGATCGGCACGTAAAGCGGTAACACCAGAAGCGCAAGAAGCAGGCCGCTGCGCCGTAAGCCGAGCGTTAGGCTGGCGCCGATGCCGGCAATGAAGCTGACGGCGGGGGTGCCTGCAAGCATCGCCAGCACCAGCAGCGGCATGGCGTCGAGCGGCAAGTTCAGAAGAAGCCCGAGCACGGGGGCGAGCAAAGCGAGCGGCACACCCGTCGTGATCCAATGTGCGAGGGCCTTGATGCCTGCGACAAGCGGCAATGGCAGGGGGCCGCTTGTGAGCACATCTAAGGTGCCGTCCTCATAGTCGTTGTGAAAGATGCGGTCGGCGGACAGCAGCGCGGCCAGGAGCAGCGCCACCCACAACATGCCGGGCGCGATGCGGGCCAGCAGATTGAGATCGGGGCCGAGCCCGAACGGGGTGATGGCGACGACCACGAGATAGAAGCCGAGCGCAACGCTGATTGCGCCGCCTTCGCGCCAGGCTAGCCGCACATCGCGGACGAGAAGGGCGAGGCTTGCGTTCATGCTGCCTCCTCGAGCCCGAGGGTGAGTTGGTGCGCGAATTTCGTTTTCAGCGGCACATGGGTGGAGACGACGGCGATGCCACCCCCTTTGAGATGAGCGCGGATGGCGGCGTCGAGGTGCTTCACCGCGGCGGTGTCGAGCGAGACGGACGGCTCGTCGAGCAGCCAGATGGGGCGGGATGCGGCGAACAGCCGTGACAGGGCGAGCTTTCGTTTCTGCCCTGCCGAGAGCAGGCCGGCGGGGAGGTTGGCGAGGTCTTCAAGGCCGAATGAGCCAAGCGCGCCGTCGAGATCGACCGCACCGTCGCCCAAGAAGTCCACCCAGAAGGCGAGGTTCTCCTCAACCGTGAGGGCGCTCTTGGCCGCATTGAGGTGGCCCACATAGTGGCAAAGCTCGGAGAGGGGCGTGTCGTCATCCGCCCCGGGCGCCGAAAGTGTCCCCGCCGCTAGCGGCAGCAGGCCGGCCAACTGGCGCAAGAGGCTCGTTGTCCCGGCGCCGTTGGGGCCACGCACCAGCAGCGCCTCGCCGGGGGCAAGCGCGAAGCTCAACCCCTCGAACAGCATCCGCTGCCCGCGCTCGCAGGCGATGGCACTGGCTTCCAGGCTGACAGAGCAGGGCGATGGCATGGGATCTTTTCGCTTAAAGTAGAGGCGATTGGCCTCGTTCAGGGGTTCAGACGCGTCTCTTCGCGTCATTGTCTCGTTGCCGCAAGGGCTTTTATAGTGGGCCAAGAGCACGTAACCAAAAGGCCAGGACGCCCGGGCGCGGGAACAAGCAGCTTTTCGCGCAAGATCGACTGCGTCTTTGCATAATAATTAGCTGGGACCAGCCCGCTTTTCGCGGGCTCTCGAAGGAGATTTCATTGACATCGGCGGTTTCGACCTCGTTTGACAGCTTTAAGTGCCGGCGCACGCTCAAAGTCGGCAAGCGCGAATACGACTATTTCGATTTGAAGAAGGCGGAGGCCGCCGGTCTCGACGGTATCGGCCGCCTGCCGTTCTCGCTCAAAGTGCTGCTGGAGAATCTCCTGCGGCACGAGGACGGGCGCAGCGTCACCGACGACGACATTCGGGCCGTGGCCGATTGGCTGAAGGACAAGCGAAGCGATCGCGAGATCGCCTTTCGGCCGGCACGCGTGCTGATGCAGGACTTCACGGGCGTGCCCGCCGTGGTCGACCTCGCCGCGATGCGCGACGCCGTCACCAAACTCGGCGGCGATCCGCACAAGATCAATCCGCTGGCGCCGGTCGATCTCGTTATCGACCACTCGGTGATGGTGGATGCGTTCGGCACGGGCGCGGCGTTCCAGTTCAACGTCGACAAGGAATATTTGCGCAATAGCGAGCGCTACGCGTTCTTGCGCTGGGGCGCGGGCGCCTTCGACAATTTCCGCGTGGTGCCGCCGGGCACGGGCATCTGCCACCAGGTCAATTTGGAGTACTTGGCGCAAACCGTGTGGACCAAGAAAGAGAACGGCACGAGGCTCGCCTTCCCGGACACGCTGGTCGGCACCGACAGCCACACCACGATGGTCAACGGGCTTTCCGTTTTGGGCTGGGGCGTCGGCGGTATCGAGGCGGAAGCGGCCATGCTCGGCCAGCCGATCTCGATGTTGATCCCCGAAGTTGTGGGCTTCCGGCTCACGGGGACGTTGCGCGAGGGCGTCACCGCCACCGATTTGGTGCTGACCGTCACCGAGATGCTGAGGCGTAAAGGTGTCGTCGGCAAGTTCGTGGAATTCTTCGGCACCGGTCTCGACAATTTGCCGCTGGAGGATCGCGCCACGATCGCCAACATGGCGCCGGAGTACGGCGCAACGTGCGGCTTCTTCCCCGTCGACAAGGAGACGCTTGATTATCTTGAAGCGACCGCGCGGAAGGATTCACGCGTCGAACTGGTCGCGACGTATGCGAAGGCGCAAGGGCTTTACCGGAAGGACAAGACGCCCGACCCGGTGTTCACGGACACGCTTGCACTCGATCTTGGCGATGTGGTGCCGTCGATCGCGGGGCCGAAGCGTCCGCAAGATCGCGTGCCGCTGACCCGCGCCGCGCCCGCCTTCGCCGAAGTGCTCGACAAGGAGTACGGCAAAGCGGCGGAAGCCGACAAGCGCGTGCCCGTCGAGGGTAAGAATTTCGATCTTGGCCATGGCGACGTGGTCATCGCCGCAATCACGTCGTGCACAAACACATCGAACCCATATGTAATGGTGGCTGCGGGTGTGCTGGCGCGCAACGCCGTGAAGGAAGGCTTGAGCGTCAAGCCTTGGGTGAAGACCTCGCTGGCCCCGGGCTCGCAAGTGGTGACGGACTATCTGGACAGAGCCGGCTTGCAGGGCGATCTGGACAAGCTCGGATTCAATCTGGTCGGCTATGGCTGCACCACCTGCATCGGCAATTCCGGACCATTGCCGGAAGAGATTTCCAAGACCATCCACGACAACGGTCTAGCGGTCGCCTCTGTGCTGTCGGGCAATCGCAACTTCGAGGGGCGTGTCAATCACGACGTCCGCGCCAACTATCTCGCGTCGCCGCCGCTCGTCGTGGCCTACGCGCTTGCTGGCTCGGTGACGAAGGATCTTGAGACCCAACCTCTTGGCGTCGGCAAGAACGGCCCCGTCTACCTCAAGGACATCTGGCCATCCTCGAAGGAGGTGGCGAAGCTCGTGCGCAAGGCTGTGAAGAAATCGATGTTCAAGGAACGCTATGGCGACGTGTTCCGCGGCGATCCGGAGTGGCAGGCGATCAAGGTCGACGAGGGCCTCACCTATGACTGGGACACCAAGTCGACTTACGTGCAGGAGCCGCCATACTTCTCCGACATGTCGGCCGAGCCGGCGGCGTTGACCGACATTGACGGTGCGCGGATTTTGGGGCTCTTTCTCGATTCGATCACCACGGACCACATCTCACCGGCCGGCGCGATCAAGAAGGACAGCCCGGCGGGCCATTACCTCACGGAGAATGGCGTCGCCGTGCATGACTTCAACTCCTACGGCTCGCGGCGCGGCAATCACGAGGTGATGATGCGCGGTACGTTCGCAAATGTCCGCATCAAGAATCAGATGGTGCCCGGGATCGAAGGCGGCGTGACGGTGCACTACCCGTCCGAAGAGCGCATGGCGATCTACGATGCGGCCATGCGCTACCAGGACGAGGGCATGCCGCTCGTGGTGTTCGCCGGCAAGGAATACGGTACGGGCTCCTCGCGCGACTGGGCGGCAAAGGGCACACGGTTGCTCGGCGTGCGCGCGGTCATCGCCCAAAGCTTCGAGCGCATTCATCGCTCGAACCTGATCGGCATGGGCGTGCTGCCGCTGGTCTTCGCCGAGGACATGTCCTGGGAGAAGTTGGGGCTCACCGGCAGCGAGACCGTCTCGCTAAAGGGTCTGAACGATCTCAAGCCCGGGCAGTGGGTCGAGGCGGATATCGTTTATCCGGGCGGCGAAACCAGAGCCGTACCGCTCCAGGTGCGGATCGATACGTTCGACGAACTGGACTACTTCCGGAACGGCGGAATCCTTCACTACGTCCTTCGCTCGCTCGCGAAGGAAGCCGCTTAAGGTCACTGAGTTGTGACCCTCCGCGAGCGGATTTTGCCGGAAATTCAGCGGCGTTTCCGGCATTCTAGGGACATGAGGCTAGTCACCCTTCTTGCAGCGCTTGTTGGCGCGGCGTGTACCGCCGCGCTTCTGGCGCTCGCGTTCTCGGTGCCGAGCCGGGCGGAGAAGCCCAAGCTCGCAACGGATACGCCCGTGCTGATCGAACTGTTCACCAGCCAGGGCTGCTCGTCCTGCCCGCCGGCGGATGCGCTATTGAACGAGTATCGCGACAAGCCAGGGGTGATCACCCTGTCCTTCTCGGTCGACTACTGGAACTATCTCGGCTGGCACGACACGCTGTCGAGCGCTGAGAACAGCGAGCGTCAGCGCGACTACGCGCTCGCGCGCGGCGACGGCGCCGTCTACACGCCCCAAGTGGTGGTGGACGGCATCACCCACGTGAACGGCGCCAACGAGGCCGCGATCGAGATGGCCATGCGGCAGACCACACGGCGGCTCAGCGACGTGAAGGTGCCGATGTCCATGCGCGCGGAAGGTAAAAGCCTCGTGGTCGACATCGCCGATGCGCCGGAGACCTCGGACATGCGCGAGGCCACGATCTGGCTCGCGGTGGCCAAGGACCAGGAGACCGTCGCCATCGACCGCGGTGAGAATCGCGGCAAGGAGATCACCTATTCGCACCCGGTCCGGGATTTCACGCCGATCGGCATGTGGAAGGGCGAGAAGATGTCGCTTCGCCTGCCGCTGAAGGATCTCCAGACCATCGGCGGCGACTGCCTCGTGGCCATGTTGCAGGTCGAGGGCTCGGGTCCGGTCCTGGGCGCTGCGGCCTACGAGCGCGACTAGCCCCCACCGTTTTCTGCCTCGCAAATACAAAAGGGCCGGCGTGTCGCCGACCCTTTCGAGCTGCCTCTTCGATGAGAAATGGCCCGGTCCGAGAGAAGACCCCGGGGGGCTGGGGGGCTTAGATTCCGAAGCCCTCTCAAGTTGGACCGGGCCGAAAGGCAACGGTGTTTACCATAAGGTTTTTTGGGGCGCGCCCTTGACTGAACTGGGGCGAAACCGCGAATTATGTTTCGCATTGTTACAGTCCGTCAGGGGCTCGCGCCGCTTGAATTTCCGGGTGCCAGCGGTCATCATGACGCTTCCGTTACAGGAGGCGCGATTGAGCGAAACGGAACCCATAGTCGTGCCGCTGGCCTTCCGGGCTGGCGGCCTACAGAGCCCCTCCGAGGGGGGCGCCCGGCGCGACGGCATCTCATTCGATCGCCGGGAACTCTCCCAAATCCTCAATGTCTACGGCCGGAAGGTCGCCAGCGGCGAGTGGCGCGACTACGCCATCGATACGCTGAAGGAAAAGGCCGTTTTCTCGGTTTTCCGGCGCTCGTCCGAGATGCCGCTCTACCGCATCGAGAAGACCCCGAGGCTGGCGCGCCGCCAGGGCGCCTATACCGTGATCGCAGCCACGGGGCTGATCCTCAAGCGGGGCCACGACCTTGCCCGGGTCTTGAGGGCCCTCGATAAGGGCCTTCGCCTCGTAGAGGCCTAATTCACAGCGCTTAATCGGAATTGAGAGAGGTCCAGACAAGAGAGAAGCCCCGGAGACGGGGGGACTCGGGGCTTCTCCGGTTCCTTCTGGGGGGAACCTCGTGACGGGGAGGGAAAGACCCGCCACGATACGAATCTGGCGATGCGGCGCCGATTTTCAACCCATGCGAGCCGTCCGCAGGCCAGGCCAGGGTAAACCGGAAAAGCAAAGGCCCCGACGTTTCCGCCGGGGCCTTTTCGCATCTTTGGATGCTTTGTGCCCCTAGCGGCGGTCGCCGAAGAGCTGCAGCAGCATCATGAACAGGTTTATGAAGTCGAGGTACAGGCGCAAAGCCCCCATGACGGCCTTGCGGCCAGACATAGAGCCATCGTCGTTGGCGCTGTACATCTCCTTGATCTGCTGGGTGTCGTAAGCCGTCAATCCGGCGAAGACCAGCACGCCGATCACCGACACTGCGAACTGCAGCGCGGTCGAACCGATGAACAGGTTCACCAGCGAGGCGATGATAATGCCGATCAGGCCCATGAACAGGAACGAACCCCAGCCCGACAGGTCCTTGCTCGTGGTGTAGCCCCACAGCGACAGGGCGCCGAACGATGCCGCGGTGATGAAGAACACGCGCGCGATGCTTTCGCCGGCATAAACCAGGAAGATCGACGAGATCGATGCCCCCATCAGGGCCGAGAAGACCCAGAAGGATAGCTGGGCCGTGCCCAAGCTCATGGAGCCGATGCGCATCGATAGGAAGAACACCATGGCGAGCGGCGCGAAGATCACCACCCACTTGAAGCCGCTGGCAAACATGAAGTTGCCGAACGCGGTCAGTTCCAGCCCGCCCGCGCCCTGTTGCACGGCCATGGCGTAGATTGCATAGGCGACGACACCGGTGATGGCGACTCCGGACGCCATGTAGTTGTAAACGCGGATCATATAGGCGCGCAGGCCCTGGTCGATGGCGCCAGCGTCGGCGCGTCCGACCGATTGCCCATAACGTCTGTCGAGTTCCGCCATATACGAAAATCCTTCTCTAGCGTTTGTCAGGAAAGCCACTCTGACCTGAAATATGGTGGTTTTAGGCTATTTCTGCAAGATGAAGAGAGTGTGTCCCATCAATCGGAAATGCCTATGAGGTCCAGTGCTCGGGGCCTATTCGGACCTCAGATAGGGCGCCGCCTTGACCGAAAGCACCCGCCAGGTGGTGAAGGCGCCCACGATAAGAACCAGCGCCAGCGCCAGTCCGATGGTCGCGGCCGCGGCGAGCGGCGCGAACTTGAACTCGATGTCGAAGGCGAAGGTGCATAGCGCCCAGGCGGTGATGGTGGCGATGAGGATCGCCAGCAGCGACGTGGCGAGCCCGAGCACGCCGAACTCGAGCAGCTCGGCCTTGACGATGAGCCCGCGCGTGGCGCCGAGCGTCTTGTAGAGCACAGCCAGATATTTCCGGCGCTGCTGGCCGGCGGATACCGCCCCAGCCAGGACCGCGGCGCCGATCAGCAGCGTGAAGCCGGACGTTGCTTGGATTGCACCCATGAGCTTTTCGAGCATGGCCTTGGCCGCGTCGACGATGTCGCCGATCTTGATGGCGGTGACGAGGGGAAAGCGCTCGGCGAGCGATTGAATGATCTTGGCTTCCTCGTCCGGGTCGGTGCCCTTGGGCAGTTCCAGCGTGGTGACCAGTCGGTGCGGTGCGCCTTGCAGTGTGTTGGGTGAAAACACCATGACGAAGTTGATAGCAAGCGACTCCCAGTCGATCTTGCGCAAGCTCGCGATCTTGGCCTCCACGTTGCGGCCGAGGATGTTGACGGTGATCTGATCGCCGAGCTTCAGACCGAGACCCTTGGCGAGCTCGCCGTCGAAGGAGACCAGCGGCGGTCCGTCATAGTCCTTCGGCCACCATTCGCCTTCTTCGACCTTCGAGGCGCCCGGCACTGTATCGGTATAGGTAAGCCCCCGGTCGCCGGCGAGGACCCAACGCGCGTCCGGCTTGACTTCGACGTCGTCCACGGACACCCCGTTCAGCTTGACGATGCGGCCGCGCAACATGGGCGCGTTGTCGGTCTTTGCCTTCGGCTGGATCTCCTTGGTCGTCTGCTCGAAGGTCGCCAAATCGCCGGGCTCGACATCGAGGAAGTAATAGGCGGGCGCGTCGACCTCCACATGGCTCTCAATCTCGGTGATCAGCGAGTGGTGGATCAGGGCCACGGCGATGAGAAGGCCGAGTCCCAGCCCCAACGACACGGCGATGGATCGGGCGAGCGAGCCTGGCGCGCCGATACTGGCGAGCGCGAGCCCCCAGGCCGGCGGCTTGGTGCGGCGATAGCGTGCCGCGAGGCGCTGCACGAGAAGTCCAAAGCCAAGCAGCAGTCCGAAGGCGGCGAGGATCCCCAGTGAAATCGCCGCGGTGACAAGACGTTCTTCGGAAGCGGCAATGGCGAGCACGAATAGGGCCAGCCCCGCCGCGGCCGAGCCGAGCGCGAACGCGGTCGTCGACCGCTCGCGCTCTTCGGTGAGATGGGCGCGCATCAACACGGCGGGCGAAATGCGGCTGGCGCGGCCGAGCGGCCACAGCACGAACAGCACCATGGTCAGGAGCCCGGCGAGCGCCGCCACGATGAGCGGCATGGGATGCGGCTCGACCGCAAGCCTGATGGGAAGCGTGTCCTCGTAAAGCGTCGCAATGACAATGGGGGCGAACGCGCCGAGCACGAGACCAATGACGATACCGATTGCGGCGAGCATCAAGGCCTGAATCAGATAGACATTGAGCACCAGCCCGCTTGTGGCGCCGACGCATTTGAACGTCGCGATGACTTCGCGCTTCTTGGCCATGTAGCTTTGGATGGCATTGCCGACGCCGATGCCGCCAAGCAGAAGCGCGGTCAGTCCCACGAAGTTGATGAACTGGGTAAAGCGCTCCGCATCGCGCCGCATTGATGGCGCCGGGTCCGTCCAGTCGCGGATGGAGAAACCGCTTTGCGGAAACTTCGTCTCCATGTCTTTGCGCGCGGCGGTAAGCTTGTCGCGGTCGACGCCGGCATCGTCCGGCAACTTCAGGCGATAGGTCCAGCGGATGAGACTGCCCGGCTGTACCAGTCCGGTCTTCTCCAGCGTGTCACGGGACATCAGGACTTTCGGACCGTAGGACAGCCGGTCGGCTAGGCGGTCGGGCTGATCGCCGAGCACGCCGCCGATCGTAACCTCGGCCTCGCCGATCTTGAGGGAATCGCCGATGTCCAGTCCAAGCCGGTCGAGGAGAATCTGTTGGGCAAGCACGACGTCGGGTTTTCGCCAAAGCGGGCCGGCGCCTCGCGGCTCCACGACCGCGACCTCGCCATAGAGCGGGTAGGGCGCATCGACCGCCTTCACCTCGACAAGCGCGCTCTTGCCGTCGGGCGCGCGTGCCATGGCGCGGAAGCTTGCGGACGCGCTGATCTCGCCGAGCTCTTTGAGCGCAGTCATCTCGCCTGCGCTCGCCTGGCGATGGATCACCTCGAAGGAAAGATCGCCGCCGATCAAAAGCCGCCCCTGGTTCGCCAGCGCCTTGTCGAAAGCCGTCGCCAGTGAGCCGATGGCGGCCACCGCGGCAACGCCGAGCGCGATGCATATGACGAAGACCACAAGGCCGCTGGCGCCGGCGCGCAGCTCACGCAAGGCAATGCGAAAGGCGAGCGAAGTTTGCGCGGCGTTTACGGGCGCCGCCGTTGTCGTGGCGGCAGACGTCACGACGCGTCCGCTTTGGTGTCGCTGTTCGCAACGATGCGGCCGTCTGCGAGGCTGACGATACGGTCGCAGCGCGTGGCGAGGTCGCTGTCATGCGTGATGAGAAGCAATGTCGCGCCGGTGCGCTCTTTCAGCTCGAACAAGAGATCCATCACCGCCGCGCCCGTGGCCTGGTCGAGATTGCCCGTAGGCTCGTCGGCCAGGATGAGGGACGGTTTGGTGGACAGCGCCCGGGCAATGGCGACGCGCTGCTGCTCGCCGCCGGAGAGCTGTCCGGGAAAATGGTCCTCGCGATGCGATAGTCCGACTTCGGACAAGGCCTCCTTGGCCACGGCGAAGGCGTCGTCCTGGCCGAGAAACTCCATCGGCAGCGCCACGTTCTCGATTGCCGTCATGGTGGGCACCAGATGGAAAGACTGGAACACGATGCCGATCTTACCCGCGCGAAGCCGAGCCAGGCCGTCTTCGTCGAGGGCGCCGAAATCCGTCCCAACGACGGTCACTTGGCCAGATGTGGCCCGCTCGAGGCCGCCGATCACCATCAGCAGCGTGGATTTGCCGGAGCCCGAGGGGCCGACCACCGCCATAGCTTCGCCCGATGACACGGTTAGATCGATGCCACGCAGGATCGCAACCGCGCCGGCACGGGACGGCAGGGTGACATGCACGCCTTCAAGCTCTATGGCGGGGCGTTGCTTCAGGGGCTGATCCATGGTCGGGCAAATCACCGCTTTGTCGTGGCTTGGAGCCTAGCCGCAATAGAGAATGGCAAACAGGTCCAAAAGATGAAACTTCGCGCCGCCTTCCTGAGCCTTCTCGCCGCAGCCTTGATCGGGTTTTGTGCGTCGGCCACGCACGCCGAAACGGATGAGATCGTGATTGTGGCGTTGGGCGACAGTCTCGTCGCAGGGCTTGGTCTGCCGCGGAACCAGTCCTTCCCGGCGCAGCTGGAGGCGGCATTGCGCGCCAAGGGGACACAAGTGCGCGTGGTGGACGCTGCCGTTTCGGGCGACACCTCGCGCGCCGCGCTACAGCGGCTCGATTGGGCCTTGCCGGAGGACGCGGACGCGGTCATCGTCGAGCTTGGCGGCAACGACGCGCTGCAAGGCCTGCCCCCTGCGGCGACCAAAGCGGCCCTCGCCGAGATCATCGAGAAGATCCAGGCCAAGGGGCTGCCGGTGCTGCTCGCCGGCATGGAGGCCCCGCGCAATCTGGGCAAAGACTATGTGGAAGCGTTCGGTGCGATGTTTCCAGAGCTCGCCGCGCAGTATGATGTGATCCTCTATCCCTTCTTTCTCGACGGCGTCGCGCTCAACGAGGAATTGATGCAAAAGGACGGCATCCACCCGAACGGCAAAGGCGTCGCCGTGGTGGTGGACAAGATCACGCCGAAGGTCGATGCGCTGCTGGCGAAGGCAGGCGGATGAGCACACCTCTGAAACAAGTCGCGGCGCTTCCGGTCGCGGAGACGAAGGATGGGCCCTTGGTCCTCCTCGTGACCACGCGGGGCCGTGGCCGCTGGACGATCCCCAGGGGTTGGCCGAAACTGGGCGTGGCCGATGCGGACCTTGCCGCGCGGGAAGCGGCCGAGGAGGCAGGCGTGGAGGGCGAGGTGGATGCGCGCCCGCTCGGCGCCTTCGACTACACCAAGCGGTTGCATCTGTTCTCCTGGGCCAAATGCACCGTCGATGTCTACCTGCTTCACGCGCGCTGTCAGTATCTGGATTGGCCTGAAAAGTCGGCCCGGAAAATCCTCTGGGTTTCGCCGGAAGAGGCCGCGTCGCTTGTAGCCGACGGCAAGCTGGCGGCAGTCTTACGTGATTTTTTCCGGCTAAAGGCCGCCTAGGAGCGGCGAGGACTCGTTCGTCCACACAAAGCGTTGAAAAAACCCCGGCACTGTTGTGGCGTCCGGCAAGACCCCGTATGACCGCTTTGTGACGGATCTCAGGAACTCAAGCGGATGACATCGCCGGACGAAAGCGCAACAGGCGTGGGTCCGGACAAGGTCCGGAAGACGTCCCTCGACAAGGATCTGCGCAAGATCGAGCGGTTGGAGGACGCGACCCGGACCGTCTCCAGCAACAGGTTCGCGCTCGGCATCGCCGCGCTCTTTCTGGCGACTGCCGGCGCACTGGCCGGTAGCCAAATTGGCGCCAGCCACAACGCCATTATTCTGATTGTAGCCGCGGTTATCGGCGGCTACATGGCATTGACCATCGGTGCCAATGACGTCGCCAACAATGTTGGCCCCGCGGTCGGTGCCCGCGCGCTGACCATGACGGGCGCGCTTGTCATCGCCGCAATTTTTGAATGCGCGGGCGCTCTCATCGCCGGCGGCGATGTGGTCAAGACAATTTCCAAAGGCATTATCGATCCGGCAGCAGTGCCGAGCAGCGAAGTGTTCGTCTGGGTAATGATGTCCGCCTTGCTCGCCTCGGCGCTATGGGTGCACTTGGCCACGGTCTTGGGTGCGCCGGTTTCGACCACGCACGCTATTGTCGGCGGTGTGCTGGGCGGTGGCCTCGCGGCGGTCGGTGTCGATGTCGTTGATTGGGTGATCGTTACCTCGATCTTCGCCAGCTGGCTGACCTCGCCGATCATTGGCGGTGTGATCGCCGCTGGCATTCTCGCCTTCATCAAGATCAATCTCATCTACCAAGAGGACAAGATCGCCGCGGCACGCCGCTGGGTGCCTGTGCTGGTGGCTCTCATGGCGGCGGTGTTCTCCGCCTATCTCGCCATCAAGGGGCTTAAGCGCGTCTGGACGCCCGGCCTGCCCGCCATCGCCACGATTAGCATCCTAGTCTACGGGCTCGTGTACCTGGCGGCGAAACCCTGGATTCGCGCGCAGTCCGAAGGGATGGAAAACCGCAACCAGGATTTGCGCAAACTCTTCCATGTGCCGCTCATCGCCTCGGCGGCATTGCTCTCCTTCGCGCACGGCTCCAACGATGTCGCGAATGCCGTCGGCCCGCTCGCCGCCATTTTGAATAGCGCGGAGTCGGGGACGTTGCTCAGTGAAGTCGGCGTTCCCTTCTGGGTGATGCTGATCGGTGCAGTTGGCATCAGCCTTGGCTTGTTCCTATTCGGACCACGTATTGTGCGGATCGTCGGTGAGAAGATCACCAAGATGAACCCGATGCGTGCGTTCTGCGTCGCGCTAGCGGCCGCTTGCACCGTGCTCTTCGCTTCGCAGCTCGGCCTGCCGGTCTCGACCACGCATATCGTGGTGGGAGCGGTGTTCGGCGTCGGTTTCTTCCGCGAGTACTACACGGCGCGCAGCCGCCGGCGGCGCTACTACGTCCTCAAGGAGAAGCGTCATGCGCCTGTCTCCCGGAAATCTCCCACCACGCCGGACGAACTGCGCCGCCGCAAGCTTGTGCGGCGCTCACATTTCGTGGGCATCATTGCCGCGTGGGCCATCACGGTGCCCTCTGCCGCTGCGTTGGCAGCGATGATATTCTTTGCCGTAGACTGGGTGCGCTAACGGTTCCGAGGCGGCAAGCTGACGACCATCTACGATCTGAAGCCGAAATTTCAGGCGCTGCTGCGCCCGCTGGCTGCATGGCTTGTGCGCGCCGGTGTCAGTGCCAATGCGGTCACCGTGGCGGCGCTGCTGTTGAGCGTGGCGCAAGGGCTGTGGATTGCGCTGCGGCCGGGCGAGGCCTTGCCGCTTCTCCTTCTTCCCCTGACGCTGTTCGTGCGCATGGCGCTCAATGCCATCGACGGAATCATGGCGAAGGAGCACGGTCAAGCGAGCGTCACGGGCGCGGTTCTCAATGAACTGAGCGATGTCCTGGCCGACGCCGCGCTCTATCTTCCTTTCGCGCTTGTGCCTGGTGTGAACCCCGCTCTTGTCGTGCTCGTGGTGGTCGCCGGCATTGTCGCCGAGATGACGGGCGCGCTCGGGCCGATGGTCAAGGCGTCGCGCCGCTATGATGGGCCGTTCGGCAAAAGTGACCGTGCGTTCGCGCTCGGGCTACTCGCGGTGCTGCTTGGGTTGGGGCTGGCGCCCGGTTTGTGGACGAGCGTCTATCTCGGCATTCTTCTGGCACTGTCGGCGCTCACCGTAATCAACCGTGCGCGCCGCATCGTCGCCGAGGCCGCGTCATGAGAACGATGTTTGGTCTGCCGGAGCATGTCGTCTACGCCACCGCCGGTGTCTGGGCACTCTTGGCATTGGCAACTGCGCTGGTGCTCTTCTTGCGGTGGCGGCGTCCCGGCCATTACGACGAGCTGGTGAGCCGGACCGCCTCGTGGTGGTGGATGATCGGCGCGTTCACGCTCGCCATTGTCCTCGACACCACAGTGGCCATCGTCTTTCTCGCCTTCATTTCGTACCTGGCTCTGAAGGAATATCTGTCGCTGATCCCCACGCGGCGCATCGACCGCGGGCTTCTGCTGTTCGCCTATCTCGCCATTCCCATCCAATATTATTGGGCCGCGACCGACTGGTACGGCATGTTCATCGTCTTCGTACCAGTGTGGCTTTTCCTGTTCTTCCCGGCGCTCATGGCGCTGCGCGGCGACACGAAAGGCTTTTTGGCTGCGGTGGGCACGCTGTCCTGGGGGCTGATGCTCACCGTCTTCTGCCTGAGTCACATGGCCATGCTGCTCGTGTTGGGCGCGAGTCATAACCCAGTCGCAGGCGGCGTCGGACTGCTGTTCTTCCTCGTGGTGTTGACCCAGTTCAACGACGTGGCCCAATACACTTGGGGAAAGCTCTTCGGCTGCCACAAGGTGACGCCCAATGTCAGCCCAAAGAAGACGTGGGAAGGGCTGATCGGCGGCGTGCTGACCACGACCGCCCTGGCTGCGGTTCTCGGGCCATATCTGACGCCGATGGACCATACGTGGTCGGCCGCTGCGGGTGCGGTCCTCGGCATTGCGGGCTTCCTCGGCGACATCACCATCTCGGCCGTGAAGCGCGATCTCGGTGTCAAAGATACCGGCGGCCTGATCCCCGGCCATGGTGGTATCCTCGACCGCATCGACAGCTTGACTTATGCGGCACCTGCCTTCTTCCACTTCTTCCGCCATTTCTTCGCGTCATGAGGATCGCGCCATGAGCACGAATCCGCTGATCCGCTTGGCGCGATTCCTGTTCTTCGCCGTCGTCGTGCGTGCGGCGATCCTTGTGGGTTTGGGGCTCACGGTTCGAAACCGCGCGCGGCTGCCGAAGGACGGCCCCGCCGTGCTTGCGGCCAACCACAACTCAAACCTCGATGCACTGGCGTTGATGTCGCTGATGCCGCTCAAGCTCCTGCCAAAACTGCGCCCGGTCGCGGCGGTGGACTACTTCTTCACCAGCAAGGCGAAGGGCTGGTTCGTGACCAACATCATCGGCATCATTCCGGTGGAGCGGGGTAGTGCCAAGAAGGGTGGCAATCCGTTGGCCGCTTGCGAAGAGGCGCTGGACCGCGGCGAGATCCTGGTGCTGTTTCCCGAAGGCTCGCGCGGCGATCCGGAGACGTTGGGGCCGCTTAAAAGAGGCATCGGGCATCTGGCGTGCGCGCGGCCCGGCGTGCCCGTCTTCCCCATCTACATGCATGGGCTCGGCAAGGCATTGCCGAAGGGCTCGTCACTCCTGGTGCCGTTCAATGTGACGGTCAATGTGGGCGAGCCGCTTTATGGGGCCGGCACGTACAAATCATTCATGAAGGACTTCGAGGCGCGCCTTGCCGCGCTCGCGGCGGAAGAGACGACGCCTCGCTGGGAGTAGCTGCAAAGCCCGTTCTGTGTCACGATTCGATCAAGCGTTCGGAGTGAGTCGTCCCTCAAGAGGAACCGCGCTTTTGCCGATACGCCGCACAGCCTTGGTTCTGATGGCGATCCTGCTTGCTCCCGTTGGTGCCGCGGCCCAGGACGATCCGGGGCTTGTCGCCATCATCGACACCTCGACCAACGTGACGCCGTTTCTGCCCCAGCTATGGGATGCGGGCGTTCGGGTGATCGGCCGCTATTACGGACGCTGTGCGCAATGGGCAGGAAAACGGCTTATCGACAATGGCGCGGCGGGTCAGCCGGGAAGCGAGATCGATGCCATCCTCGATCACGGCTTCGCGGTACTGTCGATCTATCAATACCTCTCGAGCAGCAAGCACAAGTTCCGCGGCAAGAGCCTTACGCGACACGGCAAGCTATTCACGCTTAAAGACGGCGCATGTAAACGCCCTGCCAACCCGCCGCATACCGCCAAGATGGAAGCGACACTCGATGCGCGCGCCGCCATCGCCCAGGCCAAGGCGATGCGCCAGCCGCCCAATAGCGCGATCTATTTCGGCGTGGACTTCAACTTTGACCGGTCCGACAGCGCCACCGCAAAAAAGATGATCGAGTATTTCACCGTGCTGAACCGCGTGCTCAAGGCCGAAGGGTATCTCGTCGGCGCCTATGGCAGCGGCGATGCGCTGATGCACCTGAAGCAGCACGGCCTTGCCGACTTTACTTGGTTGTCGGCTTCGCGATCCTTCGCCGGCTCCACGGAGTTCCACAACTCAGGACAGTGGAATCTCTTCCAGAGCTGGACGGACAAGGTATGGTTCGCGCGGCGAAAGGGCAGCAAATGCCGCGGCGGGCTCGCGCTCGATACCGACATTCAAAACGCGGCCTTTGCCGGCCAATCGATCGGCTTCTGGACGCGTGACGGGCCTTACATGGTGCCGCCGGCACGCACCGAGGCGATCTACAATCAGCGGCGGTTTGCCTGCAACGGCCATGCGCTGATCCGCGCCACCGGCGATTTGCCGCCGGGGCCGCTGGCGAGCACCGAGAGTTGCAGCAAGGGATTCAAGCGTTGTGAGCCGAGGCTGACGCGGGGGCTTATCGCGCAAATCTGCTACGCTAATACCGCGCGCATCGGCGAGCATAACGGGGTGCTGGTGCGCGTGGACTATGACGACGACGGCACGTTCGACGGTTGGACGCGCATCGACAACCTGTCGCGATCGTTCTCGGCCAAGCCGCATTACATCGGCAACCAGGCCGCGCGGCGCCGCGCGGTTTGTCCCTGACGGCGTCCGCCATCAACCGCCGAACGGATTGCCCATCTCAGCCAGCGCCAAGATAAGGAGCACGCAGGCGAGGAGTGCGGTGGCGGTGCGCAAATGGTTCCACATGCCCCACGAGGCTTGAAAGCGCTTCCAAAAATCGCGGCCGTCTTTTGTGTCCGGCGTAGCCGCCGCGAGCTGCGTGTTGAGCGGCACGTTTTGCATCATAGTGATGGCGAAGGGGCCTGCGAGAACAAGCAGTGTCCCGGCCAGCAGATAGCAAGACCCAGGCGCCCCCCATCGTAGAAGCGCTATGCCTGCTAGCACGGCACATAGTGCAGTCGTGCCGAAGAACACGGTCAGAAAGAGGGGCTTGCGAATTGCGGCTGTAATGGCCTGCATGGCGACAATGCCTCGCTCGGCCGATAGACCTTGAAGCGCGCGCATTAGAAAGGCGGAGAAGGAGAAGAAGCTACCGGCAAGGATCGCCACGCCCAGCGCCGCCAGAAGCGTCACCACGAATAGGAGCTGCTGCATGAATCGGGTACTCGCACGATTCCGCGGTGGCTACCAGTTCGGGTTGGCGCACTTGATGCCGCGGGTGTTGGCCTTGGTGATCTTGCCCGGATCGATCTCGGGCTCGCTCTTGGCCTCGGCTTTGGCCTTTGCTTCGCCCTCGGCCTTGCTCTCCGCCTCGGCCTCCGCGTCTTCTTCCGGCTCAGGCTTCGGTACGGCGACCTCCCAGGCGCGGCGCACCTCGCTCCACCACTCGTTCGAGTCCGGCCCCCTGGCGTCGCCAATAAAGCGCAAGGTGAAGTCGTCCCCCTTCATGCAGGCGATGGAGACCACATAGCCTTTCCAGGGCTTGGGGATGATCCGCGTGTCGATCACCTGAAACCTGGCGCCGCCCGTCTCCTTGCTGGTCAGAACCAGGGATTTGCCGTCCTCGCGCTGATAGTGGTGCACATAGATCGGCGGGGCGACGAGGCCACCGCCGAAATCGAGCCATCCCTCGATCTCGAGGCTGCCCTCATAGTCCTTGCCGATCAAGCTCTTGGCGAAGTCCTCGTCCGTGGGCCCTTCTTCCGCTTCCGTTCCCGCTTCGGCTTCCGCTGGAGCTTCCGGCTCCGCGGCGGCGGGACTTGCCGAAAACGCGCCGAGTCCGAGCGCGAGCAGGGCCAGGATGGTGGTACGGTACATGGCGCGCGTCTCCTCCAGTCTATCGTCCAACGGGTCGCGGGTAAGTCTATTCACAATCGCGGCAAATTTAATCCCTAACCTGACCGTCATGCAGACTCGGAAGTTCTTGTTCCTTTCGACCTTCGCGCTGAACGCCGTCATCGTTCTCGGCGCCGTTTGCGCTACGGCCGCCATGTCCGGCGTGTCGCGCGCGCCATCCTGCGGGACGCCCGAGCTGGAACGTATGGCCGGGCAAGTGATCATGGTGGGCTTTCACGGCGACGATGAGAACGACGAAGGGGTTCGGGCGATCCGCGCGCAACTCCACACAGGAACGATCGGCGGCGTGGTTCTGTTCTCGGAAAACATCGCGTCGCGGACGCGGGTGAAAAATCTCATCGCCTTCTTGCGCAATGCGCGCTCCACACCGCGTCCCTTCATCGCCGTCGACCAAGAAGGCGGTGCGGTGCAGCGGCTCAATCGCTGGAACGGCTATCAGTGGTATTCGTCCGCCAAGCATGTCGGCCGCAATCCAAGCTACGCAGAGCCGGAGGCCGTCGAGCGGTTCTACGGCGACATGGCCACTGCGCTGGCGGATACCGGCTTCAACATGAATCTCGGTCCCGTCGTCGATCTCGATATCAATCCATGGAACCCCGTGATCGGCGCGCGGGGGCGAAGCTTCGGTGCCGACCCCGATACGGTGACCTCGCACGCGGCCTCGTTCATCAAGGCGCATCGCGCGGTGAATGTCGCGACCGTCGCCAAGCACTTTCCGGGGCATGGTTCTAGCCGCACCGATAGCCACAAACGGCTTCCCGACATCTCGGCGACCTGGCGCGAGGTTGAGCTGGAGCCTTATCGCCGGCTTGCCAAAGAGGGCCTACTCGATGCGGTGATGATCGGGCATCTTTATCACCCGCGCTTCAGCGACTTGGAGAAGCGGCCGGCGTCGCTCTCGGTCAAGGCGGCAGGCGCATTGCGCAACAAGAACTGGCTCGCTTTCGATGGTGTAATCGTCAGCGACGACCTGGAAATGGGTGCGGTGGAGGACAAGGCCTCGCGCGAGGCGCTCGCTGTCATGGCCATCAAGGCGGGCAGCGATGTCGTGGTGTTCTCCAATATCGATGGCGGCGATCCGCAGCTTGGCGTGAAGCTCCACAGTGCGGTGGTGAAGGCGGTATGCGACGGAACCCTATCGGGTACGCGCATTGCGCAAAGCTATGACCGCGTGATGCGCCTCAAGCGGCGGCTGAAGAACAAGACGCTCGCTGAAACGGGGACTAGTGATACGCGTCGCTCGAAGGCGCTTCCCACAGCACGTAGTACGAGTACGCCGTATAACCCAGGATGATGGGCAGCAGCGGTATGGCGCCGTACAGCATAAAGAGCTGGGAGTCCGGCGCGGCGGCGGCCTGCCAGATCGTGATGTCCGGCGGGATGATGAAGGGAAACAGGCTCACCGCGAGCCCGACATAGCAGAGTAGAAAGATCGCGGCGCCCCATAGGAACGGTGTGTAGCGCTGGCGCTTCTCGATCCCCTTCCATAGGCTGAAGACGGAAAACGCGGTCAGAAGCGGCACGGGGCAGAACATGATGATGTTCCCCGGCGAGAACCAGCGCTCGCCGATCTCCGGATGCAGGAATGGCGTCCACAAGCTGAAGATCGCGATAAAGAGCGCAACGGCGATCAGCGCGTAGCGCGCCACGCCGTAGGCCCAGTCGCGTAAGGCATCGTCCGCTTTCATGATGAGCCAGCCGGCGGAGAGCAGCACGTAACCCGCCAGCGTTGCGACCGCGGTGACCACGGAGAACGGTGTCAGCCAGTCGAACGCACCGCCGGAGAACTGGTTGTCGGTGACGGCGAAGCCTTCCACGAAGGCGCCGAGCGCGCCGCCTTGCATGAGTGCGGCGAGGGTCGAGCCGCCGGCAAAGGCGAGATCCCAAGCCCAGCGGGAACGGTTCGACTTAAAGCGGAACTCGAAGGCGACGCCGCGCAAGATCAGCCCCAACAGCATGAGAATGAGCGGGATGTAGAGAGCCGGCAGCATCACCGAATAGGCCAGCGGAAAGGCCGCGAGGAGACCGCCACCGCCGAGAACGAGCCAGGTTTCGTTGCCATCCCAGAACGGGGCGACGGACGCCATCATGGCATCGCGATCCCGGTCGGACGGGGCCAGCGGGAACAGCACGCCAAGTCCGAGATCGTAGCCGCCGAGCAGCACATAGAGGAATACGGCAAGCGCCAGGATTGCGGCCCACACCAGCGGCAGCAGGACGGGAAGCACTTGGGTCATGTCGACGGCTGTGGGTGTCATCGCTCCGGCCTCAGGGGTTTCCGGCCGCGGCAAGCGGTCTGTGCGATAGATCCGTCTCGTCTTTGCCGGGCACTGGCGGCGTCTGCTCGGGACCGCTCGCGACGAGCTTGCCCATGTAGTAGACGCCAGCGCCGAACACGATGCCGTAGACGATGACGAACAAGATGATGGAGGTGAGGACGCTGCCACCGGGCACGGGCGAGACGGCATCCGCCGTGCGCAGCACGTTGTAGACCACCCACGGCTGGCGTCCCACTTCGGCTACGAACCAGCCGGCGAGCACGGCGATGAAGCCGAGCGGCGCGGCCCAGGTCATGGCGTGCAGGAACCAGCGTGTGGTGTAGAGCCGGCCCGTCAGCCACAGCACGGCGCCGATCAGCCCAAGCGCGATCATGATGAAGCCGATGCCGACCATAATGCGGAAGGAGAAGAACGGGATGACGGGGTCCGGCCGGTCTTCCGGCGGGAAGGATTTCAGCCCGCGCACCTCCCCATCCCATTCATGGGTGAGCACGTAGCTACCGAGCTCGGGGATTGCGATCTCGTATTTGTTGCTTTCGGTCTCGACGTCGGGCCAAGCGAACAAAACGAGCGGCGCGCCACGCTTGGTCTCCCAATGCGCCTCGATGGCGGCGATTTTGGCCGGCTGATGCTCGCGCGTATTGAGCCCATGCAAGTCGCCGATGACAAGCTGCAATGGCGCAAGCCAGACGATCAAGCTGAGCGCCATGCCGAGCATGATGCGGCCATGGGGAACGGACTTGTTCTTGAGAACGTACCAAGCGCCGACGCCGCCGACCACGAAGGCCGTGGTGAGATACGCGGCCGCCAACATGTGGGCAAGGCGGTAGGGGAAGGAGGGATTGAAGATCACCTCCCACCAATCGGTGACGTGCAGCACGCCCGCCTCGTCCACGCGGAAGCCTTGCGGCGTCTGCATCCAGCTATTGGCGGACAGAATCCAAAAGGCCGAGATGGCGGTGCCGAGCGCCACCATGCAGGTGGCGAAGAAGTGCACCCATTTCGGCACGCGCTCGCGGCCGAACAGCATGATGCCGAGGAAACCAGCCTCGAGGAAAAAGGCGGTCAGCACCTCGTATGACAAGAGCGGGCCAATGACATTGCCGCCGCGGCGCGACAGCTCGCTCCAATTGGTGCCGAACTCGTACGACATGACCACGCCGGAGACGACGCCCATGCCGAACGACACGGCAAAGATCTTGATCCAGTGGCGGGAGATATCCGCGTAGATCTGCTTGCCGGTCTTGAGCCACAGTCCCTCGAGCACGACTAGCCAGGCTGCCAAGCCAATTGTGAATGACGGAAAGATGATGTGGAAGGAAATCGTGAAGGCGAATTGGATGCGCGAGAGAAGTAGCGGATCGAGTTCGGACATGATCCTTCGGTTCCCACCCTGCCCAGTCGTTAGGTCGCCATTCTCGTACGACTCACAATTGTTAGGGCAAGACTAGACGGGTTTCCCGACGAAGACTAGGAGGCCGTCGCCGCCACGGCTGACATGCACAGATTGCTTGCCGGAACCGCGGCGGGATCAAACGCGAAACGAGGCTAGTCGATCAACTGATAGGAGTGCGTGAGCCAGCGATAACCGCCGTCCGGGCGCCGCTCTATGTAGCCGATCGAGGGGAACGGCATATGGAAGCCGCTGACGGCCACGCGGTCTCCGGCTACCATGTTGAACATGCGCGCGCGGGTCTTCGCCGCTTGCTCCTTGTCGACGTCGAACACGCAATGCCAGTCGGGCCGCGCCAGTGAAGCCACTTGGTGGTGGGCGCAATCGCCCCAGAACACCTTTCGCTTGCCGTTGCTTTCGATGTTGAAACCGAGATGGCCCGGCGTATGACCGTATGCCTCGATGGCGCGGATGCCGGGCACGACATTGTCGCCTGGCTTCAGGAATGTCGTCTTCTCGGCGAAGGGCACGACGTAGTCGCGATAGTGGGCCGCATGTTTCGCCAGATCGCCTGTGGGCTTGTCGCCGCTCCAGTAGTCGTAATCGATCCCCCTGTCACGTAGCGCGCATTGGGAAAGAGCGGCTTGCCCTTTTCCAGCACGCCGCCGATGTGATCGGGATGGCCATGCGATAGCATCACGACGTCGACCTGCTCCGGCTGGATCCCCGCCGGCGCAAGTTGCGTCGCCAGCCAGCCACCGGCAGGGCGGGGGACGAAGCCGCGCTCGCCGTTGCCGGTATCGAAGATCAGGATCTTGTTGCCAGTATTGATGACCATGGGCGTGAAGCCTGGCCGGTACCTGTCGGGTGGAAGCAGGTTGGCTTGCATGAGCTGTTGGACATCGGCCTGCTTGGTATTGCCGCCGATGAGCGGCCAGGGCCCGTCAACGCAGGCGTCGGAATCGGCGATCATGGTCACTTCGAAGTCGCCAAGTTTGAAGCGGTAGTGGGTCGGCTCATCGCGGCCTAGCATTGGCGCGGCCGCTGCCGCAGGGTTTGCGCGAAGGGCATTGGCAACGGGTGCCACGGCAAGCGCTCCGCCCGCGGCCAGGAGCGCGCGGCGGCTGAGATCAGAACGCGGCATGGACATTTTCCTCCCTATCGTTGCTCACGATCCTATTGGAGAGTGCCCGCTGCGACTTGTATGAACGTGCTATGCGCAACGCGCCGGCCAAGCCCAGCCTCGGCAAGATCAGGCTGGGGCCGCCCCCGTCTGTTTGAGGCGGCGGTAGCTCATTCGACGCAAGAATCCACGAGACCGTGCTCCTTTCGCCTTGACCGCGCCCGCGAATGTTATGTTATATCATGCAATATGAACGCGGCCCATCACCACCATCCCGAGCCCAAGCTCTCGCACAATCAAAGCAAGATCCTGGCCTGTTTGCGCAAGACGGGCGAGCCGATGAGCGCCTATGCCATCCTGGATGTGGTGCGCAAAGCCGGGATCTCCCATCCGCCGACCGTTTACCGGGCGCTGAACGACCTCATGCGCAAGGGCATGGTGCACCGGCTGCAATCCCGCTCGGCGTTCGTCGCCTGCGGCCACGGCGTGTGCGACGGCAAGTTCGCCTTCGCCATCTGCAAGGCTTGCGACAGGGTGGTGGAGATTTCGCTGTCCGACGACGATCAGGCGGCGCTGCTCGGTTTGGCGCCCGACGAAATCACGCCGGAAAAGGTGACGGTCGAGATCGCCGGTCTTTGCGACCATTGCCGCGCCGCCTAGCCGGAATCGTTTGAAAGGAACGCAATTGGCATCGTCGCAGGAAGCAGTGGAACGCGCGCTCGTCACGCGCGATGACGGCACCGAGGCGCCCCGCGCGCCGTCGCTGCTCCGCGCCTCGCTTGCTGCACGCCTTGCGCTTGTCGCGGTAGCCGCTGCCATTTTGTGGCTCGCCGTCTATTGGGCGCTCACATGAAAACGCCTTCGCCCGCAATCAGCTTTCACAATCTGACGCTCGGCTATGACCGGCACCCGGCGGTGCATCACATCACCGGCGAGGTGGCGCGGGGTGAGCTCCTCGCCATTGTCGGGCCGAACGGCGCCGGCAAGTCGACCTTGCTGAAGGGCATTGTCGGAGAGCTGAAGCCACTCGGCGGCAGTCTCGATCTCCATGGCCTGCGCAAGCACGACATCGCCTACCTGCCGCAGGTTATCGAGATCGACCGCTCCTTCCCCATCTGCGTGTTCGACTGTGTGGCCATGGGGCTGTGGCGTGAGATAGGCGCCTGGCGCGGGCTTGATGCACGCGAGGAACAAGACGTGGCGCGTGCGCTTCACACGGTGGGGCTCACCGAGCTCGCCGACCGGCCCGTGGGGTCGCTGTCGGGCGGGCAGTTTCAGCGTGTGCTGTTCGCACGGCTCCTTCTACAAGACGCCGCGGTCATCCTGCTCGACGAGCCGTTCCGTGCGGTCGACACCAAGACCGTGGAGGATCTCATCCAATTGATCCAACGCTGGCACGGGGAAGGCCGCACCGTGCTCGCGGCGTTGCACGACATCGAGCAGGTGCGCGCGTCGTTCCCGCGCACGCTTCTTCTGGCGCGCGAGGTGGTGGCGTGGGGCGACACGGCCGAGGTTCTCACACAGGAGAACCTGGCCAAGTCTCGCCAGATGGCATTCGATTCGCACGCCGATGTGTGCGCGCGCGATGAGAGTTTAGAGCGCGAGGCGGTATGATCGACGCTCTGGTTTCGCCCTTCATCGAGTTCTCCTTCATGCGCCGGGCGCTGGTGGGCTGCATGGCGATCTCGCTCACCGCTCCGCCCATCGGCGTTTTTCTCGTGCTGAGGCGTATGAGTTTGATGGGCGATGCTATGGGCCACGCGCTGCTGCCGGGCGCCGCCATCGGCTATTTGCTGGCGGGACTTTCCTTGTTCGCCATGAGCCTTGGGGCGTTTGCCGCAGGGCTCGCGGTGGCGCTCGCCGCGGGTCTCGTGGCGCGCTCCACTATCATAAAAGAGGACGCGAGCCTCGCGGGCTTCTATCTCGTATCGCTTGCGCTCGGCGTGCTGCTCGTCTCGGTCAAAGGCAGCAACGTGGACTTGCTGCACGTGTTGTTCGGCACGGTGCTGGCGCTGGACGATCCCGCACTGTTGTTGATTGCCACAATCGCCACGGTGTCCTTGGTCACGCTCGCCGTGATCTACCGGCCGCTCGTGCTCGAGTGTTTCGATGCGCAGTTTCTGCGCTCGGTTAGCCGCATGAGCTGGCCTACGCATCTCACGTTTCTCGTGCTCGTGGTGCTGAATCTCGTAGCCGGGTTCCAGGCGCTCGGCACGCTGATGGCGGTGGGCATTATGTTGCTACCGGCCGTCGCCGCGCGGTTCTGGGCCAAAGACGTTGCCGGGATGGTTGCCGTTGCCGTCGCCTCGGCCGTCTTGTCGAGCCTTGCCGGGCTGCTGATCTCGTACCACTTCAACGTGCCGACGGGTCCCGCCGTGATTCTGGCCTGCGGCGTCTTCTATTTTCTCTCGATGCTTGTCGGTATCCGGGGCGGCGTCCTCTGGGGACTCATGCCGCGCAAGCACTTGGAAGCGTGATCTCTTACCCCATGGAGTTTTCAATGATGCGTTCTCGTATCACTGCACTTGCCGCCGCGGCGCTCTTGCTCGGTGTGTCGGCATCAGCGCACGCCGCCGACAAACTCAAGACCGTCGCTTCGTTCAGCATTCTCGGCGACATGGTGAAGACCGTGGGAGGCGACCGCGTCGAGGTCTCGACGCTGGTCGGCCCCAACGGTGATGCGCATGTATTTAGTCCCACGCCCGCCGACGCCAAGACGCTTGCCGGCGCCGAGTTGTTCTTCGTGAACGGTCTCGGCTTCGAAGGCTGGATGGAACGGCTGGAAAAATCGTCCGACTTCAAGGGTAAGACCGTGGTGGCGAGCAAGGGTGTCGCGCCGCTCGAAATGGCCGGCGATCACCATCATGGCGGTGAGGTTGACGAGCATGACGATCACGATGCCCACGCCAAGGAAGAAGGTCACGACGATCATGATGACCACGAAGATAATGCCAAAGAAGAGCACGGTCATGAGGAGCACGCGGCTGCCGAGGAGCATCACGACGACGAGGACGCCGATCCGCATGCCTGGCAGAGCCTTGCCAATGGCGCGGTCTACGTCGCCAATATCCGTGACGGCTTGATCGCTGCCGATCCGGACGGCAAGGCGGTGTATGAGGCTAACGCCGAGAAATATCTGGCGGCGCTAAAGAAAGAAGACGAAGCGGCGAAGGCGGCGCTGGCGGCCTTGCCGCAGTCTCGCCGCCGGATCATTACCTCTCATGACGCCTTCGGCTATCTCGCAGACGCCTACGGCATCGAGGTGATTTCACCTGAAGGCGTGAGCACCGAGAGCGAAGCATCGGCACAGGACGTCGCCAAGATCATCCGGCAGATCCGTAAAGAGAACATCCCGGCTGTGTTCATCGAGAACATTACCGACCGGCGGCTGCTCGATCAGATCGCGCGCGAGACCGGCGCGAAGGTCGGCGGCGTGCTCTATTCGGACGCGCTGTCGGACAAGGACGGCCCCGCGCCGACCTATCTCGACATGTTCCGCCATAACGTCGGAGCGCTGACCGCGGCGCTGTCGTCTTAGGACGAGGGATGACGTGCCCAGTCGCCGGACATGGCTGTGGTTGTTGCTGGCGGGGCTCAGTGCCGCGATTCTCTACGCCACGCTCGCGCCGGCTGACTGGCAGGTTCGGCTCGGGCTGCACTGGCTGGTGGAGCACTTTCTCGTCTTCTTCGCGCTGACGCTGCTCGCCTGCCTCATCTGGCCGCGGCCTATGCTCGTGGCGGCCGTGTTGCTGCCGGTCGCGGTCGGTCTTGAAGCGGCGCAAGGGCTCACCCCGGACCGCACGCCCGATATCGGGACCGCGCTGGCTGCCGCTGCCGCCGTGGCTATGGCCGCGCTGCTGGCCGATGCTGTCCTAACGTTTCGGAAAAGGCGCGGAAACGCTTGAGTTCGGCGCAGTAGCGCGGCCTCCAAAAATGTGATGTATCCTCCCCCCATGGAGATCAAGCCGCGCAAATCCACCGTCCCCGTTCGGATCGGAAACGTCGTCATGGGTGCCGGTGCGCCCATCGTCGTTCAGTCCATGACGAACACGGATACCGCGGACGTGGAGACCACGGTCGCGCAAGTGGCGGCGCTCGCCCGCACGGGTTCCGAGCTGGTGCGCGTGACGGTGGACCGGGCGGAAGCTGCCGCCGCGGTCCCGACGATCCGCGAGCGGCTCGATGCGATGAGCGTGGACGTGCCACTGATCGGCGACTTTCACTATAATGGCCACACGCTGCTCGCCGAGCATCCGGCCTGTGCGGAGGCGCTGGGGAAATATCGCATCAACCCCGGCAATGTCGGCTTCAAGGATAAGCGCGACAAGCAGTTCTCGCAGATCATCGAGATTGCGCTGCGCCACGACAAGCCGGTCCGCATCGGCGTCAATTGGGGCAGTCTCGATCAGGACTTGCTGACGCGGCTGATGGATGAGAACGCTACAAGCGACGATCCGAAGGATGCGCGCGAGGTGATGCACGAGGCCATCGTGCAGTCGGCGCTGCTCTCGGCAGAGCGCGCCCAAGAGCTCGGCATGGGTGCGGACAAGATTGTGCTCTCCGCGAAAGTTTCCGCCGTGCAGGATCTGATCGCCGTCTATGCGATGCTTGCCGCGCGCTCCGACCTTGCGCTGCATCTGGGGCTCACGGAAGCCGGCATGGGCTCCAAGGGCATCGTTGCCTCGTCGGCGGCGCTATCCGTTCTGCTGCAGCAAGGCATCGGCGACACGATCCGCATCTCGCTGACGCCGGAGCCGGGCGGCGACCGCACGCTTGAGGTCAAGGTGGCGCAGGAGCTGCTGCAGAGTATGGGCTTTCGCGCCTTCGTGCCGTTGGTTGCAGCCTGTCCCGGCTGCGGGCGCACCACGTCCACGACGTTCCAGGAGCTTGCCCGCGACATCCAGGACTTTATTCGCGACCAGATGCCGGAGTGGAAGCGCCGCTATCCGGGTGTGGAAAATCTGAGCGTCGCAGTGATGGGCTGCATCGTGAACGGCCCCGGCGAATCCAAACACGCCGATATCGGCATCTCGCTGCCGGGTACGGGCGAGGCGCCCGCCGCGCCGGTGTTCATCGACGGCAAGAAAGTGAAGACTTTGAAAGGCCCGGGCGCCGCCGCCGAATTCAAGCAGATGGTGCTGGACTATATCGAGCAGCGCTACGGACAGAGCGGGGCCGGCCGCAGCGCTGCGGAGTAGGGCCGCTACTTGATCGAGATCGCGTCGCCCGCGATCGACACCGTCAAAGCGATCATCGTCACATTGAACACGAAGGCGACGAGGCCATGGGCCGTCACCGTCTGGCGGATGGTGCGGGACGTTATCGCGACGTCCGACACCGCCGTCGATGTACCGATGGTAAAGGCGAAATAGACGAAGTCCCAATAGCCGGGCGAGCCTCCGCCTGAAAAGCGCATGCCGCCGCCTTTCCCGCGATGCTCATGCGCGTAGTGCAGCGCGAACATGGTGTGAATGAACAGCCACGAGAGCAACGTCGTGGCGAATAACAGCGCGAGAAGGCCGGGCTCAATGGTGTCGCTCGCCGGAGCCGATTGCAGCCAAAGAAGGATGGCGCCGAGGCTCATCATGCCGGCGGCCACCGTCAGAATGGGAATGGCGACGCGGCCATCGTCCTGAAGCGGCGATTCCCGGCGCACGCGGTCCGGGTCCGACCGCACGATCATGACGATCACCAGCAGAAGATAGAGCGCGACACCTGCGTCAAAGCCGATCAGGAAGCGTGATGCGATCTCATGATCGCCCGGCAGCAACAGCCCGAGTGTGACGCCCACGGCCACCGCGAAGACAAACCGCCAGCGCGCCTGGAGAAAGCGCGAAACGCGCGTGCGCCGGAAGCGATGCTGCGGGGCGGGCTTGGTAGCCATGCGCCATTCGACCCGGATTCGCCTATTGTCTCAAGCGCGGCGTTCGGCCACGAAGCGCGCCGCGTCGATGAGCGTCGCGGCCTCCTCGCCGAAGGGCTTGAGCGCATTCTCGGCTTCAGCGACGAGGCCTGCGAGATGCGCGGTGGCGCCGTCGATGCCGAGCAACGCCACCAGGGTTGCCTTGCAGCGGCTGGCATCCTTGGCCACCGCCTTGCCCATTGCCTCTGCGTCCCCTTGCGCATCGAGCAGGTCATCGGCGAGCTGGAAGGCTTGGCCGAACGCCTTGGCGTAGGCCAGAAGCGCATCGCGGCAGCTCGCGTCCGCCCGGCCCAGCATGGCGCCTGCCTCGCAGGCGAAGCGAAATAGTGCGCCGGTCTTCAGCGCCTGCATCGAAGCGGTTTCCTCCGGCGTAAACGCGCGCCGCTCGGCGGCCAAATCGAGCGCCTGGCCCAACGCCATGCCGCGCCAGCCGCTCGCCTTGGCCAGCACATGGATGAGCTCGGCGCGGGTTTCCGCATCCTCGCAGGTTTGCGGGTTCGACACGATTTCGAAGGCGAGGGTCAGCAGCGCATCGCCCGCCAGAATGGCCGTCGCCTCGTCGAAAGCGACGTGCAGTGTGGGGCGGCCACGGCGCAGGTCGTCGTCGTCCATGGCGGGCAAGTCGTCATGGATGAGCGAATAGCAATGCACGCATTCGAGCGCGCAAGCGGTGTCGAGCGCGGACGCTTGCGGAACGCCGAACAGGCCTGCCGACTGAATCAGCAGAAAGGGGCGCAGACGCTTGCCTCCGCCCAGCGCGCCATAGCGCATGGCTTCGGCGAGCTCGGCGCCTCCCGGCGGGGTCGTGTCGCGCGCGGCGAGGATTTCGCCGAGACGCTGCTCCACAGCCCAAGCGGTGCGGTCAAGGTCTTCGAGAAACGTCATTGCCGAAGGGATAGCGGAGGCGGGCCAGGGCCGCAAACCGCCGGTGCAAATCCAGGCCTCCGCCTGTTGCCCGACGCCGTTCCGGATTGGTAGAACCCGGTCCCATGGCGGCATCGGCGGGTTCAGGGGCTCAGAAACGCAGCAAGAAGCGCATGGACGGCAGATGGCGCCTATTGCTGGCCCGGTTAGGACTCGCCGCCGCCATTCTTGCGGGCGCGGTGCTCGTCTCGATCGTGCTGTTCCGCTTCGTCAATCCGCCGATCACGGCCACCATGGTCGTGGACAAGCTGCGCGGCGGGACGCTGCACCGCCAATGGGTGCCGCTCGAGAAGATCTCCCCCAATCTTCAGCTTGCGGTGATCGCCAGCGAAGACGGCAATTTTTGCGATCATCGCGGGGTCGATTGGGGCGCGGTGCGGGAAGTCATCAACAAGGCCAAGAGCCTGAAGGCGGTGCGCGGCGCCAGCACCATCCCCATGCAGGTTGCCAAGAACCTCTATCTTTGGGAGCGGCGCAACTATGTCCGCAAGGCGCTGGAGGTGCCGCTGGCTTACGCCATGACCACTCTCTGGCCCAAACGGCGGATGCTGGAGGTCTATCTCAACATCGCCCAATGGGGCCCCCATACGTATGGCGCCGAGGCCGCGAGCCGGCGGTATTTCGGCAAGCCCGCCTCACGCCTGACGCGGCGCCAGGCCGTCCTGCTGGCGGCGGCCCTGCCCAACCCGCATGCCCGCAATCCGGCCCGTCCGAACCGCAAAATGCGCCTGATCGCCAGTGCCGTTCAGCGGCGCCTGCCCTATATCTCCAAGCGGGCAGACTGCGTCCTGAAGCCCTAAAAAGGTGGGTTATCGCCACTGGCCACCGGGCTCGATTGCCACTATAAGGGCGCCACGACAGGCCTCCCGCACGATGCGGCAGGCGCCCAGAGGTTTAGAATAATGGCTGTTCCCAAGCGAAAAGTGTCCCGCATGAAGCGTGGCAATCGGCGCGCCCATGACGCGGTGCAATCGCCGGCTTACGTCGAGGACAAGGACTCCGGCGAGCTTCGCCGGCCGCACCACATCGACCTGAAGTCCGGCCGCTACCGTAGTCGTCAGGTGATCGTCATCAAGGAAGAGGCATAAGGGCCGAGGTCACCAAGACCGGGTTCTTTTGCGGTTTTGATCGCTCCGGGCTTCTTGAGCCCGGAGTGCTTTCGTTTGTCTGCCACACTTCGGTCCCTCAACCGTTTGTCAACCAATTCGCACGAAAGGCGCTGCCTTAACGAGCATAGCCCGCATTTCTGCGGCGCGAACGCCCGGCTGAAGGGCTGGTTTTCGGCTTTCTTAAGCCTCTTCGCTTAGTCTCCCGGTCAACGATCAGGCACCTAAAAAGGTGCTCCATGCGCAGGTCCATTGGCCACGCAGCGTGGGTCAAAGGGGCTAAGGGGGCGTCGAGTGGTTGAGTCTTCAAACAAAGTTTCTGCGGGCGGCGCCATGCCGTCGAGCGAGTCTGCCGGAGACGTCTCCGACCCGGACGCCTGCACTGAGAGCGGCGCCCCGCTGGATATCGCACAAGTCCTGGAGAGCGTGAGCGCCACCGCCTACCGTTGGGATTTCAACACCGACACGATCGAGTGGGCGGACAACGCCGGAACCATGCTGGAGGTGGCCGACATGGGCAAGCTCGGCAAGGGCCGCGCCTTCGCTCTACATATCGATCCGGAGCATGCCGGCGCACGCTATGACGGGGTCACGGGTGCGCCACGTGCCGAGCCGGGTGCCGCGCGACGCTATGCGCTTCACTACCGATTTTTGCCCGACGGGCGCCGCGGCAAACCGGCGCTTTGGGTCGAAGATACCGGCGTTTGCTTTACCGATGCCGACGGGCGGCCCGTCCAGGCGCAAGGCACGCTGAGGGTCATGGAAGATCGCCGCCAGGAAGATCGCACACAGCCCGCTTCCGGCCACGACGAGCTTACAGGTCAGCTGAACCGTGCCCGCATCACCGAAGCGCTTGGCGACCTTCTATCCAACACCTCACGATCGCCTGCCAACGGGGCCTTTTTGCTTGCGGGCGTCAACGACCTTACATTGATCAACGAGACCTATGGCTTCGACGTCGGCGACGAGGTGATCACCATTGTGGGCAAGCGGCTGGCCCGCGTGCTGCGCGGCAAGGACTGCATCGGCCGGTTCTCGTCCAACAAGTTCGGCCTTGTCCTGCACAACTGCAAGGCGGAAGGCGTGGAGGCCATCGCGCGGCGCCTCATGGCGGCGATCGGCGACAGCATCCTGGACACGAGCGTGGGCGCGGTGGCTGCGACGATTTCGATTGGCGCGGTGATCCTGCCGGACGATGCCACCGGCGCGCAGAACGCCGTTGGACGCGCGCTGAGCGCGCTGGATGTCGCGCGGGTCAATCGCGGCGACCAGTTCAGCTTCTACGTTCCGTGCGAGCGCAAGGAAACCGAGCGCAAACAAAACGTCGCCATTGCCGACGACATCATCCGCGCGCTCAACGATCGCCGCATGATGATCGCGCTTCAGCCCATCGTGACCTCGCGGAGCCACGAGCCCGAGCTATACGAATGCCTCCTACGCATGCGGCGCATGGATGGTTCGGTGGTGAGCGCGGGTGAGTTCATTCCCGTGGCCGAGCAGTTTGGCCTCGCCAAGCTCATCGACCATCGCGTTCTGGAACTCGCCATCGAACTCCTGCGTACCATGCCGAAGGTCAAGCTTGCGCTGAACGTGTCTGCCGCCACGACGACAAATCCGGAGTGGATCTCGGCGCTTGAGAGCCTCACGGGCAAAGACCGGTCCATCCTCGAACGGATTACCATCGAGATCACGGAGACGACGGCCATTTCCGACGTGAAGGCCGCCATCGAGTTTGTGTCCTCGCTGAAGACGTTGGGGTGCCGCGTGGCGCTCGACGATTTCGGCGCGGGCTACACCTCGTTCCGCTCCTTGCGGGACCTCGGTTTCGACATGGTCAAGATCGATGGCTCGTTCATCGAAAATCTCGGCACGAACGCGGAAGACGAGATGTTCGTGCGCACGCTGATAGACCTGGCCCGAAGCTTCGGTGTTGTCACCGTTGGCGAATGGGTCGGCGATGAACGGACCGTGCAATTGCTCGAAAAGGCCGGTGTCTCGTACATGCAAGGCTATTTCTTCGGCGCACCGGAACTCACCAAGGACGAGGACGGCCGCGAGGCGCAGAAGCCCGCGAGCTAAGCTTCGCGCCTGAGAAGCGTGGCGAGGTTTGCGAGCATGTCGTCGTGCACGCCCAGCTCCTCAAGATGCTGCACGGTGTTCAGCACATACTCGATATTGGCGCCTTCTTGCCCGCTGCATCTGAGCACAATGCGCAGCTGTTCCTCAAGCGAGAGCGGGCCGGCGTATTGCGCGTGGTTGCAGTCAGCCAGATAGGTCAGCGCTGTAACCATACGGTTTGAGCCGTCATCTAGGCGCACGTCCCGATAGGCCTCGACATAGACATCAGTGACCTGTTCGCGCTCGCGCAAATAAGCAACGGTGTCATCCTCCGCGCCCGGCGTCACGCGAAAGGCAACGCCCTGGCAGGCACCGCCGTGGTCCAGCCCTAGGACGAGCCCTGGCTCTTCGCGGGTGCCCCGGTGCAAAACAGAATAGACGCACAGCGCGCGGTGCGAGCCGTCCAAAATGCCCGGCAACTGAGCCTCGAACGGGAAGCCCGGCCGCCACATGAGCGAGCCGTAGCCGAAGACCCAGAATTCAGACATGCTCCTCGTCAGTCCTCGTGGCCGTGCGGGCGGCCGAAATCCGCGTCCGGCGTATCTTGGCCTGCGTCGATGACGCCGCGGCGGATGGCGCGCGTGCGCGTGAAATGCTTGAACAGGGCATCGCCGTCGCCGCGCCGTATCGCCTTGGTGAGTGCTGCGACGTCCTCGTTGAACCGGCCCAGCATTTCGAGCACCGCGTCCTTGTTGGTCAGGAATACGTCGCGCCACATTGTAGGATCCGAGGCCGCGATGCGGGTGAAGTCACGGAAGCCACCGGCGGAGAATTTGAGCACCTCCGAGCGGGTCACCGTTTCAAGCTCGTCCGCCGTGCCGACAATCGTGTAGGCGATTAGATGCGGCAGATGGCTGGTGACCGCGAGCACCAGGTCGTGGTGATCGGGCGTCATGATCTCGACATTGGCGCCGAACAGCGCCCAGAAGGCCGCCAAACGGTCCACGGCTTGCGGGTCCGTGCCTTCGGGCGGCGTCAGAATGCACCAGCGTCCGTCGAACAGTTTGGCGAAGCCGGCGTCGGGGCCGGAGTGCTCGGTGCCTGCGACCGGGTGCGCCGGTACGAAATGCACATTGTCCGGCAAGTGCGGGCTCATATCGCGCACGATCGCGCTCTTCACCGAGCCGACATCGGAGACGATGGCGCCCTCTTTAAGGTGCGGCGCGATTTCTTCGGCCACGGCACCGCAAATGCCGACGGGTGTGCACACGATCACCAGGTCGGCGTTCTCGACCGCGCTCGCGTTGCTGTCGGCGACTTTGTCGGCAATGCCAAGCTCGGCGACGCGCTTGCGTGTTTCAGGCGACCGCGAACAGGTTACGATCGTGCGCACGGCGTCATGCGCACGCGCGGCGCGCATGATCGAGGAGCCGATCAGCCCGGGGCCGATAATGGCCAGCGTATCGAATAGCGGTTTCGTCATGCGGCCTCGGTACCCATGAATTCGGTCAGCGCGTCGAGCACGGCCATGTTTTCCTCTTTGGTGCCGATGGTCATGCGCAGCGCATTCGGAAAGCCATACTCCTCCACGCGCCGCAACACGATGCGGCGTGCATGCAGGAATTTGTCGGCATCGCGCGCCGACTTGCCGGGCGCGTCCGGAAAATGCACCAGCAAAAAGTTCGCCACACTCGGCGTAACGCGCAAGCCGATGCCCGAAAGCGCTTCGGTCATGACAATGCGCCAGTGCGTATTGTGCGCCACGGCCAATTCCATATGCGCCACGTCGTTCAGTGCAGCGACACCAACAGCAATAGACGGGCCCGTCACGTTGAACGGCCCGCGGATACGGTTCAGCGCATCGGCGATCGGAGCTGGGCAATAGGCCCAGCCCAGCCGCAAAGCCGCGAGCCCGTAGATCTTTGAAAAGGTGCGCGTCATAACCGCATTCGGGCTCGTCGCCACGAGCTCGATCCCGGCCTCGTAGTCGTTGGCACGCACATACTCCGCATAGGCCGCGTCGAGGACCAAGATGACGCGCTCGGGGAGCCCCGCATGCAGGCGCTTGATCTCGTCGAACGGCACATAGGTCCCTGTCGGGTTATTGGGATTGGCGATGAACACCATGCGCGTCTTCTCGGTCACGCGTGCGAGGATGGCATCCACGTTTGCCGTGAGATCGGTCTCGGCCGCGACCACAGGTGTGGCCCCGCGCGCTTGAATGGCGATCCTGTAGACCAGGAAGCCGTGCTCTGTGTAGATCGCCTCATCGCCCGGCCCGAGATAGGCGCAAGCGAGCAGGTTCAGAAGCTCATCGGACCCGGCCCCACAGACAATCCGCGCGGCATCGAGCCCGTAGCGGGCGGCCAGCGCCTCACGCAAGGGGGCTGCCGACCCGTCAGGGTAGCGCGACAGGCAGCTGGCCTCGGCCGAATAGGCCTCGACGGCCTTTGGAGAGGGTCCAAGCGGGGTCTCGTTGGAGGAGAGCTTGACCACCGTGCCGGCGCCAGGGAGCGTTCTCGTGCCCGGGACGTAGGGCGCGATGTCGAGAATGCCTGGGCGCGGGGCCGGCCCGCCTTTGGCGGCCAACGATTTGGGCGCCATGGCTCTGCTCCTTCGAGCGGTTGTGGTCAGCGAAGGGCCTCTCATACGGCCATTCTTGAGGCCAAGGCAAAGAAAAGATTGACTTTCATTGATGAGGCCATAGCTAACCCGAAATTGTATAATTCCCGGCCAAATGGCGTGTGGCGCGCCTGGATAGGCCTTGGCGCGCATGAGTAGGCAGTTTTGGCGATGAATGAGACCCCGGGAGCGGAGCGCTTCGCCGACCTCAAGCGGCGGGAGCAGACCACCAATCCCCAAAGCGAGATCGTGCATTTTCCGGCCAGCGAGCCTTTGCCGCTGGACTGCGGGGGTGCGCTCGCGCCGCTGTCCATTGCCTACCAGACCTACGGCACGCTCAATGCCGAGAAGTCGAACCTCATCCTCATCTGCCATGCCCTGACCGGCGATCAGCATGCTGCCAACCTACACCCCATCACCGGCAAGCCCGGCTGGTGGGACACCATGGTGGGGCCGGGCAAGTCCATCGATACGGACCGCTATTTCGTGCTGTGCCCCAACGTCATCGGCGGCTGTATGGGTACCACGGGGCCGAGCTCCATCAACCCGGAGACCGGGCGCGCTTACGGGCCCGACTTTCCCGTCATCACCGTGCGCGACATGGTGCGGGCGCAAGCGCGTCTGCTGGATCATCTCGGCATCGATCAGGTCTTGAGCGTGATCGGCGGCTCAATGGGCGGTATGCAAGTGCTGGAATGGGCCGCGACCTATCAGGACCGCGTGTTCTCAGCGATCCCGATCGCCTGCGCGGCGCGTCATTCATCGCAGAACATCGCCTTCCACGAGGTCGGGCGCCAAGCCGTCATGGCCGATCCCGAGTGGTGCGAGGGCCGCTACCTGGACGAAGGCAAGAGCCCCCGCAAAGGGCTCGCCGTGGCGCGCATGGCCGCGCACATCACCTATCTGTCGGACCTCGCGCTGCACGACAAGTTCGGCCGCAATTTGCAGGACCGGGAGAAGGTGACGTTCGGCTTTGACGCCGACTTCCAGGTGGAGAGCTATCTGCGCCATCAAGGTATGAGCTTCGTCGACCGGTTCGACGCGAACTCCTACCTCTACATCACGCGCGCGATGGACTATTTCGACATCGCCGCGGACCATGACGGTGTGCTCGCCAACGCGTTTGCCGGCACGAAGACGCGTTTTTGCATCGTGTCGTTCACCTCCGATTGGCTGTTCCCAACCGAGGAGAGCCGCGATGTGGTGCATGCGTTGAACGCGGTCGCCGCCAATGTGAGTTTCGTGGAGATCGAGTCCAACAAAGGACACGACGCCTTCTTACTGCACGAGCCCGAGCTGTTCGACACAGTGCGCGGTTTCTTGAGCGCGGCGGCGCGCCATCGCGGCGTCAAACTTCCGGACGAAGGCGCGTGACCATGGACGCACCGGTCAATCCCCGCAACGTGCGGCCTACCGAAACGGCCCGCGTCGACCTGCTGCTCATTGCCGAGATGGTGGAGCCGGGCTCGCGCGTGCTCGATATCGGCTGCGGCGACGGCACGCTGTTGCGGCTTCTCGCCGAGAAGCGTGACGTCGACGGGCGCGGCATCGAGCTGAGTCAGGCCGGCGTGAACCAATGCGTGGCGCAAGGGCTGGCGGTGATCCAAGGCGACGCCGACACGGATCTCGCCTACTACCCGGATCTGGCTTTCGACTACGCGATCCTGTCGCAGACCATCCAGGCGACGCACAACCCGCGCCATGTGCTCGAGCAGCTCTTACGCATCGGCAAGCGCGTCGTGGTGTCGTTTCCCAATTTCGGGCATTGGCGCGTGCGCACGCAGCTGATGTTCGGCGGCCACATGCCGCGCACCGACAATTTGCCGGAGACCTGGTACGCCACGCCGAATATCCACTTCTGCTCCATCAAGGATTTTCTGGTGCTGTGCGAGGAGATCGGCGCCAAAGTCGAGCGCGCCGTGGCACTCAATGCCTACGGCACTAAGCTCGTCTCTATGCCGCTATTCGCCCAGAACTTGTTCGGCGAGCAGGCGGTCTTTTTGCTGTCGCGCTAGTCGGCCGTCTTGCGCGGCGCCACGCCGGCAGGCACCGGCACGATGCGGCGGCGCATCTTGCGTTTGGCCTCGCGCGCCGGCATCGCCGCATAGACCTGCTTCGTCGCCTCCACCAAGATCACGCCGGAGAAGATCGGCCACAGGAACAGGCCAAGCCGTTCCCAGAAGGTCGGCCAGCGCATCAGCACGCGCCAATTGAACGGCGGCATGTAGAGCGCGTATTGCCAGCCTTCGGGATCGAACATGCACTCTTTGAGAAGCTGGGTGAGCTGGGAGCGGCTAAACGGGCTGCCATAGCCAAAGGGTGTCGTGTCCACGCGTGCCCATAGACCCCGCCGGTTGGGGACGACGATCAAGAGCCGCCCGCCGGGCCCGAGCACGCGCCAGATCTCGCGCAGTAATGTGCGTGATCGCTCGGACCATTCCAGCATATGCACCAGAAGGATGCGGTCGGCCGTTTCGTCGGCCAGCGGCAGTTCCGTCTCGTCCACCAGCGTGGCCATGGACGGTCCGTGGGGTGGCCAGGACAGGGCGCCGAACCTGGCCGGCATCAGCGCGCCCAGCGCACGGGCCTCGCCGCGGAACTCGGCCAAATAGGGCGTGGCGAAGCCAAGGCCGAACACCCGCATGCCCTTGACGTCCTTCCAGCGCGCGCGGATGCGACGCCGCAGCAGCCGCCGCACCAAGAGGCCCAAGCGCCTTGCGTAGAAATCCTTGAGGTCGATGGCATCAAGATGCATGGCCGAAGTGTCGGACTTTCGCCTTTAGAGTTCGTTCCAATTTGCGCGTTGCTGGTGCTAGGGTCCCGTCGCTTCGACAAATAAGCAAGAAAGAAGAGTGCGTGATGGCCAAGCTTGAGATTTATCAATTTCCGACGCGGAGCGACAATTACGGGGTTTTGATCCACGATCCCGACACCGGGGCCACGGCGGCGATCGACGCGCCCGAGGCGGCGCCCATCCTGGCGGCGCTGTTCGACAAGGGATGGCGGCTGACCGACATTCTCGTCACCCATCACCATGCCGATCATACGGCGGGCATCGACGCTCTGAAGAAAAAGACCGGCTGCACGGTCTATGGACCGGCGCGCGAGGCCGGACTTATCCCCGGGCTCGACGTGGAGGTGAAGGAAGGCGACACGGTTGCCATAGGTCATGCCGATGGCCGCGTCATCGAGACGCCGGGCCATACGCGCGGGCATGTGAGCTACCACTTCCCGGACGAGAATGCGGTGTTCGTGGGCGACACGCTGTTTTCGGTGGGGTGTGGCAGGCTGCTGGAGGGCAATGCGCCGACCATGTGGGCTTCGTTATCGAAGCTGGCCGTGCTGCCGCCGCAGACGGAGGTCTATTGCGGTCACGAATACACGAACGCCAATTGCCGCTTCGCGCTCACCATCGAGCCCGACAATGCGGCGCTACAAGCCCGCGCCGCGCAAGTTGCGCAGAACGATGCGAAAGGCGCGCCGTCGCTGCCGACGACGATCGGTCAAGAGCTTGCAACGAATCCGTTCCTGCGAGCCTCGAGCCCGGAGATCCAAGCGCGGCTCGGCATGGAAGGGCGCCCGCTCGGAGAGATTTTCGCCGAGGTGCGGACGCGCAAGGACAATTTCTAGTGGGCAAGATGCCGAGCGGGGGTAAGACGCCGACCGCTGACGAAGTGATCGCGCATCTGAAGCTTCAACCCCATCCCGAAGGCGGCTGGTTCCGCGAGACCTTCCGGGACGAAACCGGTCCCGAGAACCGCGGGCATTCCACCGCGATCCTCTTTTTGCTCAAGGCCGGCGAGGTGTCCCACTGGCACCGCATCGATGCGGTCGAGATGTGGCACTGGCACGCCGGCGCGCCGCTCCTCCTGGAGGTCGCCAACAAGGCCGGCCGTCACGAACTTCGGCTAGGGCCGGATATTTTCGGCGGGGAGCATCCGCAAGGCCGTGTGCCGGCGGGGGCGTGGCAAGCTGCGCGCAGTCTCGGTGACTGGACGCTCGTGGGCTGCACGGTGGCGCCCGGCTTCCATTTCGACAAGTTCGAGCTCGCCCCTCAAGGCTGGAAGCCCTGAGGGACGAACGTCCGTGTTTTAGTCGGAGAGCTGACCGCCGTTGATGGTCAGCGTCGTGCCGGTGATCCAAGCGGATTCATCGGCGGCGAGGAACACCACGCAGCGGGCGACTTCTTCCGCTTCGCCGAGGCGGCCTACCGGGATCTGGCCGACGATGTGATCCATGACCTTCTCCGGCACGTTGGCCAGGAGCTCGGTCGCCACGTAGCCGGGGGCGATGGCGTTGGCAGTGATGCCCTTGCGTGCGCCTTCAAGCGCGATGGCGCGGGTGAAGCCGATCATGCCGGCCTTGGCGGCGCAGTAATTGGACAAGCCCATCATGCCCTGCTGGCCGTTGATCGACGAGATCGAGATGATGCGCCCGAAACCACGCTCGCGCATGCCGTTGATGACTTGGCGGCTCACGTTGAACACCGAATCGAGATTGGTGCGGATGACCTGGTTCCACTGCTCTTCGGTCATCTTGTGGAGCGTGGCGTCGCGCGAGATGCCGGCATTGTTGACCAGCACATCGATGGGGCCGACTTCGTTCTCGACAGCCGCGACACCCTGTTCGCAGGCCTGGTAATCGCCGACGTCCCACTTGAAGACCGGGATGCCGGTCTCCTTCTTGAAAGCGTTCGCGGCATCATCGTTGCCGGCATAAGTCGCGGCAACGCTGTAGCCCGCATCCTTCAGTCCCTTGCTGCAGGCGGCTCCAATGCCGCGCGTACCACCAGTGACAAGTGCCACCCGTCCCATAGCTTCCTCCCTTGGCGCACATCGGCGCCCGTTTCCTCAAAAACAAATTGGCGTAAGGGGCGGCTCTCGGCCGCCCCACACCAAATCAACTGCCCTTACAAGAGGGACAAGTTAGTCGCGCTCGACGCACAGGGCGATGCCCATGCCGCCGCCAATGCACAGCGTTGCGAGGCCCTTCTTGGCGTCGCGCTTTTGCATCTCATGCAACAGGGTGACGAGAACGCGCGCGCCTGACGCACCGATCGGATGACCGATGGCGATGGCGCCGCCGTTGACGTTCACCTTGTCTCCGTCCCAGCCCATGTCCTTGTTCACGGCAAGAGCTTGGGCGGCGAAGGCCTCGTTCGCCTCGATGAGGTCGAGGTCGGAGGGCTTCCAGCCGGCCTTCTCCAGCGCCTTGCGGGACGCGGGGATGGGGCCGGTGCCCATGATGGTGGGATCGACACCTGCGACGGCCCAAGAGGCGATGCGAGCGAGAGGCTTCGCGCCGCGCTTCTTGGCTTCCTCGGCCGACATCAGAACAACGGCGGCGGCGCCGTCATTGATGCCCGAGGCGTTGCCCGCGGTGACAGTGCCTTCCTTGTCGAAGGCGGGGCGAAGCTTGGCGACGTTATCAATCGTCGCGCCTTCACGAATGTACTCGTCATGCTCCACGACGATGTCGCCCTTGCGGGTCTTAATCGTCACAGGCGTGATCTCGTCGGCGAACTTGCCGGCCTTCTTCGCGGTCTCGGCCTTGTTCTGGGAGGCGACGGCGAAGTTGTCCTGCTCCTCACGGGTGAGCTGCCACTTCCTGGCGACGTTCTCCGCCGTGGTGCCCATGTGGTAGTTGTTGAAGGCTTCCCACAGGCCGTCCACGACCATGGTGTCGACCATGTTGCAGGGGCCCATCTTCACGCCGTTGCGCAAGTGCGCGGCATGGGGCGACAGGCTCATGTTCTCCTGACCGCCGGCGACGACGACGTCGGCATCGCCCAAGGCGATCTGCTGGGCACCCAGCGCCACGGCGCGCAGGCCCGAACCGCAAACCTGATTGACGCCCCAGGCGGTCGCCTCTTCGGAAATGCCTGCGGCGATGGCAGCCTGCCGGGCAGGGTTCTGACCCTGGGCCGCGGTCAGCACCTGGCCCATGATCACTTCGTTGACGTCGCTCGGATCGACCTTGGCGCGTTCCAGCGCTGCGCCGATGGCGACTTCACCAAGCTTGTGCGCAGGCAGGCTCGACAGCGAGCCGTTGAAGGAACCGACCGGCGTCCGCGCTGCGCCGACGATGACTATCTCGTCTTTCATCCTGATCTCCATACCCCTAGTGAGCCCCGGTCATACCCCAGCGGTTTGCGCCTGGAAAGCCCGACGAAAGTCGCCATTAATGCTCCCGGCAAAGCCTCTGGTGCTATGCACAAGGAACGTGCTAGTGGTTTTCGCAAGTGCGGCATAGAGTAGCCCTCGGCTAAGGTCCAGGGCTTTGGGAGCGAAAACACGTGGCTAGGGACGCGGACCAAGAGAGTCGGCCGGTCATAATCAAGAAATACGCCAACCGCAGGCTCTACAATACCGACACAAGCACCTATGTGACCCTTGAGGACCTGGCGGAAATGGTCCGGGCAGAGCGGGACTTCGTCGTCTACGACGCGAAGACCAGCGAAGACCTCACGCATGCCGTCCTGACCCAGATCATTGTGGAACAGGAAAGCAGGGGCACCAATCTTCTTCCTATCGGTTTCTTGCGTCAGCTGATCCGCTTCTATGGCGACAGCATGCAGAAGCTTGTGCCGAGCTATCTAGAATTCAGCCTCGACTCGTTGACCAAGCAGCAAGAACAGTATCGCCGCCGCTTCACCAACGCTTTTGGCAATGCGGCCTTCGATGCGATGCAAGATCAGGTGCGAAAGAACTTCGATGCCTTCGAGCGTGCGCTCGGCATGTTCACCCAGTCCCAATCCGATGCGGCCAATGCGCACGGGGAAGGCGCCGAGGCGAAGTCGGAGGTCGGCGCCAATCCAGGCGGCGCTGACGATATCGACACGCTCAAGGCCGAGCTTGAGGCCATGCAGCAGCGGCTCGAGAAGCTATCTCGCGGTTAGCGGCTCTTCGATTTTCCGAAAAATCAGCTCTACGCGGCTTTCGCCGTGTGGCGGCGTGCGTGGGCGGCGGTCAGGTCCGCCTCGACCAGGGCACGGTCATGCGCCGTGTCGGCGAGGAGATGGACGTGAACCTCATTGGCCCCGCACTTGGCGCCCTCGTGGCGCAGATGGGCGAGGTTGAGCGAGATGGCGTCGTCCTTGGTGTCGCCGAAAGCCAGCGCCTCGCGGGTGCCGTCCTCGTGGCGGCGCACCAGGATGTAGTTCGCCTGGGGTAGCGCGGGGCAGCCCACCAGCGAGTAGACGCTATGGAGATAGCGGCGGCTCGAAACACCACGCCAATAGTGGAACGCCTGGGCAAAGGCCTCCTCGGCGCAGACCAGCGCAGGCTCGTCCGCCGGCCCCGTAGAGGCGGTCGTCTCGGCGTCAGCTTGGCTCGTCCACATCGAAAACCTCGTCCCGTTAACTATCCGCGACACTACGAGAAATGGGTTGATCGACGAGAAATTCAAGATGCACGGTCGATCGCCCTTGTTGGAACAAATAATGAACATCTAAATCTTAACGCGGGGTTAATGCGCCTGATCCGTCGACTGTGCCTCAGCCAGCAGGCCGTCTGATGCGGTTTCGATGGCGTTTTCGAGGCGGCTCAGGAACTCAGGCCGAGGCAGGCCCGGCGGGATGGGATCGAGAATCTCGACCACCACCGTTCCGGGCTTGCGCGTCCACTGGCGGCGCGGCCAGAAGAGCCCCGAATTGAGCGCCACGGGGACGCACGGGACCTTCAGGGCGTTGTAGAGGAGGACAATCCCGGTTTTGTACGCGGGGTCCGCGCCGGGCGGACGGCGGGTTCCTTCGGGGAAGATGATGATCTCCCGGCCGTCCTTGATGCGCTTCCGGGCGGCTTGAAGCATGCGACGCAGCGCCGAGGGCCCGGCGTCGCGGTCCACGGGGATCATCTCAAACTTGTGGGAGAACCAGCCGTGAAGCGGGATCCAGAACAACTCGCGTTTCATGAGCAGCGCCGGATCGCGAAACAGGGGAATTAGCGCGAAAGTCTCCCATGCCGACTGGTGTTTGGAGGCGACGAGGAAGGGCGGCTCGGGAAGCTTATCCAGCCCGCGCACCTCGAAATCGAGGCCGACGATATGTTTCAGGAGCCAGAGCTCGGTCTTGGCGTGGACCTTCAGTGCCGCCATGGCCCAGCTTCTTGGGCCGAGCAGGAGCGGGCTGCCCAACACCACGAACAGCACCGTGGTGATGTAGAAGAGAAGACCGAAGACGATGGAGCGGAACATCGGGTGGTTCTTTAGGGCTCCGGTTGGTCTTCAGGTGGCACCGAGGTGCCCGTCAAGGTCATGCGCGCCAGATTGGTGGCGCCGAGACGGGCGAGTGCCGGCAGGTATTTCAGATATTCCGAGAGAAGCAGCCGCGTGGTGCCGGGATACTTCCACCAGCGGTCGACATGCACATTGTTGTCGATCACGGGGTAGGGCGCGAGAGTGACGCCCGGCAGAGCCCGGGCGAGCTCGGCCAGCGCGCGGGGCATGTGATAGTTCGATGTGACCACGATCAACGAGCCATACCGGTTGAGCGTAACCCATTGCGCGGTCTCGGTGGCATTGTCGATCGTGTTGCGGGCCTGTTTGTCGATATCGACGCAACAGGCGAAGTATTGATCGCCTTCGGATGCGAGCCGCTTCAGCTGGTCTCTCGTCGTGCCTCGGTTGACACCGGTAATGAGCACACGCTTGGCCTTGCGCTGCGCCAGCAGCTTCATGGCCTCGTCGATGCGGGAGACACCGCCGGTCAGAACCGTAATGCCGTCTGCGGCGTGGACGGGCTCCTGCCGCTCCCGGGCGACGCCGTTGGCGAATACGATGAAGCCGATGATGAGCATGACGAGCAGCAAGATGATCGCGTCGAAGAGCAGGCGCATGCTGCCCGTGAAGCCGCGGAACCGCCTGAAATGCTGCGGGCGACTTGGCGCTTGCGTTTGGACTTCGACGTCTTCGTTCACCACGTGTCCTGAGCTTGGTTTCGAGGGGCTTTCCTACCTCGATTGGTCCTGTCGCGGCGCAGAATAGGCAAATTTGACCGCACAAGAAATCGGCTTTACGGCGCCGTCAATGGGGTCACGCGTAGGTCCTGAGGACGCGGATCACGCCGAACCGCGACGTGACCATGCACAAAGCAGCTACGACGACGACGACGAGGAGCAGAAGGATATAGCCGCCGAAATCGAGTACGCCGGAGCCGACGAGGCGCCTTGTCTCCGCCTCGGTTACCGCGCCGCCGCCGAGCAACTGCATTAAGAAGGGCAGCAGCAAAAAGGCAATGACCGCAGCGAAGGCGCCGGCAAGGCTAGCGCGGACTCCAAGTCCGAGAAAGTGGCGCGAGAATTCGCTTGAAATGAATCGCTCGTTGGCGCCGACGAAATGCAGAACCTCGATGACTTCGCGGTTGGACGCCATGGCGCTGCGCGTGGCCGAGACAATGATGGCAATGGTCGCCGCGGCCACGAGGGCCAGCACGGCGAGGCCCCCCAGCGCGGTCGATCGCGTGATCAAACGGATCTCCGCCTGCCAGCGGCGATGATCGTCCAAGGTCACGCCCTCGAAGTTCCGCGACAGCGCTGACTTGATGAGATCGATGTCGGGCGGGCTGGACCGGTCGATCTCCACGGCAATCAGACGAGGAATGGGCAGGGCGGACAATGCCGCGGTGGAGCCAAGCCATGGCTCCAGCAGCTTGGCGGAATCCTCGGCCGTCAGCGGCCGCACCCGCGTTACGCCTTTCTGCTTGGCGAGGAAAAGCGAAACGAGCGTCATCTTCTTCTCGATGTTGGCGGTATCGATCGGATCGAGCTCGATGGTGATTTCGCTGGCGATGTCGTCCACCCAAGCATTCGCCGACTGGTTGATCATGTAGACGCCGCCCGCGGTCAGGCAGGCGAGGAAGGTCATGATCCCGATCACCGCGGTTAGTGCGTTGCCGGCAATCGAGGCCGACGGCACGATCTGCGTGGTTGTCGGCTGAAATTGCCGGGGCAGCCGCGCGCTCAACGGCGCGGGCAGGATGCCCGAAAGCAGGCTCGTCCACGGATAGTCCCGGATGTCATCGAGGAAGGTCACGCGGCGCTCGTTTGCAATTGGCCCTCGGAGAGCATCAGCCGGGGCGCTTCCAATTGTTCCATGAGGGCGTAGTCGTGGGTGGCGATGATGACCGAGGTGCCGAGCCGGTTGAGTTCGACGAACAGCCGGAGCAGGCGGTTGCCGATGGCGGGGTCGACATTGCCCGTGGGCTCGTCAGCGAGGAGCAGTTCGGGACGGCCGATCACGGCCCGGGCGATCGCCGCGCGCTGTTTTTCACCTCCCGATAGCGTTTCCGGATAGGCGTGGATGCGGTCGCCGAGGCCGACCCAGTGGAGGAGGTCGGTCACGTCGTCGGAATAGTCGGCCTCTTTCTTGCCCATGACCCGTAGGGGCAGCGCCACATTCTCCCAGGTGGTCAGATGGTCGAGAAGGCGGAAATCCTGGAACACGATTCCGATCCGGCGGCGCAAGGCTGCCCGGCCGGCCGAAGGCAAATCTGCGATATTCTCGCCAAAGACGAAGATTAGGCCTCGTGTCGGCCGTAAAGACATAAACAGAAGGCGCAAGAGCGAGGTCTTTCCAGCGCCGGAGGGTCCTGTCAGGAAGTGAAAGGACCCGGGAAGCACGTGAAAAGTGACATCGCGCAAGATTTCCGGGCCGGAGCCATAGCGTAGTCCGACATTGTCGAAGCGAATCACCCGTCTTCCTTGCTTTTCTTGAGATTGCCGACCACTGGCACTTTATGCTGAACTCCCGGTCCGGTATCAATGGATTTGGGCAACTGCATGGGGCGTCCGCATTTTCGCTGCGTAGTGAGACGATTTCGGCTTCACAAATGGCAACACTGATTATCTGTCCGGCTTGCGACACCCGCTACCAGATCAAGGCGGCTTTTCCGCCTGAGGGTCGCAAGGTCCGCTGCGCCAAATGTGGGCATGTCTGGCAAGCGCAGGCGGCAGCGCCCGAGGGCGCCGAGCCACAACCGGCGGCCCCCACGCCCCCAGCACCCGAGGCCCCGGCTCAACCGGCCGCGCCACGGTCTGCACCGCCCCCGCCGCCACAGGCGGCTCCGCCTCCGCCGCAGGCTGCCCCACCGGCACCGCCGCCCGAGCCGCCGGCACCGCCTGAGCCTGCGCCACCGCCTCCTCCTCCACAGGCTGCTCCGCTGCCCCCCCCGCCGCCGCCACCTCAGGCCGCTCCGCCGGTGCCGCCTCAAGGCGATGTCGAGTTCGGCACCGACGAGGCGCTCGCCGATCAGGTCGCGCGCATCAATGCCGAGGCCGGCGTACCGGGTGCTGAAGGCGTGCCGCCGGCGCCTGAGCCTGAGGCCGAGGAACCGGAGAAGAAGGGCGGGCTGTTTGGGAAGCTCATGCGCAAGCGCGACGAGCCTGCCCCGCCGCCGCCTCCACCGCCGGCCGACATGGCGCCGCCGCCTCCACCCTCCGACATGGCGCCTCCGCCCCAAGAGCAGGAGGAAGTGTCCTTCGGCGCGCCCCAAGACAGTTCCCTGGACGCATCGTTCGATGCGGGCTTCCCGGAGGAGGGCGGTGCACAGGATCCGGCGCTGGAAGACCCCAATCTGGTTGCCGCCGCCTTTGGCGAATCGGTGGCCAAAGCCACGACGCCGAAGAAACGGCCGCCCATCGTCGCCATCGGCTGGGGCATTTTGGGCCTGATCGTGCTGACCGTGCTCGGCTTGTTCGTGTTCGCGCCGGCCACCACCGTATCGATCCTGCCGGGCGCCTCGCGCATCTACGCGATGCTCGGCATGCCGGTGGGCGCCGAGGGCCTCGCCTTCGAAGGCGTTCGCTATGGCTGGACCACCAATGCCGGACAGACCGTGCTCGAAGTCCAAGGCAATGTGCGCAATACGGGCTCGTCCGTCATGGCCGTCCCGACTGTGGTCATTGCGCTGCGCGACGAGAAGGGAGAGGAAATCTCCGAGTGGACGACGGAGGTTGGTGCTGCCGAGCTTTCCGCCGGTGAGGAGGCGCCGTTTTTGAAGCAGATCCCTTCGCCGCCGAGCAATGTCCGAAGCCTCAAGGTCCGTTTCGCCGACGCCAAATAGGACGGCCGATCGAGAAGGCCAAGTTAGCAGGGCCAAATCAGCATGGCGGAGCAGCCCGTGGGGGAAACGGTCAGGCCCCTATTCACGGCCGAGACGATCGCAACCCGTATTGATGCGATGGCGCGCGACATTGCCGCCTGCGATCTCCACGATCCGATCATCGTTGCGGTGCTGAAGGGCAGCTTCATCTTCGCCGCCGATCTGATCCGCGCGCTCTCACGCCAAGGACTGCACCCGGAGATCGACTTCATCTTTCTGGCCAGCTACGGCAGCGGAACCACGGGCGGAGAGGTCAAGATTCTGCGTGACGTGGAGAGCACGATCGAAGACCGCGACGTGGTGATCGTCGACGACATTCTCGATTCTGGCCGCACGCTTTCCTTTGCCACGGCGCATCTCGCAGGCCGCGGTGCGCGCGGCGTGAAGACCTGCATCCTTCTGAACAAGCAAGTGCCGCGCGGTGTCGACGTCACGCCCGACTTTACCGGGTTCGAATGTCCCGACCTGTTCGTGGTGGGCTACGGCATGGACCTCGCGCACTGCTATCGCGAGTTGCCGTTCATCGGCGTGGTGGAGCCGCGCGTTTAACGGTCCAAGACCAGCCGTACCTCCACGAGGTTGGAGCGCACACGCAGAACATAGAAGCCAAGCGTCGCCAAATGCGAGGGCATGAGCCAGCCATCCTCCGCGCCGTTGGAGATGATCGCGGGCTGAATACGAAGCGAGGCCCGCAGTTGCTCCTCGAGCTCGTCCCATAGGGCCGTCAGGCGGCGTTCCTCGATGACATCGGCAAAGTCGGTGCGCGCGGCGGTGAGAATGCCGTAATAGGCGTAGAGCTGGCCGTAGGCGAACCAGAAGCGGTCGTCGGCGCGGGGGTCGAACCAGCCGCTGCTGTAGTTCTCCGAACGCTCACGCAGGATCGCCGAGGTGGCGCCGATGTCCTTGGCGATGCGGTCGACGAATTGCAGCAGATTGTCGGCGCGCACGTCGAACACGGCCTCGCACTTCTTAAGTCTGTCGTTGAACTTGTGCAGGTCCTTGATCGCGGAGCGGTAGAAGCTCGGCGTGGGCGTCTTGGGTCCGAAGGGACTGAACGAAAAATACCAGGTGGTTTCGTCGAATTGGAGCGCGCCGCGCGCGCTCTGCAAATCCTTGTCGATTTGCGACGTTCCGCGTACGCGCCCCAGCGTGTCGACGAGTTCGATCGCGGTCCGGCGGACGGCTTGGTGCACGCCGCGCTGGAAGGCGGCCTTGTTGTCGAAGAAGGGCGTGCTCTCCCAGGGAAGCCCGAACAGGCCGAGCTTGTAGAGCAGCATGGACGAGATCCACGCGTTCTCGTTCACGTTGAAGTCGACCAGGTCGGCCGTGGACTCCACCACCATGGACTTACGGCATGTTTGCGTGGCGGTCTCGGCGTCTTGGGTTTCGCTCTCTCCGGTGATGATGCCGCCGCCGCTCGGCTTTGCGTTGCTTAAGCCGGTGTCGCTTGTGTGCTCATAGCGGTCCGCATAGTTCGTATCGAAGCCGCTCCAGACTTGCGTGTTCCAGAAGAAGTAGCCGTAAAGGGCGAGGAAGCCGACAAGGATCAGCCCGAGCAGCACTTTGAGGAGGATACCGCGCTGGGCGAACCAGCGGCCGAGCCAAACGAATGGCCTCAGCATGAAGGCGATGCCGAGCCCGATCCCGCGGCCGATAGCCCGAAAAGTCGCTGTGAAGAAATTGACGATGGAGTTCAGCATCGCGCCTCAAAGCCCTTTCGACGGTTCCACACCATAGTAGGGCGACATATAGGGCATCGACGACGGCGTTGCTGTGGCCGCACGCACTTTTTTCGAAAAGCGAGAATGGCGCCTAGAAGGAGCGGATAAGCCGCTCCAAATAGTCGAGCTCGAGCATGGGACGTGTCGGGTCGCCGATCCGCGCGCGCAGTTCGTCAAGAATCTCGCGCGCCCGCTGGATGTCGATCTCGTCGGGGACTTGGACGCTCAAGCCTTGGTCGGGCCGGTTCGAACGGTCCGGGCGGCCGAGCGGGTCGCGGCCATTGGAGCCTGGGCCTTGGCCGCCCGCCTGCTCTTGGCCGTCCTGCGTCATCTGCTGCGCCATGGATTCCGCGCCCTGGCGCATGCGGTCGAGCGCAAGGCTTTGGCTCTGGGTCGCGCGGTCGAGGTTGCGCTCACTGATCGCCTGCTCGGCCTCTTCCATGGCCTCACTGGCGCCTTCGAACTCGCCCGGCGAGTCGTTCCCCGCCATGCCCATGCGCTCGATGAGCTGCTCCAGTTTGTTGCGCAGCGCTTCCTGGCGTTTCTTGAGATCGCCAAGCGGGCCTTGCGGCTGCCCTTGTTGCTGCCCGATCTGGGGTTGGCCGCCGCCCGGCGCATCGCCCTGCCGGCCTGATTGGCCTTGCGCCCTCGGGCCGCCCTCGCCGCCTTGCGGCATCCCTTCAGAGAAGGGGGCCATGCTCATGCCGGGGGCGAACTCCATGGGCTGGCCGGGCGGGCTCACGTCGAACTGCTCGCTCTGGCCGCCGCCTTGACCTTGCCGCTGCTCACGCTTCTCAGCGAACGTGTCGTCCAACAGCTCCTGCTGATCGGAGACCACGTCGTCCAGGTCTTTCATCATCTTCTGGGCGCGCTGCTGCTGGGCGTTCTCCGGGAAGTTGCCGGTCTGCAGACGATCGAGAATGTCGTTCAGCTCTGACAGCATGCGCTCGGCCATGTCCTTCGACCCGGCTTCGGCCAGGTCCTGGATGTTCTCGAGCATCTTGTCGAGATCCTGCTCCGAGACGAGCTGGTCACCGTCCTGCTGGCTCTCGGCGGCCATGTTGCCCTTTTCTTGCTGCTGGGCGGCGAGCGCTTGTAGGTAGCGCGACAGCGCGGCGCGAAGCTCTTCGATGCGCTTCTTGATCTCCTCGGCCGGTGCGTTCTCCTGAAGCGCGCGCAACAATGCGTCCTGCGCACTCTTCAGTTCGCGCTCGGCTTCCGGCAGATCGCCTTCCTCGATGCGCAGCGCGGTGGACCACAGCTGGGCAACGACGCTTGAGACCGCGTCACGCGAGTCGTCGTTCCTGAGACGCCAGAACGTATTGCGCAAAGACAGATAGACGACGCGATCGTCGATCGCTTTCTCATCGCCGATGGTCAGTCCGTCCAGTGCGCGGGCGACCATCGCGGACGAATCCGGTTCCTGCACGAGCTTGCGGCGCTGCTCGATCACGGCGCGCGCGAGCGGCTTGGTGAAGACGCGCGCCGGCAGAACGAACTCGCTCACCTCGCTCTTGCCGGTCTGTTCGGCCTGATCTTTTGCGGCAAGTGTCATGCGCACCTTGAGCCCAGCCCAAGGATGCGCCGTGAGGTCCTGGGTGCCGCGGCCCTCGACCTTCTTGGCGTTCGAGCGCGGCAGTTGCAGCTTCATCACCGGCGGGCCGAACAAAGGCTCCGACTCAACGAGATCTTCTTCTTCCTCGATGCCTTCGACGGGGAAGGCGGCGCCAAGTGCGTCCTCTTGGTCCGGCGCAAGCGTGAAGTTGGCTTCGGCGCTGGCCACGCCGTAATCGTCGAGGGCGCTATACTCCAAGCGAAGCGCGCCACGGGGCGTCGCGGTCGGCTCGCCCCGCAAGGCAATCTGCGGCGCGGCGTCTTCGGTCAGGGCAAATTGCCATTGAGCGACGGTCGATCCGCTAATGCGCACATCGGCGGTGGAGGGCTTCCTCAAGCCGACATTGAACTCGACCAGTCCGGTGCTGCCGCCGGTCTTCGGCTCGATGGTTTTCGCCTCGCTGCCATCCTCGTTGTAGATGGTCAGCGTCACGGTCTCGCCTTCGGGCGCGTGCGTGCGGACGATGAGCTGGCTGCGCTCGGGCACTTCCAGTGCGCGGAAGGATTCGGCGCCCCGGCCGATCGCTTCGCTGCCGTCGGCCAGAACGAGCGGCGCCATGCCGGTATAGACCGGCGGCGTCACCCAGGCATCGAGCCTGATCAGCTTGGGGGAAGCGCTGGCGGCCGGCGAGAAGGCCGCATCGAGGCGGGATCTGGCATCGGGGCCGGCGGCGATGAACGCGGCGATAAGACCGATGAACAGCGCCGCTCGGATCGCAAAAGGATCCTTCCGGTCCGCGCGCGGGGCGGGCCAGGAGGGCTTCAGCTTGGCGATGAGTTGCGACAGGCGCTGACGATGGAGCGTCCACAGCGTCACCGTCTCGGTGGGCGGTTCGGCGCTCAGCGTATCTTCATAGGACGAGGCCGGGCGGTGCGGGACCTCGGCGTTGCGCTCAAGGCGCCGCAGGGCCTCGGCGCGCGTCGGCAAGGCAATCCGGATGAGCGGCAGGCAAGCGGCGATGAGCCCGGTACCGAAGCCGAGCAGAACGATGCGATGGACGAGCGGCGGCAGCAGGCTCCAGCCGCCGAGCAGCGTGAACACCAAGAACGCGCAGACCACGACGAACGGCCAGAGCAGCGCCTCCCAGGCGCGCTCGGCGAACAGCGCCAGCCAGCTCAGGCGGACGCGGCTCTCGAAGCGCCTCTTGAGTGAGGCGGCCTCGGGATCGTCCTTGGGGTCGCCGGGGCTGGATTTTTGGCGGTTGCGTTGGGCCATGGTCCGGAATTGGTAGCACAGGCAGCGCCTGGCCGAAGGTTACATCACGGTAATTTGGGGGGAGAACCGGGCAAAATACAGGCGCTTTTCAGGGCCGATGACAGGTTCACTGCCAATCGGGCAGGCGCTCGGCCTTGAGCATGTCGTTATAGTCCGGCCGGGGCCGGGTGACGCAATATTCGGCCCCCGACACCAACACTTCGGGTACCAAGAGACGGCTGTTGTACTGGGAGGCCTGCACCGCGCCATAAGCGCCTGCGGTCATCACGGCGATGAGGTCGCCTGCCTCCAGTTCGGGAAGCGGCCGGGCCAGCGCCAGATAATCGCCGGTCTCGCATACCGGGCCCACCACGTCGGTCACGCGCGTGAAGGATTCAGGCGCGGCCTCTGTGACCGGCAGGACCTGGTGATACGCATCGTACAGCGTCGGGCGGATGAGATCGTTCATCGCCGCATCGACGATGGTGAAATTCTTATGCGGCGATGTCTTCACATAAAGGACGCGGGCGACGAGGATGCCGGCATTGCCGGCGATCATGCGGCCCGGCTCGAACAGCAGGCGCGCATCGAGGTGCCCAAGCGCTTCGTTTACCAGCCGAGCGTAGTCCGTCGGCAGAGGCGGTGCGGGCGCATCGCTGCGATAGGGAATGCCGAGGCCGCCGCCCAAGTTCACAAAGTCGATGGTGAGCCCTGCGCCACGCAGCGTGCTGACAAGTTCCGTCAGCAGCGCGAACGCGTTCTGGAACGGCGCCAGCTCGGTGATCTGGCTGCCGATATGCATGTGCACGCCGGCCGGCACGACGCCCGGCAGCGCGACGGCTTTTTGGTACAGCGACAGCGCCTGCTCGAACGGCACGCCGAACTTGTCCTCCGCCTTGCCGGTGGAGATCTTGTGATGGGTCCCAGCGTCGACATCCGGGTTGACCCGGAAGGCGATGCGGGCCGTCGTGCCCTTCGCCTCGGCCACTTCGTTCAGCGCGTGAAGCTCCGGCTCGGACTCCACGTTAAAGGCATAAATCCCAGCCTCCAGCGCATGCGCCATTTCTGCTTGCGTCTTGCCGACGCCCGAGAAGGCGATGCGATCCCCCGGCACGCCCACCTTGAGCGCCCGGCGCAGCTCGCCTTCGGAGACGACGTCCATGCCCGCGCCGAGCTTGGCCAGCGTCGACAGCACGCCGAGGTTGGAGTTGGCCTTGATCGAATAGCAGAGCAGCGTGTCGGGGCGCGCGGCAAAGGCCTCGGCAAACACGCGGTAGTGCCGCTCAAGCGTCGCGGTGGAATAGCAGTAGAACGGGGTCCCGACAGAGGAGGCCAGATCGCATAGATCGACCTCCTCGGCGTGCAGCACATTGGCCTCAGACACGCCACGCCGGTAGGCGAAATGGTGCATGGGGAAATTCTATTCGATCAGGGCGTCGAGGATCGGCAAGCGCCGGTCCGGGGCACGAGACATTTTGGCAGACGGGTCGGCATCGGTCTGGGGATAGGCCGACTGCGGCCGCTCAAGCGAGCCACGGCGCCCGCAGGCGGAAAGCCCGACAGCCGATATCAGCATAAGCGCTAACAGGATGCGCAATGCGCTTCCCATGGGTTTGATCCCTGTGGTGTCGTGCCCCTTAAGAATCAGGGCCTCTTGCCGGGCCTCTTTGCCCCTCTCTTTTATCGCGAGAGGCCGCCCTTCTCCAAACGCTTTATCCACGCTCTCGCCTCCCGCCGAACATTGGTGGGGGCCGTTCCGCCTTGGCTTTTGCGGCTTTTTGCCGACCGGGCGGGGTCCAGGACCGTATAGACGTCCTCGGTGATTCTGGGCTCGACCGACCGGAGATCCGGCAGGGTCAGCTTCTTCAGATCGGCGCCCTTGGCCTCGGCGAGGGCCACAATCTTGCCCGTCGCGTGGTGGGCCTCCCGAAAGGGCATATCCAGAGCTTGCACCAGCCAATCGGCAAGGTCGGTGGCGGTGGCGTATTCGCGGCCCGCCGCCTTCTTCATCGCCTTGGCGTCGATCGTCAGATCGCCCACCATGCCGGCCATGGCGGCGAGGCCGAGCCTCAGCGCATCCAGCGCATCGAACACCGGCTCCTTGTCCTCCTGCATGTCCTTGGCGTAGGCCAGCGGCAGCCCCTTCATGACCAGGAGCAGCGCTTGGAAGGCGCCGGCAATGCGCCCGGTCTTGGCGCGCACCAGCTCGGCGGCGTCCGGGTTGCGCTTTTGCGGCATGATGGACGAGCCGGTGGAGAAGGCATCCGACAACTTGGCGAAGCCGAATTGCGGCGAGGTCCACAGCACGATCTCGTCCGCCAGCCTCGACAGATGCATGGCCGCGATCGAAGCTGCGGCAAGCGTCTCCAGCGCGAAATCCCGGTCGGACACCGCGTCCAGCGAGTTCGCCGTCGGCCGCGTAAAGCCGAGCGCCTGCGCCGTCATTTTGCGGTCGATGGGAAAACTCGTACCGGCCAGCGCCGCGGAGCCAAGCGGGCATTCGTTGAGCCGCGTGGCGGCATCGGCGAACCGTCCCCGGTCGCGGCCGAACATCTCCACATAGGCCAGGCAATGATGGCCGAAGGTGACCGGCTGCGCGGTCTGCAAATGCGTGAAGCCGGGCATTACCGCATCGGCGGTCTCTATTGCCGTGGTCGCGAGCGCGAGCTGAAGCGCGGCGAGACCCGCCTCGATGGTGACGATCTCGTCCCGCACATAGAGCTTGAAGTCGGTGGCCACCTGGTCGTTGCGCGAGCGGGCGGTGTGCAGCTTGCCTGCCACGGGGCCGATCAGCTCGGTGAGCCGGTGCTCCACGTTGAGGTGGATATCCTCAAGTTCTCGCGCAAATTTGAAATCGCCGGCCTCCATCTCGGCTAGGATCCGGTCGAGACCTTTTGCGATCTCGTCCGCCTCCGGCTCTGAGACGATACCGGTCGCCGCAAGCATGGCGACGTGGGCCTTGGAGGCCTCGATGTCGTGCCGCCACAGCCGCTTGTCGAAATCGATGGAGGCATTTATCTCCTCCATGATCTCCGACGGGCTTGCGGCAAAACGGCCGCCCCACATGGTGTTGGTCATGATCGTCCAGGCCTTAGCGGGCAAAGTTCAAAGAGGATGACGTGGACGCTTCTAATAAACGTAAGCACGCCGGCTTACCGGCCAAGTACGTAATCGCCGCCTGCCTTGCGGTGATTGCCGGGTTCGCCACGGTATATTTGAGTCTAGCCCCGTCTGACAATGGGCGGACGTCTGCTTCGGTAAAGGACGAGGCCGCCAAAGGGGCCGGAAGCGGGCCGCTTGCGGGCCTGAACAAGGGCCCCATGGCCGCTTTCGTGGCGCGGAAGGCGCCGCTCGATCTTCCCGACGTTGCTTTCGAGGGGCCGGACGGGGCGCCGATGAGCCTCGCCGACCTCAAGGGCAAGGTCGTGCTCCTCAACATCTGGGCGACGTGGTGCGTGCCCTGCCGGGAGGAGATGCCTCAGCTCAACGCGCTTCAGGCCGGGCTCGGGGGCGGCGACTTCGAGGTGGTGGCGATCAATATCGACAAGGGCGGTGTGGACAAGGCCAAGGCCTTCCTGGAGGAGACCGGCGCCACGGATCTCGCGTTCTACGCCGATCCCAGCGCCAAATTGTTCGCCAAGCTCAAAGCCGTCGGCATGCCGACGACGCTTTTGCTCAATGCCCAAGGTCAAGAGATCGGCCGGCTGGTGGGGCCGGCGGACTGGGCCTCGCCGGAGGCGAAGAAGCTCATCGAAACGGCGATCAAGAACGCGGGCTAGGCGTCTACTGCACCGGCCGCACCGCGTCCTTCTCGATACGGTAGTTGTATTGGCACGTCTGCGAGGCCTCCTTGTTACACGGGATGCCGGAGGTGGTGACATGCATGGTGCGTGTGTCGCCGCTCAAGGAGAACTTGTACGCTTTAACGAAGTCCTCGAAGACGAGTTCCCAGCCGTCGCCATATCCGAGATAGATCTGAAGCGTGCAGCCGTGCGGATTGCAGGTGGGGTTTTCAGCGCCCGTGCATTTGAACTTGGCGAAGTCGGCGATCCAATCGTTGTGCCCGTCGCCGTTTAGATCGTCGCCGCGCAGGATGGGTGCGGTCACGGGATTGCCGCCCGCCTTGCGGCAAACTTGCGCGGCCTCGGCGATAATCTCGGCGATGTCCTCGGGCGTGTCTTCTGCGTGGGCCGGGACAAGCATCGCGGCGCACGCAAGGGACGCCAAAAGAGCGAGGCGACAACGCAGGACGAAAGACAACAGGAGGAGGCTCAGTTGATGGCGGTCAGGGTGGCCGCGGTGGGAATACCGGAGGCTTGCGCGACCGGCGTGTAGTGGAGCCCAATCAGCTCAGGGCTCACGCTCGATCTGCGGACGGACCGGCGTTTGCGCCTCTTCTTCGGCCTCGGTCCGCAAATGACTTGGCGCAAGTGTGCAGGCTGCTCGTCGAGTTTGGCTTGAATGGCGAGCCCATCCAGGCTCGTGCCGAACAGCGATTTCCAGAAATAGCGTTTGAAGCCGTTCTCCAGAAGCCGCGCGGCGCGGGCGTTACGTACCCGCGTGGACGGCTCGCCCAGAACCACGGCCACGAGCTTGCGCCCTTGGCGGGTCGCGCTGACGACGATGTTGAATCCGGAATCGCAAATGAAGCCAGTCTTCATGCCGTCTGCACCGTTGAAGGTGCGCAGCAGGCCGTTATGCGTGCGCAGCTGCTTCTGACCGACTTGCACGGACTTCATGGCGAAGATGTCGGAGTGCTCGGGGAATTCGATGATCAGCGCGCGGGCGAGGCGGGCGAGATCGCGCGCGGTCGTATATTGCTGCTCGTTGGGAAGGCCGTGCGGATTGGCGAATTGCGTCTTGGTCATGCCGAGTTTCTTGGCGGCGGCGTTCATGCGGTCGATGAATGCTTCCTCGCTGCCGCCCACCGTCTCCGCGATCATGACCGATACGTCATTGGCGGACTTGACGATGATCACCCGGATCGCCGTCTCCAGCGTGATGGACTTGCCGACCGACAGGCCGAGCTTGGTGGGGGGCTCCGCCGCGGCGTTCTTCGAGCAGACGACCGGGGTCGAGAATTTGACCTCGCCATTGCGCAGCGCATGGAAGGTGACATACGCGGTCATCAGCTTGGTCAGCGAAGCCGGGAACCACAGCGCGTCGGGATCCTCTGAATAGAACACCGTGCCGTTGTAAGGCTCGAAAACAAGGGCGGGGCTTGCCGTGGCGGCCG
>NZ_JBFFQD010000002.1:0-102700 GCF_041573655.1 Methyloceanibacter sp.
CAGTTTCGATGGTGTCTCCGCTAACGTTCTGCACAGTGCACGCAGAGGAGCGGTACATGACACTTTTCAGCTTGGTAACCGTGTACCTTATTGGAGGCTTTGGCATCTTCTACGTCCTGCACAGCACGTTACAGCCCTGGTGCGTCACCATGCTGGTTGCTATTGCATGGACCGCATTGCTCCTGTGGCTATTCCTTGCCAATCGACCGTCCGAAGACCGGTGACTGGTAGGCTCTAGTCAGCCGACCCCAACAGCCCCGGCAGCTTAGCAACATTCACAGCAATGCGCCGCGCTTCGTCGAAGGTCAGTGCCTTGGCTATCTCTGCCTGCTGCTGTGTCTCCCGTGGATAGACATAGGCGTTCTCTTGGGAAAAACCTGGCGACGGGTGGCAAATCAAAGCGACCCAGTAGGCGGTTTGGCGACACGCTCAAACATTTTTTCCATGGGACATTCCCCATAGAGCGTCACCACTAGCCCGCCAATAGGAGGAAGCAGGGCTAATAGCAAAATCCACCCAGCTAAAATGCGACCAAATGTGCGAACGCCACCTTCTGACCTCTCCGAGGCAAAAAGAACGAAGTAACCGACAATCACAAAAAAAGTTGCTGGGATTAAGCTCGCGAAAAAACACATAACCGACCTCTCAGTTCAGTTTGGCGTCTTTGCTAAACTTAGACTGTCAATCATAGCAGCCTGTGGTCATGCGCCAAAGTTGGTGGTTGCCAGTCCATACGCTAGTAGAAACAGCCTAGTCACGGCCCCACCTCCGCATCATTCTGCACACTCCGAAATCGACGAGAACCGGCAGTTTAGCAACGTTCACAGCGATCCGCAGCGCCCCGTCAAAGGTGAGCCTTGCCCTGACCGGCATAAGCCCACATCCTCTCAGACAGACAAGAACTGGCTGGGAGGATATTTCGATGACGGATGCAAAAGAGTTTGCAAGAGAACTAGCCACGCTAATCAAGCGGTACATCGACGGGGGCTGCGATCCGCAGGAAGTCGCTGACGAATTAGCGCGTGAAGCAAACTATGTCTTTGGGCACTACAACCTCGAAATCTATCTCGAAAAGAGGTCGAAAGATTAGTCTACAACAGGCCGTGCCGGGAACCGGCGTGATGTCATAGGAAGCCTCCCTCAAATGGCTTCCCCCGCAGGCTGAGGATATCAGTTTTGAGGGCCACGTTTGGACCCACCTTGGTGAACGGGAACTCCGTTAACCTTTCGTAAAAAGCTTCAGTGGCATTGCTGTCAGATGCTTATTTCGAGGTTCAAGACCATAAACAGTTTCGACGCCGCCGCGACGGTGGCCGTCGGCATCATCGCCGCGCAACTATTCTTCGGTTAGGCACGCCCCAACTTGCCAAGGTGCTGGGAACCGGCGTGATGTCATGGAAGCCTCCATCGAAAGCCGAGTTAGAACAGGCGATCCAATTCACAAGCCCAGTCTGTTCTTTGGAGGTGGGCCATTCGTGCTTTGTAAATCGAAATCTGTTGCCTAACTCAGCTTCAAATAGTTGGCGATGCATTGATCGATAGCGTTTTGCTGGAAGCAGTATTTGGCTGCTAACCGCTCATAGGTTCGCCACCGCATCCACTTCGGTTTCGGGGGTAAATCCCACTCACGCCTATCGAGATCACCAATCAAGCGATCTTTGACCTTCTCTCTTGCGGTGATTGCGCGGTTAAATTTCGTCTCGAACTGGGTGGCGTACGCGACCTGCTTTCCCCACGCGTGTCGGCTGCAGAAGCGATCCGCACCGGGAGGCCGCCACAGCACATAACAATTGCGGTCCGTGACGGGACATCTCGCATATCATTGGTAACCGCCGAAGTGTCGGGTCTGAGCAATCAATTCAACACGCTGCTCTAATCTTCCCCTGAACAAAATTCGCAGAGTGGCTCGATCCTCTTCATGTTGTTCAATGAGCATTCTCGCGCTTGCGATTGGGTCCCGCCCACCTGAGTACCATTGCGTGCGGAATGCCACCCGACCATTGCTGTTTGGTCCAAAACCGTCGCGAACGATCTTGTTGAGATCGAGCTTTAGCCCATCTTCGAGGCACACGCGCTTTTTGGGTCTTGCCATGCTGGGTTGCTCTCGCCGACGCGATCTAAGAACTTTTGATGTGTCGAGAATGATGCGTCGGTGCGTAACTCGCTTCTAGTGGCGTAAGTGGACTATCGCAGCGCCTGGAAGTCGCTCGCGCACCCCACATGTCCGCTTTAGGGTGTAGAGCGGACCTGCCCAATAAGCCCGCTGATGTCCGCTAATGACCCAAAGCGGACAAAGGACAGTCTTTCCGCTGGCCCATCAAAGAGTTCGGAATTCTGGCATTTTTTTAACTGTCCTTCGGGACCTAAGCGCATTCTCACTCCTATATTAAGCGGGTGTTCATAGTCAGGAGAAAATACTATCTCTTCTCTACTCTCCGAGGCCCAAGCCAATGCCCAACAAGCCAAACGATCCACTGTCGCAATTTTCCGAGTGGCAGAAACAAGCGTTCCAACCCTTTGCCGCGCTAATGGAGTGGCAGAAGGGGCTCCAGTCTGTAACAGAGCAGATGTTGGACTGGCAGCGTGCCTTCCAGTCCTCTGCTTCACCAATTGCGGAGTGGCAGAGGATCTTCCAGCCCTGGACAGCGCAGATGCAAGAGCTGCAGAAGACGCTGCAAGCAGTTCCTCGCCAAGTGGAAAGCATGCAGAGAGCTCTCCAGCCGTCCGCCCAGCAGATTAAGGAGTGGCAGGAGATTCTCCAAGCCCCGACCACGCAAATGCAGGAGTTTCAAAAGACCTTGCAGGTCTTCATGCGTCAAATGGAGAGCATGCAGAAGACCCTCCAACCTACTCCCGCGCAATTGAAAGAGTGGCAGAAAGTTTTCCAACCTCCCACCGCGCAAACGAAGGAATGGGAGAAGGTGCTCGCGCCCCTGAGCGCCCAAATGCAGGAGTTTCAGAAGACCTTGAAAGCCTTTGCTGCTCAGCAAGAGCGCATGGAGAAAGCTTTGCGGAATATTTCCGAGAAAGCCGTCGAGGTTCGAAAACCTTCAAGCCGGCGCTCTTCTCGCTCGTAGGCTACTTTCGTTTTGATCTCGGCTCAGTTCTCGTCCCCAGCCGGATGTCGCCGCACTCATGGCCCACTCCCCTCCCACAGTGCCCCTAAACTAATAGAGAGCAGAGCGAGCTCTTGCGGATTGCTATTCGCCAGCATCGCAGACCACAGATGCCTTGGACGCCAAAGGCGAGGCTTGGTGTTCGCTGTGTGCTTGGTCCGTTCCAAGAACGTCCAAGTTTGTGTGATCGTTTTGGCGATCCCAGTCTGGGTGCCAGTCGGGGAGGGCGCGCACCTGCTGCAGCGCAACTTTGTCTACGCCGTTGTACTCCCGAATGCTCCTTAGCTGGCCTTGATCCGGCGAGCAGCAATGCTCGCGGATGCATCGGAGTAAGTCGCCTTTCGTCCGGCAGAAGGAGCGATCTTTCCAACCGCCGTTCTTCTCCCGCAGGTTGCCCTTCTTTTTCTGCAGCCTCCATTGCAGCGGATCATCTACGACCCTCCATCGCTCGTTGAGCTGAGCTAGGAGGCGATTTGAGGGGTGCGCTGGCCGGGGGAGGGTGCTGCCTGCTGTATCGGCGCTAGGCAGGGGTGAGTTGCGCTCGCGCGCCCGTTTTCCGAGCGTCTCCTGGACGCCGTTCGCGTGCTTTGCGGCGCTCGCCGGGGTGGTTTGGCGGGCATCAATCCGTTCCGACATTGTCCAAATTCCCTTTCGTCTCAATGCGGGAACGAAAGAGGAATTTGTCGGAATGCCCCTTGAGGGGACTAACGAGTCATTGGACTCTTAATCAGCGGGTCCAAGGTTCGAGTCCTTGTGCGGCCACCACTTCCCGCACTAGGCAGACCGTCAGTTCAGGTCTTCGGCGATGGCATCGATGGCGACCTGGGCACACTCCTCGTCTTGATCCCCCGTTGCGCCGCTGATGCCGATGGCCCCGACCAGCGTCTCATCGGCCTTGATGGGCAGGCCACCAGGGAAGGCCATCAGGCCCTCAACGTGAGCAAGCCCGGGCGTCCGCCCGCCCTTGCCGTCCTTCCCGTAAACGATGTCAGCGAGACCGCGCGTGGGGAATGGCAGCCGCGCGGAGCTGCGAGCCTTGTCCAACGCGATGTCGATGCTGCCGAGATAGGCGTTGGGCATGCGGCGGAAAAGAACGAGATCGGCACCGGCATCGACCACCGCGATGTTGAGGTTCCAGCCCTCTTGTTTAGCCTTCGCCTCACAAGCGTCCGCCATGCGCTTCGCCAACTCAAGGGACACGCTCGGGCGCATATCGAGGGCCAGCGCGTGCGTCGCCAGACTTGAACACAGCAGCAGAAACGCAGCGAGGGCGCGCGCGGTTTGATGCAACATGGGCTAACTCCTAAACTCAATCTGCGTTGTACGGAGTTTACCGGGCGGGAAGCATGATGTCCGCTCCCGGTAATTCCGTAGCGCTACGATCAAGCGTGTCTCGAAGGCGCCTGTCTCAAGAGCCGAGTTGTCCTTTACCAAGCAACCCCATGGGCAAGCTTATAGGTCCAGGGAAGATGGGCGTTGCGCCAGCCATTGGATTTGCGCGTCCCGTCTGGCGCTTTGTCGCCTTCGAAGCCTTCGACGAGGTTCCAGACGTTGGTGTAGCCGGCGTCGATCAGCTTTCGCGCGGCGAGCGCCGACCGCGAGCCGGACCGGCAGCTGACAATGATTGGATCGGTTTTCGTTTTGCCTTGCGCTGCGACAAATTCATCGACGTTGGCGACGAAGTCTTGATTGGCGGCCATCCGGTACTGGCCCGTCTCCGGGTCCACCTCACGGGTCGCTATGCCGACAGGAATGATCTTATCGACGCCCTCAGCATGGCCGATAAAGGTGACCTCGATTGGATCTCGAACGTCGATGAATAGGATGTCGGGATTCTCGGTTAGGGCCCGGTGCGCTTCTTGTGGAGTGAGGTAAAGGCCGAGGGGCGTAGCCTTGGCTGGCGTGACTGTTGCGGCGTCGACATCCGACTGAATGTTCGCCGGACCTGCCTTGGTGATGGGAGAGCCAAGCACCAAAACGGCAAAGCCCGCGCCAATCAACGTTCGAAGTAACATGGTTTCACTCCATCGGAACCTGCCGTTCATGAGCCGGCAGACTTGGTCGCCGTAATAGCAAGTACGGCTCGATCCATCTGTGACATGGGTCACACAGAGCGTCCAGTAGGCGGCTGCCTCATCCCCTCAATTGCCGAGGCCTGAGCCCAGATCCTCAAGCTCCTTGGTGCGCGTGCGCGTCACGTCAGCCAGGCAAGAGCCGACCAGCATGGATTCCATGCTCCCGCCCCGGGCCAGGAAGCCGTAAGCCTCGCACGCTTTGTCGCGATAGGTGATCCAGGCGCGCTGCCCTGCGCGCAGCGCCTTCTCCGCACCTTTCAGTTCAGGCGGCAGGTTGGCGTCGGTCGCCTTCATCTCCGCCATCGCTGTCTTGTAAGCGGCGTTGAGGTTCGTGTCCGCGGCTTCGAAGGCGCGGGCTGCGCAGATGTTCATGTCCGTCTGGGTCTGCGGGGCGTTGCAATTGGTCTGGTCCTGCGCCGCCAAGGGGAGGGGAACCAAGAGCAAGGGAGCCAAGAGCAGGAGACCGAGAAACCCGCCGCGCCGCGTGTGCTCAAACATCAAGAACGCCTTTCCCGTCAATTTTCCGCAAAAACCATAATCGATCACCAAGACGTGCACGCGTCCAGGCGGAAAGCTCTTGAATGGCGAGGGGGCTACGCTAGGCTTCAGCGGTTCTCGAAGCGTGGAGCCTTCCAAGCGTGGAGTTCTGGATGCGAAATTTTGCAACACCATGCCTTGTCGCCGCGATGCTCGTTCTTGTCGGCGGGCTTGTGCGCGCAGCTGAGACGCCCGGCGGCGAGTTTGGCGGCGAATGCGTGATGGGCCTTGCGCTCGGCAAGGACATCCAGACCGACTGTTCGGTCAACATCGAATATCGGGGCAAGACCTATTGCTTCGGCAACGAGACGGCGCGGACGCTCTTTCTCAAACGCCCCGACGACTTTTTGCTCCAGGCGCACATCTATTACTCGAGCAAGCAAGAGGCGGAGACGCTGGAGTAGGGCGCCGCGTTCCGGCTACGACCCTTTCGCTTGGGTTTGTCCCTTGAACACCGTGCCATCGGTGTCGACGATCACCACATCGAGATCGTTCGCCTCGCCTTTGCCGAAGGTGAAGCGGAAGTTCGGGTTGGTCGAGATGGAGAACGTTCCGTCCATCTTGAACACCAGCTCACCGTCGCGCATCACGGTCATCTCCTTGACGTAGCGTGCCGGGATGAACTTCGCGGTGTTGATGTCGAGCTGCATGCCGTTGTGGTTCGGGTGCCTGATCATCACCTGTCCCGACCAGATCGGGTTGGAGTCCAGGGCCGGTGTGAAGGTGCGCACGATCGTCTTGCCCATATCCACTGTATCGGCTTCCGGGTCTTTCGCCTGCATGGCGGCGCACCCGCCGGCAGCGGCGAGAAACTTCGTGGCCATATGCAGACTGCCGTCCGCGGTCTCCAGCACGGCGCGCACATGGGAGAAATTATCGATCCGCACGCGGGTCGAGAAGCTGCGTTCGCCGCCCGCGCCCGCCGCCGGTCCGAAGTCCAGCTTTGCCACTTTCGGGTCCGGGTTGTTGTCGATGAACAGCGTCAGCGATTTGAGCTTGCCGGTTACGTGCGGAGGCACGCGCACGGTCAAGGGCACGAGCGCGGCGTCCTCGACCTTCTGCGGCGTCTCGATCACCACCATGCCATCCTGCTGGATGGGGCGGTCGCCGAAGGCCTGCGCCTTGAGGGTGGGCCACAGCTTCTCCTCGGCGAAAGCGTTCGGTGTGGTGAGCACGAACATCGACAGGGCCAGCGCGACCGTCAGGGCTTTTACGGGATGATGCATTGCACCATTTCTCCTCATCTCTCCGGCAAGTATAAGCCGCCTTTCCGAACGTGTCGATCAGAGGCTCCGGCGACTTAATTGAGGCGAACCGTCCCCTTCTTATCACGCGTGTGGTTGAATAGGTTACGCGAGCCCGAACAGGGAGGGAGCCTGCATGCGACTAATCCTCATTCTTATTGTCATCATCGCCATTCTCGCTTTGATTCAGACCAAGCGGCACAACTGCGAATTCGGCAGCGACGATTGGTTCGACTGCGTCGTCACAAACACGCAGAAGGAATTCCTGGCAAGAACAGACGCGCCGGCGTCTCCAGCGGTGGTGGCGAAAATCTCGCAGTGATCTGCTTGCGGTGAACGGCTGGCGGTAAGCCGCTTGCCGTGATGCGCGGTGCGTGCGCTTACGTGCCGTGCCGCTTGGGCGGTGCGTCGTCGTTTGCGGGGAGCCGCCGCGCGCTTTCCCGCAGGGCCTCTTTAAGCGTTGTGGGCCGGTTGTACTTCTGCAGCAGGTCGGCAAACGCCTCTTCGGCCAGCGACTGGATGCTGCGGTGGCTGTCGAGGGCCAACAATTCGAGGGCGAGCAGAACCTCGGACGGGAAGCTGATGAGCTTGCGGCGGTTATGCGGCTGAGAAGCTGACATCGCGACCGAAATCATAACCGATTCGCGCCGCCGAACCTGTAAAGCGCCGCTCTGTCCCCAGTCCTGCTATCGGGAAGCCGGCGACTGAGATGCCGTCTACTGAGAGGCTTTGGCTTCGGCGATGTAGTGCGCGCGGAAGACGCGGGCGACGGGTCCCGGCGTGCCGTCCCCGATCGCGCGCCCGTCGATCTCAACGATCGGCAGGACAAAAGCCGATGCGGCCGTCATGAAGGCTTCGCGCGCCTGATAGGCCTCCTCGACGCTGAAGGGCCGCTCTTCCAGAGCCAAGCCTTCGGAAGTGGCGAGGCGTAGGATCGCGCGGCGCGTCACGCCGGGCAGGATGTGGTGCCCGAGCGGCTGCGTTCGCAGTACGCCTTTCGCGTCCAAGATAAAGGCAGACGACGAGGTTCCTTCGGTGACGAAGCCGTCTTCCACCATCCAGGCCTCGTAAGCGCCTTGCCGCTTGGCGGCTTCCTTGCCCATGGCCTGGGGCAACATCGACGTCGATTTAATATCGCGCCGCCTCCAGCGCATGTCGGGGATGGTGATGACCTTCACGCCGGTGGTGGCCAGCGGGTTGTCGACGATGGGACGGCTTTGGGTGAAGGCCACGATCGTCGGCGCTGGCGGGTCGGGGTAGGCGAAGTCCCGCTCCGCGGACCCGCGGCTGATTTGCAAGTAGACGATGCCCTCGTCGATCTGGTTCTGGGCGATCAGTTCCTCATGCACCTCGCGCAAGCCTTCGTGGGGGATGGGCGGGGCCAAGCCGATCTTGCCAAGCGAGCGGTCGAGCCGAGCCAGATGCGCCTCGAAATCGACGAGGCGCCCATCGAGAACCGCGGTGACCTCGTAAACCGCGTCGCCGAATAGAAAGGCGCGATCGAAGACGGAGACCTTGGCCTCCTCCTGGGGCAGATAGACGCCGTTCACATAGACGATGCGGGGCATGAAGCGGGAGATACTCGAAAGGCTTGTTCGGCTCTGGTTAGCGCCGGGCTTGGCTGGAGGCAAGTCGTCCGCCTTGCAGCGGGCATTTCATGCTATATCGTCGGGCGTTCTGCCGCGAGGGCAGTCGAATCGCGCCATTTTAGAGCGCACCTTTTGGGGAGGGGATGAGGATGACTTCTGCGAGGCTATTGCTGGTTCTTATCGTGGGAACCGTCGTCGGTGCGATCACCGGCCTGGTCGTAGGCGGTGGCTTCAATGCCGACTATCTCGCCATCTTGGCCGGATTTCTCGGCTGTCTTTCCGGCGTGATTGTACGCAATCTAATCGGTCTTGGGCCCGACGACACGAAGACCCCGTGGCTCGTCGCAATCTACGCGATTATTGCCTCGCTCGCCGGCAGCCTAGCTGCCAAGGAAGTGTCCGACTTCAGCGAGATCACGGCACCGGTCGGCATCGGCGCTCTGGCAGGTCTCTTCGCAGCATTGCTCCTTGCGATGCTGCTGATCACCTACCACACTCATCCGGGCCATTCGCCAACCCTCAAGAAGGGCTGATCACGAGGCTTTAGGCCGGCTTGATCCGCAGGCCGGCCTCTTCGATCAGGGCGAGATCGTCGTCCACGTCGTTGTTAGCCGTGGTCAGCAGCTGGTCGCCATAGAAGATGGAATTGGCGCCCGCGAGGAAGCAGAGGATCTGCGCCTCGCGGGTGAGCGCCGCGCGCCCCGCCGACAGCCGCACGAGCGATGCCGGCATGAGAATGCGCGCCGTCGCTACCATGCGCACCAGGTCCAGCGGTTCGACCGGCGGCTGCTCTTCCAGCGGCGTGCCCGGAACCGGCACCAGCGCGTTGATCGGCACGCTTTCGGGGTGAGGATCGAGCGTCGCGAGCTCCTGGAGGAGCCGCGCCCGGTCCTCGATAGTCTCGCCCATGCCGATAATGCCGCCGCAGCACACCTGCATCCCTGCGCCGCGCACATTTGCCAGCGTGTCGAGCCGGTCCTCATAGGTCCGCGTGGTGATGATCTCTTTGTAAAACTCCGGCGACGTATCGAGATTGTGGTTGTAGGCGGTGAGCCCCGCCTCGGCGAGGCGCTGTGCTTGGGCCTCGCTCAACATGCCGAGCGTGACGCAGGCCTCCATGTCGAGCGCACGCACGCCGCGCACCATATCCAGCACGCTATCGAAGGCCGGCCCGTCCTTCACCTCGCGCCAGGCCGCGCCCATGCAAAAGCGGCTGGCGCCGGCGTCCTTGGCGATCTGCGCCTTGGCCAGCACGTCGTCCACGTCCAGCAGTGCCTCGCGCTCAAGGCCGGTCTTCTTGGTGTAGTGGGCGCTTTGAGGGCAGTACTTGCAGTCCTCCGGGCAGGCGCCCGTCTTGATGGACAGGAGGCTCGCCAGCTGGACCTGGCCGTCCGCATGGTGCTGCTGGTGGACAGCACGCGCCTCGTCCAGGAGGTCCAGGAGGGGCGCCTTCAGCAGATACACGATTTCGGCGGTTTGCCAGTCGTTCCGGGTCTCTGGCTGATGGGCTCCGGCCGAATGGGGCCGGGCTGGAGCTTTGGCCTCAAGGCCATCGTCGCCCAAGCGGGCCAGATCGTTGCTAGGATTCAAGCTTTCCAAGGTCTCAGACAAGGGACTTCCAAGCGATTGATTGCTGGGGATAACTCCCTTCGCTAATACAGGATCATGGTTGGGAACGAAACCCGGTACCGGGCCTTTCTGGAGACCCTGGGACAAGACCGCCTCAAGCGGACCTTGACCCCGGTGGCTGCGCGCGATGCGCGGACCCTGACCGTGGGCGGCCGAGCCTATGTGAACTTTGCCAGCAACGACTATCTCGCCTTGCGCTTCCATAAGGTGCTGATTGCCCGGGCCCAAGACTGGGCGGAGGCTCACGGAACCGGCTCCGGCGCCTCGCGCCTTGTCACCGGCCATCTTGACCTGTTCGAGGCGCTCGAGGACAAGGTCGCCCGCCTCAAGGACAAGCCCGCTGCGCTGCTCATGGCCTCCGGCTTCCAAGCGAACGCCGCAGTGTTGCAGGCGCTGTTCGATAGAACCGTGCTCGGCGCCGAGCCGCTCGTCTTTGCGGACCGTTTGAATCACGCCAGCATGCATTTCGGCTGCAAGGCCGGGGGTGTCCGGCAGTTACGATACCGCCATGGCGATGCCAGCCATCTCGCCGAACTTCTGACTCCCTATCAAGGCGATAGCCGTCCGAAATTCATCCTCACCGAGAGCGTGTTCTCCATGGACGGCGACATCGCGCCACTCGCGGAGATTTCGGCGCTGGCCAAGACGCATGACGCCATGCTGATCGTGGACGATGCGCACGCGACCGGAATCTTAGGCGATGGCGGGGCAGGACTCTCCGGCGGGGCCGATCTCATCGTCGGGACGTTCTCCAAGGCGCTTGGCAGTTTCGGCGCCTATGTCGCCTGTTCGGACACAATGCGCGACTATCTCGTCAATCGTTGCAGCGGTTTCATCTATTCGACGGCGCTGCCGCCACCCGTGCTCGGTGCCATCGATGCCGCGCTCGACCTTTTGCCTAACCTCGACGATGCCCGCACGCATGTGGCGGCGCTTGCTGCGGCGTTTCGCAAAGGCGCACACGCACGAGGCTACGACACGGGCGAGTCCGTCACGCAGATCGTGCCGGTGATCGTGGGGTCGGCGGATGCTGCGCTTGGCTTGAGTGCAAGACTGCGCGAAGCGGGGTTCTGGGCGACAGCGATCCGCCCGCCCACGGTGCCGCAAGGATTGGCACGGGTGCGTTTTGCCTTCACGGCCGCGCACACGGAAGAAGACGTGGACGCGTTGCTCGCCGCGCTCGGAGCGCCGGCCAGCCAAGAGCGGACGAAGGCCGAGTTCGCCTGACATGCATTTCGTGCTCGTTCATGGTTGGGGATTCAATGGCCGGCTTTGGGCCGATCTCGCAGCGCATCTGCCGGCGGCGAAGATCTCGTTCGTCGATCTCGGCTTCGTCGCCGGCGGTCCCGAGGCGCAAGCCGGCTGGCCGGAGGACGCAGACGACGCCATCGCCATCGGTCATTCACTCGGCGTGTTGTGGCTGTTGAAGCATGGCGCACCCTTCAAGGCCCTGGTCTCGGTGCAGGGCTTCGACCGCTACTGCCCCCATGTGCCGCCTGTGCGCGTCGCCGCCCTGAAGCGCGGGCTCGCCCGAAACGCACCCGAGACCTTGCTAGCCTTTTGGCGGTCCTGCGGGGCCCCGGATTTCGCCGAAGCCGAGGCGCTGAATGTCGCGCGACTGGACGAAGGCCTCGATTGGCTGATGCATTGGGACGCGGAGGGCGCTAAGAAAAGCGTTAGATGTCCCATACTTACCTTGGCAGCCCGAGACGACGTTATCGTCCCGCCGGACATGTCCGAGGCCGTCTGGGGCGCAGAGACCATCCACTGGTCGCCCGACGGCGGCCATGTCCTACCCTTGAGGCACCCAGAGTGGTGCGCCCGTCATGTCCGTGAATTCGCCCAATCTCTCCCGTCGTAGCGCCGAGATCGCAGCCCGTTTCGGCGCGCGCGCAAGCAGCTACGAGGCGCATGCGGGACTGCAGGCAGACGTGGCTCAAAGACTTGCGGCCCACCTTCCGGACGTCACCGCGCCGTCTGTGCTCGAGCTCGGCTGCGGCACAGGCCTCCTCAGCCGGCATCTCTTAGCGCGCTACCCGGACGGCCGCTTCGTCCTGACGGATGTATCGCCCGCCATGATCGCCGAGTGCCGGCGCAATCTCGCCGACGTTGAAGGGGCCCGCGTACGCTTCGAGATGATGGACGCTGGCATGACCAGCGGACGCGACGGCCTCGATCTCATCGTCACCAGCATGACGCTGCATTGGCTGCCCGACCCTCTCGCCAGTCTGGAGCGTCTGCGGGCGCGATTGTCGCCGCGGGGGCTGCTCGTGTTCGCGGCGCTTGGTCCGGACAGCTTCGTCGAGTGGCGCTCGGTTCTCGCCATGGAAGGGTTGCCGAGCGGTGTCCCGGACCTTCCCGCGATTCCCGGCGTTATCGAAGAAGAGTACCTAACGCCCGATAAGGATTCGCTTTCCTTCCTCAGGCGCATCAAGGCCATTGGCGGCCTCACACCGCAAGAAGGCTATCGGCCGTTGCCGCCTGGCGCGCTGCGCCGCGCGATCCGCGCCACAAATTTGCGCTTTGGCGGCCGCGTCACCTGGCACGTCGTTTATGGGTGGCTAGAGCGCACCTGACGCAAGCTGGTCGAGCCCTTCGATCATGCCTGCATAGGCGCGCGAAAGTTCCTCGTCCGTAATGCAGTAGGGCGGCATCAGATAGACCGTCGAGCCGATGGGCCGGATGTTGAAGCCGTTCGCCAGATACCAGGCCCTGAGCTTGCGGCTCGCCTCAGATTGATACTGCCCCCCGTCCTCGACTTCGAGTGCCAGCACAGGGCCAAGCACACGCGGACGTGTGACGTCCGGGCGCGTATGCAGCGCGTCGAGCATGGCGCGGTGGCGCGCATTGATCTGCGCAATGCGGTCCATGGTCTGTTCTTCCTCGTAGAGATCGAGCGCGGCGAGCGCGACAGCGCAGCCTAGCGGATTGCCGGTGAAGGAATGGCCATGCGACAGCGCGAGGTCGAAGCTGTCGCCGAGAAACATGTCGAACAGGCTGTCCCGTGCCACGGTCGCGGCGAGCGGCATGTAGCCTGCCGTCAGCCCCTTGGAGAGGCAGACGAGGTCCGGCACGACGTCGGCTTGCTCCAGCGCGAACATCGAGCCGGTGCGGCCGAAGCCCGTCGCCACCTCGTCAAAAATAACAATGACTCCAGCGCTTTGTGCCATCTCGACGAGACGTTTTAAGAAGCTCGGGCGGCAGAAGCGTATTCCGGCGGAGCCCTGCATGAGCGGCTCGATGATCAGCGCGGCGATGGATTGCCGGCGCTCCGCGATCAGGGCCTCGAAAGCGGAGAGGGCGCCGGCCTCGCGCTCGTCCGCCGCGTTGTCGCCTTCGAACGTGGCTGGGTAGGGCAGGACGCAGACCTGGCACATCAGGTCTTTGAACGCGCCGAACATCTGCGAGCTGCGGCCCACGGACATCGCGCCAAGCGTATCGCCGTGATAGCCGCCATCGAAGGCAATGAGCGTTTGCCGCCCCGTTTCGCCGCGATTGACCCAGGACTGATAGGCGATCTTGAGCGCCACTTCGACGGAGGTGGACCCGTCGTCGGAGAAGAACACGCGATTGAGATCGCCGGGCAGCAGCGCGGCGAGTTTCTCGGCGACACTGACCGCGGGTGCATGGGTGAAGCCGCCGAACATCACATGTTCCAGCGTCTCCGCCTGGCGCGCGATCGCGGCGTTGATTTTGGGATGGGAATGCCCGTGCGTACAGGTCCACCACGAGGAGATCATGTCGAGGATCTCGCGTCCGTCGGTGTTGAACAGCGACGCACCCTTCGCGCGCGCGATCACGGTCGGCTCAGGCTCCGTGCCGTGCTGCGTGTAGGGATGCCAGACGTAGCGCTTGTCGCGCGCGATCACATCGTCTGCATGTTTTGGGGTCACGTCGTCTTTCATGGGCTGCCCATCGCAAGCTTCATAAGATCGAGTTCTGGCTCGATGTTTCTCAAGGCGCTGCGCGAAACAGTCTCGAGCCAGGGAATCTCAGCAATCACTTCGACCTGCCCGTAGCGTTCGATTGCGGCGCGATTATGCGGCGTCTCCGGCCCGCTGATGACAACGCCGGCAAGAGGTAGCCCGCGCCGCCGGATCGCCTCGATGGACAGAAGCGTGTGATTGATCGTGCCGAGCGTGGAGCGCGCGACCAGAAGGATCGGCAGATCGAGGTCCATCGCCAGATCGATCATGGAGGCGTCGTCAGTGATCGGCACCATGAGGCCGCCGGCGCCCTCGACAATCAACAGACCATCGTGAGGGGGCGGTGTGAGCTTGTTCATATCGAGCGTGACGCCCTCCCGCCGCGCCGCCTCGTGCGGCGCCATCGCATCGCGAAGCACATAGGCTTCCGGCAAGATGCGTGTCTCGGGGAGCTCGGCAAGGTGCTGCACCGTGGCGGCGTCCGTCGTGGGCTCGGTTCCCGCCTGGACGGGCTTCCAATAATGCCCGTCGAGATGCGTGAGTAGCCAGGCTGAGACGAGGGTCTTGCCGACATCGGTATCGGTTCCTGTGACGAAAAAGCCGGGCACGAGCGCTTGGGTTCCTTTTGGCGGGGCGGGCGGAGCGACTTTATCGGCGCAGGGCTCGGTGGCAAGGGGTGGCACGAGGGCTGGACGGGAACGCTAGTTTCAGGCGACAAAGTGCCCATCCATGCCCCGTTTTCTCTCCTTTTTCGTTCTCGCGCTCCTGATCGTTGGCCCCGCCGCCGCGGGTGAGGGCAAGACGCTGCGCATGGCCTACGACGCCGACCCCACCTCGCTCGATCCGCACGAGCAGCTGGCCAGCGCCACGCTTCAGCTGTCGCACCTCGTATTCGACCCTCTGGTGCGCTTTCGCCAGGACCTCAGCCTGGAGCCACGGCTCGCCACGAGCTGGGAACAGATCGATGGGCGCACGACGCGCTTTCACCTGCGCGACGACGTGAAATTTCACTCAGGCCGCACGATGACCGCGGACGACGTGGTGTGGACCTTCAACCGCATGCGCAAGAGCCCCGACTTCAAGGCGTTGTTCGAGCCCTTTGAAGGTGCGAAGGCGATCAACGCGCACACTGTCGACTTTGTGACCAAAGGCCCGTACCCGCTGGTGCTCAATCTCGCCACCTACATCTTCCCCATGGACCGCGAGTTCTATTCGGGCACGGATGCGAAGGGTGCGCCGAAAGACGCCGTGATCAAGCATGGCTCGTCCTTTGCCTCGGCGAACATGAGTGGCACGGGGCCGTTCATCGTCACCGGCCGCGAGCAAGGCATCAAGCTGACTTTGAAGCGCTTCAAGGACTATTGGGACACGGACTCGCCCGGAAACGTGGACGAGATCGTCTTCACGCCGATCAAGGAACCGGCCACACGCGTCGCGGCGCTTCTTGCCGGCGATGTCGACTTCATCGGACCCGTACCGCCCACAGACTTAAAGCGCGTCAAGCGGGTCGGCTGTTGCACGGTGGTGACCATGGCGAGCCCCCGTATCCTGACCTTCCAGTTGAACCAAGCCCGCGTCGACGCCTTCAAGGATCCGCGTGTGCGCAAAGCCATGAGCTACGCCATCAACCGTGAGGGCATCGCCAAGAAGATCATGCGTGGGCAGGCCACCCCCGCCGGCCAGCTCAGTCCGCCGGGTTATGCAGGGCACAACGAGGCCCTCACGCCGCCCTACGACCTCGCCAAAGCCAAGGCACTGATGAAGGACGCGGGTTACGAGGACGGCTTCTCCGTCACCATGATCGCGCCCAATAACCGCTATGTCGGCGATTCGCGCATTGCCGAGGCGGTCGCCGCCATGCTGGCCAAGATCAACATCAAGGTCGATCTCCAGACGCTACCCAAGGCGCAATACTGGCAGCGTTTCGATGCGCGCGACGGCGACATGCTGATGATCGGCTGGCAGTCCGACACGCAAGACTCGGCAAACTTCTACGAGTTCCTGGTGATGACGCCGGACGCTGAGACGGGCTACGGCCAATACAACGCCGGCGACTATTCGAACCCGCAAGTCGATCGCCTGACCTTGCAGACCCAGACCATGACGGACGAGGCGGCGCGCGCTGAGGTTCTCAAGAGTATCGAACGCATGCTTGCCGACGACGCCGCGCTTCTGCCGCTGCAATGGCAGCATCTCGCATGGGCGGCGCGCGAAAATGTGAAGATCGGGCCCGTGGTGAATGTCATCGACATGCCGTATCTCGGTGATCTCGTCGTCGAATAGGTCGACGGCCGAAGAGGCCCATCTAAAAAGGTCAATGGGGAGGGAAGTCGGATGTTCAAGAAGATTCTGCTCGTGCTTGTAGCGCTGCTGGTCGTGTTCCTGGTGGTCGTCGCGCTCCAGCCGTCCGAGTACCGTGTCGAGCGCAGCACGACGGTCGCCGCCGCGCCGTCGCAAGTCTTCGGCCATGTGAACGACTTTCATAAATGGGAGGCCTGGTCGCCCTGGGCCAAGATCGATCCCGACGCCATGATCACCTTCGAAGGTCCCGAGGCGGGCCAAGGCGCGATCATGATCTGGGACGGCGACGACAAGGTCGGCGCCGGCAAGATGACCTTGGTCGAAAGCATTCCGGACAAGGCCGTCAAGACCAAGGTGGAATTTACCCGGCCCTACGAAGGCAGCACCAACTCGGATTTCAGCTTCACTCCGAAGGGCGATCAGACGGAGGTCTCCTGGGCCATGCACGGCACGCACAACTTCATATGGAGAAGGCGTTTTGCCTCGTCATGAACGGCACCGGCATGATGGGCAAAGACCTCGACAAGGGGCTGGCCCAGCTGAAGTCCGTGTCGGAGTAGGGCTAAGCAGGCCCGGCCCCACCCCTTCAATTAGTGCACTAGAGCCCCGTCAGGTATAGTGATCCCGGCGCGCATCCGCGCGGGGATCGGTTAAGGGGGCGGCAGCGTAAGTGGATTTGCCCGCTATCTTGAATGAAGTGGGATTTCCTGAACTCCAATACGGTGCCACGGCCGCCGGCGCGCGGCCGGGCCATCGCCATCATGTTGAGCGTGGGCGTCGCATCCGGGCTCATCGCCAGCATTCCCTCGCCATTGCCCGAAATCCGTCTCGAGGACGAAGGCCTGCTCCTGAACGCGGAAGGTATTCCCCTTCACGCTGGCATCGTCTTCGGGCTCGCCGTCGCCTCTATGATGTGGCTATGGGTGACCCACGACATCGCCAAATGCCTGCTCGCCTTCGCGGTCGTCTTGCTTGGCTGGCTTGCCGCGGTCAACACGGCGAACGACGTGTTTCAAGCCGTGGTCGGCTCGGAGCTGTTCGGCACCGTGCAGGGTGCGAAGTCGCGCCGCGAGGTCATAGGACTTCTGGCAGGCGGGTTGAGCGGGGCGGCGGTTGGCGCAGGTCTGACGGCGTTCGGATCCGGAATCCCTTCGGAGCGCATCAGGAAGCCCGAGAACTGGATTCGCATCGTGATTGTCGGAACGCTTGTGGGCGTGCTGCTTTACCCGGCCACCGAGCTCAATGCACTCGTTCTGCTCTTCGTGCCGTGGCAGGCGCTTGTCGCGGCAGCTATCGCGGTCGGGCTGACTCGGGCGTGAGTCCGTCATGAGCGCGTTCGCTTCTGCCGCCACCTTCATCGCGCGCAGGCTCCTGCAAGCGGCGCTCGTCATGCTGGCGATTCTGGTCATCGCGTTTGCCGTCCGGCAAAGTCTTGGCGATCCCTTGCGCGAGATCATGGGTCAGTCGGTTCCGGAGTCCGAACGTGCGGAGCTGCGCCATGAACTTGGCCTGGACGCCCCATGGCCCGTGCAGTTCGCGCGCTATTTGGGACGCGCCGCGACGGGCGATCTCGGCACGTCCATCATCTACAAGAAGCCGACTGTCGAGGTCGTGCTCGGTAAATTCCCGGCGAGCTTCGAGCTTGTGTTGGGCGCGAGCCTCATCGTGCTTTTGTTGTCACTGCCCGGCGGTGTCTATTGCGCGGTCCGTCCGCAAAGTCTCGGCGCGCGCTTGGTCTTAGGGCTCAGTGTGCTCGGCATCTCGGTGCCCGTGTTTCTCACCGGCATTATCCTCATCACCGTCTTTTCCGTGTGGCTCGGCTGGCTGCCGGCCTTCGGGCGCGGGCAAACGGTCGATCTCGGGTTTTGGCAAACGGGACTCCTGACGCGTGACGGGCTCGCGCACCTCTTGCTTCCGGCGGTGACGCTGTCCTCGATCATGCTGCCACTGTTCATTCGGCTGGTGCGCGGTGCCATGCTCGATGAGCTTGGCCACGACTACGTGCGCACCGCCCGCGCCAAGGGCGCATCGCCGTTGCGCGTATGGATCGTGCATGCGCTGCGCAACGCGCTTCTGCCGCTGGTGGCCGTGGGCGGGCTCCAAGCCGGCACGCTCATCGCTTACACACTTCTGACGGAGACAGTGTTCCAGTGGCCCGGCATGGGCTTTCTGTTTCTGGAAGCGGTGACACGCGCCGACATTCCGGTGATCACCACCTATCTCGTGCTGGTTGGCTTGCTGTTCGTCGTCGTCAACACGCTCGTGGACCTTGTAAGCCTCGCGCTCGATCCGCGTGTGAGTTTGGAGGGCGCGCGATGAGCCTCAGCACAGCGCCAGCCGCGGACCGCGCGTTCGCCACCTTCGCCGCCGAGCGGCCCGGCGCGGTGCTGGCCGGACTTCTCCTTGCGATTGTGGGCGTCGCCGCGCTGTTCGCACCGCTGATTGCGCCGCAAGATCCGTTCGACCTGGCGAGCTTCGATATTCTTGACGCCGAGCTGCCGCCCATCTGGCAGGAAGGCAGCGATCCGCGCTTCGTACTCGGCACCGACGCGCAAGGCCGCGATCTGTTCAGCGCGATTTTGTACGGCACCCGCATCTCGCTGCTAGTCGGCATTCTTGCTGTGGCGATCCAAGCCGCGATCGGCGTCTCGCTGGGGCTCGCAGCAGGCTATTCCGGGGGGAGGGTGGACAGCCTCGTCACGCGCCTGGCCGATATACAGCTCTCGCTCTCCACCCTGATGATGGCGATCATCGTCATGGCGCTGTTCCGGGCCGGGCTGGGCGGCGAGGCCTTGAGCCAATTCGCCGTGCCGTTGCTCGTCCTGGTCATTGGCCTCGCCGAGTGGCCGATTTTCGCCCGCACCGCCCGCGCGGCGACCCTCGTGGAGGTGTCCAAGGACTACGTTCGCGCGGCCCGGGCCGTGGGAAGCGGCGATGCTGCCATTGTGCAGCGCCACATCCTGCCCAACATCCTCTCGCCGCTGGTCGTCATCGCCACGACCCAGGTGGCCGGCGCCATCATGGCGGAGGCGGCTCTCTCATTCCTAGGCCTGGGCATGCCGGTAACCAAACCCTCGCTCGGCACGTTGATCCGCTCCGGCTATGACCTCATTTTCGCCGGCGCCTGGTGGGTTACGGTCCTCCCAGGGCTGGTGCTCATCGGGGTCTTGATCGCGGTCAATGTGCTGGGAGACGCCTTGCGCGATTGGCTCGACCCGAGGGCTCGGGCCGGCTAAATCAAGCCCGCGGAAGCGGCTATTCGGCCCAGGCCCCCTTGATCATTGGGGCCCCAGCGACCCATAAGATATAGTGCAGCAAGGCTTTCCGGCCACGAGAACAGCGGCGTTTCGGATACGAAGCCGCCGCGGAGGAGACGTCATGGAGACCCCGGGCCCGGTCAATCCGGATCTCGTCTATTCTTTGCGCCGTGTCACCGAGCGCGCGGCCTGTGCGGCCTTCAACTGGATCGGCCGCGGCGATGCCGACGACGGTGGCCGGGCTGCCCTGGACGCCATGCGTGCCGCGATTGCCGAGATCGATATCGACGCGCGCGTCGTCATCGGGGAGGCCACGGCCGGCGAGGCGCCGCAGCCGCAACGCGGCGAGCATCTCGGCTCCCCCGGCGCCGCTTTCAAAGCAGATATCGCCGTGGACCCGGTGGAAGGCACGAGCTATCTGGTGCGCGGCCTCACCAACGCCCTTTCCGTTCTCGCCGTGGCGCCGCGCGGCGCCATGATGAACCCAGGCCCCGCCTTCTACATGGAGAAGTTCGTGGCCAGCGCGCCCGCGCGCGGCAAGATCGACCCGGCCTGGTCCACCTCGAAAAAGCTCGAGGAGCTGGCCGGCATTCTCAATAAGGACATTTCCGATCTCACCGTGTTCGTTTTGGAGAAGCCGCGTCACCGCGCTCTCGTGAACGAGATTCTCGCGGCGGGAGCGCGCGTCGCCATGTATCCGGCGGGCGACGTCGCCGGCGCACTCATGGCGGCGGTTCCGGGGTCGAGCATCGATGCTTTGATGGGGACGGGCGGCACGCCGGAAGGCGTGATGTCGGCCTGTGCCGTTAGGGCGATCGGCGGCGAGTTCCTTGCGCGCCTCGACCCGCAGCTTCAGACGGAAACGCAAGCGGTCAAGGACGCCGGCATCGACACGCAGCGCTGGTTCGAGCGCGACGAACTCATCACCTCCGACGACGTTTTCTTTTGTGCGACGGGCATCACCACGGGGCTCATGCTCGAAGGCGTAGAGAAATCGAAGACCCACTATAAATTGCAGACAATGATGATTACCGGGGCGTCCGGCGAACGGCAGATCATGACGAGTTATCTGCCGATTGAACGTCTTGCGAGCGTGGCGGCTCGCGACGTTGCGTAACAAGCCAAACGGATAGGAACGCCTGGGAGCAGAGCATGCCCAAGCGAGTGGATCATCCGATCATCCTCGGCATCGTGGGTGACTCGGCATCGGGAAAGACGACCCTGTCGGCGGGCGTCGCTCAGATTCTGGGCGAGGAGCACTGCTCGATCTTCTGTACCGATGACTATCATTGTTACACGCGGCAAGAGCGTAACGATGCGGGGATGTCCGCGCTCGATCCACGCGCGAATCATATCGACGTGCTGGAGCAGCACCTGCGTCTCTTGCGGCGTGGCGAGCCCGTGCTCAAGCCGGTCTATTGTCATCATGATGGCACGCTGGGGCGACCGCGCTACTACACGCCGACCGAGTTCGTCATCGCCGAAGGCCTGCTGGGCTACACGACGCGCGCCATGCGCGATTGCTACGACGTGAAGATCTATCTCGACCCGGAAGACGATCTCCGGATCAAATGGAAAATCCATCGGGACACCAGCAAGCGCGGCTATGGGCTTGAGGAGGTCGTCGCGTCCCTGGAGCGGCGCAAGCAGGACAGCCCCAACTTCATCCATCCCCAGAGGACGTTCGCGGACATCGTTATCCGCTTCCAGTCGCCAAAAGGGGCCAATGGGTCCGATACCCAACTCGATGTGCGCCATCTCCTGCGGCCTACTCTGCCGCATCCGGACTTCACGCCGCTTTTCGATGGGTCCAGCAACGCCGGGCTCCATCTCGAGCTGGTGCGCGATAAGGATGGAAAACCCGTCGACGTACTTGAGATCAACGGCAATATCTCCGACAAGAGGGCCGAGCGGATCGAGGATCTGCTGTGGAATCTCATTCCGGAGGCGGGCCACCTGCGCGACCAGGTGGGCCGCATCGATGTCGCGAACGGCGCAAACAAGAGCCACCCGCTGGCGCTCACGCAGCTTCTTGTGGGCTATCACGCGGTCAAGGCGGCGATGGGCGTCCGCGCCTACTAGAAAAAGGACTTTGGGGGACAATAGATGAGTGAGGCCCTGGCACAGGATCAGGCATTGTCTGGAGCGAGCCACGACGACATGGCGAACGTCATCCGCGCGCTCGCCATGGACGCGGTGCAGAAAGCGGCCTCGGGCCATCCAGGCATGCCCATGGGCATGGCGGACGTCGCCACGGTCCTGTTCACCCGCTTTCTGAAATACGACGCCGCCCACCCGGAATGGCCCGACCGCGACCGCTTCGTGCTCTCCGCCGGCCACGGCTCGATGCTGCTCTACGCGCTGCTCTATCTCACCGGCTATCCAGACATGGATATCGAGCAGCTCAAGAATTTCCGCCAGTTCGGCGCGCGCACCGCGGGGCATCCCGAATACGGCCATGCGCCGGGGATTGAGACCACGACGGGCCCGCTCGGCCAGGGCATCGGCAATGCGGTCGGCATGGCGCTCGCCGAGCGCCTGCTCAACCAGCGCTACGGCGACGACATCGTCAGCCACTATACCTATTGCATCGCTGGCGACGGCTGCCTGATGGAAGGCCTCAGCCAGGAGGCGATCTCCTTCGCCGGCCACCTCAAGCTCGGGCGGCTGATCGTGTTGTTCGACGACAACGAGATCTCCATCGACGGCGGTACGAACCTCACTCTGTCGGACGATCAGCTGGCGCGCTTCCGGGCGTCCAAATGGCATGTCGCGACGGTGGACGGACACGATCCAGAGGCCGTGGCGCTCGCCATCGAGAACGCGCGCGGCGTCACCGACCAGCCTTCGATGATCGCCTGCCGCACGGTGATCGGCTATGGCGCGCCGAACAAGGCGGGCACGGCCGCCACCCATGGCGCCCCGCTCGGCGAAGACGAGATCGCCGGTGCCCGCCAGGAGCTCGGCTGGCCGCACGCGCCCTTCGAGGTGCCCGATGCGGTCCTCGAGAGCTGGCGCGCGGCAGGCATGTGTGGCCGTGCGGACTACGACAAGTGGATGGAGGCCGCCGGCCGGCTCGATGCCGCATCGCGCGCGCGCCTGACCGATCCCATCGACGCGAAAGTCGGCGAGGACATCATCCGCGCCATGGCCGGCATCAAGACGGACTTCGCGGCCGAAGGCGCCAAGCTCGCCACGCGGCAATCTTCGCAGAAAGTGCTGGAGCGGCTGATGCCGGTCGTGCCGGGGCTCATCGGCGGCTCGGCGGATCTAACCGGTTCGGTGGGCACGCTCACCAAGCAGCACGGCATCGTCAAGCCGGACGACTTCGCCGGCAACTACATCCATTACGGCGTTCGCGAGCATGCCATGGGCGCGAGCATGAACGGCCTCGCCTTGCATGGCGGCATCGTGCCTTACGCGGGCACGTTCTTGGTGTTCTCCGATTACTGCCGGCCGTCGATTAGGCTGTCGGCACTCATGGAGCAGCGCGTCGTCTATGTGATGACCCACGATTCCATCGGTCTTGGCGAGGACGGTCCCACGCATCAGCCGGTCGAGCAGCTCGCAGCGCTGAGGGCCATGCCCCAGCTTCACGTGATGCGCCCGGCGGACTCCGTCGAATGCGCCGAATGCTGGGAGCTGGCCTTGCTGTCCAAGGACCGGCCGACGATCTTGACGCTGACCCGCCAGGGCCTGCCGCTGCTGCGCACCACGCCCACGGACGACAATCTCTCAGCCAAAGGCGCCTATGTCCTCATCGAGCCGGAAGGCGGCCGGGACGTCACCGTGCTGGCCACGGGCTCGGAGGTTTCGTTGGCGGTGAATGCCGCAAAAATGCTCGAAGAGCAGGGCATCAAGGCCGCCGTGGTGTCCATGCCCTGTTGGGAGCTGTTCGAGGCGCAAGACGAAGGCTACCAAGCCGCCGTCCTCGGCACCACACCCCGGGTGGGCGTCGAGGCCGCGGTCGGCTTCGGCTGGGACAAATGGTTGGGCGAGAACGGAAAGTTTATTGGCATGCGCGGATTCGGCGCGTCTGCCCCGGCCCAGGAGCTTTATAAGCATTTCGAGATCACCCCGGAGGCCGTCGTGGCCGCGGCCCGTGATCTGATTTCAAACTAGAGGTAAGGAGCACATGGCTAACACGCGCGTCGCCATCAACGGATTTGGTCGAATTGGCAGGCTCACCTTCAGGGCCTTCCTGGAGGCCGGCCGCAAGGACCTGGATTTCGTGGCGATCAACGATCTCGGCTCTGCCGACATGAATGCGCTGCTGCTCGAGTTCGACAGCGTGCACGGCAGGCTCCCGGCCAATGTTTCCGTCTCCGACGGCCGCCTCAAGGCCGACGGGCAGGACGTCGCCGTGCTCTCCGAAGCGGACCCTGAGAAGCTCCCTTGGGGCGAACTCGGTGTCGACATCGTCATGGAATGCACCGGCCGCTTCACCAAGCGCGAGACCGCTGCGCAGCATCTGGAAGCAGGCGCCAAGCGCGTGCTCGTCTCCGCGCCGTGCTCCGGCGCCGACCTCACCGTGGTCTACGGCGTGAACGACGACAAGCTCACCGAGAAGGACCACGTGGTCTCCAATGCCTCGTGCACGACCAACTGCCTGGCTCCGGTGGCCGAGGTGCTGCACAAGGCGGTCGGCATCGAGCGCGGCTACATGACCACGATCCACGCCTATACCGGCGACCAGCGCACCGTGGACACGCTCCACAAGGACCCGCGCCGGGCCCGCGCGAGCGCCGTGAACCTGATCCCGACCTCGACCGGTGCGGCGAAAGCTGTCGGGCTCGTGCTGCCCGAGCTGCAAGGCAAGCTCGACGGCGCTTCGATCCGCGTGCCGGTGCCCAATGTCAGCCTGATCGATCTGACCTTCCAGTCCTCGCGCCCGACCACGGTGGAGGAAATCAACGACGCCATGACCAAGGCGGCCTCTAAAGCGCCGCTCAAGGGCGTCATGGGCATCAACGAGCAGCCGCTCGTGTCCTCGGATTTCAATCACGACCCGCTGAGCTCGGTGTTCGACGCTACGGGGACGCAAGTCATCGACGGCACGTTCTGCCGCGTGGTGTCCTGGTACGACAACGAGTGGGGCTTCTCGAACCGGATGAACGACACCGCGGTCGCCATGGGACGACTTATATGAGCGATGACGCCGGCATGGGCGGCGTCGACCTGTCGCGCATCAAGACCATCGATGGTCTCGACGTAAAGGGAAAGCGCGTGCTCATGCGTGCGGACCTCAACGTGCCGGTCGAGAACGGCCACGTCGCCGACGCAACGCGCATCGAGCGCGCACTGCCGACCATAGAGGCGCTTCGCTCCGGCGGTGCCAAGCTCGTCATCATGTCTCACTTTGGCCGTCCCAAAGGCGAGCGGTCGCCGGAGACATCACTCAAGCCTGTCGCCGCCAAGCTGCAAGAAATGCTCGGCACGCGCGTTTCGTTCCTGCACGATTGCGTGGGGCCAGACGTCGAGGCGGGCGTCAATGCGCTGAAAGACGGCGACGTGGCGCTGCTGGAGAACCTCCGCTACCACAAGGGCGAGACGGCCAACGATGCCGGCTTCGCCAAGCAGCTTGCGGCGCTAGGCGATATCTATGTGGACGATGCATTTTCCTGCGCCCATCGCGCGCATGCTTCCGTGGAAGCGATTACGCATCTGCTGCCGTCCTATGCCGGCAAATCGATGATGGCGGAGATCGAGGCGCTGGCCAGCGCGCTTCACAACCCGAAGCGGCCGGTCATGGCCATTGTCGGCGGCGCCAAGGTCTCCACAAAGATCGACGTGCTCACCAACCTCGTGCAGCGCATGAACGTGGTGGTCGTCGGCGGCGGCATGGCGAATACCTTCCTCTACGCCCAAGGCGTGGATATCGGCAATTCGCTGTGCGAGCCCGACCTCAAGGACATCGCGCTCGATATTATCGACAAGGCGAAGGTGTCTGGCTGCGAGATCATGTTGCCCGTCGACCAAGTCGTCGCCAAGGAGTTGGCGCCGGGTGCCGAGACCGTAGTGTGTGACACCGGCACCGTTCCGGCCGGCATGATGATCCTCGACGTGGGGCCGAAGAGCATCGCGCGGCTGAAGGAAAAGTTAGGCGAGATGGCGACTCTGTTATGGAACGGGCCGCTCGGCGCTTTCGAAATCACGCCGTTCGGGGAAGGCACGTTCGCGCTGGCGCGCGAGGCAGGCCGTCTCTCTAAAGACGGCAAGCTTATTACGATTGCCGGCGGCGGCGACACGGTGCGCGCCTTGAACACGACGGGCGCGGCGCCCGACTTCACTTATATCTCAACGGCGGGCGGCGCCTTTCTCGAATGGCTGGCCGGCGAGCAGCTGCCGGGCGTGGTCGCGCTGGCCGGTGGCGATACGAAACATTCCGCGGTTGCGTGAGGCACGAAGCATGTCCGACGACATCATCATCGCACCGTCTATCCTCTCGGCTGACTTCGCCAAGCTCGGCGAGGAAGTGAAGGCCATCGACAAGGCCGGTTGCGATTGGATCCATATCGATGTCATGGACGGGCACTTTGTGCCCAACATAACCATCGGTCCCGACGTGGTGAAGGCGCTTCGCCCGCATTGCGACAAGGTGTTCGACACCCATCTCATGATTGCGCCGTGCGATCCGTATCTCGACGCATTCGCCGAGGCCGGTTCCGACATCATCACCGTGCATGCCGAAGCCGGTCCGCATCTGGACCGCTCGCTGCAGCACATCAGGAGCCTCGGCAAGAAGGCAGGCGTCAGCCTCACCCCGTCGACCCCTGAGACGGCGATCGAATACGTGCTCGATAAAGTCGATCTGATTTTGGTGATGACGGTGAACCCGGGTTTTGGCGGTCAGTCCTTCATCCCTGAGCAGCTGAAGAAGATCAGCGCGATCCGTAAGATGATCGGCGATCGTCCGATTCACCTGGAGGTGGATGGCGGCGTGAACCCGGAGACGGCGGGGCTTGTCGCCGAGGCTGGCGCCGATGTTCTCGTGGCCGGCTCTGCCGTGTTCAAGGGCGGTGCTTACGCGAAGAACATCGCGGCGATCCGCGATGCGGCGTTACGTGCCCGCGATGCCGCTTGAGGGCACGGTTAACCGGAATTTTCGTGACCCCGGTCACTGACTGTGGCGCCGACCTGTGATCAATCCTCTTCACGACTTGGTGCCAGGCCTTGCTCTTCCGATGCGGGCGCAATAGCTAGAAACCCATGGATGTCACCTATTTCGGCGCTCTGTTCGCCGGCTTCTTGAGCTTCCTCAGCCCCTGCGTGCTGCCGCTCGTGCCGCCTTATCTGTGCTTCCTCGGCGGCACCACCTTCGATCAGCTGGCGGGCGAGGATGAGACGCCCCCTCACGTCTACACCACGGTGGTGTTGTCCTCGGTCGCCTTCGTGCTCGGTTTCACCACCGTGTTTGTCATCTTGGGTGCCACGGCGACGGTGTTGGGCCAGCTCGTGCTGGAGAACCTGCCGATCCTTGCCAAGGTCGCGGGCGTCATCATCATCATCGCCGGCCTGCACTTCCTCGGCGTCATCCACATTCCGATCCTCCATCGCGAGGCGCGCTATCATGCCGACACGCGGCCGGCGGGGTTGGTCGGCGCCTATATCATCGGCTTGGCGTTCGCCTTCGGCTGGACGCCCTGCATCGGGCCCGTGCTCGGGGCTATTCTGGCGGTCGCCGCCGGCGAGGACTCCGTGCGCCAGGGCGTGAGCCTGCTCTTCGTCTATTCGTTGGGGCTCGGCATTCCGTTCATTCTTGCCGCCGTCGCCGTTCGGCCGTTCATGAATGCCATGGGCCGCTTCAAGGGCCACATGGGCACGATCGAGAAGGTGCTGGGCGCGCTTCTGGTCCTCACCGGCATTCTGTTCCTCACGAACTCGATGACGCTGATCGCGGGCTGGATCCTGCGCACGTTCCCGGCGCTTGCCACGATTGGCTGACGAGGCTCAGTCCGATTGCCTCTGGAGGCTTGCCTCTAGAGGCTTGCTCTTGGGCGCCAGCGGTGAATAGTGGCGCCTCATGACCCCTAGATCGACGTCCATCGCGCTCACCATCGCCGGCTCCGATTCTTCCGGAAGCGCCGGCATCCAAGCCGACCTCAAGACGTTCGGTGCGCTTGGCGTGCATGGCGCTTGCGTCGTCGCCGCGGTCACCGCGCAGAACACGCAAAAGGTCGAGGCCATCTTGCCAGTGCCGCCGGAGTTCGTACTGGCGCAGATGCAGGCCGTGGCAAACGACATCGATGTCGGCGCCATCAAGATTGGCATGCTGGCAACGCGCGACAATATCGAGGCCGTCGCCGAGGGGTTGACGCTGTTCGACGGGACGCCGGTGGTCCTCGATCCCGTGATGGCGTCGCATCGGGGCGACCCGCTACTCGATGAGAGCGCCGTGGACACGCTCAAGACCATGCTGATGCCGTGCGCCACGCTGGTGACGCCCAACCTGTTCGAAGCGGCCTTGCTGACCAGCGAGGAGAAGGCCCGCAGCGTGGACGCCATGGCCGAACAAGCGTGGATGCTGCGCGGCCTCGGCGCCAAAGCCGTGCTCGTCAAAGGCGGGCATCTCGACGGCGAAGCCATCGACGTGCTGTTGAGCAATGACGGCGTAGAACGCCTCGAAGCGCCCCGGCATGAGACCGGGAATACGCACGGCACGGGCTGCACCCTGTCCTCTGCCATCGCCGCGGGGCTCGCGCATGGCAAGCCGCTGGAGAAGGCGGTGAAGGACGCGAAGGTCTATGTCACCGCGGCGATCATCGCCGCCGACGAGATCGCAGTGGGGAAGGGCCGGGGGCCACTTCACCACTTCCATGCACTGTGGCCGTAGCCGTAAAGGGCGCTAGCCGTCGGCGACGACTTTGAGCTTCTGTTCGCCGAGGCCTTGGACGTGGAGCACCATCTCGTCGCCAGGCTTAATAAAGACGCGAGGTTTGCGTGCCATGCCGACGCCGGGCGGCGTGCCGGTGGTGATCACGTCGCCGGGCATCAGCGTCATATAGGTGCTGATATAGCTGACGAGGTCGGCGACGGTGAAAATCATGGTCTCGGTATTGCCCGTCTGCATGCGCTCCCCGTTGAGGTCCATGGTGAGATCGAGCGCTTGCGGATCCGTAACCTCGTCCGTGGTGACGAGCCAAGGGCCTAAGGGTCCGAAGCTGTCATAGCTCTTGGCTTTCATCCATTCGCCGGGTCCGCCTTTTTGCAGACTGCGCTCGGAGACATCGTTGCAGATGCAATAGCCGGCCACGTAGTCAAGCGCGTCGTCTTTCGAGACGCGCTTGGCGGGCGTGCCGATGACCACCGCGAGCTCCACCTCGTAGTCCATGCGCTGGAAGTCCGGCGGCGCCAGCACCGGATCGGTGGGCCCGGAGACGCAGGAGTTCGCCTTGCAAAACACGATGGGGACTTCGGGAATGTCCATGCCGGTCTCTTCGGCGTGGTCGCGATAGTTGAGGCCGATGCCAAGAAATTTCGGCACGACGCCGATGGGCGGACCAAGCCTGGGGTTCCCCTCGACCAGCGGCAGCGTTTCCGGATCGATCGCCTTGAGACGGTCAAGGCTCACGCGGCCAAGCGCATCCCCGGCAAGATCGCCGATCTCCCCGGACAGGTCGCGGATCAGCCCCTTGGCATCTAGAACGCCCGGCTTTTCCGCCCCGGGTGCGCCAAAACGTACAAGCTTCATTGTCTTCCCCCAGCCATGATTTTCTGCATGATGCACGCGTGGCGATGGGGCGGCAACGGCCTGCCCGCTTGTCTCCCGCGCAACGCCAATCCCGAAAGACGAAAGGTGCCGGTTCCGATGAGACTTCGTTTGCGTTCGCCTCGCCTCGGGACCTTGATTGCCGTCTTTCTCGCAAACGCCCTGACTGTCCTATCCGCGCTGCCGGCGTCCGCCAACCCGTATCAGCAGTTGGATGGCGCTTGGACCGGGAGCGGGACAGTGACCCCGTTGAAAGGGGCGCCAGAGAAGGTCAGCTGCAACACCACCTATAAGACTGAAGGGTCCGTGGTACGGCAGACCGTGCGCTGCGCGAGCGCGAGCCACGCTTTCGCCGGGAATCTGGAACTGACCTATGAGGGCGGCCGGATCCGCGGCGCCTGGCGTGAGCAGGTCCATGGCGCCTCCGGCGACGTCAGCGGCACGGCCAACGGCAGCTCCATCCGCGCGCGCCTCAGCGGCCAGACCTTCTCAGGCCGCATGCGCATCGATGTCGATGGGCCCAAACACACGATCGAGATCGTCCAGCGCGACACCGGATCGGGCGCTTATCGTCCCGTCGCCTCGATCTCGTTGCACCGCTAGAGTCACCTGTGGCGGCTGCGCCAAGGCCGTTGCTGAATTGCCACAAAGCCTCACAAAGTTTCCCCCAAACGGGTGCAGCCACGGCCCCCCGCGAGGGTGCAGCGATGCGCGTTGCAGCCCGCCTGGGGCGCCTCGGAAGCAACATAATATGTTGAAATACAATAATAAAACCAGGTGACGCGCCGCGCCGGTCAAGCCGCTTTGCATTTCCGCAACAGTGCGGCGACGATTTGCGTTTCGCCCCTCGCGCATTGTTGAAGCGCGCGCCGGGGCTCGCTAGCTTTTCATCACAACACGGGGGAAGGGGCTGGGGGGCTTTCTTCTCACCGGAACGAAAGCAAGAGCAAGGTTGCCGACGAGCCGAAGCAAGAACCAAGACCAAGAAAGACGGCGCAGAAAAAATGGGGGGGCGAGTCGAAGCCCGCTGTAAAGGTTTAGGCCTTTCGCGTTCGGCTCGTTTCGCAGGGAAGACCGGCCCGGCTTTGTCCGGGCCGGTTCTTTTTTGGCACCAGGTCAAAGTCCGAGCTTCGTCAGCGTCGTCTCAACGCGCCCCAAATAGCTCCCCCCGAACAGCCGCACATGCACGAGCGTGGGATAGAGATTGTAGAGATCCCGCCGCAGCTCGTGGAACCCCGGCTCCAGCGGCGACATCCCCTCATAGGCCTCGAAGAACGCATCGCCGAACGTCCCGAACATCGTCGTGAAGGCGAGCTCGATCTCCGGATGGCCGCAATAGATCGCCGGATCGACGAACCCGGCGATGCGGTTTCCGCACACGAGCACGTTCCCGGTCCATAGATCGCCGTGCAGCAGACTGGGGAAGGGCGGCTCGGTCAGAAAGTCCTCGAGCTTTGATGCGAGCGTTTCGATGCGGCCATAGAGCGCGGCCGGCAGCCGGCCTTCGTCCTTTGCTGCGCGCGCCATATAGAGGAGCCGCTCGTCGCGGAAGAACGGGATCCAGCATTGGCTTTGCGGGTTGGGCTGGTGCAGGGGGCCGATCAGCGTGTCCCGCGCATAGCCGAAGCCGTCCCGCGGCGTGGCATGGAGTGCGGCAATGAGCCTCGCGGCATCGCGCTCTACGTTGGCGGTGATCGTCCCGCCGTCCGTCTCGATGAAGTCCATGACAAGGAGGTCGGGCTCGGCCGCATGAACCTGCGGAACGGGCAAGTCCGACGTCCGCGAAAGCTCGCCGAGCATATAGCCTTCGAGCGCAAGCGACGGCCCGGAGCGCGCGTTGTCCTTCGCCTTCACCGCCACATGCCGGCCGTCTTGGAGCCGCGCGGACAGGCCGGTCAGACCGAATCCCACTGGCAATGGCGCGGTGTCGACGACGCCCGAGCCGAGCGCCCCCTCAAGCCGTATACGCAAATCGCCGTTGGTCATCGCCGTTTACCAAGTCCTTAAGCAGTCGCCAGTGTCACATCCCTGATACTAAATCACCTTAGATCGCGGTTTATCGTGCTGAACACTCGAATAGACGATTACACGCAGCCAGACGCCGAGCAGAGGCGTTATCGCGCGCTGTTTATTTCCGACATTCATCTTGGCACCAAGGCCTGTCAGGCCGAAGCCTTCCTAGACTTCTTGCGCTACCACGACGCGCCCCGGTTCTACCTGGTCGGCGATATCGTCGATTTCTGGCGCATCCGGCGCGGGGTCTACTGGCCGCAAGCCCACAACGATGTCTTGCAGAAGCTGCTCCGCAAGGTCCGCAAAGGGACCGAGCTCGTTTACATCCCCGGGAATCACGACGAGGTCATGCGGGAGTATTGCGGCTCGCAATTCGGCGGCATCGCCATTGAGCGCCAGACGATCCATACGGGCGCGGACGGACGGCGCTATCTGATCATGCATGGCGACGAGTTCGACGTGGTCGTGCGCTACGCCAAGTGGCTCGCCTTCTTGGGCGACTGGAGCTACACGGCGGCGCTTTGGTTCAACACGCACCTCAATGCCGTGCGCCGCTGGTTCGGCATGCCGTATTGGTCGCTCTCGGCCTATCTGAAGCACAAGGTCAAGCGGGCGGTGAATTACATCGGCGAGTTCGAGCAAGCGTTGTCGCAAGAGGCCCGCCGCAATGGCGCCCAAGGCGTGCTCTGCGGGCACATCCATCACGCCGCCATGCGTCAGGTCGGCGACGTCGTCTACATCAATACCGGTGACTGGGTCGAAAGCTGTACGGCGGTGGGCGAGACGGAGGAGGGTGTCTTCGAGATCATCCACTGGAATCCGCACACCGGCGTTCGGACGTCGGGAACGCCGGCCAAGGAGTTTGAGGCCGCAGCTTGATGCGCATCCTCGTTGCCACCGACGCCTGGTTTCCCAAGGTGAATGGAGTTGTCCGCACCTATGAGCGGCTTGCGCAAGAGCTTCCGAAGCTTGGCGCCGATATCAGCTTTCTCACACCCGCCCCGTTCTACACGCTGCCTTGCCCCACCTATCCGGAGATCAGGCTATCGCTGGTCAGCCCAAGCATGGTGGCGCGCCATATCGAAGAGGCGCGGCCGGACTTCATCCATATCGCCACGGAGGGGCCGATAGGGCTGATGGCCAGGGGCTACTGCCGCAAGATTAAGCGCCCCTTCACCACGAGCTACCACACACGCTTTCCTGAATATGTTTCGGCGCGCCTGCCGATCCCCGAGTCTTGGTGCTACGCCTTCCAGCGCCAGTTCCATAACAGCGGCGCGGGGCTGTTCGTGGCGACCCAGTCGGTCGAAGACGATCTCAAGGAAAAGGGTTTCGCGCGCATGATGCGCTGGTCCCGTGGCGTCGACCTGGAACTCTACCGGCCGCGCGACGTGCGGCTCTTCGGCGATGAGCCCGTGTTCCTCTATGTGGGCCGCATTTCGGTGGAGAAGAACATCAAGGCCTTTCTCGATCTGGAGCTTCCGGGGCGGAAGGTCGTGGTCGGCGGCGGCCCCCAGTTGAACGATCTCAAGCGTCAATATCCCGACGTGCTATTCACCGGTCCAAAGGAGGGCGAGGCGCTGGCGGAAGCCTATGCCTCGGCGGATGTGTTCGTGTTCCCAAGCCTGACCGACACGTTCGGTCTGGTGCTGCTGGAGGCCTTGGCGTGCGGTGTACCCGTCGCGGCCTATCCCGTCAGCGGGCCCAAGGACGTGCTGACAGACCCCGCTTGCGGGGTCGTGGGGCCTGACCTCCAGGCGGCGGCGCTTCAGGCGCTGGACCTCGACCGCGAGGCGGCACGCGAGCATGCGCTGCTCTATAGCTGGGAAAACTCGGCGCAGCAGTTCGTGGACAATGTGCTGTCGGCCCACAATCTCGGCCTGCCGGAACGGCGGCGGCTCCTGCCGCGCTTGCGCGGACGGCGAAGCGCGCGGAAGGCAAAAAAGAAAAAAACGGCCCAGGTGGGGGGAACCCGGGCCGCTTCATTCTCATGCGTCAGTTTGGGGGACGCTTTGGGGGATCTTGCGTCTACCCGGAGATGGTTAGGGGCCTGAATCTTTTCAAGGTGAGGGTGCCGACTTTTTGCCCGCCGGACGCTAACCTACTGATTCAATAGCAAAAAAATCGACGAAAAAGTGTGGCTAGCCGAACAGGGCGGCCCGCTTGACCCAGTGAAGCTGGGGCACGACCAGCGGCTCCGGTCGCTCGAAGCGCTCGCCGCCACGAGCTTCGCCAGCAGGGGCTTCGCCGCGAGTGGCTTCGGGCCGCATGTGAGGCTCCGGAGCTGGCTCTGGGGCCTGCGCCGGGGCGGCGTCCGGGCCCTTTTCCGGTTGGCTCAGGGCCCGATCCACGTCGTCCTGCCGCAGCCCGGCCCCCTCGCCTTGAGGACCGTTCAGCAGGCCGGCCTCCACAGGCGGGCTCATCTTGTGGGCAATGTCATGCGCGCCCCAGATATCGATCACGGCGTTGATGCGCTGTTCGATGAGACGCAAAGTGCGCACGACTTTGGCCACGCGCTGTCCCGTGATGTCTTGGAACGAGCAAGCGGTGTAGATGTCGATCGCGTGCTTGTCGAGCCTGTCGCCGAGCTCCGGCGAGACGCCATTCTCGCGCAGCGTCCAGGCGACTTCCTGGATGTCCTCGGCTGCGGACAAAATCTCAGAGGTTGCCTTCTCGGTGGTCTCGACGATCTGATCGAGCTCTTCCGTCGCGTTTGAGAGTTCCGCGTCGACGTCGGCCGGACGGAGCTGCGCGATCTCAGCCCGTGCACGCGAAATCGCGGCGCTGATCTTCACGAGCTCGCCGAGTACGCTTGTCAGCCCTGCCTGATGCTTCGGCTTGAGCATGGCCCTTTCAAGCCGGGCGATGGCGTCGAGCATGAGTTGCGTCTCGGGCATGCGGTGCCGGCGCATGTACTCCGATAAGAACCAGCGTCCGAGCGGCGTTCCGCTCAATGTTGCCTCAAGAGCAGCGTATTGCTCCGCCAGGCCACGTATGGGCCGCGTTGGCATTCGCCGCGATGTATCGGCGCCTTTTGGAGCTCGTTCCGGCATGGTGATGGCGAAGCTATCTGATTCGGAGTAAGGCCCGAACGTAGCAACCGCGCCGCAAGGGAGTCGTTAACGTCTTTGGCGAACCACGCCACATCGTCGCCCTCACTCGCATGGCGGCTCGGCTTTCTCTATGCCGCGCTATTCCTGGTTATCGGCTGCTACCTGCCTTACATGCCGGTGTGGCTAAGCTGGCGGACGCTGAGTGCGGACCAGATCGCCATTCTTTTGGCGACGCCGCTCTATATCCGCATCGTGTTTACCCCCGTCATCAGCTTTGTGGCGGACCTGCTCGGCAACCGGCGCGGAATTGTAATTGCGCTCGCCTGGGGGTCGCTGGGCTCGTTCGCCCTGCTTTGGGTGTCCGACGGATTTTGGCAGATGATGCTCGCCATCGCGCTGCTGGCCGTCAACTGGACGACGATCATGCCGCTCGTCGAGACGATCGCGATCAGCGGTATCCGCAAGAGCGGGCTCGACTATGGGCGCGTGCGGTTGTGGGGCTCGTTGACCTTCATCGGCGCGAGCCTTGCCGCGGGCATCGTCATTCAGTTTCGGGATGCGGGCACCGTGCTGCCGATGCTCATGACCGCGACGGCGCTTCTGATCTTCGCGGCGTATCTGGTTCCGCGGGACGTCGAGCCGAAGCGTCAAGGCAGCCCCGTGCGCCGTTTGCGCCTGAGACATGCCTTCGCGCTCGCGCGCGCGCCGCTCTTTCTGCTGTTTCTACTTGCCGCGGCCATGATCCAAGGCAGCCATGCGCTGCTTTATGCTTTCGGCTCGCTCCATTGGCGCGCGCAAGGCTTCTCCGGCGGCACGATCGGCGCGTTGTGGTCGATCGGCGTCATCGCCGAAGTGGCGCTGTTCGCGGTCTCAGGCAGGCTCGTGTCCTATGTCGGCAGCACGCGGCTCATGGTGCTGGCTGGCGGCGCGGCTGTCGTGCGCTGGGCCGTCTTGGCCCTCGATCCGCCGCTTCTAGCCACGGGGCTGGTCCAGACCCTGCACGCCTTGAGCTTCGGCGCCACCCATCTCGCCGCCATCCATTTCTTGACCCATGCGGTGCCGGAGGATCGTTCCGCCACGGCGCAAGGCCTTTACGCGGCCGTGGTTGCCGGGCTCGTCTTGGGCTCGGTGACGATCGCCTGCGGTCCGCTTTACGAGGCGTATGGCGGCCAGGCCTATGCGGCCATGGTGCTGCTTGCGGGGATCGGGACGGCCGCGGCGGCCTTGCTCGGCTGCCACTGGCAGGGCGGGCTTGTCGTGGGCGATCAGCCCCACAGCGCAGGCAAGGGCGTGAAAACCATGCCGTCGCGGTAGGTGAGGGCGGCATCCCGGTCGCGCTCCAAGAGCAAGGGGCCGTCTAGGTCCACCCAGTCGGCGTCTTGGGCGAGGAGCAGGGCGGGCGCCATGGCCAGCGACGTTGCGACCATGCTGCCCACCATGATCTTGAGACCGAGGTCGCGTGCGCGGGCGGCCGTGGCCAACGCTTCGGTGAGACCGCCGGTCTTGTCGAGTTTGATGTTCACCGCGTCATAGCGGCCGGCCAGCGGCGGAAGCGATGCGCTGTCATGCACGGACTCATCGGCGCAAACCGGGATCGGCCGTTCGATCTCCCCCAGCATCGCGTCGTTGCCGGCCGGCAGCGGCTGCTCGATCAGTTCCACACCCGCATCCGCCGCTATGGCCAGAAGCGACTCCGTTTCATGGGGTTGCCAGGCCTCGTTGGCATCGGCGATGAGACGTGCGGTGGGGACGGCCGCGCGCACGGCCTGAAGACGCGCCGTATCGCCCGCGCCGCCGAACTTCAGTTTGAGCAGCGTATGCGCGGACGCGGCCTTTGCCTCCGCCGCCATGGTGCCGGGATCGCCAAGTGAGATGGTGAAGGCCGTGGGAACGGGCTGAAGGGTCGAAAAACCTGCTGCCGTGGCGGCAGGCGTTCCGGACTGCTTCGCCTCCAAGTCCCATAGGGCGCAGTCGAGGGCATTCCGCGCGGCGCCCGCCGGCAGGCGCTTGGTAAGCGCGGCGCGCGTGAGGCTATGGTTGAGCGCGCAGGCCTCGATGTCGGCCATCACGCCTTCCACGGTCTCGCCATAGCGGGCATATGGCACGCACTCGCCACGTCCGGTGTGGCGGCCATCGCCGATCTTGGCCACGACCACGTGCGCTTCATGCTTGGACCCGCGGGCGATGGTGAAGCCGCCCCGGATCGGCCAGCGTTCTTCCCGGAGCTCCAAGGTCAGGCCCCCATTGGTGCCGTTAAGCTCGTCCGGAGAACCCGTCATATCGCCTTTATTTCTCCTAAGGTTTCGTTCAAAAACAATCGGTATGTCTGACAGCGCGCCACATAAAAGGATGAGCCAGAGTAAGCCCTTACCATGCTCAAACGCGACCACCAGCTTGTTCTGCCGACCGAAGTCCGTACCCCGGGCTTCCGCGTCGAATTGCGTGGTACGACCTTCCGGCTCGTAGCCACGGGCGCTTGGACGGTGGCCGAAGCCGCCGATCTCGACAAGGCGTTGAAGCGTTTGCGGGTCCCGATCCCGCCGACGCCTGATTTCACCGGCGAGATGGATATCGCTGGCATCGCCGAGATCGACACCGCCGGCGCGCTTCTACTCCAGCGCACGGCGAGTGCTTGGGAAAAAGGTGGCTTGCGCACGCGCTATGCCGGCGCGACCGAAGACTTCCGCGTGCTCATCCAAGAGGTCCATCGCCGCGGGCAGGCTGAGCGGCCGGAGGTCTATACCCAAGGCGCGATCCAGGACTTCGTCGACAGCGTTAAGAACGCCCTGACCGGCGCGTGGCGCGACGTGGTCGACCTCACCGCTTTTCTCGGTGAAGTCACCGCCGGCTTCTTGCGCTTGTTCAAGCAACCTTGGCGCTTTCGCACCACGTCCTTCTTCCACCATCTGGACTATGCGGGCTTGCGCGCGTTGCCGATCATCTCGCTGATCTGTTTTCTGATCGGCGCCGTGGTCATGCAGCAAGGCGTGGTGCAGCTCAAGCCGTTCGGCGCCGAACCCTTCGCCGTCAACATGGTCGCCATCCTCGCACTGCGCGAGGTGGGCATCTTGCTGACCGCCATCATGGTCGCCGGCCGGTCCGGGTCCGCCTTCACCGCCGAAATCGGGTCCATGAAGATGCGCGAGGAAATCGACGCCATGCGCACGCTGGGGATCGATCCCATGGACACGCTGGTGCTGCCGCGCGTGTTGGCGCTCGTCGTAGCTTTGCCGCTGCTCACCTTTCTCGGTGACATCATGGCGCTTGCCGGCGGCGGCGTGATGGCCTTTGCTGTACTGGGACTCGACCTCTCGTCCTATATCGACAAGCTCCACGAGGCCGTCGACTTTCAGCACTTCATGGCGGGCATGATCAAGGCGCCCTTTGCTGCCGTGATCATAGGCCTTGTCGGCTGTCTGGAAGGCTTGCGTGTTCAGGGCAGCGCGGAGTCCCTCGGGACGCACGTGACGTCGGCGGTCGTGAAGGCCATCTTCCTGGTGATCATCGTGGATGCTGTCTTTGCCATGTTCTTGTCGGGGATCGGGGTGTGAGCGTCGAAGACGAACGAGAGGTGGTCATTCGGGTGCGCGAGCTCGCCAAGAGCTTCGGCAGTCATCAGATATGGGAAGCGCTCAGCCTCGATGTGTATCGCGGCGAGATCCTCGCCATTGTCGGTGGCTCCGGGCAGGGCAAGTCGGTGTTGATGCGCGTCATCACGGGGTTGGTGGCGCCGGACAAGGGTATCGTCGCGTTGTTCGGCCAGAACGCGGACACGCTAACGCCGCAAGCGCGCCTCGATATCGAGAAGCGCTGGGGCATCCTGTTTCAGGACGGCGCGCTGTTCTCCTCGCTTACGGTGCTGCAAAACATCCAAGTCCCCATGCGCGAGCATCTCGACCTGCCGCAGGCGATGATGGACGATCTTGCCTTCTTGAAGCTGACCATGGTCGGCTTGCCACCCGAGGCCGCGCACAAATTTCCGTCCGAACTTTCGGGCGGCATGCGGAAACGCGCAGGGTTGGCCCGCGCGCTTGCACTCGACCCGGAAATCGTCTTTCTGGACGAGCCGACCGCCGGACTCGACCCGATCGGCGCGACGGACTTCGATCACCTGATTCGCAAGTTACAACAGACACTTGGGCTCACCGTCTATATGGTGACCCACGATCTTGATACCATCTTCACGGTGTGCGACAGGGTAGCCGTATTGGCCGATAAGAAGATCGTTCGGACTGGATCGCCCAGCGAGCTGCAGAGCCAGCCCGACCACCCGTGGATCGAAGAGTATTTCTGCGGTGAGCGGGCCCGCGCTGCGAGCCCCGCCGAACAACGGCGATTGATTGGCTAGCGGGAGTCCGATGGAAACCAAGGCCAACTACTTGATGATCGGCGGCTTCGTGCTGGGCGTGCTCGCCTTTGTGTTCATCTTCGTGTTCTGGATCAGCAACTTTGCCGGTGGCGGCCGGGAATATCACATCGTGTTTCAAAGCTCGGTGGCCGGACTGACCTCCGGTTCGGGCGTCCGCTTCAACGGCGTTAAGGTCGGTGAGGTGCAGTCGTTCTCGCTCGATCCGAACGACGGGCGCAAGGTTCGCGTGCTCATCAGCGTGCAGGAAGGCATACCGATCCGGAAAGACTCTCAAGCCAGCCTGCAATCGCTCGGCCTCACCGGGGGCACGGGCGTTCAGATCACGCCTGGCCGGCCGGACTCACCGCTTCTCGTTCCCACCGATGATGACCCCATCCCCACGATCAAGGCGGCGCGGGGCTCGGGGCCGGGGCTGTTCGATGCCGCGCCCGCGGCTCTCAACAGCGCCAATGCTCTGATCCAACGCCTGGACGATCTCGTCGCCGCCAATGAGAGAGCCGTGTCCGACACGCTGACCAATGTCGATGAGTTCACGACGATGCTGAAGGGCAAGGACGAGGAGATCAGTCAGACGATCACCGATTTGAGCGAGGGGGCCAAGGCCTTCAGCGAATTGGGCAGCAAGATCGACGACAATGTCGACGGGCTATCCCTGGAGGCGAAGAAGGGCTTGCAGGAATTCAGCGCGGCCATGCGTGAAGCCCGCCGCGCGGCGGTCTCGCTCAACCGGATTCTTCAGAAGTTCGAAGCCAGTCCGACCGGCTTCTTGCTTCGCGGCGGGGGGTCGGACTCATCGTCTTCCTCGTCCTCTCCCACGCCGAGGGGATTCGGCGGAGGTCGGCGCTAAGCCAAACGCCGCTCGAACCGCTTGTGGCACGTCGTAGGAACGACTCCCAAAAACGAAAAGGCCCCTCGCTCTCGTTGAGAGGAGGGGCCCAGTCTCTGGGGGAACCTGGCGGCTCTTACCGCAGGCGTCCGCTTGCATGGGCAAGCAGAAGATAGACGCGTCCGGTCTCGGACGTCAGGTAGTTCTGCAGCTTGTGACCTGCCGGATCGGACTGTTCGGCCTCCGCGAGCAGACGCTCGAAGTCGGCGATGTAACGGTCGACCGTGTTGCGGAACTCGCCGTCGCGGTCATAGCGGCCCGAGATCTCCTCGAAGGTCGCCTGACCCTCATAGGTGTAGATATGCCGACCCAGCACGCCGCGCTCGCCGGCGCGCATGCGGTACCAGACATCCGCCGCAGTGCGATTGTCGATCGCCCGCGACAGTTCCTCGATGCGCAACTGTCCGGCGCCCGTCGACGCACCGCGTCCGGCGGCATAACCGCCTTGGCCGCCGAAGCTCTGGTCCTGAGGCGGCCAGCTGCCACCACGGCCCGAAGCGTTCGAAAGCTGCTGCGCCAAGCCACCGGCGCTCTGGTCGAAGTCGGTGGGCTCGTAACCGGCCTGCACCTGTTGGCCGCGCGCATCGAAGCGTGGCAGGGGCGGCTCTTCCGCCACGGGCGGGAAGGGCGCCTGAGACCCCGGTCCCATGCCCGATGGCTGAGCGCTCGCTTGGGGCAGGGAGGGGCTGAGCGCCTCGATCTCGCGGAACTGGTCGTTCAGCGCCTTGCGGATTGCCGCGGTCGCCTGAGCGGTTTGCTCGGGCAAGGTGTCCATGCGTGTCTGCATCTCTTGGCGCAAGCCATCCAGGTCGGACACGGTTTGCCGCGCCGTCTCGCGCATGCCACGCGAGGTGTTGTCGAACTGACCACGCATCTGCTCAAGCTGCTTGCCGATCTGGGTGATGACCGTCTCGAAGCTGCCCTTGAGTTCGTTGACGGCGCGGGCCGTGTGGGCCTGCGCCTCCTCGCGGAGTTTCTCGATCTGCGAAAGCGCCTGCTGGGCCTGTCCGGCCGTGTCGCGGCCGAGAGCAGTCGTGACCTGTTTGGCGCGCGCTTCGGCCTCTGACAGGGCGCCGTCGACGATGCCCGAGTAGTTGTGCATCATGCCATCGAGTTCCTGCGCCTTGGTGTTGACCGTGTTGAGCAGGGCGATGATGGCCTGATGGCGGCCCTCCAAGATGGAGTCGATCTTGGCGTTCGAAGAGTCCAGCGCCTTGGACGCGGTGAGGATCGCCTCGCCTTGGCTTTCGAAGCGCTCGGTGAGCCCGTGGATCTGCTCCAGGAGCCCACGCGACACCTCGCGCAGATTGCCGGTCTGGTTGGTGAGGATGTCCACGGCTTCCTTGGACTGAACGCCCACCTGCTCGGCCGTTTGCTGCATCACCTGCGAGTTGGCGGCGAGGACCTCGTTGAGCTGCGCGGTCTGCTGGCCGAAGGTCTCGCCAACCATGCGCGTGTGCTCGCCGAGCATCTTGTCGGTCTCGGCCGTGCGTTGGCCGAAGGCCGTATCGATGGCATTCAAGCGCTCGGCGAGGGCCGTGATCACCAGTTGCGCACGCTCGCCCATCGTCTTGTCGAGCGAGTCGGTCTGCTGGGTGATGGCTACCTCGAGCCCTTGCGCCTTCTCAAGCAGCGACTTGGTGAAGGCGTCGGCCCGCTCGGCCATGGTCTTGTCGAGTGCAATGGCGCCTTGATTTACGGCCGAGGTGAACTGGGCCGAGCGATCCGCCAGAGTTTTGTCGACGGCGCCTGTCCGCTCCTCAATCGTCGCGGCCAGCGCGTCAGTGCGGGCTGTCAGCGTGTTCTCGAGCGCCACCGCGCCTTCGGCCACCATAGTGGTTAAGGCCGTGGTGCGGTTTTCCAAGGTCTTGTCGAGGGTGACGGCGCTTTCGGCGACGACGTTGGTGAGCGCGTCGGTCTTGTCCGTCATCGTCTTCTCAAGCGCCACCGCGCTTTCGGCCACGACATTGGTCAAGGCCGCCGTGCGGTCTTCCAAGGTCTTGTCGAGGGTGACGGCGCTTTCGGCGACGACGTTGGTGAGCGCGTCGGTCTTGTCCGCCATCGTCTTCTCGATCGCCACCGTGCCCTCGGCCACGAGACCGGTGAACGCGTTGGTGCGGTTCTTCAGCGCGTCGTCGAGCACCTGCGTGCTCTTGCCGATCTCGGCCATGAACGTCTCGGCGCGCTCCTTGAGCGTCTTGTCGAGGACGATGGCGCCCTGTGCGACCGACGTCTCAAGTCCCTTGATGCGCTCCGCAAGCGAGCTCTGCAGGGCTTCCGTCCGCTCCTTCATGGTCTCGTCGAGAGCCGTGGTGCGCTGTGCAACAACGGTCTCCAGAGAGGTCAGGTTCTGGGTCGCGCCTTCGATCACCTTCGTCAGGCGCCCCTGTTCCTTGCTAAGGCGCTCCAGCAGGCCCGGCACTTGCTCGGACACCTTAGCTTGCGCCTTGTGGACTTGATCGGCGGCTTCGTTGGAGCGGGACACGAGGAGCTCGGTGAGCTGTGTGCCGCGCTCGGCCAGCTTCTGGTCGATCGCACCGCTCGCGTTGGAGATATCGCGCGCCACCTGGGCGCCCACGCCCTTCAGGGCCTCGCTTACGCGCTGGCTGTTATTGGTGAGGGCCTCGCGCTCGGTGGCGAGTTCGTTGATCAGGCCCCTGACGCGAAGCTCGTTCTCGCCGTAGGAGCGTTCGAGCGCCGCGACCTCGCTATGCACCATGGCTTCGAGCTCGCTGGCCCGGCCAATGGCGCGCGAAATAGCGTCGTTCATCGCCGCGACTTGGCGGCGGATGGTCTGACCCACAGAGGCCACGGACTGCTCGGCCAGCCGGTCCGGCTCGGCGAGCCTGACGGCGACCTCGGTCATGGCCGAGGCCATGAGGCGCAGCTCCTGGGCCCGCCATACGAGGAGGGCGAGGAACCAGAAGATGATGATGGGAACCAGAATGGCGGCCGTGGCGGCGAGGGCCGGCGCACTCAGGAAGCCGCCGCTGGCGGCTGCGTTGGAGATCACGCCATAGGCGAAAATGCCGCCAATGACGACCCAGACGACCGAGGCGACCAGCGCAAACAGGAACGGCGTGTGGGCCGGCCGCTGTTGAAGGGCGAAGATCAGGCCGCCGATCGACGGCACGTCGTCATTGGCCGGCGTGGCCAAGCGGCGCTGCGGCGGCGGTCCGGCGGGGCGTCGCGACCGAGACAGATGCTTGGGAGAGGGCGCGCCTGCGGCCTCGGGGGCGTCGGCAGGCTTGGCCTCTTCCTGAGGCGCGCTGAGATTGGCCGGTGTGGGCTCTTCGCGCCGCGGCTCCTCGCGGCGGGGCTCTTCGCGCTTGGGCTCCACGCGCTTGCGCTGTTCGGCCTGGAGCCGGTCGGCGAGGGTCGATCGCCGCGGTAGGGTCGACATGCGCTCAAGGTCGTCGGATTTGCCCTTGGTCTTGCCCTGCATCATCGCTTCCAGGGGGCCTTTGACCTCTTCCTTGTCGTCGGAGGTCTCTTTCCCTGGGGCCGATTTCGCTTGTTTCTGCGCCATTACGCGTTCCTCGCACCACTAAATAGAACTGGGAAAACAGTGCGCCCTAGAACTCAAAACCCGCAACAGCGGCGCATCGCATCTCGTGGGACCCCGCATCATCTTCCGAGGAAGTCTAACCGGAAGAGCCCCCAACGCTTTTTCCCCTCGCCCAACATCGTTAACGTTTTTCTAGGCTTAAAAAAAGCTGAATCGCCTGCTTGGGTTAACGCCGGTTAACTCCCTAGGATTGAACCCCAATTTTGCTGCGAGGCAAAGGCGAATCGGCTAAGTGGAGCCTGGGACCGTTGCCAGGTGCGAGGGTTTCGTCACTTTGCGCAGGGCCGGCCGAAAATAGAGCCGTTTCAAGGGTTCTTGAGGCAGCGGGTTTGGGGCGGCATCGAGCGAGGCGCATGGCCAGCAAGACGGCAGCAGAAGTCCAAGCTTCGACCCCTGCCAACGAACAGGGCCCCTCGGGCAATCCCGTGGATTTTGAGCACTTGGCGCGCTACACGCTCGGCGAGCCGGAGCTTGAGCGGGAGGTTCTGGGGCTGTTCTGCAGCCAGTCCGTTCTCCTTCTGGATCAGCTCCGCGCGGCCAAGTCCGATGAGGACTGGAAGCAGGCCGCCCATTCCCTCAAAGGTTCCGCCCGCGCGATTGGCGCCTGGCGCATGGCGCAAGCCGCAGAACAGGCCGAAGCCCTTCAAGGCGATGGTCTGAGCGAGCTCCGCAGCGCGCGGGTCGATGAGGTCGAAGCCTCGCTGCGTGAGGCCGAGGCCTATATCGCCACGGTGCTTGAGAGCCGCTGACCGGCATCTTTCGCCACAAGGGGCCGCAAGGCTCTGGTGTCTCAAATTCAATTGCCTTATAGAGCACGGGCTGCGGGCGGGCATGCCCCAACCGCGCCAACCCTTCGGGCGCGGTCACCCCGCAAGACGCCCGGCTCCCGAGATAAGGATTTTGCGCGTTAGAGCCCGCCAACGTCATGGCCAGGATCACATACATTCAACCCGACGGAACCGAGAACGTTGTCGATGCCGATCCCGGCATGACCGTGATGGAGGCCGCGGTGAAGAACTCGGTCAGAGGCATTGCGGCGGAATGCGGCGGTGCCTGCGCCTGCGCGACGTGCCATGTCTACGTAGAGGACGCGTGGCGCGAGCCGACAGGCCAGCCGGAGCAGATGGAAGAGGACATGCTCGACTTTGCTTTCGATATTCGCCCGGAGAGCCGCCTGTCTTGCCAGATCAAAGTGACCGAGGAGCTCGATGGGCTCAGGGTCCGAATTCCCGAAAAACAGTTCTGAGGCGCTATGTCAGCGGAAGTGATCAAGACCGACGCGGTTATCATTGGGGCAGGCCCGGTGGGCCTCTTTGCCGTGTTCGAGCTCGGCCTTGTCGACGTGAAGGCTCACGTGATCGACATCCTCGACCGGCCGGGCGGCCAGTGCGCCGAGCTTTACCCCGAAAAGCCGATCTACGATGTGCCGGCTCTGCCCGTCGTCACCGGTCAGGAGCTGACCGACAAGCTCATGGAGCAGATCAAGCCCTTCGGCGCTGAGTTCCATTTCAGCGAGCGCGTCGAAACGCTCGAGCGAACGGACGAGGGCTTCCACCTCGTGACCGATGCCGACACCGCGTTCGAGTGCAAGGTCGTGGTGATTGCCGCCGGCGGCGGGTCCTTCACGCCCAAGCGGCCGCCGCTCCCGGGTATCGAGGCGTATGAGGGGACGTCCGTCTACTACTCGGTGCGCAAGATGGATGTGTTCAAGGACAAGGACGTGCTTATCGTCGGCGGTGGCGACTCTGCGCTCGATTGGACGCTGAACCTACAGCCGGTCGCCAAGTCGCTGACGCTGCTGCATCGACGCTCGGAGTTTCGTGCGGCGCCGGCCTCGGTGCAGAAGATGCTGGATCTGGTCGAAAACGGGGATGCCGCCTTCAAGCTCGGTCAGGTGACGGAGCTGCACGGGGACCACGGCCAACTCACCGGCGTCACGGTCAAAGGGCCCGACGGCGCGACGTTCGAGCAATCGGCGGATGTCATGTTGCCCTTTTTCGGCCTGACCATGAAGCTCGGCCCGGTGGCCGATTGGGGTCTCAATCTCGAAGAGAACTTAATCCCGGTCGATACGGAGAAGTTCGAGACGAGCGAGACGGGCATCTTCGCCATCGGCGACATCAACACATACCCGGGCAAGCTGAAGCTGATTCTGTCAGGCTTCCATGAAGCCGCGCTGATGGCGCAGCAGGTGCACAAAATTGTGTACCCCGACAAGAAGCTGATCTTCCAGTACACGACGTCGTCGTCGAATCTTCAAAAGAAGCTGGGCGTGAAATAGGCTGGCCCTTAGGCCTAATTAGCTCAGGCCAACGTGCGGTAGATCGCGACGTCGTAGGGGCTGAACAGCCTGATCTTGAGGCGCTCGTTCGCCGGAATTTCCACACGCGCAAACACGCCGCTCTCATCCACAAGGTCGGTCGCGATCGGGTCGACGAGGACGAGGTAGAGACGCCGCGGCTTGTCGCGGTACGACACGACGATGTTGTTCAAGACCTCGGCGAAGGCTTCGCGCGAAAACGGATTGAAAAAGTAGTGGATCGCTTCGCCCTCGGGCGGGCCGACCTCGGTCGCATCGCCAAGCACGCACTCCACGTTACGGCAGCGCATATGGGAGCGCGGGTATTGCGCGATGTTCATTGCGGCGTCGTCGTGCAGTTCCTCGGCGAACTCGATGCCGCCGACGGCCGCAAACGGGTGCTCGGCTGCGAGTAACAGCACGCGTCCCTTGCCGGCGCCGTGATCGACGAAGGTAAGCTTCGAGAAATCGTAGTCGATGCCTGCAAGGGTCCATTGGAACAATTGACACGGTGTCGGGCGGTAGTCGTGTCCGCGCTCGGGATGACGGCTGCGGATCGTGAGCCCCGACAGCGCTACCGGATCTTTGGTCGAGGAGAAGAACAACTGCTCCTTCGGCGGATCGAAAACCCGTGCGTTCAGCCAGTGCAAAAACGCTTTGTAGTCTTGCTTGATCCGCTCGGGACGCGCGTGCTCCTTAATCTTCGCGCCGGTCCGTTCGATCTCGGGCAGCACGCTCCCTCGTCCATACTCGGCCGCGCGAGCCAAGCCGTCTTTGGTGGCCTGCTTCGTCTGACTGGAGGTCTTGTCGGCGAGTTGGGCAAGGCGCCCGGCAAGGCGGTTGCGCAGTGCGCCGCGGCCCAAGGCGGCGGCATTCGTATTTGAGTCCTTGGTCCTCGACATGGCGCCTACAGCCGCCGTCTTGGTATGGCCGCCCGACGAAGTACCACCTTGCGGCGCAGTCCGGCCTGGACCGCGGGGGGCGACCGTCATGGGAGTTCCCCGTTCATGCGTAAGGATTGTGCACGATGCCTCGTGAAGCAAGCGCTTTTTAGGCAAAGGCCGGCTCCGCAACGCAAACGCGTCTGCCGAATGTGCTATCCTCTTGATTCGCGAGGGGGACCCGCGACGGCCGGCACAAACCCCAAGCGGCGGGGAGCGAGGCGTGCAGGCAGAAGACTTCCATGACTCCGTGAGGCCAGGCCTCATTGCCATGTTGCCGAGGCTCATGCGTTTCGCCGACGTGCTTGTCGGCGCGCGTGACGAAGGCGCAGGGCTGCTGAGCCGCGCGCTCCAGCTCATGCTGGCTGAGCAGCATCGCTACCAGCGCGGCACGTCCCTCGATGTTTGGGCCTTCGCCGAGATCTACCGGTATTGGCTGAGCGAGTTGCGCGATCATGCCGAGCCCGTTGCGCAAGCCAGGATCGACGAGACGCGGTTTGTCGAGTTGTTCTACGCCAAAGGCGACGACTACGTTGACGCGTCGGTCGTTGCCTTCCTGGGGAGCCTGTCGGCGCCACAACGCCTCACAGTGCTCCTCGTCTATGGCGAAGGCTTTGAGTACGAGGACGCTAGCCGCATCCTCGACGTTCCACCCGAGACAATCGCCGCACGGCTCATCCGTATCAGTGCGGTGCTTGCGGACCGCTTGAACGCACGGGCGCCGGCGCAAGCCGCGGCGACCGTCGAGACGCTCTATCCCGAAGGGCTCAGGGGCTGACCATGACTGAACTCAGCGACGAACTCCTCATCGCCTATGTCGATGGACAACTTGCCCGCAAACAGACGCGTGCGGTGGAGGGGGTTCTCGATCAAGACGATGTTCTTGCGGCGCGGGTCGACGCGCTGAAGCACGCGCATGCGCGTCTGGAAGCGGCCTTTGAGGCTATCCTGGCCGGCGAAGAGATGGACATCTCCGAAGTGCCGGTCCCGCAAGACGACGGCATCTTCGTTTCGTGGCGCACCATAAAAATCGCCACGGCTGGTCTCGGCCTGGCCGTGGCCGCTGCGCTTGCCGTCGCCGGGTACGGGTGACCTCTCAAACTTCCGGGCCAAGGTGCGGAAGTGCAGATCGATGTCCCCGCGCAGACCGCGCCCCAGCCGCAAACGTCAACGGGTGCCAACCGCTAACGCGCCATGCGCGCGATCGCCCTGTAATCGCCGGAGAGATGGCGGTTGAGGTCGACCCGGATCGCGTCTAGCCGATCCTTAGTGCAATAGCCCTGATCGTTTTTGATCTGTTGGAACACGGACTCGAGCGTGTAGTCGTAGGCATGTGTGGTCTTCTCCATTCGTGCCTGGCCATGGCCAAAACGCGATTCATAGGCGAGGTAGTTCGAGCGGAGCTGCTGGGGGTTGAAGACGAACCCGCAGCGGGTTGCGCGGGCCGAGGTCCATGCGACCTGGGTTGGCCGCGCGAGCGGGTCGTTGGGCCGCACATTGTATGCCGCGGCCTCGGTGGACGCTCCGGTCTCCGGACCTCTGATGCTGTCCACCGTCGAGCAGGCCGTCAGCGCGACCAACAGCGCGGCTGCGGCAGCCGCTGCAATCGGCGTGGCGGTTGAGAAGGGGTGTTTCATTTCGGCGCGATCTTATCGGTCGCGTCGTCGCAGCTAAAGGGGGCGAAATGAAGTGCAAAAACAAGGAAAGGCGGAGCTTTGCGGCCCCGCCTCCCTGTTGCGATGTCGAGCCGCACGCCCGTTCGGGACGATTGGTCGGCGCCGCGAGACCTTATCGGCCTCTTGGTCACGCGCCTCCCTCATGGTCTCCCACAAGCAGCGCCGCGACCTGACCACGGCCCTTATTTTGCGTCGCGTTGCTACGACGTGGCACCAGCCCCGGCCGGGCTGAAACCAATCAGCGATGGGATGTGTGGCGCAAAGGACCCTGTCGACCTCGACTCACGGTAATGCGACGACGTCGCCAGACCGTGGACCATTTGCGTCTACGCTTCCCGCCGCCTTCAGCCGCCCATGGCAATGGACGACCTCGGGCTTGCCATGCCCTGCGAGCCTTCCGATCATTTCCCGAAGCTTTGGGATTTCTCCGTCAGCCCCTTCTACAACCGGCCAACTCACAGTTTGAAGAATACCGCAATGCATTCGCGTTGCACTGGTGGCGCACCGCTTTTCCCCGCAATCCACCGGATCGCACGCCCCCGGCCACGTTGCGGCCGCCCGCAAGGCTTTGGGAAGAGCGCCGTTTCGTCCCGTTGGACCGCCGTTTTTCTGAGCTGTATGCTAGGCTCCAAGTCGGGGGAGTTCAGTTTCATGCGGCGTGTCGCAGTAAGAGCAGTATCGGTCTTGCCGGGCCTTGTCGGTACCCGCGCGCGGCGGCTCCTACTGGCGGCTGGCGCGGCGGTGCTCGGGGGGCTTCTGGCGCTCGGCGCCGATGTCTCCGGGCCAGGCGGCGCCTCGCTGGACATGAGAAATCTCGTCGGCGGGGAGACCGTCGTTTCCAAGCACGCAAAGACCAAAGGGCCGGCTGCGGCATCGGCCGCAGACGGCTTCGAGCCAACGAGTGTCAGCCGGTTGTTGACCATGGCGCTGGCGCCGCCGCTTCCCAGCCCTGCACAAGACGCCGAGCCGAACCTCTTGGGGCTAAGCGAAATTCCCAGAGAGCTGATCTGGAACCGGCCGCCAAAAAAGGACGACGGGAAGAAGCGCAGAGCCTTCGCCGCTTTCTCCAAGGCCAGCGCAAATCTTCCCTGGGACGCTGTGGAGCCGGTCCCGTTCAGCCCGCTCGGCCCCACCGGAAAGTCGGCGCAGAAAAAGACGTCACCGAACGGCGCTGCACCGGTGGCGCAAGCCGCCGTCGTGCTGCCGGCAGGCGGTGAGGTGAAGCAGTGGATCAAGTCCAAGGTCACCGAGATCAAGGGCTCGGCGCGCTCGCGGCCGCTTTATCACTTCGAGCTTTGGTTGGAGCCTCCCGCCGAGATGAAGCAGCGCCTGGTTGGCGTCTCTTACGCATTCAACTCGCCGGCCATCCGCCCGCAGTTGCAAGCCTCGAGCGACAAGACGAACGGCTTCCGCATCAGCGCGGGCGGACTTGCTTGCGCCGACGAGGTCAAGCTGACGCTCAGATTCAACGACGGCGGCTCCCAAACCGTCGCGCTCGATGGCTGCAATCTCCTGAGTTGATGCATCACTTGATGCCGGCGACCTCGGCGACCAGTTCGCGGAAGCGCGGGCGCGGCTGCTCGATATAGGGCAGGGGGCGGCAAACATCGATCGCCGCGATGCCGATGCGCGTGGTCAGCGCTCCATTGAACACGCCTTCGCCGAGCCGTGCCGAAAGGCGCGCAGTCAGTCCGTGTCCGATCACCTGCTGGATCACGTCGTCGCCGAGCGCAATGCCGCCGGTGAGCACGATATGCGTGACCACCATGCGCGCGAGCTTCAACAGCGACAACGTCCCGGGGCGTGCGCCATAGAGCGTGGCGAGCTTGCGGAGCATGCGCAGGTTCTGCGCGCCGACGAACATCATGTCGATAAGCGCGTTGGGGCTAACCGCCGTGACCACCGACACGCGCTTTGCCGATGTGGCGACGATGCCGCGTGCGACGGGATCGAGCGGCGCGATGAGTGTGCGCTCGTCGAGACGCAGCAGCTCCTCCGCGTTCATGATGTCATGCTCGTGCTCGGCTAGACGCTGCAAGCTCCAAGCAAGGTCGTCGCGTCCCGCATAGAAACGCTTCAGCCGTCGCGTCACGTCGACGGCGAGCGCCTTGTCGTTCTGGCGCGCCGCGCTGTCCGCCTCGTGGCGGATTTTGTCGAGGCGTCCAAGCCGCAACAGCCCGGCCACCTCGCGGATGATGATCATGAGAAGTGCCAGCACGACGACGGCTAGCAGCCCGACAGCGACCCAGCCGATCCAGTCGTCCCGCGCCAGGAGCGAAAGCACCCAATCGTAGAGCCATAGCGAGGCGATGAGGCTGATCAGCCCGCCGAGTGCGGCGAGAAAGATGCTGCCCCAGCGTAAGCCGCGATCCAGATTGGGCAGCATGCGCGTTTGCGCGTCCATAGGAGTAGGGAGCGTTTCGGCGGCCGGCGGCTCCGGCGGCACGAACACGTCCACGTCTTCGACGCGGAACGCCGCGGGCTTCCGGCGCTTGGGTGCGGTCATGCGAGGCGGTCTCCGATCAGGGTCTGGATGGCGCGGTCGAGCCGGATATTTGGGAACGGCGCGACGCCTCCTGAAGGCAGCTGCACCGGATCGGGCGGCCGAAAGCGAACGAAGCGCATATCGCCGTGCTCGGTCTGCCAGCCGGACAGCGCTTTCTTCGGATCCTCGGGAAGATCGCCTGGGAAGATGGCGAAGGGCTCGTTGCCGTCGAAGATACGCCGGCCGATCTTCTCGCCCTTTAGCGGATAGCCGACGATGCACGGCAACGTCTGGGTGCCCCGCTTCGCTTCGCCTTCTTGCGTGGCGCGGATGGCGGCCAGCGCCAGAACGTTGACGTCGGCGCCGCGATAGCGGGCGCGGGCCAGCGCCTTGTCCGTGAGCAGCGACAGGATCGCCTCCAACCGGTCATGACTCTCGTGGTGCAGATGGTCGGCCTTCGTCGCGGCAAGGGCAATGCGGTCGATCCGCGGTGCGAACAGGTTCGACCAGAGATTGTTTGCGCCCGTGCGGAAGCATTCGAGGATCTCGGTCATGGCGCGTTCCAGATCGGCAACTGCCGCCGGCCCGCCGTTCAACGCGGCAAGCACGTCGATCAACACGACCTGCCGGTCCAGCCGCGCAAAATGGTCGCGGAAGAAGGGGCGCACGACGTAGGTCTTATAGGCTTCGTAGCGCCGCTCCATGAGCGACCACAGCGAGCCGCGCGGGAAACTGTCGGCACCCTTGGCATCGAGCGGCGCGAAGGTCAGCGCAGGCGAGCCCGCGAGATCGCCTGGCATAAGAAAGCGTCCCGGCGGCAAGGTGGACAGCGCATATTGGTCGGAGCGCGCCTCGCGCAAATAAGTCTTGAACAGATCTGCGAGCTTCGCGGCGAGCGCTTCGTCGGCAGGCTCAGCCGGATCGATCTCGCCGAGCGCGGTGTTCCAATCCTTGGCCGCCGCTTCCCGGTCCGCTTCGCGCGCCTGCGCAACCGCGTCCCTAGCCCAACTGGCATAGTCGCGTTGCAGGAGCGGCAGATCGAGAAGCCATTCGCCTGGATAGTCGACGATGTCGATATGCAGCCGCTCGCGCCCCAATTGCCGTTTCCAGAACCGCGTCGAGGCGTATTCGAGCGTCAGGCGCAGCTGGCTGATCTGGCGTGTGCTCTCCGGCCAGGTCGGCGGCTCGGCGGTGAGGTCGGCGAGATGTCTTTCGTATTCGAAGCGCGGCACGATCTCGTCGGGTTGGGGCTCGAGATAGACGCGTATCAAGCGTCCCTCCGCGCCCGCATCGAAGAATGGCAGCCGCCCACTGGCGATGAGATTATGGACCAGCGCCGTGATGAACACCGTCTTGCCGGAGCGGGCGAGGCCGGTCACGCCGAGGCGCAATCGCGGCGTTGCGAGGCCGGAGGCAACGTCTCCCACGTTGCGTACGGCGTCGCCCGCGGCCTGGGTATAGGTGGAAAGTGGCACGCTTCAGATCAGTCCTTTTTTCTCGGCCCCCCGTGCCATGCGCCTCATAGCGTGCTCGGGGCAACGAAGGAAGACCAGCGGGAACTCTTGGTACCTTTTTGACTGTGCACCTGCACAACAAATGTGCGCCGCAAGTCCCAGCGCTGCCTATGAGATATGACGATTCCGCGATGTTCTCGGGAGCGGCGCTTGGCGCATTTGTCAACCCCGCGTGTTGTCTTGACTTGTCAACTCGCTTCCGTAAATACGGGGCTGCCTGGTGGGGGAACGCTGAGGCGTGCCGGGTGAAGTTAAGTAGGCGACGAGCCGATGAAGTGGATGGCCTGGACGTGACTCTCATGGCGACTGCAAGAAAGAAGAAGAAAGTCCTCCCCGAGGATTATCGGCCGTCGGATGATGAGCCGTTCATGAACGAGCAGCAGCGGGCCTATTTCCGCCGCAAGCTTCTCAACTGGCGTGACGAGATTCTGCGCTCCACCAAGGAGACGCTGCAGCATCTGCAGGACGACTCCGAGCAATATGCCGACATTGCCGACCGCGCGACCTCCGAGACGGATCGCTCGCTGGAACTGCGCGCCCGTGATCGCCAGCGCAAGCTCATCGCCAAGATCGATGACGCGCTGGAGCGAATCGAGGGCGGTACGTACGGCTATTGCGAGGAAACTGGCGAGCCCATCAGCCTCAAACGGCTCGATGCGCGTCCCATCGCGACCTTAAGCGTCGAGGCGCAAGAGCGTCACGAGCGCCGCGAGCGCGTCTACCGCGACGTGTAGCGCGCGACGGTCTTTCGAGACCGGTAGCCCAACATCGCTAATGCGCCGCCGACAGCGGCTTCGCCACATCTTCGAGCGATTTGCCTTCGGCGGCGACACCGTAGCGTGCCGCGATAACGCTTGCGGCCAGCATCAAGCCCGCGCCCAGCAGGTACCCGGCGAACAGGCTCATGCGCGAACCCGTATCGATCAGCGCCCCGAACAGCCACGGCGCGCCGATGCCCCCGACACCCGTCCCGACGGCATAGAAGAAGGCGATTGCGAGCGCGCGGATTTCGAGCGGGAAGGTCTCGCTCACCGTGAGATAGGCCGAGCTCGCCGCGGCCGAGGCGAAGAAGAAGATCACCGTCCAGCAGACCGTCTGCATCGTCGCCGACAGAACGCCCGCGGCGAATAGCGCGCCGGTGAGCGCCAGCAACAGACCGGAGAGCGCGTAGGTGATCGCGATCATGGGGCGGCGTCCCACCGTGTCGAACAAGCGTCCGAGGAGAAGCGGTCCGAGGAAATTGCCGGCCGCGAAGGGCAGCAAATACCAGCCGACCTTGCTGGCGGCGATGCCGTAGAAGTCGGTCAGCACCAGCGCATAGGTGAAGAAGATCGCGTTGTAGAAGAACGCTTGCGCCGCCATCAGCGCAAGCCCCACCAGCGTGCGCTGGCGATGCAGGTCAAACAGCGTGTGCCAGACTTCCGCTAAGGGCGTGTGGCTGCGCGTGTTGAGCTTGAACAGTGCCGGGTCGTCGTCGGGTACGTGGTGGCCGCGCGCGCGATGGTGATCTTCGATCTGCTCCAGGATCTCGTGCGCTTCGTCCGGGCGCCCATGGGTCATGAGCCAGCGTGGCGATTCCGGAATCCACCGGCGCATGATAAGGATGCCCAGCCCCAGCACCGAGCCGATGAAGAAGGCGGCGCGCCAGCCATAGTCCGGCGGCAGCACGGCCGGGTCGAGCAGCACGATGGACCCGGCGGCGCCTCCCGCCGCGCCAATCCAAAAGCTGCCGTTGATGACGAGATCGGTATGGCCGCGATAGCGGGCCGGGATGAACTCCTGAATGGTGGAGGCGATCGCCGTGTATTCGCCGCCGATGCCGGCGCCGGTCAAAAAACGGAACAGGGCGAAGCTCACGAAGTTCCAGGAGAAGGCCGTCGCCGCCGTGGCGACCAGATAGACGGCCAGCGTGATGAAGAACAGCTTCTTACGGCCGAGGCGGTCGGTGAGCCATCCAAACAGCAGTGCCCCCAGCACCGCGCCGGCCAGATAGAAGCTGGAGGCAAGTCCGACCTCCGCATTCGTCAGCTTCAGGACGGGGCTCTCTTTCAGCGCGCCCGCCACCGCGCCGGCGAGCGTCACTTCGAGCCCGTCCAGCACCCAGGTGATGCCGAGTGCCAAGACGATGAGCGTGTGGAAGCGTCCCCAGCGCAGGCGATCGAGCCGCGCCGGCACGGACGTCTCGATCACCTTCGCGTCGTGGGCCCCGCTCACGATTTGCCGGATGCTGGCCGCGGCACGATGGGAAAGTCGAAATAGGTGTCGGGGTAGGGCTCCGGCTCGAACGTGTAATGCCAGATCTCCTTGGGATAGTTCTTAAAGCCGTGGCGGCTCATCACGTCCACAAGGAGCGTCCGGTTGCGCTGCTGCTCCGGCGTGAGACCGGGCGCATCCGTGTTGGCCTTCGGATCGAAGCAGTCGAAGCCGGTTCCCATGTCGACGCTGTTGTCGGACGGCTGCGCCTCAGTGCAGGCGATGCCGTCCTCGTCGTCCGTGTCGGCAGGTGACGATCCGAGGGGCACGATGGTGACATCCAGCGTCGACCCGCGGGAGTGCCCGGACCGCGTGGCGATATATTCGGGAAACAGGGCGCTCTTGTGCAGGTCGGGATAATGCTCGAGCTTGGCGTTCGGATTGTCCGGCTCTTTCGACCAATCGACGAAGGCGGCCACGGCCTGTTTGGGGCGGTAGCAGTCATAGACCTTCAGCGACAACCCCATTGGCTTGAGGTCCGTTTGCGCGGCTTTCAAGGCTTCGGCCGCTTCCCTGACAAGCACGCATTCGGCGGCGTCGTAGCCGGGCACGGGCTGCCGCGTGAAGTTATTGGGGCCTGCATAGCGCATGTCCTGCTCGATCGAAGGGTCGACGTCGTAGAGATAGACGAAGCCCTTGGGCATGGAACCAGCGCTCATGGGTGACGTCCCCGCAACAAAGAGAGCTGCAACCAGCACGGCGCAGCCGATAGCTCGACAACCAGACATGGGGTGACTGTTTGCGATGGGGTTTGCGCCGTCAACGCATGGCGCAAAAAAACTCCCCGCTGGAGGGCGGGGAGTGGAAGTGTTTGGGGGACTGACATGACTGGCAGGGCCAGTCGGTGTCGGACCATTAGCAGGGAACTGCCGGCGCTCTTACGATAAGGACGGTTGGCTCTACCGGCGTCGCTCCAGCCGCCTGCCCATCAGGGCTACCGTAAGATCGTTCCTATTATTTACCGCAATCGACGCCCTATCTCAAGCAAAACCGCCTGTGACATTTCCGCAACAGTCAACCGGAATCGCACTAAATTCTTCTAGGACTTGGGATATTCCGGCCTGCCGGGGGTCTCGGTCTTGGCGATAATGACGTCGTCATGGGGCGGACCCAGAGGCTGGGGCTGCGGCTGCGGGCGCCATCTGATTCCCGTCTCCACCACGACATCCACCGGACCGCCGATCATGACGAGATGCTCGACGTCGTCGCGGCGTAAGAGATAGAGCGTACGCTTGGAGTCGACCTCGGCCGTCTCGACGACGGTGAGGCGCTTTTCAGGCGCCCGGCGTGTCGAACCGCCCGACTTGCCGAAGAATGTCTTGAACGCCCAAACAAGAAGGGCGATGAGCGCGACGGCAAAGAGAAGCGTTGCGACGCCGAGAATGAGGGTGTTGATCTCCATGATGGATGGTCCCTACCCAGGCAGAGCTTAACAGTTCTTTAGCCGAGAGGCTCCCCCCTTGAAACGAGGCCCCGGAAACGGGGCTGAACCCGGACTAACCTTGCGGTCATCCGTCCATGACAATCTCCGGCCAAGACAAGTCGAATCGGGTATTTTCCCAAGCCATGACGGATATTAACGCGCCAATGCGCTACGCCGAGCCCGTTGCTGACCAGACCGAGCGCGACGGGAGCATTAGCCTGGTCGTACTCCTCGCGGTCGCGCTTGCGGTAGCCGCCGTGGGGCTGGCCATGGTGAGCCGGGAGATGGCCGAGCCGTTCGTGCTGGCGATCCTCGCCGGCCTTGCGGTTGTCGGCGTGTTCTGCCTGTTCGCGGGCGCGGTCGGCATTTTGTATTTCGGCCAGCGCCACGCGCGGAACGACCTGACCAAGGCTTTCGTCGACAACCTGCCGCAAGGCGCGCTGATCGCCGACGCGACAGGGCGGGTGCTTTACGCCAACCGGGCCTATCGCGACCTTCTGGGGCTCGACGGCGAGGCAAGCGTCTTGGCGCCGGACCGAGCCTTCGGTGGCAACCCGCATTTGGCCGAGCCGATTTTCCGCCTGGCCCGTGCGGCTCAACAAGGACGCCGCCTGAAGGAAGAGTTCCGCCTGCCGCCGCCGGGCGAAGTTCAAGACGAGGGCGGTATCACCCCGCGCTGGTTCCGCATCTCGGTGCAGCCAATGCCGCCAGATCCGAAGGCAGGCCGCAAAGGGGCGCTCGTTGTCTGGCAGGTAGACGAGATCACCCAAGACCGCGCCCGCGAGGAAACCAGCTTCGCCAAAGTGCAAGCGGCCATCGACTATCTCGACAACGCCCCGGCCGGGTTCTTCATTGCCGACGCGGACGGCCATATCGACTATCTGAACGCCACCTTGTCGCAATGGCTCGGCCTTGATCTGTCCGAGGTTTCCAACCGCCAGATCAAGCTCACGCAGATCATGTCCGAGGACAGCGCCGCGCTGATCGCCGGCGCCAGCCGCGGCGACACGCAAGGCGGCACCCGCCATTTCGATATCGACCTGCTCAAAGCCAACGGCACATCGCTGCCGGTGCGCCTTCTCTTACGCCTGCCGCGCGGCAGCGAACTGGCGCATGTGCTGATCCTCAATCGCGGGCCCGGTGAAGTGGAGGAGGCCGGCGCCGGCGAGCTCAGATTTGCGCGGCTGTTCCATTCCTCGCCCATTGCGATTGCAACGGTGGATACGACAGGCACGGTGAGCGCGACAAACGCGGCCTTCGTGCGCATGTTTGGCGCCGAGACCGGCGATGGCGAGACGAGCCTGGAGAGCTTTCTCGATCCGTCCAACCACGCCGATCTTCGAAAAGCTCTTGAATCCGCAATTGCCGGCCAGGTTTTGACCGAGCCCATGGATGTGACACTCGCCGGGCCCGGCGAGCGGAGCGGCCAGCTCTTTCTCAGTCCGATCGAGCATGCCGAAGGCGAAAGCGATGCTGCCATTGCGTATGTCATCGACGCCACCGAGCAACGCGCGCTCGAGATGCAGATCGCTCAAAGCCAGAAGATGCAGGCCGTAGGGCAACTCGCCGGCGGCATCGCACACGACTTCAACAACATGCTGACGGCGATCATCGGCTTCTCCGATTTCTTGCTGCTGAACCACAGGCCAACCGACCCTGCCTTCCAAGACATCATGAACATCAAGCAGAACGCCAACCGGGCCGCCGGCTTGGTGCGTCAGCTGCTTGCGTTCTCACGGCAGCAGACCTTGCGTCCGCAAGTGCTGCAGCTCGGCGATACAATTCCCGACCTTTCCATTCTGCTCGGCCGGCTGCTCGGTGAAAACATCAAATTGACGCTCGATCAGGCGAGCGATCTGTGGCCCGTCAAGGTGGACGTTCATCAGTTCGAGCAGGTCATCATCAACCTCGCCGTGAACGCGCGCGACGCCATGCCGGACGGCGGCAAGCTGTCGATCCGCACCGCCAATGTGAGCGAGCCTCAATCTCGCGAGCTTAGCCTGAGCCACATGCCGCCCGGCGAGTACGTGATGATCGAGGTGCGCGACACCGGCACGGGGATGAGCGAGGAGGTCAAGCAGAAGATCTTCGAGCCCTTCTTCTCCACCAAGGAGATTGGCCGCGGAACGGGGCTCGGCCTCTCCACCGTCTACGGCATCATCAAGCAGACCGGCGGTTACATCTTTGCTGACAGCGAGGAAGGTGACGGCACCGCGATGCGGGTCTACCTGCCGCGCCATGTGAAAGGCGCCGCGGAGATCGACCAGGAGCCGGCCAAGCTCGACCACAAGCCCGAGCCCGAGAAGCCGAAGGATCTGACGGGCCGCGGCACGGTGCTGTTGGTCGAGGACGAGGACGCGGTGAGAAGTTTCGCCGCCCGGGCGCTGGGCACGCGCGGCTATCGCGTACTCGAGGCCTCAACCGGCGCGGAGGCGCTGGAGGTCTTCGAGGAGCATCACGGCGAGGTCGATCTGGTGGTGAGCGACGTGGTGATGCCCGAGATGGACGGTCCCACCTTGATGAAGGAGCTGCGGGAGCAGAACCGGGACCTCAAGATCATCTTCATCTCCGGATACGCGGAGGACGCTTTCCGGCGAAATCTGGACGAGAAAGAAGACTTTATGTTCCTGCAGAAGCCCTTCGATCTGAAGGAGCTCGCCGCCACGGTCAAGGCCGCGCTTCAGGACTAAACCTCCCATAGATGCCAAGGTTGCGTCTCTTTAGGGACTTCCCTTGCGTGCCGATCGCGTCTAAGCGAGACGCGAGATTTCCACCCACCGGAGACCCACGCGTGCCCGATTACGAGGTCATGGCGCCCGCCGAGGACGGCAACAAGCGCCGCAAACGGCATAAGAAGAAAAAGCTGGGGCTTACCGTCGAGCGCTATGGCGGCCGGCTGGTCTATGTCTGGTTCGGCATGCGCTTCATGACGCTGATGCGGCTGTTCTGGCGCGGCCGGTTTTCCTTCACGCTGAACTGCATCCCGGACACGGCGGCGCTGTTCCTGTGGGTTCCGTGGAACACACCGCTCTTGTGGATCTCCGAGGCGCTGTACAAGCGGAAGGCCGAAAGCCTACCGCTCGATCAGCCCCCGGTCTTCGTCGTCGGCCATTGGCGCAGCGGCACCACGCTGATGCACGACCTCTTCTCCGAGGACCCGAACCTCGCTTACCCGACGACCTATGAGTGCTTCTTCCCGCACCATTTTCTGCTGACGGAAGGTACCCTCGATCCGCTCTTCAGTGTGCTTCTGCCCAAGCATCGGCCGCAAGACGACGTGCCGGTGGGTTTCGACCGCCCGCAAGAAGAAGAGTTCGCCATGCTCATGTTGGGCCAGGGCTCGCCCCTGAAGACGATGGCCTGGCCGCGGCGCGGCCCCGTCGACACCGACTATGTCGATTTCAAGGGCTTGCCGGAGAAGGAGGTGAACCGCTGGGCCAAGGCTTATATGTGGTTCTACCGCCGGCTGATGCTGAAGCATAAAAAGCCTCTCGTGATGAAGACGCCGCCCAACGCCGCGCGTCTTAAAGTGCTGACCAAGCTGTTCCCGGATGCGCGCTGGGTGTTCATCGCGCGCAATCCGCTCAAAGTGTTTCCGTCCACGATCAAGCTGTGGCGCGCACTCTATTCGGCGCAAGGCCTGCACAATCCGCCTTACATCGATGGCTGGCTCGACGACTATGTGCTCGATGTCTACGAGCGTTTTACCACAGCCTATGAGCGCGACCGGCATCTGGTCCCGGAAGAGAACCTGGTCGAAATCCGCTACGAGGATTTCGTCAAGGACCCGCTCGAGTCGATGCGAGACCTCTACGCGCAGCTTCGCATCGGCGAGTTCGATGAAGCGGAAGGGCGCATGCGCGCCTTCCTCGACGACCGCTCCGACCACAAAGTGTCTTCTTATAAGATGCCGAAAGCGCTCACCAAGCGTATCGCGGACCGCCTGAAGCCGTTCATCGACCGTTTCGGCTATAGCGAGGCGGTGGATGCGGCGCTTGCCGAGCCCCATACGGACAAACGTGCTCCGCAGAAGGCGGCGTCTTAGCTCTCAACAAGGGAGCCGGTAATGAAAGATCATCAAGCGCACGAACGCCTCATTGCCGGCGTCGCCTTCGACATTCCCGGCATGGGATACAAGAACCTCAAGACCCACAAGATCGAAGGCTTCGAGCCGGGCGTCGCAAGAGCCATTGCCGATATCTTGCTCGGCGCGGATGGCACGCTCGACTTCACCCAAGTCACCAACGAAGAGCGGATTCCGGCGGTTCTGTTAGGGCGCGCCGACATGGTGTTGTCCCAGCTCACCATCACGCCCGACCGGCTGGAACAGGTTGACTTCTCTGTTCCCTATTACGTGACGCGCGAGGGCATTCTCGTTCGAAAAGACAGCCCCATCCGCAGCCTTGACGACCTGCGCGGCAAGCGCATCGCCGTGACGGAATCCTCCATCTCCATACGCCGCATGCGCGAGGCCTTTCCAGGTGCGCCGCTCGCGGTGACCAAGCTGAACGCCGGCACGCTGAACGCCGTGGAAGAGGGCAACGCGGACGCCGCCTCCAACGACCTCGTAAACTTAAAGCTAATGCGCAAACACGCCGCGCATCCGGACCAATTGGAGGTGATCGATATCGGCGGTCATTTTCCCGACAAGCTCTATGGCGTCGCGGTGAAGAAGGGCCGGCCGGACTTCCTCGCCGCGCTCAACGCGGCCATCGAGCGCCTGAAGAGCGACGGCGAGATCGACCGCCTGCTGCGCACGAATATCGGTTGAGAATTTCGGCAAGTTGTCCGACTTCGCCTAGTCGTCTTCTGCGTCTCGCGCGGCGGTCGTGCGCGCGGAGATATCCCACACGGCGAGGAACATCGCAGCGATCAGCGGGCCGACGACGAAGCCGTTGAGCCCGAAGATCGCGATGCCGCCGAGCGTCGAGATCAACACGACATAGTCGGGTAGCGCGGTGTCCTTGCCCACGAGGTAAGGCCTGAGGACGTTGTCCACGAGCCCGATGACGCCCGCGCCAAAGGCCATCAGCGCGATGCCTTTCAGCAGCGCGCCGGTCGCCAGCAGATAGACCGCTACGGGGAACCAGACGATCGAGGCGCCGACGGCCGGCAGCAAAGACAGAAAGGCCATGACCACGCCCCACAGGACGGGCGCGTGAATGCCAAGCACCCAAAAGATGAAGCCGCCGAGAAAGCCCTGCACGATGGCCACCAGGATCGTGCCCTTGATCATGGCGCGGACCACAACGGCGAACTTCTCGAACAGCGCGCTTTTGTGTTCCTCCGCCAAGGGCACGACGTCCATTATTTTTTGCGCCACCGCCCCGCCGTCGCGCAGCAGGAAGAACAGCAGATAGAGCATGATGGTGACGCTGAGCAGGACGTTGGCCGTGCCCTGGCCCACGAGCACGGCCTGGGTGGCGAAGAACTGACTGCCTTCTTTGAGAAGCGCGATCAGCCGCTGCTCGATATCGTTGACATCGCTGACGCCGAGCTGGGCGAGCATGTTCGACGCCCAGCCGGGCAACGCATCGAGAAAGCGCTGCAGGAAGCGGCCGAGATTGAGCTCTCCCGACTGAAGCCGGTCGTAGAGCGATGTCGCCTCGCTCACGATCGAGGCGCCGGTGAACGCCAAGGGGATCAGCACGATGCCAACGATGATCAGAAGCGTGAGCAGCGCCGCGAGGTTCCGGCGTCCCGGGAGTATCGCGCCCAGCCAGCGCTGCACCGGCGCGAACACGAGGGCCAGGATCACGGCCCACAGGATCGCCCCGTAGAACGGCAACAGAATCCAGCCGAACGCCAACGACACCGCGACGAGCAGAACCAGAAAGGCTTTGTCTTGGAACGCGCTGCCGCGCGTCGGCTCGCTCATATTGACCAGAATCGCTCCCTCAAGGCCCCGATCATAGCGGCGGCGTCTCGAACGTCGCCTTGAAAGTTTGGCCGGTGAGGAGAAACGCAGCAGGGGCCAGGGGCGCGGTTTTGCGCTATGTTTTCCCCTTGGCGTCCCCGCGTTCCAGGGGGAGGGCGGTAGGGCGCCTTTCAGGGAGGGAACAATGCGGAAAATTGCTGTTTTGCTGACGGCCGCCTTTGCCCTGCTGCTGGTGACCACGCTCGGTTTCCAGGCCGACGCCACGATCGGATCGGGTACGCAAGGGCTTCCCATCGCAGCCAAGACCTTCTCGCCGCTGGACCGGGTCTCCTGCCGGACCAGGGGGCCGATGTGTCCGCTGGGCTATACGCGGCTCTGCCGGCCCTGGCGCTGCTGGTGTACGCCCTGCCGCTAGGTTGAAAGGCTGGGTAGAAGGAATGCTGGCCGCCCCGTATCCGGGCGGCCTTTATTCTTTGCGCGAAACTGCGCTTGCGGCGATGAGAACATATTGCGAACAGAGAACAAAGCGTGTACACTGGTTAAATGCTCGACCGACCCAGTCGCCTGCGTCATTTGCGGTGTGGACGGGACCGGCGGGACCGAGGGCCACCATTTACGAGCCCCGTGGGGCTGTGAAATAAGGAGATGACCGATGTCGAACGCCGCGTTGCGCCTTGTCGAAGCAGGAGGGGACATGGACAAAGAGAAGGCGCTGGAGGCTGCGATCTCCCAGATCGAGCGCTCGTGCGGCAAGGGGTCGATCATGCGGCTCGGCCAGAACGAGACCGTCGTGGAGACCGAGGCCATCCCCACCGGTTCGCTCGGCCTGGATATCGCGCTTGGTATTGGCGGCCTGCCGCGCGGCCGCGTCGTCGAGATTTACGGGCCTGAATCATCGGGCAAGACGACGCTGGCGCTGCATGTGGTCGCCGAGGCCCAGAAGAAGGGCGGCGTGTGCGCCTTCGTCGATGCAGAGCATGCGCTCGACACCATCTATGCGCAAAAACTCGGCGTCGATCTGGAGAACGTACTGATCTCCCAGCCCGACACGGGCGAGCAGGCGTTGGAAATCGCCGACACGCTGGTGCGCTCCGGCGCCGTCGACGTGCTGGTGGTCGATTCGGTTGCGGCCCTCACGCCGAAGGCCGAGCTCGAAGGCGAGATGGGCGATTTTCAGATGGGCGCCCAGGCGCGGTTGATGAGCCAGGCGCTGCGTAAGCTCACCGGCTCCATCGCCAAGTCCAAGTGCATGGTCATCTTCATCAATCAGATCCGCATGAAGATCGGCGTGATGTTCGGCTCACCCGAAACCACCAGTGGCGGCAACGCCTTGAAATTCTACGCCTCCGTCCGTCTCGACATAAGGCGCATCGGCGCCATCAAGGAGCGCGACGAGGTGGTTGGCAATCAGACCCGCGTCAAAGTGGTGAAGAACAAGGTCGCGCCGCCCTTCAAGCAGGTCGAGTTCGACATCATGTATGGCGAGGGCGTGTCCAAGATGGGCGAACTGATCGATCTCGGGGTCAAAGCCGGCATCGTCGAGAAGTCCGGCTCCTGGTTCTCCTACGATAGCGAGCGTATTGGCCAGGGCCGCGAGAACTCCAAGACGTTTCTCAAGGAGCATCCGGAGATGGCCACGAAAATCGAGCAGGCCATCCGCCAGAGCGCGGGACTCATCGGCGATCAGATGCTCGACGGCGAGATTGAGGCCGAGGCGGGCGATGACACGGCCGCTATTGCCGAGGAGAGCACCGTGACCGCCATTGCCGCGGGCGGCCGGAAGAAGAAAGCGTAACACCCCCGCCAAAGGCCCCCCGCTGGGGGCCAGGCCGCTGTGGGCCGGACGAGGACAGGACAAGGGCAGGACGAAGGCAGGCGCCGCGACATCAGCGGCGCCTTTGCCATTCTTGCCGCCGGGCTGGCCTTACCGGCTGGGCAGGCTCTGCCTGCTGGACAGGCCAAACTCCAGACCGTATGTCTCACGGCGAATGTAGCCGCGCGATGAGGCGGCCGCCGAATCGGCTAGGGTAGCGGTGGCGAGCGCCGTTTCGCGCGAGAACGAAGGTCCCAGCTGAACCTCATGAGCGCCGCGAAATCCCCGGGCGGGAAGTCCAGAACCAGCGGAAAATCCAACGCGGGCGCCAAGCAGGGCAAGGCGCATATTGTGCCGACGCGCGCGAACGACATCCGAACCGGTTTTCTCGATTTCTTCGCCAAGAACGACCACCTCGTCTTGCCGTCCGCGCCGCTGGTGCCCCGGCACGATCCGACCTTGATGTTCACCAATGCCGGCATGGTGCCGTTCAAGAACGTGTTCACCGGCCAGGAGAAGGCGAAGAGCCCGCGCGCGGCCTCGTCGCAAAAATGCGTGCGTGCCGGTGGCAAGCACAACGATCTCGACAATGTGGGCTTCACCGCGCGGCATCACACTTTCTTCGAGATGCTCGGCAATTTCTCGTTTGGCGACTATTTCAAGGAGCGCGCCATCGCGCTCGCCTGGGAGCTTCTGACCAAGAAGTTTGAGCTGCCGGCCGACAAGCTGCTGATCACCGTCTATGTCGACGACGAAGACGCGGCCTCGCTGTGGAAGAAGATCTCGGGCTTCTCCGACAACAAGATCTTGCGTATCGCGGGGTCGGATAATTTCTGGTCCATGGGCGATACCGGCCCGTGCGGGCCGTGTTCGGAGATCTTCTATGACCACGGCGCACATTTACCCGGCGGTCCGCCCGGCAGTCCCGATCAAGACGGCGACCGTTTCGTGGAGATCTGGAATCTCGTCTTCATGCAATATGAGCAGCGCGAGGACGGCTCGCGCGTGGACCTGCCGCATCCGTCCATCGACACCGGTATGGGGCTGGAGCGCATCGCAGCGGTGATGCAGGGCACGCACGACAATTACGCCATTGATCTTTTCAAAACGCTGATCGCCGCTTCTGTTGAGTTGACGGGCGTCGCGGCGGAGGGCGGCAACGCCCCAAGTCACCGCATCATCGCCGATCACTTGCGTGCATCTTCATTTCTCATCGCCGACGGCGTGCTGCCGTCCAATGAAGGCCGGGGTTATGTGCTCCGTCGCATCATGCGCCGCGCCATGCGTCACGCGCATCTGCTGGGCGCCAAGGAGCCGCTGCTGCACCGTTTGGCGCCGACGCTGATCGGTGAGATGGGTCGCGCCTTTCCCGAGCTGTCACGCGGCGAGGACCTCATCGAGGAAACGCTGAAGCTTGAGGAGAGCCGCTTCCGCGAGACCCTCGAACGCGGCTTGCGCCTACTGGATGAGGCGGTCGAAAGCCTCAAGCCGGGCGACACGCTGCCGGGCGAGGTCGCCTTCAAGCTCTACGACACCTACGGTTTTCCTTACGATCTCACCGAAGACGCGCTAAAGGCCAAGAACATTGGCGTGGACGCCGAAGGCTTCGGCGTGGCCATGGAGCACCAGCGTGCCGAGGCGCGGAAGTCTTGGGCCGGCTCGGGCGAAGCGGCCACCGAACAAGTCTGGTTCGAACTGAAGGAGGAACTCGGCGCCACCGAGTTTCTCGGCTACGAGACCGAGACGGCCTCCGGCGAGATCGTGGCGTTGGTCAAAGACGGTGCGCGTGTCGACAAGCTTATCGAAGGCGACCGTGGCATCGTCATCGTTAACCAGACGCCGTTCTATGCCCAGTCCGGCGGTCAGGTCGGCGATCAAGGGACGCTGTCGATCGGCGAAGACGTCGTCTTCGACGTTGAGGACACGCAGAAGAAGCTTCATGGCCTGTTCGTGCATCAGGGCGCCCTTCAGAAGGGCACGCTGCTGCGTGGACAAACCGTGACGCTCGATGTCGATCATACGCGACGCACCACGACCCGCGCGCACCATTCGGCCACGCATCTTCTGCACGAGGCCTTGCGCCAAGTGCTGGGTCAGCACGTGGCGCAGAAGGGCTCGCTGGTGGAACCGGGGCGCTTGCGCTTCGATTTCTCTCATCCCAAGCCCATGACGGCGGATGAGGTCGCCGCGGTCGAAGACATGGCGAACGCCATGATCTTGCAGAACGCGCCCGTCGAAACACATCTGATGACGCCCGACGAGGCGATCGAACAGGGCGCGCTGGCGCTGTTCGGCGAGAAATACGGCGAGGAGGTCCGCGTGGTCTCCATGGGCGTTGCGCCCGGAAGCCCCAAAGCGGGGGAGGCCTATTCCATCGAGCTGTGCGGCGGCACCCATGTGGCGCGCACAGGCGATATCGGGCTTCTCAAGATCACGGGCGAGGGCGCCGTGGCGGCTGGCGTCCGCCGCGTCGAAGCGCTGACCGGTGAGGCGGCGCGGAGTTTCCTCGATGCGCAGGATGGCCGCGTGCGCGAAGCGGCGGAGCTGTTGAAAGTTTCTCCGGAAGAGATGCTTGAGCGTCTTGCCGCGGTCGTGGACGAGCGCCGCAAGCTGGAGCGGCAACTGGCCGATGCCAAGCGCGAGCTCGCGCTGCGGCCCGAAGGCGGCGACAGTGCGGCGGGTGCCGCCGTGCGCGAGCTCGGGTCCGTCAAGCTACTGGCGCGCACCGTGCACGGTGTTAGCCCAAAGGATTTGCGCGGGCTGGTGGACGAAGCCAAGCAGCAGCTGGGCTCAGGGATCGTTGCTGTGGTCGGCGTTAGCGACGAAGGCAAGGCCGGCCTCATTGTTGGCGTCACGAAAGACCTCACCGGCACATACAGCGCCGTAGACCTCGTGCGCGCTGGTGCCGAGGCGCTTGGCGGCAAGGGCGGCGGCGGGCGGCCCGACCTTGCCCAAGCCGGCGGCCCCGACGGCGCGCGCGCCGATGCGGCCCTTGAAGCAATCGCCGCGGCGATCTCCGGCGAGGCGCCTCCTGCCGCGCCGGCCAAACGCGCCGGGCAAGCCTAAGCGATGGCGACGCCGGCCGTCTGGCGCCGCTGGCGCAGGAAGGTCCACGACATCCTCGAGGTTGGCGGGGAGTCCCATCCGGCAGGCTATGTCGTCAACGGTTTCATCGTTACGCTGATCGTTCTGAACGCGATCGCCTTCGCGGCCGAGACCGTGGGCGATCTCGCCGCCGAGTACGGCTTCTGGTTCCGTGCGTTCAACATCTTCTCGGTGATCGTCTTCACGATCGAATATGTGCTTCGGGTGTGGAGCGCCGTCGAGATTCCCATGCTGTCGCGTTTGCCGCCCTGGCAGGCGCGGGCGCGCTTCGCCATGCGCCCGATCATGCTGATCGACCTGCTCGCCTTCGCGCCGTGGTACGTGCATTGGATCTACCCAATCGACCTGCGCGTGCTCAGGGTGTTTCGCCTGTTCCGTCTGCTCAAGCTGGTGCGCTACTCGCCGGCCTTGCAGACCTTGGGGCGCGTGCTGGTAGACGAATCCCGCGCGCTGCTCGGCGCATTGCTCATCATGATGGTTCTCCTGCTGTTCGCTTCCACGGGCATCTACTTCCTGGAGCGGGAGGCGCAGCCGGACACGTTCGGGTCCATTCCAGCCGCCGCTTGGTGGGCGCTCGCCACGCTGACGACGGTGGGATATGGCGACGTCGTGCCGGTCACGCCGCTGGGCAAGGTACTGGGCGGCGTGGTGATGCTGCTGGGGCTTGGCATGTTCGCACTGCCCGTTGCGATCATTGCCACCGGGTTCACTCAAGAATCGAACCGTCATCAGTTCGTGGTCACGTGGTCCATGGTGTCGCGCGTGCCGCTGTTCGCCACCATGAACGAGGCGGAGATCGCCGAGATCACCAAGCTGGTCTATACGCGCAGCTATCTGCCCGGCGTGCCCATCGTGCGAGCGGGCGATGCGGGCGAGAGCATGTTCCTCTTGGCCGGCGGCGAGGCCACGGTCGAGATGGGCCGCGGCCGGCGGACCACGCTGAAGGAGGGTGACTTCTTCGGCGAGATGGCGCTGCTTGAGCATCGGCGCCACAAACACGACGTGATCGCCAAGACCCGATGCCGCGTCTACGTTCTGGATAGCCAGGCCTTCGCGCGGCTTTCCCGCCGTCATCCGGAAATCATCCGCCGTATCCGCGAAGTCGCGGAGGAGCGGGCCAAAGCCGACCGAGCACGGCCCCCGCGCAAGGTTGCGCGGAAGACGAAGACGAAAGCTCGAAGAAGCTGAACGGTGGCTGTGGCTTAAGCGGCCGTCACGCGCTTGGTCATCGCCGCCCGCAGGTTCTCGCCGATCTTATCGATGAACCCTTCCGTAGTCAGCCAGGCTTGCTCTTCGCCGACAAGGAGCGCGAGGTCCTTTGTCATGGAGCCGCTCTCGATCGTATCGACAACCACCTTCTCCAGCGTTTCGGCGAAGTCGAGCAGCGCCTCGTTACCGTCGAGCTTGGCGCGGTGCTTCAGTGCGCCGCCCCAGGCGTAGATCGAAGCAGTCGAGTTCGTCGATGTCGCACGGCCCTCTTGGTGCTGCCGGTAGTGGCGCGTCACCGTGCCGTGCGCGGCCTCCGCCAGCACGGTCTCGCCGTCGGGCGTCATCAACACGCTCGTCATGAGTCCAAGCGAGCCGAAACCTTGCGCCACGGTGTCGGACTGCACATCGCCGTCATAGTTCTTGCAGGCCCAGATATACCCACCGGACCATTTGAGCGCCGCGGCGACCATGTCGTCGATCAGCCGATGCTCGTAAGTGAGCCCGCGTTCCTCGAACGTCTCCTTGAACTCGGCGTCGTAGATCTCCTGGAACAGATCCTTGAAGCGGCCGTCATAGGCCTTGAGGATCGTGTTCTTGGTGGACAGGTACACCGGCATGTCGCGGTTGAGGCCATAGTTCATGGAGGCGCGCGCGAAGTCCCGGATGGAACTGTCGAGATTGAACATGCCGAGCGCGATGCCGGAGCCTTCAAAGTCGTGGACCTCACGATGGATCGTCTCGCCGCCCTCGCCCTCGAAGGTAATGGTCAGCTTGCCCTTGCCGGGCACCAGGAAGTCTTGGGCCCGGTAGATGTCGCCATAGGCGTGACGCCCGATGACGATTGGCTTGGTCCAGCCAGGCACCAGCCGCGGCACGTTCTTGCAGATGATGGGCTCGCGGAAGATCACGCCGCCAAGGATGTTGCGGATCGTGCCATTGGGCGACCGCCACATCTTCTTGAGGCCGAACTCCTCCACGCGCGCCTCGTCCGGCGTGATCGTCGCGCATTTGACGCCGACGCCGTGCTTCTGGATGGCGTGGGCCGCGTCGATCGTGACCTGATCGTCGGTGGCGTCACGATGCTCGATGCCAAGATCGAAGGGGAGAAGCTCGATGTCGAGGTAGGGCTCGATGAGCTTTTCCTTGATCATGTCCCAGATGATCCGGGTCATTTCGTCGCCGTGAAGGTCGGCAATCGGGTTCTGCACTTTGATCTTGTCCACGCGCGCGTCTCCGCTGGAAGGAAAGGGTTGAGCCTTAGGAGGGCCGCTTAAGGCATTTCGCCCCCATTGCGGGAGCCCGCCCCCTATAGCATCGTGCGGCCATGATGGAAGCAAATGCGAAAACCGGCAAGCGCGTGGGCCAAGACGACGCGGCGTCCGCGGCGCCCGCCATCGTGCTGGTAAGGCCGCAACTCGGCGAGAATATCGGCTTTGCCGCTCGCGCCATGGGCAATTTCGGGCTTCGCGATCTGAGGCTCGTGGCCCCAAGGGATGGCTGGCCAAACGAGAAGGCGCGCGCAACCGCCGCCGTCGCCGGCGTCATCGTCGATGAGGCGAAGGTGTTCGACACCGTCGAAGATGCCGTCGCCGACCTCAACTACGTGATCGCCACCACCGCGCGGCCCCGCGAGATGGTGAAAGAGGTGCTGAGCCCGGAAACGGCGGCAGCTGCTTTGCGCGCCAAGCGACAAGCCTCTCAGCGGACCGGCGTGCTGTTCGGGGCCGAGCGCAGCGGGCTCGACAACGACTCCATCGTGCTGGCCGATGCGATCCTGACCGCGCCGGTCAGCGCAGCGTTTGCTTCCTTGAGCCTGCCCCAGGCCGTGCTGCTATTCGCCTATGAATGGCTGAAGAGCGAAAGCCCCTCCGATCTCGGCCGGACAACCACCTATGACGGGCCGGCGCGCGAAGGGATCTCCGCGCCGGACACACAGCCCGCGACCCGTGCGGAACTCTACAACCTGTTTGAGCATCTGGAAGGGGCATTGGACGACGCCGGATTCTTGCGGCCGCCGGAGAAGCGGCCGTCCATGGTGCGGTCGATCCGCAACATGTTTCATCGCATGGGCGCCACCGACCAGGACGTCCGCACCTGGCGGGGAATTGTGTCAGCCTTGACGAGGCCTCCAACAGAGCCAAGGCGATAAGGTGTCATAGTTCCGCCCGGTTTCTCCTATTGCGATGCCCGTCAACAATGCTAGCTTCCGGCTCGATAAGGAGAGGGGCGTTCAATGAGAGTTGCGTGGTTTCATCTGGGCGGGGCCACTTGTGCTGCGGTCTTTGCGTTTCTGACGAGTGCTCCGCTCCAAGCGGCCGATCAATCTGGTTTCACGGCCGTGGCAGCCGAAGAGCTCGACAAGCGGAGCAAGCAGCCGCAGAAGAAGGGGCTGAGCGATACGCGGGTGCGCGTCATGCTCACTTACGCCTTCTCGCTGATTCCGGGGGAGACGCCCGGACCTAACGGCAAGCCTGTCCCAGTCGACAAGTCCGACTTCAACACCTTCGTGATTCCAAGCGACGACGCACGCCAAGTCATTCGCGCGGCCACTCGTTCCGCCTATGCGGAGGTCTGCGGCTTGCCGCAGCTAGCGCAGGCGAATCTGAAGGCGCTCTTGGCGCAGGAATCCAAGAAGGACTGGACGCGCCAGCAGATGCTGATGGTCGAGGCGCTGCACCTCTTTGCGCTGTCCTACTTCACCGGTAACGCCAAGATCGAGGAGGGCCCTGAGACGACCGCGGCCAGCGGTACCGAGGAAACCGAGGGCGGAGAATCGGCTGTGACGCAGGCGCCGCCGGCGCCGAAATGCCCTCCGGAGCAGAAGCAGAAGGTCGAAAGTGCCATTAACGCCTATGTGGCCTCGGTCCCGGCAAACTAGGGCGGCCCGGGCCTGCCTGTGGCCCTAGGAAATCGCGGCAATTGACAGTTTCCGGCTATTCGGAGTAACAGAACGGTCAAACCGGAGCCCTGAAGGGCTTTTGGGGCCGCCGGACCCGCTCTGGCGATCCGGACCACTCAACATCCATGGATTTTTGCGGCAGACGCGGGAAAGCAGACCGCCCGCGAAAAGCCTAATTTGGCTTTGGAGTTTTTACGAATGACGAAACGCATTCACGCCAAGCACAAGATCGACCGTCGGCTCGGCGAGAATATTTGGGGCCGGCCCAAGAGCCCCCAGAACAAGCGCGAATACGGACCTGGCGAGCATGGCCAGCGCCGCCGCGGCAAGCTGTCCGATTACGGCCAGCAGCTCAGGGCCAAGCAGAAGCTCAAGGGCTATTACGGCAACATCACCGAGAAGCAGTTCAAGTCGATCTATCACGAGGCCTCGCGCATGAAGGGCGACACCTCGGAGCGGCTGATTGGCTTGCTCGAGCGGCGCCTCGATGCGCTGGTCTATCGCGCCAAGTTCGTGCCGACAGTGTTCGCCGCCCGCCAGCTCATTTCCCACGGCCACGTGAAGGTCAACGGCCGCCGCGTAACGATCCCGAGCTATCGTTGCAAGGAAGGGGATGTGATTGAGTTGCGCGACAAGTCCAAGGATCTTGGCATGGTGCTCGAGGCCGCGCAGAGCGGCGAGCGCGACGTGCCGGACTATGTCGACGTCGACCACGGCAAGATGGTCGCGACGTTCACGCGGACGCCGACCCTGTCCGATGTGCCCTATCCGGTCATGATGGAGCCGAACCTCGTCATCGAGTTCTACTCGCGCTAAGCACGCGACGTCAGACAAGACAACACAGCAATACGGCGGCGATTGGAACAATCGCCGCCGTTTGTGTATCCAGCAGAAATCCTAAGAAGCGCGGTTATGCCGTCGCGGTCTGCGCGTTATTGGCAATGCCCTTGGTCTTGAGCATTTCCTGGAGCTCGCCTGCCTGGAACATCTCGCGCACGATATCGCACCCGCCGACGAACTCGCCTTTCACGTAGAGCTGCGGAATGGTCGGCCAGTTGGAATAGGCCTTCACGCCTTCGCGCACGCTCATGTCGTCGAGCACGTTGATGTCTGCAAAGTCGACGCCGAGATGGCTCAGGATCTGCGCGACCTGCATGGAGAAGCCGCATTGCGGCATCGACTTGGTGCCTTTCATGAACAGCACCACGTCACGGCCGGCGATCTGCTTGCCGATCCAGTCCTGAACGGCCTGAACGTCTTGCTCACTCATCGTTCGATTCCTTTCTCACTCTATTGCGGCGCTGATGTCTTCAACGCCAGCGCGTGCAGTGCGCCGCCCATATTGCCCTGAAGTGCATCATAGACCATTTGGTGCTGCTGGACCCGCGACTTGCCGCGAAATGCCTCCGACACGATGCTGGCCGCGTAATGATCGCCGTCGCCAGCGAGATCTTCGATCTCCACGCGCGCATCGGGAAAGCGTTCCTTGACCAAGCGCTCAATCTCCTCCGCAGCCATTGCCATCGTCAATTGCTCCTTGTGCGCGCGGCTTCAGGTTATGCCATGAAGCGCGGCATCCACCCCTCATGGGCCGCCTTCAGTGCGGTGAGGGCCAGCGCGGTCTCGCCGGGAAGCGCAATGCTATCACCCTCGACCGTGCCGAGCACCCTTACGGGAACGCCCGCGGCAGACGCGGCCGCACCGACGGCATCCACATCGTCAGCCGGTACCGCGATCACATAGCGTGCCTGGTCCTCGCCGAACCAGGCTGCGTGCGCCGGCAAGCCCTCAGGCGGCGCTTCAAGTTGCACCCCACGGTTGCCGGCAAGCGCCATCTCGGCGATGGCGACAAGGAGCCCGCCGTCGGAGACGTCGTGCACCGCCGTCACGGCATCCGACGCGATAAGGCTGCGCACCAGATCCCCGGCGCATTTCTCGGCGGCGAGATCGACAGGGGGTGGCGCGCCTTCAAGACGATCTTCCATGACTTGCATATAGGTCGATTGGCCGAGATGACCAGTCTTCGTGCCAAGCAGGAGCAGCACATCGCCGTCTTGCCGCAAGCCCATGCCGGCCATATGCGCGATATCGGCGATAAGCCCGACGCCGCCGACGGCAGGCGTTGGTGGAATAGCCCCACCATTGGTCTCGTTGTAGAGCGACACGTTGCCCGACACGACCGGGAAGTCCAGCACGGTGCACGCCTCGCCCATGCCCTCTACGGCGCGGACGAACTCGCCCATGATTTCTGGCCGCTCGGGATTGCCGAAATTCAGGCAGTCTGTGATGCCCAACGGTTTGGCGCCCGTCGCAGTGATGTTGCGCCAGCATTCGGCCACAGCCTGCTTGGCGCCCTCGAACGGATCGGCGGCGCAATAACGCGGGGTAACGTCGCAAGAAACCGCAAGCCCCTTGTCGGTGCCGTGCACGCGCACCACGCCGGCATCGCCGCCGGGCCGCTGTACCGTGTCGGCCATGACCATGTGGTCGTATTGTTCGTAGATCCAGCGGCGCGACGACAGATGCGCCGATCCCATCAAGCATTCCAGCGCGCCAAGGATGCTCTCCGGCGCTTTCACGTCGTCCGGGGCAATCAGCGGCAGCGGATCGCGCGCGACCCAGGGGCGTTCGTAGAGCGGAGCGGCATGAGCCAGAGCGGGCAGGGGAATGTCGGCCTGCACCACGCCGTCATGACGCACGACGAAATTGCCGGTGTCGGTGGTCTCGCCGATCACTGCAAAATCGAGCTCCCACTTCGTAAAAATGCGTTTCGCAATGGGTTCGGCGCCAGGCTTCAACACCATGAGCATGCGTTCCTGGCTCTCCGACAGCAGCATCTCGTAAGCTGTCATCGCCTCTTCGCGGCATGGCACGCGGTCCAGGTTAAGGTCGATGCCGACGCCGCCCTTGTCGGCCATTTCGACGGAAGACGAGGTGAGGCCCGCGGCGCCCATGTCCTGAATGGCGACGATGGCGTCCTCGTTCATCAGCTCAAGACAAGCTTCCAGCAGCAGCTTTTCGGTGAAGGGGTCGCCAACCTGCACCGTCGGCCGCTTCTCTTCCGAGGCATCGTCGAACTCTGCCGACGCCATGGTGGCGCCGTGAATGCCGTCGCGGCCCGTCTTCGAGCCGACATAGACGACGGGAAGGCCGACGCCTTTGGCGGCGGACGTGAAGATGCGGTTCGCATCCACAAGGCCGACGCACATGGCGTTGACAAGAATGTTGTCGTTGTAGCGGGCGTCGAAATTCGTTTCGCCGCCGATCGTCGGCACGCCCATACAGTTGCCGTAGTCGCCGATCCCGGAGACGACGCCGGACAAAAGATGCCGCGTCTTGGGATGGTCGGGCGCGCCGAAGCGCAGCGCATTCATATTGGCAACGGGGCGCGCGCCCATGGTGAACACGTCGCGCATGATACCGCCCACGCCCGTCGCCGCGCCCTGATAGGGCTCAATATAGGAGGGGTGGTTATGGCTCTCCATCTTGAAGACCGCCGCTTGGTCGTCGCCGAGATCGACGACGCCGGCATTCTCGCCGGGCCCTTGGATGACTTGTGGCCCCGTCGTCGGCAATGTCTTCAGCCAGACGCGTGAGGATTTGTACGAGCAGTGCTCCGACCACATCACCGAAAACACGCCGAGCTCCGTCAATGTCGGTTCGCGGCCAAGCTCTTTCAGGAGCCGCGCGTACTCCTCGGCGTTTATGCCGTGCTCGGCGATCAGTGCATCGGAAAGCGTTTCCGCCTCGCGGGCCGCCCGCGCCGCGCCGCTCAATGGAGCCTCTCAACAAGCGAAGAGAACATTTTGGCGCCGTCCGTGCCGGAGAGCACAGGCTCGATGAGCCGTTCGGGGTGGGGCATCATGCCGAGCACCGTACCGGTCTCGTTGTAGATTCCTGCGATATTTCGGCACGAGCCATTGGGGTTCGCCGCTTCAGTCACCGCGCCCGATGCCTCGCAGTAGCGAAAGGCGACACGGTTCTCGCCTTCGAGCCGGTCAAGCGTGCCCTCGTCGGCGAAGTAGCAGCCGTCTTTATGCGCGACGGGAATGCGGATCACTTCGCCGGTCTCGTAGTGGGACGCAAAGCGCGTGTCGTTGCGTACCACTTTCAGCAGCATGTCCTTGCAGATGAAGCGCAAGGTCGCGTTGCGCATCAGAACGCCCGGCAGCAGGCCGGATTCCGTCAGCACCTGGAAGCCGTTGCAGATGCCGAGCACCGGTGTTCCCGCTTTAGCGCGCGCGACCACCTCGCGCATGACCGGCGAATGCGCCGCCATGGCGCCGGAGCGCAGATAATCGCCATAGGAGAAGCCGCCCGGCAGAACGATGAGATCGCTTTTGGGCAGCTCGGAGTCGCCATGCCAGACCATGGCAGGCGCCGCGCCCATCGCTGCCTGAAGCGCTACGGCCGCGTCGCGGTCGCAGTTCGATCCCGGAAAGACGATGACGCTGGCTTTCATGTTCGCACGAACCCAGACGTCATCCCGGCACAAGCCGGGATCCAGAAGCGGCAATTGTCCGAGTGTGTGGTTGGATTCCGGCTTTCGCCGGAATGACGGAGAATGCGCCTACGCTGCCTCGAGCTCATAAGCGTAATTCTCGATGATTGTGTTTGCGAGAAGTTGTTCACACATGCGCTCCACTTCGGCGCGCGCGCGGGCCGGATCGCTTTCGGCGACTTCGACCTCGATATACTTGCCCTGACGGACACCATCAACCGAGCCGAAGCCGAGCGCATGCAGCGCGCCCTGGATCGCCTTGCCTTGCGGATCGAGCACGCCGGGCTTCAGCGTGATGGTGATACGCGCCTTCATGCCGCTTTGCGCTCCCGTTAGGTCGACTGCACCAGAACCGGACCGCTGCGCGGCCGCCCCGGATTGTCGACATGCAGACCGAGCCGGCGCGCCACCTCTTGGTAGGCCTCCACGAGGCCGCCCATGTCGCGGCGGAACCGATCCTTGTCCAGCTTGTTCTGAGTCTCGATATCCCACAAGCGGCAGCAGTCGGGGGAGATCTCGTCGGCGAGCACGATGCGCATCTGATCGGCCTCCCACTGCCGGCCGAACTCGAGCTTGAAGTCCACGAGTCGGATGCCGACGCCAAGAAACAGTCCCGACAGAAAGTCGTTGATGCGCAGCGCCAGCGCCATCATGTCGTCGAGCTCCTGAGGCGTCGCCCAGCCGAAAGCGGTGATGTGCTCTTCGGAGACCATGGGGTCTCCGAGGTCGTCGGACTTGTAATAGAACTCGACGATGGAGCGCGGCAGCATCGTGCCTTCTTCGAGACCGAGCCGGGTTGCCAGTGAGCCCGCGGCGACGTTGCGGATCACCACTTCGAGCGGAACAATCTCGACCTCGCGGATCAGCTGCTCGCGCATGTTCAGCCGTTTGATGAAATGCGTCGGCACGCCGATCTCGTTGAGCCGCTCGAAGATGCACTCCGAAATGCGATTATTGAGTACGCCTTTGCCCTCGATGCGGTCGTGCTTCTTATTGTTGAAGGCGGTGGCGTCGTCCTTGAAGTGTTGGATGAGCGTGCCAGGTTCGGGTCCTTCGTAGAGGATCTTGGCCTTGCCTTCGTAGATGCGCCGGCGACGATTCATAATTTTGGTTCCTCACTGCCCTGTCTGGGGACTCAAGCGCCAAACGCGCGAAGACTGGGAAAGTCCCAAGCCGCGCGCGCTACACTGGAAATTGCCATCGCAGGAATCGGATTCAAGAAGTCTTATTCGACATTAGCTGAAGGGGAGGGGGCGTACAACGGCTCCGGGATGGGCCTTCCGGCCGCAGGGGACGGCCGGGGATTTGTTGATTTTCCGGCGCTTCGGCGCTATCACGCGGTCCAGAGAGGCGGGATTTTCCCCAACAATTCTATGGACGATGCCCTCGGTCGCCGAGGGTCCTGGAGGTGCCGGCAATGACCAGTTTTGACGATCGCGAGAAAAGTTTTGAGCGGAAATTCGCCCTCGACGAGGAGTTGAGTTTCAAGGCCAATGCCAGGCGGAACAAGCTCTTGGGCCTATGGGCCGCCGAGAAAATGGGCCTGTCCGGCGATGAGGCCCAGGCCTACGCCCGGGAGGTGGTCAAGGCCGACCTGGAGGAGCCGGGCGAGGAGGACGTCTTCCGCAAGATCAGGGGCGATTTCGACGCCAAAAGCGTCGATCAGTCCGACCACCAGATTCGCCGCGCCATGGCCGACCATCTGGCCGAGGCGGTGCGGCAGATCGAAGCCGAGGCCAAGGCGTAAGGACACCATGTCCCGGGACCTGTTCCGCCAAGCTGCCAAAGAGCGCCAGACGCTGTTCAACGCCTGGCTGATGTTGAACAACCCGCTTGCTCTCGAGCTGGCAGGCGAGGCCGGCTGGGACTGTGTCACCCTCGACCAGCAACATGGCGCAGGGGGCAACGAGACGTTGCTGGCCTGCCTGACCGCCGCCAAGGCAGCCGGGCTGCCCGCTATCGTGCGCGTGGCCAACAACGATCCCGGGCTCGTGGGCCGGGCGCTGGATGCGGGCGCGCAAGGCATTATGTGCCCGCTCATCAATAACGTGGAGGAGGCGGAGGCCTTCGTCCGGGCCGTGAAGTATCCGCCGCGGGGCTTGCGCAGCTGGGGGCCGTACCGGGCCAAGATCGGCTACAGCGGCGACTATTTCACGGAGGCGAATGATTTCACCATCGCTTGTCCGCAGGTCGAGACCAAAGGCGCCCTCGATCAACTCGACGAGATACTGTCGTTGGAGGGCGTGGACATGGTCTGCTTCGGGCCCAACGACCTCTCCGTGGCGCTCACCGGGCGCCTCGATATCTGGGCCAAAGAGGTTCAAGAGGCCATGACGGAGGTCCTGAAAAAGGCCCGCGAGAAATCCGTCATGACCCTGATTTTCTGCAATGACGCGGACTTCGCCAAGCCCCGGATCGAAGAGGGCTGGGACATCGTTGCCGTCGGCACCGATGCCGGCTGGCTGTCGTCCGCCGCTGAGGCGACCCGCGCGGCGGTTTCGCCGGGCTCTTAAGCTCGGCACCGCAACGCCTTCAAACGATTCGCGCATTTTAGAGCGTTGCATCCTTGCATCAGGTCGGGGCCCTTAGCCGACCGGGCCGCAAGGAGAGGCTGACGGTGCCGTGGTCCTATGCGACACTGGCCCTAAGGACTGAACTTTGGGGGCGGCATGGGATCCTTCATCCGGCTCGTCACGGGCGTCCTTCTAGGGCTCGTGATCGCGACGGCATCGGCGTCGGCGGACGACGCGCAGACGGCGGTCTCGCTGAACTTGCGCGACGGGCCGGGCGCCGGATATGCGCGCATCGCCGTCGTGCCCGCGGGCGCGCTGGTCGATGTTCGAGGCTGCCAGGGCGGCTGGTGCGGTCTGATCTGGAACGGCTATCGCGGCTATGCGGTTCAGCGCGGACTGCTGTTGGCCTCGGCCTACGTTCTGGAGCCGGAAGTCTGGCCGATCTTCCCGGCTTATCCGTATCGCGCGGGCCATTACCCCAAGGCCGACTGGTATTTCGACATGCCGCCCTACACGGCCATCTCGCCGTCCTTCTATCGCCGGCGCTTTTTCATGATGGCGCAGGAGCGCAACCGCTATCGCTATATGCCGCATATCTTTCGCGGCAGCGGCGCTTACTCTGATGGGGGCCCGATCGAGGACGTCAACCTCCAGGCTATCTCCTCGGGCGTCGATCTCGACGAATAGGGGTTACCCGCGGCTCATGCCCCAGGCCTTCGGTTTCAGGCTTTTGGTTTTCGTCGTTGCGGGCCTGATGCTGCCCGCCGCCGCCAACGCGGCAAACGCCGTGGCCAAGCGGCCGGCCAGCATCCATGCCGCGCCGAATAGCGGCGCCAAGGTTCTCGGCCTTATCGGCGTGTCGCAAGTCGTCGACGCCAAGACGTGCAAGAAGGGCTGGTGCCGGGTCGGAAAGGGCTACGTGCGGACCAGCTATCTGCGCTTCGTTCCCGTGCGCAAAGGTTACGAGAACGACTACGACTACAACGTGCCGCTGGCCTTGCCGCCTTATGGCTACACCCCGGGCTTTTGGGGCTATGGCGGGCGCCGCTATTACGACCGCAATGGCAATTACACGAAGTACGGCGTGCGCGGCTATGCGGGGACGGAAGACGATCGTCTCGGTGGGACAGTCGAGACGCGGCCGGGACGCCCCTTCGGCGTGCGCTAGCGTGCGTCAGCCGAACACGCGGGCGAAGAGGTCGTCCACGTGCTTGGTGTGATAGCCGAGATCGAATTGATCGCGGATCGCATCTTCCGAAAGTGCGCGGGTTACGTCCGCGTCGGCCAAAAGCTCTGAGAGAAAGTCCTTGTTCTCCTGCCAGACCTTCATGGCGTTGCGCTGGACGAGCCGGTAGGCGTCCTCGCGGGAGACCCCTGCATTGGTCAGCGCCAGTAGCACGCGCTGGGAATGGATGAGCCCGCCTAAGCGGTCCATGTTGGCGCGCATGCGTTCCGGATAGACCACGAGCCCCTTGATGAGGTCGGTGAGGCGGGCCAGCGCGAAGTCGAGCGTCACCGTGGCGTCGGGGCCGATCATGCGCTCCACGGAGGAGTGCGAAATATCTCGCTCGTGCCACAGCGCCACATTCTCCAGCGCCGGCAGTGCATAGCCGCGCACGATGCGGGCGAGGCCCGTTAGGTTTTCCGACAGCACGGGATTGCGCTTATGCGGCATGGCCGAGGAACCCTTCTGGCCTTCGGAGAAGAACTCCTCTGCCTCGAGCACCTCGGTCCGCTGCAAATGGCGGATCTCAGTGGCGAGCCGCTCCACGGAACTTGCGATCACCGCGAGCGTGGCGAAATAGGCGGCATGCCGGTCGCGTGGGATGACTTGGGTGGAGACCGGCTCCGGCCTCAAACCCAGTTTGTCGGCCACGTAAGCTTCAACCCGCGGGTCCACATGGGCGAACGTCCCCACCGCGCCCGAAATGGCGCAGGTCGCGACCTCCTCGCGGGCGCGCACCATGCGTTCGCGGTTGCGCGCGAACTCCGCATAGGCTTGCGCGAGCTTCAGCCCGAACGTCGTGGGCTCGGCGTGTATGCCGTGGCTGCGGCCCACGGTGATTGTGTCCTTGTGCTCATAGGCGCGCGTCTTCAGCGCGGCGAGCAGGTTGTCCAGATCGGCAATGAGAATGTCGGCGGCTTCGGTGAGCTGCACGTTGAAGCAGGTGTCGAGCACGTCGGAGGAAGTGAGGCCGGCGTGGAGGAAGCGTGCCTCTGGCCCGACATGCTCGGCGACCGAGGTGAGGAAGGCGATGACGTCGTGCTTCACCTCCGCCTCGATGGCGTCGATCCGCTCGATGTCGAACCCGCCGCGCGTCCGCGCCGCCTCCGCCGCCTCCTTCGGGATCAGGCCGAGCTCGGCCATGGCCTCGGCGGCGGTGACCTCAATCTCAAGCCAAATGCGGAATTTGTTCTCGGGCTCCCAGATGGCAGCCATCTGCGAGCGGCTATAGCGCGGGATCATGCGGGTCGGTCAACCTTTCCCGGACGTGCGCGTCCGGCGACAAGGAAGGTCTAGCAGAACGCGGGACAGGCTCAAATGCGAACGCGCCAAAAAGCTTAAATTTCAACAGTCTTCGGCGCGCGGGTCCCGAACAGGGAAACATAGATGGCCGCCGCCAGCGCAAGCCCCAGATAGCCCGGGCGGGGCGGGATCATCATGTCGAGCAGGAAGGTGTAGAAGTCGTTCAGCGAGGCCAGATACATGCCCCCAAGCGACCAATCCTGCTGGCTCGGATAGGTGGCGTGAATGTAGATGAAGCGGAGCAGGCCGCCGAAACTGCAGAACGCCACGATGAAGATAAAGAGTGCAAACAGCGTGCGGACGACGAACCCGCGCCGGGCGGTGTAGCGCTGGCACCACCAGGTGATGAGCGCGGCCAGCATCCCTGCGAAGCCGACAATGCGGACCGTGTGCTGAGTCTGCTGGTTCATGACCGTATTCATGAAGTCGCCGACCATCAGCGCCCACATGCAGACCCCGATAACGATGGCGAAGGCCGCGGCAAGCACGAAGCCGACCGCTTTGGTGAAAGTTACCCGTTCCATTTGCCGCTGTCCCTCCGACCCTCTCGTGAGGGAGGACTATGCAAGGGAAACGGCCGGACTGCAATCCACTCAGGCCGCAAGGCTTGCTGCGTTCCGTGGTTTATGGTCCGATCCGCCGCCCGGTCGAAAAGGAGGCAGTTGCATCATGGCATTTGACGATCTCAAGGCGGAACTCGCCCTTCTCATCAATCAGATGGAGAACCAACCCGAGGATCGGCACGAGCTTTACCTGCAGGTTCGCGAGAAGCTCAACGAGATGCGTGCCTTCGGCATGCCCCTGCCGGAAGACCTGGTGAAGTTCGAAGAAGAGCTCGAGGCCCAGTTCAAGGCCGAGGAAGCTAAGGCGAAGAAGAGCTAGCGCGGCTAGCCCGCGGGCGCCTTGTCGCCGATCTGCTCGTAGGCGCCGTTCGACCAGCGATAGACCGCGTATGGCGGCAGGTTGGGATCGCCCTTCGCGTCGAAGCGCAATTCGCCGATCACGGTGTCGAAGGCGTTGCCGTTGAGAGCCTTGACCACGGCCGCAGCGTCGGTAGTGCCGGCCTTCTTGGCGGCTTCCGCCCAGGCTTGGATCGCGGCATAGGTGTAAAGCACATAGCCCTCCGGCTCGACGCCCTTCTCCTCGAAGCGGGCGACGACCTCGGCCGCGGCGGGATTCTTCCGCGGGTCGGGGGAGAAGGTCATGAGCGTTCCTTCGCCCGCAGGTCCGGTGATGGACCAATATTCCTGCGTGACCAGTGCGTCGCCGCCCATCAGCACCGCGTCCATGCCCTGATCGCGCATCTGCCGCAGGATGAGGCCAGCCTCGGTGTGATAGCCGCCCACATACACCACGTCGACGCCCGCCTGCTTCAGCTTGGAGACCAGCGCCGAATAGTCTTTTTCGCCGGCGGTGTAGGACTCGTTCAGGACGTCCTGGGTGCCGGCCGCGTTGAGCGCCTTCTTGACCTCGTCGGCCAGGCCTTTGCCGTACGCCGTCTTGTCGTCGATGATGGCGATGTTCTTGTCGCCGAAATTCTTGGCGAGGTACGCACCGGCAATGCCGCCTTGCTGATCGTCGCGCCCGACCACGCGATAAATGTTCGGTCCAGCGCGGCTATCGGTCAGCGCGGGACTGGTCGAGGCCGGCGAGATCATGATCACCGCGCTGTCGCCGTAAACGTTCGAAGCGGGGATGGATGACCCCGAGCAAAAATGCCCGGCAATGAAGGGCACGCCGGCGCCAACCATCTGATTTGCCACGGCCACGGCCTGTTTCGGATCGCAGGCATCGTCGCCGATTTCGGCTTTGAGCGTTTTGCCGAGCACGCCGCCCGCCGCATTGATGTCGGCGATCGCGAGGTCCGCACCGTTGGTCATCTGCGTGCCGAAGGAGGCGTATTGCCCCGTGACCGGCCCTGCTACGCCGATCGTCGTGACGTTGGGGTCGTCCGGCTCGCCACAAGCGGCGAGCGTGAGGCTTGCACACAGAACGGCAATCAGCCCTGTCAGACGGGTCATTGGGAATCTCCTTCCAAGCCTCGGCTGCCCTAACTTAGTGGTGCGTTCCGCGCGCGCCAAGTGAGGGGGCTCGTCCGCTCGTAGAGCCAACGATATTGCGTCACCATCTGCGTCGTACGCATGACGCGGAAGCCGAGCAGGGCCGCCGCAAGCAGCACCGCATAGGTGACAAGATAGTAGTAGGGGGAGAGCAGCGCGCCATCGAACAGCGCGTAGTGGAAAAAGCGCACGGCGCATGCGAGCAGCGCCGTATAGAAGAAGACGCGCCACAGTGGTCGCCAGGTGCCGGCCAGGCCCCGTCCTGCGAGATAGGCCGCACCGCCGCCGAGAATCAGCGTGAGCACGAGGAAGACGCCAAGCCCGTCGTCCGAGAGCCACGGCGCGATGGATGGAGCGAGCGCACTCATGTCCCGTTCGTCTCCTTCAACTTGGCGGTATCGCCCTCCAGATACGCCGCGCGCACCTCCGGCCGCTCCAGAAGTGCCTGGCCGCTGCCGGACATCGTGATGCGCCCGTTGACCATTACATAGCCGCGGGTAGCGATCTTGAGCGTCTGATAGGCGTTCTGCTCGACCAGGAACACGGTGAGGCCTTGCGCGTTGAGCTCCGCAATAGCCTCGAAGATCTGCTTGACCACGAGCGGTGCCAAGCCGAGGGACGGCTCATCCAGAAGCAGAAGCCTGGGGCGGCCCATCAGCGCGCGGGCGATGGCCAACATTTGCTGCTCGCCGCCGGACAGTGTGCCGCCGCGCTGGTCGGCGCGCGTCTTCAGCACTGGAAAGAGCGCCTGCACCCGCTCCAGGTCGGCATCGAAGCCGCCTGGATCGTCGGCGATGATGGCGCCCATTTGCAGGTTCTCCATCACCGTCATGCGCGGAAAGATGCGGCGTCCTTCCGGCGACTGCGCGATGCGCAGCCGCGCGATGTCATGTGTCGGCAATTGGGTAATGTCTTTGCCGTCGAACACGATCCGGCCTTGGCTCGCGCGCGGCCGGCCGCAGATCGTCATCATGGTGGTAGTCTTGCCGGCTCCGTTGGCGCCGATCAGCGCGACGATCTCGCCAGGCTTGACGTCGAGACTCACGCCATGCAGCACCGGCAGCCGTCCGTAGCAGGCCGTCACGTCGTCGAGTTCAAGGAGGGATTCGCTCATGGGCGCGCCCCCGAACCCGCAACGTCCTCTTCCGGTACGCCAAGATAGGCGGCGATCACCTGCGGATCGTTACGCACTTGCCGAGGCGTGTCGTCGGCGATCTTCTTGCCGTAGTCGAGCACGATGATGTGGTCGGAAATGCGCATGACCACGCTCATGTCGTGCTCGATGAGGAAGATGGCGATCTTCTCCGTCTCGCGAATTTTGTAGAGCAGTTCGTTGAGGCCCTCGCTCTCTCGCGCGTTGAGGCCGGCGGCCGGCTCGTCGAGGCACAGGAGCAGCGGCTTCGTGCACATGGCGCGCGCGATCTCCAGCCGGCGCTGATCGCCGTAAGGAAGATCGCCCGCCGCTTCATCGGCGCGGGACAACAGCCCCACCCGGTCAAGCCAGTAACGTGACAAATCGACGGCTTGGCCTTCGGCACGGGCGAAGTTGCCGAGGCCGAGCAGCGCGCCGATGGTGAAATTCGAAGCGCGGCGTAGCTCGTTGTGCTGCGCCACCATCAGATTCTCCAGAACGGTCATGCCGGGAAACAGGCGAATGTTCTGGAAGGTGCGGGCGACGCGGGCATCGGCGCTGATGTCGTGGTCTGTCATCCGCTCCAGATAGAAGCGGTCTCCGTCCGGCGCGCTCAAGCTGATCATGCCTTCGGTCGGCTTGTAAAACCCGGTGATGCAGTTGAACACGGTTGTCTTGCCGGCGCCGTTCGGTCCGATCAGCGCGGTGATGTCATGCCGGCCGACCTTGAACGACACGTCGTCGATGGCCACAAGGCCGCCAAAGCGCATGGTCAGATGTTCCACGCTGAGCACGGGGTCTGTGTCCCAATCTTTATCCTTCGTGTTCATCTGCGGCCCTGCCTGACGAGATCGCCGGAAACGGCGTTTGCGTCATTCAGCGAAATGGTTGGCGACCGCGACGCAATGAGGCCGCGTGGCCGCCAAATCATGATGCCCACCATGGCGATGCCGAACAGCAGCATGCGGTAGAGCGCGGGATCGAACCCTGCGCCAAAGATGCTCTGTAGGCCGTCAGTGTGCCGCAAGGCTTCGAAGCCGCCCACCATGACGACGGCCGCAATGGCCACGCCAAGCTGGCTGCCCATCCCGCCGAGCACGACGATCGACAGGATGATGGCGGACTCGATAAAACTGAAACTCTCCGGGCTGATGAAGCCTTGCCGCGTGGCGAAGAAGCAGCCGGCGAGCCCGCCGAACAGCGCGCCGGTGGCGAAGGCGGTGAGCTTGGTGACAGTGGTGTTGATGCCGAGCGAGCGGCAGGCGATCTCGTCTTCGCGCATGGCTTCCCAGGCGCGCCCGATCGGCAGACGCCGCATCCGCAAGGTCACGAAGTTGGTGAGAAACGCGAGCACCAAGATCAAATAGTAGAGAAACATAATGCCGTGCAGCGCGTCGTATTTCAGGCCGAAGAAGCTGGCGAATGTTGTGCCCTCGGCAAACGGAGAGAAGGGGAGGCCGAAGAAGGTAGGCTTCGGGATGCCGGAAATTCCGTTCGGCCCGTTGGTCACTTCGGTCCAGTTGAGCAGCACGATGCGGATGATCTCGCCGAAGGCCAAAGTGACGATGGCGAGATAGTCGCCGCGCAAGCGCAGCACGGGAAAGCCGAGAATGACGCCCCATAGCGCGGCCGCGAGCCCGGCGATGGGCAGACAGATCCAGAAGCCGAGACCGAAATGCGTGGCAAGCAGCGCGAAGGTGTAAGCGCCGACGGCATAGAAGGCGACATAGCCGAGGTCCAAGAGCCCTGCGAGCCCCACCACGATGTTCAGCCCCCAGCCGAGCATCACATAGGTGAGCACAAGGATGGAAAGATCGAACCAGTAGCGCAAGGGCAGGCCGAGATTGAAGGCCCGATCGAGTGCATACGATGTCAGCGGGAAGAAGATGGCGAACAGAATGCCGCCGACGATGAAGATTTGCGCGTAAGGCAGGTCGGGGAAAACATGAACGATAAGCCGGCGCAGCAATCCAAGACCGACAAAGAGAAGCGCAGCCCAGGCGATAAGTCCGAGGGCCGGAACATTGAAAATCGCCGATATGACGAGCCCGGCCACGCCAAGCGCGGCCGTTGTGCTCAACACGGTAATGTCGCGTTTGTCGAACGCATCGCGCGTAAACAACTTCGCAAACGGCGTGGTGAGCGGGTACTCCGTCTGCCAGACGAACAGGTTCAGCAGAAATCGGCCGACAAACACGATGCCGACAGCAATCGCGAGCAGACCGGGGCGCGGCTGAAGCGTCAGGCCCGTGATGCCGTCCACGGTGCGTAACCCGAGCACCAGCGAGAACAGCGCAAAGGCAACGACGCCCGCGAGAAGAGAGTCGGTCAGGGCCGATTTGAGCCGCAAGCCAAGAGGTTTGCCGGGCTCCGCCAACCTTAGACCTTCTCGATCTCAGGGCGCCCAAGCAGGCCCGTGGGGAAGAAGATAAGCACGATGGCGAGCATGGAGAACGCCGCCACGTCCTTGTACTCGATGGTGAAGTAGGCGGACCAAAACGTCTCGATCAATCCGATCACGAGTCCTCCCAGCATGGCGCCGGGAATGGAGCCGATGCCGCCGAACACCGCGGCGGTGAACGCCTTGATACCGACGATGAAGCCGATGAAGAAATCGATCACGCCGTAATAGAGGAGGTAAAGGAGCCCGGCGACGGCAGCGAGCGCGGCGCCGATCACGAAGGTGATGGAGATGGTGCGGTCCACATTGACGCCCGACAGCGACGCCATGAGCCGGTCTTGCTCACAGGCGCGCTGAGCGCGCCCCAGCGCGGTGCGGTTGATGATCAGCCAGAAGATCGTCATCAGCGCCAGCGTCGTCACCACGATGAGGATCTGGATGTTGGAGACGATCACCGTGAAGTTGCCTTCGGTGAACAGCTCGTAGCCGCCGGTGACAACGGGCTGCAGCGGCTTGACCCTGGCGCCTTGCGCCACCTGGATGAAGTTCTGCAGCACGATCGACATGCCAATGGCCGTGATCAGCGGCGCCAGGCGGAAGGAGTCGCGCAACGGCCGATAGGCGACGCGCTCGACCGTCCAACCCCAGACCGCCGTCAGCACCATGGCAAGGATGAGCACGATGAGCAGGGCCAACGGGATCATGGTCACGCCAATAGCCATCAGCGCCAGAAAGGCGATCAGCGCGATGAACGCGCCCACCATGAAGACGTCACCATGGGCGAAGTTGATCATGCCGATGATGCCATAGACCATGGTGTAGCCGATGGCGATCAGGCCATAGATCGAGCCCAGGGCCAGTCCATTGACGAGCTGTTGTAGGAAATAGGCCATGACGACGCCTGCCTCGCCTTCCCCCACTCGGGCTTGCAGACACTAAGGAAAGCGGGCCACGCGGCCCACTTCGGCATTTCTAGCAAGAAGGGCTTCCCCTGTGCATGCCCAAATTCAGAGCAGCAGGTGGGAGCCGTCGCAATACGGAGGATCGCCCGTGTCCTTGCACCCGCACAAAAGCGCCGACTCGGTGCGTTCCGCCGTGAACATGAGAGGCTCGATCCCTGTGCCATCGTGCGAGCCATCGCAAAAGGGCTGCTTCTTGCTGCGTCCGCAGCGGCACCACGCGTAGCGCTTCCCCGCCTCCAGTTCGACCTGATAGGGGTTGAGCTGCGGGCGCTCCGGTTCTTCCGACATGATGTTTCCCAGCTTTATTTGGCCCAGTCCTTATCCAAAACGCTTAGCCAATTCGTCTGCCTGACACAAGAAAGCGAGAGGATTTCCTGTTGAACGGCTCCCCACGGCTTTGCCCTACAATAGAGGCGCTCTCGGATGATTCGGCCCCAGCCGGCCCGCCGCGCGCGATTGTGGCGGAAATAGCCAGAAGTCCCTTGAGTCCAAGGCCCATCGGCATCATAGAGGGCGAGGGGGGACGCAACAGGGTCGTGTCGATGTTGGAGGCCGCCCGTGGCTGAATTGATTTTTGCTGTCGTCGCCCTCGCGGGCTTCTTCGCGCTGGCGATGAACCGCGTCTCGCTCCGTACCTGGGCGATCGTGATCTTCGTCTTCACGCTCAGCCTGCAGATCGCCTTCGGCTTCCCGTTCTGGACCTTCGCCGGCTGGCTCATCGCGGGGCTGCTGTTCGCCGGCAGCATGCCCCACCTGAAGCGTCAATACATCACGCTGCCGGTCTATCGCGCGCTCAAAGGCGCCATGCCGGCGATCTCGGAGACCGAGCGCGAGGCGCTCGAAGCCGGCACCACGGGCTGGGACGCGGAGTTGTTTTCCGGAGCGCCGGACTTCAACAAGCTGCGCCGCGTGGCGCCGATCACACTCACGGATGAAGAACGCGCCTTCCTCGACGGCCCGACAAACGAATTGTGCAAGCGCCTCGACGATTGGCGCATCCGCCATGACCTTCACGACGTGCCGGATGACGTCTGGCAGTTCGTACGCGATCAGGGCTTTCTCGGCATGCTCATCTCCAAGGAGCATGGCGGTCTCGGTTTCTCCGCGCAGGCGCAATCGCTCGTGCTCGGCAAGATCGCCTCGCGCAGTGCCGACGCCGTCACCATCGTCATGGTGCCGAACTCGCTCGGCCCCGGCGAGCTGATCGAGAAATACGGCACCGACGCGCAGAAAGATCACTACCTACCGCGGCTGGCCAAGGGGGAGGAGATTCCCTGCTTTGCGCTCACCGGCCCGTTCTCCGGCTCCGACGCCGCCGCCATGCGCGATGTCGGCATCGTCACCAAAGCCATGCATGACGGCAAGGAGACGCTCGGCATCCGGCTCACTTGGGACAAGCGCTACATCACGCTCGCACCGAATGCGACACTGCTCGGGCTCGCCTTCCGTTTGTTTGATCCGGACAATCATTTGGGCCGCGGCGAGGACGTCGGCATCACCCTGGGGTTGATCCCCACGGATCTTGAGGGCGTGGAGATCGGCCGCCGCCATCTGCCCACGGGCGCTGCGTTCCCCAACGGCCCCACTAAGGGCAAGGACGTTTTCGTACCAATCGACCAGATCATCGGCGGCCCCGAAGGGGCCGGCCAGGGCTGGCGCATGCTGATGAGCTGTCTGGCGGCCGGCCGCTCGGTTTCGCTCCCCGCGACCAGTGCCGCCGCCACCAAGGCAATGGCCCGCCACAGCACGGCCTATGCGCGCATCCGCAAGCAGTTCGGCTTGCCCATCGGTTTTATGGAGGGCGTCGAGGAGCCGCTGGCCCGTCTGGTGGAGAACGCGTATGGCATGGAGGCCGCGCGCGCCGTCACCTCCTCGATGGTCTCGGCGGGCGAGAAGCCGGCCGTGATCTCCGCGCTGCTGAAATATGTTTCCACCGAACGTATGCGCCAATCGGTGAACGATGCGCTCGATATCCATGGCGGCCGCGGTGTTTGCGATGGCCCGGCCAATTACATCCAGGCGGCCTATCAGATGGCGCCCGTGGGCATCACGGTGGAAGGCGCGAACATTCTGACGCGCACGCTCATCACCTTTGCCCAAGGCGCATTACGCAGTCACCCCTTCCTCTTCGCCGAGATCGAGGCGCTCCAGGACAAGGACCGCGACCGCGGCATTGAGACCTTCGAGAAGACGTTCGATTCCCATCGCGCGTTTTTGTTCTCCAATGCGGCCGGCGCGCTGTTCCACAACGTCACTCTGGGCAGGTTCGCCACGCCGCCGTCGAATACGGGCGACGTAAGCTATTGGTGGCGTCAATTGGCGCGCGCCGCGCGTTCCTTCGCTTTCGTTGCCGATGTCACCGTGGCGCTTCTCGGCGGCAGCCTGAAGGTGAAGCAGAAGATCGCCGGCCGCATGGCGGACGCGCTGTCTGAGCTCTATCTGCTGTCTGCGATCCTCAAACGCTACGAAGACGACGGGCGCCAAGCGGCTGACCGCAAGGTGGTCGACTACTGCGCGCAGAATTGTCTGCACCGGTTCGATGTCGCTTTACGCGGCGTGATCGACAACTTCCCCGCGCGCTGGGCGGCTTGGGCAATGAAGCCGCTGGTGCTGACTTATGGGTCGCGTGCGCCAGCGAGCGACAAACACGGCAAGGACATCGTACGGCTCGCCCTGAAGCCCGGCGCCTTCCGTGACCGGTTGACCCGGGAGATCTACGCCCCCGACGATCCTGCCGATCCGATTGGGCTTCTTGAAGCGACGCTTGTCAAAGCGATCGCCTGCGAGGAGGCCGAGAAGAAGCTGGAACGCGCCATTCGAAAGGGTGAGGTGAGGCGCCTCTATAACACCGATTGGATCAAGGACGCCGAGGAGAAGGGTATCTTGAGCGCAGACGAAGCGCGCGACCTTGCCAGCTTGCGCGACATGACCGCCCGTGTCATTGCCGTCGACGATTTTGCCGCTGTCGATCTGAAGCACGAAGATAAGACCCTGCAAAGCGGCGACGCGGATCCGTCCGCCCGCGCGCATATCGCCGCCGAGTAAGACTGGATCATGCAGATTACGCTTCCCGACCTAAAAGACTGGACCTTTTCCGTCGACCTCGAAGGCATCGCTTGGGCGATCATCGATCGCCAAGGCGAAAGCATGAACTCACTTGGCCGTAGGGCCATCGAGGAACTCGGCGAGGTCGTCGAGGCGCTGGAGCAGGTGCAGGCCGGCGAGGTCCGGGGTCTCGTGCTCATGAGCGGCAAGGACTCAGGCTTTGTCGCCGGGGCCGACATCCGTGAGTTCGAGGGCTTCGATACCGAGGAGAAGGTCAGAGACGTCGTCAAGCAGACGATCGAGCTGTTCGACCGCATCGAAGCTTTGCCAATGCCCGTGGTCGTCGCGATTCATGGCTACTGCCTTGGCGGGGGGCTGGAGCTAGCCTTGGCCTGCGACTGGCGCATCGCCGACCGCGAGGAGGGGACCAGGCTCGGCTTCCCCGAAGTGAAGCTCGGCATCTTTCCAGGGCTCAACGGCACCGTCCGCTCCATTCGGGTGGCAGGTCCCATGGACGCGATGACCGCCATGCTGACGGGCAAGATGCTGCGGCCGGGCGCGGCACGGGCCATGGGCCTCGTCGATCAACTTGTAGCCACGCGCCACAATCTGCGCTGGGCCGCGCGCAAGGCCGTGTTGCAGAAGCGCCGGTCGAAGGGTGCGCCCTGGTGGAAGAAGCTCATGGCCAAGCAGCCGGTGCGCGGCATGCTGGCCAAACAGATGCGCGCCAAGACGGCGGAGAAGGTGCGCGAGGACCATTACCCGGCGCCCTTCCGCCTGATCGATCTCTTCGAGCGCCATGGCGATGATCTGGCCGCCATGAAGCGCGCCGAGACGGAGATGTTCGCGCCGCTGATGGCGAGCGAGACCTCGCGAAACTTGCGCCGCGTGTTCGGGCTGTCGGAGATGCTGAAGGATGCCGCCCCGAAGGACGGCTTCCGCCCGCGTAAAGTCCACGTCATCGGCGCCGGCACCATGGGCGCGGACATCGCCGCCTGGTGCGTCGTCTCCGGCATGCAGGCGAGCTTGCAGGACCTCGACCAAGGCCAAATCGAAAAGGGCATCCATCGCGCCAAGAAGCTCTTCAAGAAGCGCTTGCGCGGCAAGACGGCGTTCGACTCCGGCGTTGCGCGCCTGATCGCGGACCCGGGCGGCAAGCAGATCAAGCATGCCGATGTGATCATCGAAGCGATCATCGAAAAGCTCGACGTGAAGCAGAAACTCTTCGCCGACCTGGAAACCAAGGCAAAGCCCGGCGCGGTGCTGGCGACAAACACTTCATCGCTCAAGCTGGAGGACATTGCCAAGCCGCTGAAGGATCCGGGGCGCCTGGTCGGACTTCATTTTTTCAACCCCGTCGCGCAGCTGCCCTTGGTCGAGGTCGTGCACGGCGAAGGGACGCGCGAGGAGGAGGTCGGCAAGGCCTGCCGCTTCGTCACCGCGATCAACAAGCTGCCTTTAGTCGTGAAGAGCTGTTCGGGCTTTTTGGTCAACCGCGTGCTCGCGCCCTACATGATGGAGGCCGTGCGGCTCTATCAAGACGGACAGCCACGCGAGAAGATCGATCAAGCCGCGCTCAAGTTCGGCATGCCCATGGGTCCGATGGAGCTGATGGACATGGTCGGTCTCGACATCTGCAACAAGGTCGGCGAGGAGCTGAACCTTGCACCGAAGACGGACGGTGCGTCCGACAACGTGCTTGCCTCGCTGGTGAATCAGGGCAAGCTCGGCAAGAAGACGGGCGAGGGCTTCTATGTGTGGGAAGACGGCAAGCCGAAGCGCGACGCGGAGGCAACCTTTGACGACGCCGAATTGGCGCGGCTCGGCCGCGAGCTCGTCCAGCCTCTGCTCGACGAAGCCGCGCGCGCCGAGGCGGACGGAATCGTCAAGGACGCCGACCACGTCGATGCGGGTGTGATCTTCGGCACGGGTTTCGCGCCGTTCCGCGGCGGTCCGCTGCACTACCGGAAGAGCCAAGACGCGAACGCTGCCGGCAAGGCCGCAGCATGAGGCTGGAAAGGACGTCATGACGCAAATGCCGATGCGGCGTGTCGCGGTGCTGGGTGGGATGCGAATCCCCTTCTGCCGCTCGCACACCGCTTACGCCGAGCTTTCCAACCTCGACATGCTGACGGCGGCGCTATGCGGGCTCGCCGATCGCTTCGGCTTGGCTGGCGCACATATCGACGAGGTGGTCGGCGGTGCGGTGATTACCCATGCCAAGGACTGGAACTTGGCCCGCGAGGCGGTGATTGGCAGCTCGTTGGCGCGCACCACGCCGGGCATCACCATGATGCAGGCCTGCGGCACGAGCCTTCAGGCGGCGCTGGGACTTGCCGCCAAGATCGCCACGGGCCAGATCGAGTCCGGCATCGCCATGGGCTCGGATACGACGAGCGATGCGCCCATCGTTTTCCAGAAGAAGTTCGCCAAGCGCCTGGTCAAGGCCTCGCGCGCCAAAAGCCTGGGCCAGCGTGTCGGGGCGTTTAAGGGCATGGCGCCCGGCGAGCTCGCGCCGCTGCCGCCGGATACCCGCGAGCCGCGCACAGGCCTCGGCATGGGCGAACACTGCGAGCTGATGGCCAAGGAATGGGGCATCTCCCGCCAGGATCAGGACATCCTCGCCTTCGAAAGCCACTGCAAGGCCGCCGCGGCCTACGACGAAGGCTTCATGGACGACCTCGTCGTCCCTAACGCCGGGCTCTTCCGTGACAACAATATCCGGGAGGATGCTTCCCTGGAGAAGCTGGCCGAACTGAAGCCCGTTTTCGACAAATCAGGGGGCACGATTACCGCCGGCAACTCGACCCCGTTAACGGATGGGGCCGCCACGGTGCTGCTGGCGAGCGAAAAATGGGCGAAATCCAAGGAAATTCCGATTCAGGCTTATTTAATTTTGGGTCGCACTTCTGCCGTAGACTATGTGGAAGGTGAAGGTCTCTTGATGGCGCCGACCGTGGCTGTCAGCGAACTGCTCGATCAGGCCGGACTTGCGCTTCAAGAGTTTGATTATTATGAGATTCACGAGGCATTCGCTGCTCAAGTGTTGGCTACTTTGAAGGCATGGGAATCAGAAGCCTATTGTCGGGACCGTCTGGGGCGGAACGCGCCCTTGGGCACGATCGACCAGGCCAAGATGAACGTCAAAGGCTCCTCGATCGCCTTTGGCCATCCCTTTGCCGCCACGGGTGCGCGAATCTTGTCAGTTTTGGCTAAACTCCTACATAGTGGGTGCGGCCAGAGAGGTTTGATCTCGGTGTGTACCGCTGGCGGTATGGGCGTTGCGGCGATCCTGGAAGGGGTCGAGGCGCAAGGCACAGGCGGTTCGGAAGCTAAGGAAATGGGCGCAGCATAAGTGCTCTATCGCCGGATCAGGAATTGGGTCCAACGAGACCCGTCAGGGACAGGGGGCAGAAGCCATTTTCGCCGAGGTGCACGGTGCGCCGGCGGCCCGACCATGACGGAGGTGCGCTAATGCGGCATCATTCTCTTACTGCGGCGATCGGCATCGTTCTTGCCGCCGCTCTTCTTCCCTTGAGTGCAACCAGCGCCATGGCCGCTGATCCCACTGGCTATTGGCGAAAAGCCGAGCAGCGCAGCAAGTGGCCCGGCAAGATGCTGATCCACGGCTGCGGCTCCGGGAAGCGCTATCTCTGCGTCAAGATCGCCTGGGTGAAGAATCCCGTACACGAGGGCAAGCCGCTCCGCGACGTTCTCAACAAGAACACGTCGTTGCGCAGCCGTGAGATCGTCGGGCTGCAGATCGCCAGAGGTCTTGCGAAGGTCGCCGGCAATCAGTGGAAGGGCAACATCTACAACCCGGAGGACGGCCGCACCTACTCCGCGACGCTGACGCAAGTCTCGCGCAGCAAGATCATTCTCAAGGGCTGTATGGGGTTTATGTTTTGCGGTGAGCGCGTCTGGGTGAGGACCTCGCCGCCGCCGAAGGAGCCCGAGCCCGAGGCCAAGCCTGAGGAGCAGATCGAGGCTAAAGCCGAGCCCGAAGCCACGCCAGAGGCTGCGTCTGTAGCCGCGGCGGAGCCAGCGGCATCGCCCGAGGCGGCAACGAACGTCATCACGCCAGCGGCGGCTGCATCGAACTCAATGGGTACAGCGGAGATGGCCACGCCCGCCGCGCATCAGAGCACGGAGCCCGGCTATCACTTCTTGAATAGCGCCGCTGCCGCGCCGGAATCCGCCAACTTCACGGGTAACGACCTGCCGAGCATGTTCCATATGACGACGCCGCTCGATCAGAACGCCGTTGCCGCGACTGAAGGCGCACCGACGCCCGTGACGCAGCCCCAGCCGCAGGCGCGGACGATTGAGGCGAATGCGGCACCTGCGCCGGCACCGCAACCGAATCCGGCGCCGCCACAAGCGAAGCCCGCAGCGGCGCCCAAGCCTGTCGCCGCGCCCAAGCCCATTGCGGCGCCTACGCCCGCAGCTGCCCCGGCGCCCGCAGTGTCTCCTGAGCCGGCCCCGGCCGACGTCAGCGGCTCGACCGAGACCGCCGATGCCACCGACGCCACTGCCCCTGTCGCCGCGCCATCACGGCCGCTGACCTGGCGCGAGCGGCGCAGGCTGCGGCGTCAGCAGAGACTGCGGCAGCAGACCGAAGGGGTGCTTCCCTGGGCCGGTCAGTGACGCTCTAGGTCTGCGCGCGTAGCTCTTTTTTGGAGAGTTTGCCGATCATCGTCTTCGGCAACTCGTCGCGGAACTCTATGGCCGCCGGCAGCTCGAGCTTGGATAGCTTCGGGCGCAAGAACGTCATGAGATCCGGAGCAGTCGCTTCGTGCCCTTCCTTTAGGCGCACATAGGCCTTGGGTGCTTCGCCCCGGTACTCATCCGGAATCCCCACCACGCAGCACTCCGCGACCGCAGGATGTTCGTAGAGCGCATCCTCGATTCGCCGCGGATAGACCTTGAATCCCGCGGCGTTGATCATGTCCTTGATACGGTCGACGATAAAGATGAAGCCTTCGTCGTCCATGTAGCCCACGTCGCCGCTGCGGAAGTAGCGCCCAACGAAGGCGGACTCCGTTTCGTCCGGCTTCCTCCAATACCCCGTCATCACTTGCGGTCCGGCAATGCAGATCTCGCCCGGGTCGCCGCGCGTGACCTCCTTGGTCGGATCCTCAAGCGAGCGGATGCTGATCTCGGTGCCCGGAAGCGGCAAGCCGATGGAGCCTTCTTTTGTCTTGTCGAGCGGATTGCAGGTGGCGACCGGTGCGGTTTCGCTCAAACCGTAACCTTCGACTAAGTTGCTGCCGGTCAGCGCCTCGAAGCCCCGCTTCACCTCGATCGGAAGCGCCGCGCCGCCGGAGATGCAGAAATCAAGCGAGGTCAGATCGAATTTCTTGATCGCGTGATGATGCAGGATGGCGTTGAACAAAGTCGGGACGCCAGGCATCACCGTTGGCTTCTGCGTGCTGATCAGCCTCAAAGCGTCGATCAGCTCGAATTTCGGCATGAGAATCATTTCTATACCGCTGGCGACGCCGAAGTTCATCACCGTGGTCATGGCAAAGACGTGGAATAACGGCAGCACGCCGAGCACGCGATCGATCGCGTCCTGCGGCCTGTTTCCCCATAGCTTCACCTGCGCCACGTTGATTGAGATGTTGGCGTGGGTCAGCATTGCGCCCTTAGGCGTGCCCGTGGTGCCGCCGGTGTATTGCAGGACGGCGACCGAATCGGGCGTGACAACCGGTGTGTCATAGCGGCCGTCATTGGCTAGCAAGTCCTTCTCGCGCACGATCTGGCGGCGGAAGCGCGAGGCGCCGACCCTGGCGATCTTCGTCCGCCGCGTGAGCTTGAGGCCGGCCGCCTTCAGCGGCGGCAGCAGTGAGGTGAACTTCGCCACCACGGCCTTCTCCAGCGCGCCGCGCTCAAGCATGGCCTCGACCTTTTCGAACAGAAGCGCCAGGTCGAGCGTCACCATGATCTTGGTGTCGCTGTCGCGGATCTGAAACTCGATCTCGTCCAGGCTGTAGAGCGGATTGAAGTTGACAACCGTGCCGCCGGCCTTGAGCACTGCGAAATAGAAGATCACGAAGGTGGGCGTATTGGGCAGCAGCAGCCCCACCTTCACCCCTTCGCCGACGCCGAGCGCCCGCAAGCCCTTGGCGGCGCGGTCGGAGAGCGCGCCGATCTCCGCGTAGCTCAGGCGTTTCCCCAAGAAATAGGTGCACGGCCGGTCGCCGTATGCGCCCACCGCCTCATCGAGCAGGGTGTGGACGAGGGTGGGGGCAAAGTCCTGATCCCAGGAGAGGCCGGTCGGATAGGCGGACAGCCAAGGGCGACTTCCAGCCTCTTGAGGACCGTCCGTGGATGCCCGATTCGCCTTACTAGCCATAGATCTTCGGTTTTTTGCCCTGTTTGCCGCTGGTTAACGGGTGAAAGGCCGTCTGACGGAGGCAATTGGCCGCAAGCCCGTTCCTCTAGTATAATTGTAGCACGGGGTTGATATTCAGGCCCGAAACAGGGCACACCCCTTGCGGAATATGCGGAAACCAAGGCGCGGCCAGGCGCAAAAACGCCAAGTTTGTTAGCGATTAGAACCTATAGTAATGGCGAATCCAGTGAGTTGGGCACGGGTAGACTCGGCTAGTTTTTAAGTCTATTCCAAAGCCTGACTTGCCCTAGGACTAGCTAGGTTTTAGCCAGGGACCATTAGATACGGACCCCTTAACGGGGCAGGGAGAGTGATATGGACGAGGTGGCCACCAAGATCATCGAGATTCTGCGCAAGAACATGAAGGATCCGTCCAAGCCCGTTACGCTCGAAACCCCGCTTAGCGAGCTTGAGATCGAATCCCTCGATCTGGCGGTGATCGTATTCGATATTGAGGATACCTTTGGTATTGAGATCCCTTATAATGCGAACGAAGAAGTGGAAGCGTTCGCGACGGTCGGCTCTGTGGTCGATCGCGTGAAGGGCATTATCGCAGAATCGAAGGCCTCGGGCGCAGCAGCTTAAACCGGCCAGTCCGCTCGGGTCCTTCCCGGGACGTCGACTAGGCTTGGAGTACGGCTTAACACTACATGACACACTCTAACGGACGCCGCCGCGTCGTGGTCACTGGCCAGGGCGTGGTTACGCCTTTGGGTACGGGCGTGGACAAGTTCTGGGCTGCAATCAAGAGCAGCGCTTGCGGTGTTCGCGAGGTCCAGAGCTTCGATACCGAAGACCTGTACATCACGATTGCCGGCGAGGTGCCTGACTTCGAGCCGCGGGAGCGCTTGAAGAGCAAGCAGCTGCTGCTGGCCGACAAGTATTCCCAATATGCGGGCTGTGCCGCGTCAGAAGCCGTGGCCCAGTCGAAGCTGGAGCTGCCGCTGAGCGACACCGACAGCTATCGCTCGGCCTGCATTATCGGCTCCGGCGTCGGTGGCCTCACCACGCTCGAGTTCTCCTACAAGATGCTCTTCAAGGAGAACAAGCGCGCGACCCATCCCCTGACGCTCCTGAAGGCCATCGGCTCGTCCGCCTCGGCTCATGTGAGCATCGAATACGGCATCAAGGGTCCGACCTTCGGCGTGGTCAGCGCCTGCTCGACGGCCACGCACTCCATCGGCCTCGTCTACCAGATGATCCGGAACGGCCTGGTCGATATGGGTATCGGCGGTGCCGCGGAAGCCTCGCTGAACTGGGGCGCCACGCGCGCCTGGCAGGCCATGCGTGTGCTGAGCCCCGATGGGCTGTTTCCCTTCTCGAAGGACCGCAACGGCACGGTCCTAGCCGAGGGCTCCGGTATTCTGGTGCTGGAGGACTATGAGCGCGCCAAAGAGCGCGGCGCGCCGATCCTGGCAGAGGTCATGGGCTATGGCATGACGGCGGATGCCGCAGACATGGTCAACCCATCCATTGACGGCGCCTCCACGGCCATGCAGATGGCGCTGGACGACAGCGGGCTTAGCCCGTCCGACATCGACTACGTGAACGCCCATGGCACGGCGACGGCGGTGAACGACATCAACGAGACCCGCGCCATTAGACGCGTATTCGGCGATGTCGCCGACGATCTGTCCATCTCCTCGACGAAGTCGATGCACGGCCATTGCCTCGGCGCCGGTGGTGGCATCGAAGCGGTCGCCGCGATCAAGGCGATCGAGGAGAACTACGTGCCGCCGACCGTGGGGCTCAACGAGCCGGATCCGGAATGCGATCTAGACTACACGCCGAACAAGGGCAAAGAGCGCGACATCAACTACGCGATGTCGAACAGCTTCGCCTTTGGCGGCCTCAACGCCGTGCTTATATTCGGCCCGCCGCCGGCGTAAATCGCACTCGGCCTGATCGCCTAGCCCTTCGCTCTTCCCTACTCGACGATCTCGATCTCGCCTGGTCGCCAGGTCTTGTCGAACCATGCCTCGGTTGGACTGTAGAGGCGTAACAGGCAAAACCACCCTTTGTTGGGGACGGTTTGAATCCAGTTCGCTTCCTTTCCTTCAGGCGCTTCCGGCCCGAAGTAGATGTCGATCGAACCGTCATCGTTGATCAGCATCTTGTCGCGCTTGTTGTTCTTGTTCGGGTAGGGCTGACCGGTCTGCAACATGGAGCGGGTCTGCGAATCGTAGACCACGATGGACATGAACTTCTCCGCGGGCGCATCCCCTGGAAGGTTCAGCTTGTATGACTTACCGCCGTCCAGATAATCGCCATTTTCGTCCAGGTAGCCCCACGCATATTGGGAGCCCTTTCCGATCAACTTCCAGACCATGGCCGGCGAATTGAACGTCGCCATGTAGAAATATTGCGCTCTTGCATCGATATCGCGGCCTCCCAGTCCCTGGTCCTTCAGGTACTCATGGGAATTGCCGATCATGCCGCGCTTCCAATAGCTGTCCTTGTAGAGGAACTCGTCCTGATTGCGTTCGTACCAAAACAGGGCGCGTGTCGTTGCATTGCCCAGTTTCGCGGCCTGCGTCAGAAGTTTCTTCATCCTTTCGTCTGGCGCGAACGGTTCACCCTTCTGGATGCCAATGGTCGAGAAGAGACCACGAAGCTCAGGGTCCAGAAATTCAAGCGGCTCGCGATCGATCACGGCATGAAGTTCTTCGAAGAACTCGTAGTTCGCAGAGTGAACGGTATTGAATTCGGTTCCGGTTCCCTTGATGAAGTCCATCGCCGGTGGATTGGCAGCTGCGCTGAGTGGATAGATCTTGACGCCCTTTCTGAACAACTCGCTGGAGTAATCCGGCTTGCCGTCCTTCAGGAACCCGCGCAGCAGCACCCAGACCGCATAGCTGCGTGATTCTGCGATCGTGTAGACGCCCTGCGGAATGAGCCCGTCGAAATCGGCCTTTTCATAACCGGGGGGAAGGATCAGAAACTTTCCGCCCTTCCCGTGGTGGGGTCCTGGAGGCCCCATGTCGACAACGTTTCGGGAAAATGAGTCAATCATGATCCCGGGCCCCGTTCCGCCAGGTATCTCGACCACCGTTGGGCCATCGCGCTCCAGATTGAGAAAAGAGGTGAGATAGACAGTGCCCGCATTGCCGGTGAGGAACAGGGAACTGCTGTCCATCAGCCCATCGAAGATGATGGCCTGATTGGCTTCCTTTTGCCCGAGTGCCATATGACCGCGACGGCCCGCCTCGAAATTAGCGGCCGGCATGCCGTTCAATATTGCTTGCAGCCCGCGATTGAGATCCAGGTTCGCAAAAAGGGCCTTGGCAGCCTCAGCGTCGGGTATGCCGTCAAAGAATTTCAGCGTGCCGATTCTCGTGTCGACAGTGTCTGGCGTCAGAACTGATTCTGGAATTTTGGTGTTGAAGCCTGGGGTGGCGTCTTGGGCGACCGCTATTCCCGTCATCGCCGAGCAGTTCACCAATACCGCCAGCACTAAAGGCCTGATGTAAGGTGGAGTCATTTCGTCCTCCCGCTGCAAACATATGTACCGATCTGCACCTGGAGCCTAGGACATAGACCGGTGTGTGGTCCACAGTGCCTCCCTGTTGGACCTCGTCGGCAATCATCTTGTTGCGCTTGTCGAGGAACAGGATGCGGAATTGCTCCTTGGCTTCGAAGCCCATGGCGGCCCGGCAATAGTCCAGCACCTGTTTCCACGAGCCAAGCAGCGGGCGTTCCAGCACCTCGCCGCGCATCAGCCGTAGCGCCGCGGTGCGCACCAGCTTGATTTCGGTGATGGCCGCATCGCCTAGCCCCGGAATCTCCAAAAGCAGGTCTTCCGGCGCGTTCACGGCCTTGGCGAACGTGCCGAAGCGCGCCAGGATGGCCTTGGCGATCGGCTTGGTATCCCGGCGGGGCATGGCGCGGAACAGCACGATCTCCAGCAGCTCATAGTCCGGGACGGCATCGGCGCCCGCCTCGCGAAAGCGCGTCCTAAGGCGTTCGCGATGACCGAGATATTGTGGTTTGCCGGCGTCTTTGAACCCCATGACGCATCACTCGCGTCAAGTGCCCGCCGGCGGACGATCTAGGCCCTTAGGCGACAGCGTGAACACCTCGTAGCCAGTCTCCGTGACGCCGACGGTATGCTCGAACTGTGCCGACAGCGAGCGGTCGCGCGTCACCGCCGTCCACCCGTCGGACAGGATCTTCACGTGCGGTTTGCCGATATTGATCATCGGCTCGATGGTGAACAGCATGCCCGGCTTCAGCGGCAAACCTTCGCCGGGCTCTCCGTAATGAAGAATGTTGGGCCGGTCGTGGAACACACGCCCAAGCCCGTGGCCGCAGAAATCGCGCACCACGCTACAGCGCTCGCCTTCCGCATAGGTCTGGATGGCGTGCCCGATATCGCCGGTCGTCGCGCCGGGCTTCACCACGGCCACGCCGCGCATCAGCGCGTTATGGGTGACGTCGAGCAGGCGTTCGGCAGCGCGGGAGATCTTGCCCACCGGATACATGCGGCTGGAATCGCCGTGCCAGCCACCGACAATGAAGGTCACGTCGATATTGAGAATGTCGCCCTCGCGTAGCCCCCGCGGGCCCGGGATGCCGTGGCACACCACATGGTTCAGCGAGGTGCAGATGGCCTTCGGGAAGCCGCGATAGTTCAGCGGCGCCGGAATGGCCTCATGATCCATGGCGAAGTCATAGGCGATGGCGTCGAGCGCATCGGTCGTCACCCCAGGCTTCACATGATCGACGAGAAGGTCGAGCATCTCCGCCACGAGACGGCCGGCCTTGGCCATGCCGGCGAAGGCGTTGGCGTCGTGCAGCTTGATCTTGGTGTCGCGCACTTGCGCGCGGGCGAATTCGAGATTGGACATGGGCAGGGATTATAGGGACTTCCCGCTAGAGGTAAGAGGAAATCTGCGTCGGTTCAATCAGGCCTCGTCCACGCCGGGTGGCGGCCGAAGGGGAATGGCGCGCGGCAGCGCCAGACCTTCGAGCGTCACCTCCGAGGAGACGGCCAGCGCTTCCACCCCGGCGGCGCTGGCTTCGGTGAAGGCCCTGGCGTAGGTGGGGTCGATATCGTGGGCGAGGGTGAAGCGGTCGGCGTCGCCCCGCTGGACGAAGTAGACCATGACGGCCCGGGCGCCTGCCGCCACCATGCTGCAGAGCGCTTTGAGGTGCTTGGTGCCGCGCGCGGTGACGGAATCGGGGAACTCGGCAAGCCCGGCCTGCCGCATCAGGTGGACGTTCTTGATCTCCACGTAGCAGGGCGGGCGCTTGGGGTCCTCCAGGAGAATGTCGATGCGCGAATTCTCCGCGTAGCGGACTTCCCGTCGCAGCGTGGCGTAGCCGGTGAGGGCAGGGATCAGCCCCGCTTCGATCGCCGCCGCCACCGCCGCATTGGGGCTCCCCGTATTGATGCCGACCAGCGTGGGCCCAACGCCCAAGTCCACCTCGATCAGCTCCCAGGAATAGGGGAGCTTGCGTTTCGGATTGGCCGAGCGCGACAGCCACACACGCGAGCCGGGCGCATTAAGCCCCAGCATGGACCCCGGATTGGCGCAATGCGCGGTGACCGTCTCGCCGGAGAGAAGCTCAACATCGGCGAGGAAGCGCTTATAGCGTTTCAGGAGCCGCCCTTCGGCCAGGCCAGAGGAAAACCGCATCAGCATGAGGCCACGGTACGCGAGGTGACGCGCGACCAACAAGGTTTGCGCGATGTTCCCCCACAGGGCATCAAATACCGGCCAAGGACGGGACAAGCCGGCGAAGCCGGTCAATAATGGCGTCTTTCGCCCGCAAACTGGCTTCAAGGATCATGACTTCGGAGACTTCAGATACCGTCACCGCCGCGCTGCTCGTGATCGGCGAGGAGATCCTCTCCGGCCGTACCAGGGACGAGAATGTCGGCTACATCGCCGCCTATCTCACCCGGATCGGCATCGCGCTGCGTGAGGTCCGGGTGGTCGCGGATGTGGAGGCGGACATCGTCGAGGCGGTCAACGCGCTGCGTGAGCGCTACACCTATGTCTTCACCACCGGCGGCATCGGGCCCACCCACGACGACGTCACCACTGATGCGATTGCCAAGGCCTTCGGCGTCGGCGCAAACGTTAACGCCGATGCCGTGGCCGCCATGCGCCAGCACTATAAGAGCGGTGAGCTCTCGCCCGCGCGGCTCCGCATGGCCCGCATTCCAGAGGGCGCCGAGCTGATCCACAACGCGATCTCCCGCGCGCCGGGCTACAAGCTCCAAAACGTCATCGTTATGGCCGGCATCCCCCGCGTCATGCAGGTGATGCTGGACGAGGTCGTCCCGAGGCTTGCCAAGGGGCGCCCCATCATCTCGCGCAGCGTTCGGATCGATGCACCCGAGGGCGATATCGCCCCTCCGCTGGGCGCCCTCCAGGCGGCACATCCGG
>NZ_JBFFQD010000003.1:0-94085 GCF_041573655.1 Methyloceanibacter sp.
GTCGCGTGCCGACTGCGTCCAGTCCTGGCCGACGCCGGGCGGGGCGATGAGTGTCTGCATGCCGCCATTGGTCGGCAGCGGGGTGGTGGATACGCCGCCCGTCAGCGTGACAGCCACGCCACCGGTCAGGCCCTGCTGCTCAACATTGACCCGCGTGTCTTCGCGGATGGGCGTGTTTTTGAGAACCGAAATGGCGGCGATGACTTGCTGGGGCTCGTCCGGGTTGAGCGAGATGCCGGTGACCTCGCCCACGCGGATGCCGTTGAAGAGCACGGCGGAACCAATAAGCAGGCCGGAGACCGAGCTCTCGAACTGAACGCGATAGGTCTCCCGTTCGCCGAAACCGCCCTTGTTCTCCAACCAATAGACAAAGGCGAAGATCGTGCCGATCACGGCGAGCATGAACAGTCCGATCAAGGCGTAGCGGGCTCGGGTTTCCATCGCGATCAGGTCCCTTCGTTTCAGGCGCTTCAAGCGCCGATTTGGCGTTCGGCCAGCATGCCGCCGCGCTTACCCTGGAAGTAGGCTCTCACCCAGGGATGTTCGGATTCAAGCATGACGGGCATTGGTCCATCGGCCACGACCTTTCCGTCCGCCAAGACGGCAATGCGGTCGCACGCGGTGTAGAGGCTTTCCAAGTCATGGGTCACCATGAACACGGTGATTTCCAAAGTCTGCTGTAGCGTGCGGATCAGCTCGTCGAAATCGCCGGCGGAGATTGGATCGAGGCCGGAGGTCGGCTCATCGAGGAACAGGATCTCGGGGTCGAGTGCCAGCGCCCGGGCGAGCGCCACACGCTTGGTCATGCCGCCGGACAGTTCGGATGGAAACTTCCCGCCGTCTTGCGGGGTGAGGCCCACCATTTCAAGCTTGGCGATGGCCATCTCGTCCATGAGCGTCTGGGAGATGTCCAAATTCTCGCGCATGGGGAACTGGATGTTCTGCTTGGCGGTGAGCGATGAGAACAGGGCGCCTTGCTGGAACAGAATGCCCCAGCGGCGCTCCAGCGCGCGGCGCGCCTCTTCGTCCGCATGCGCCAGGTCCGTGCCGAGAACTTCGATCGAGCCGTGACGGCGCGGCAAGAGACCGATGATGGTGCGGAGCAGAACCGACTTGCCCGCGCCGGACGCGCCGACCACGCCGAGAATCTCGGCCGCGCGCACGTCGAGATCCAGATGGTTCAGCACGGTCTGATCGCCGAAGCCGACCACGAGGTCGCGCACTTTGATGGCGGGCTTGACTTCGCTCATCGCCTTACATTCCGATCGAGGCGAAGAAGATGGCGAACAGGCCGTCGAGCACGATGACCAGGAAGATCGACTCCACGACGGAGTTCGTCGTCTGAATGCCGAGCGACTCCGCGCTGCCCTTGACCCGCAAGCCTTCGGCGCAGGCCACGATGCCGATGACCAGGCCCATGAACGGGGCCTTGATCATGCCGACCTTGAAATGGGTGAGCGAAATCGCGTCCGTGAGCCGCGCGATATAGATGTCGGGACTGAGGCCGCCATAGAGCCAGGCCACGAGCCCGCCGCCGTATAGCGCCGCCATGGAGCCGATGAAGGCCAGTATGGGCAGCGCGACGACCAGCACCAAAATGCGCGGCAGGATCAGCACCTCGACAGGATCGAAGCCCATGGTGCGGAGTGCATCGATCTCCTCGCGCATCTTCATGGAGCCGAGCTCCGCCGTGTAGGAACTGCCCGAGCGGCCCGCCACCATGATCGCCACGATCAGAACGCCGATCTCGCGCAGCACCAAGATGCCCACAAGATCGACGGAGTAGAGCTCCGCGCCGAACTTGCGGAAATGAAAGATGCCCTGCTGCGAGATGATGGCGCCGATCAGGAAGGTGATCAGCAGGATGATGGGCACCGCCTGCCAGGCGACGCGGTCGAGCTGATGCACGGTCGAGGTGAGGCGGTAGTCGCGCGGCTTCATGATGACACGGCCGAGCGCCAGCCCCACCGCGCCGAGCATTTCGGCAAACACGAGGAGGTTGCGGCCGAAGGCGGCGCCGCCACGGCCGAATGCGGCGAGGCTTGCGACGATGGGGTTCACGCGCTCGGGCTTTGGCGGCGCCTCGCGGTTGACGCCATGCATTTCTTCCAGAAGACCCAAGTCGTGCTCGGGCAGGCCGACGACAACCGCTTCGCGGCCCGCGGCCGTCCAATGCCGCGTCAGGCGCTCCAGCAGCCAGGCGCCGAATGTATCGAATTCGTGGACGCCGCCCATGTCGATGGAGACGTTTTTGGCTTTGGGGGCCTCGCCGGCGACGCGTTCGACGGCCGCTTCGAGATCGCCCGCATGAGGGGCCGTCCAAGAGCCCCCCGCGGCCAGCTCGAGCCGCTCCCCCACCAATTTGTGCGTCAGCAAAGCCTCGCCCATAGCAGTTCGCTCCTAGCCACCTGAATTTTGCCAGCCCGGAGCGTCGCCCCACCAAGCTGTCATGACTCGGGTCTAAGACTAGCGGCGAACTAGCTGCGGGTCAGGCGGATTGACACACCTTGCAGAGCGGTTCCGGTCGTCGAGATCGAGACGCTCTGACTGGATTTGCTGTAGGTGACGACCATGCTGCCCCGGACCGTGCCAGAGACCCGGATGCTGATCCGGCCTGGTTTGGCGGTGCCGGACGCTGCGCCCGATGCGTTGTAGGTCCGCTCTTCCCAGTTTCCGCTGAGGCGGTTGCCGCTGAGGCTCAACTTGCTCCGAATTTCCACTTTGCCGCTTGGGGCATTGCAGCGAATGGCCAGCCCAAGCTGTTTGCCGCCGCCGGTGTAGTAGGCGTTACAGCTCAGACGCTCGGTCCCGCTCTTGAGGCGCATCGTGCCGCTTCCCCGCCAAGTGCCGAGCAGGCTGTCGAACGGGCTTGCCGCTACAATTTGGGAGGGGGTGACCATGAACAGCCCGACAAGGGCCAGGGTGGCCAGGACAATCGGCGCAGTCTTGCGAATTGCTTGTTTCATAGGTTCTGTCTTCCCGCAGTTTCCGGTCTTGGACAAGTCAGGATGTTGCTACGAGGTGATGAGCCGACGCTGCCGATGCAACCCCTCGTGACCCACATCGGACGTGCCTGTTGCAATATGGTGACAAGTCCTCAGGTTCGGTCGATTCGCAAACCTAACCTATTATGCGCGTAGGTTCACGGGTCCCGATTCGAGGCCAAGCGGAGGGCGCCAGCCATGGCCACGAAGCCGAACGTTTCCATCACTTATTGTCGGCTTTGCGGCTGGCTGCTCAGGGCCGCCTGGATGGGTCAGGAGCTACTGTCCACCTTCGCCGAGGAACTCGGCTCCGTCACGCTGGAGCCCAACGACACTGGAGGCGTGTTCGAGGTTCGCATCGACGGCGATCTGGGCTGGTCGCGCGGGGAGCGCGGGCGTTTCCCCGACGTCAAAGAGCTCAAACAGCTGGTCCGGGACCGGGTCGCGCCCGATCGCGATCTCGGCCATGTAGAGAATAAATCATAGTTCTTTCAGCGCATTGGTTGGAGCCAACATGCGGGCTCAGGAGATGTCCACGATCGTGGCCTCGCCCGCGCCGGCCTCGACGGTCTCGCCGACCGCCGTGTTCTGAAGGGCCTGGGCTACGGGGGAGACGTAGGACAGGGTGCCCTTGGCCGGGTCCGCCTCGTCCTCGCCGACAATGCGGTAGGTCTGGCGGCGCCCGTCTTCGCGCTCGATCGTCACCGTCGAACCGAAATGGACCTGGGTCTTATCGCTCGGCGGCTCGACCACCTGGGCCGTGGCGCGGCGGGACGTCCAATAGCGCAAGTCGCGATTGATCTTGGCCAGCAAGGGTTTGTCGTCGGCGTCGTGGGCTGCGGCGTGGTCCACATGCAGGCGCGCGAGCTCCGTCTCGATGAGTTCGAGGCCATGCGCGGTCACGAGGTTGTGAGGCGAGATCGGCCGGTCGGGAAGGTCGTCATAGACGTCCCCGCCTTCAGGCTCCTTCGTGAAAGCCTTGCTCATCAAATAATTATACCACGCCTGGCATCCCGGAAGGGTTCCGGCCCCGTCCGGGCGCGGCCTATTTTTAGGCATCGATATTGCCGAGGACCCGTCCGACTGTGCTAAATAATTGGGCAAAGACCTGTTTTTGAGCAGGCTCTAGGGGAGGGATACATGATCGACGCGGGCGATACAGCGTGGCTGATAACGGCCACCGCATTGGTTCTATTCATGACATTACCGGGGCTCGCGCTGTTCTATGGCGGGCTGGTGCGCGCCGAGAACGTGCTCTCGGTGCTGATGCAGTGTTTCACCATCGCCTGCCTGATGTCAGTGCTGTGGCTGGTGGCAGCCTATAGCCTGACCTTCTCGGGCGACGGAGCGTGGATCGGCGACCTCAAGAAGGTGCTGTTGCTCGGGGTGCCGCGCGATGCGGTGTCCGGCTCGATCCCCGAGACCGTCTTCTTCATGTTCCAAATGACGTTTGCGATCATCACGCCGGCGCTGATGGTCGGCGCGTTCGTCGAGCGCATGCGCTTCGGCGCCGTGATCCTGTTCTGCGCGCTCTGGCTGTTCCTGGTCTACGTGCCGGTGGCCCATTGGGTGTGGGGCGGCGGTTGGCTCGCTGAACGTGGTGTGATGGACTTCGCCGGCGGGCTGGTGGTCCATTTGACGGCCGGCGTCTCGGCATTGTTGCTCGCTATTGTTCTCGGGCCGCGTATGGGATTTCCGGGCGACGTTCGGCCGCCGCACGCGCCGTGGATGACCATGGCGGGCGCATGCATGTTGTGGGTGGGCTGGTTCGGCTTCAACGCCGGCAGCGCGCTGACGGCCGGCGCGGACGCCGGCATGGCCATGACTGTCACGCATATCTCGGCGGCGACGGCGACGCTGGTCTGGATCGTCATCGAGGCGGTGAAGTTCGGCAAGCCCAGCTTGGTCGGCGCGGTCACGGGCGCTATTGCGGGCCTCGCCTCCATCACGCCGGCGTCGGGCTATGTGGGCCCCGGCGGTGCGCTGGTGATCGGGCTGGCGGGCGGCACCATCTGCTATCTTGCGGTGATGCTGGTGAAGCATCGCTTCAAGATCGACGACTCGCTCGACGTGCTTGCCGTGCATGGTGTCGGCGGCGGACTCGGGATCCTGCTTACGGCGGTCTTCGCGGCGGCGGCGCTTGGCGGCGTCGGGCTTGCCGAGGGGCAGACCATGGGCAGCCAAGCGGTGACCCAGCTGATCGGTGTTGTCGCTGTCTTGATCTGGTCGGTCGTCGTCAGCTTCATAATTATCAAGGTCGTTCAGGCGATCGTCGGATTGCGCGTCAGCGCCGAGCTCGAGGAACAAGGCCTCGACATCAATGTCCACGGCGAACGCGGCTACAACATGTGAGCGGGGACTACACATGAAATACATCATCGCAGTGATCCAGCCGCACCGGCTCGAGGCCGTCCGCGAAGCGCTCTCCAATATGGGCGTGCAAGGATTGACGGTCAGTGAGGTGCGCGGTTTCGGCCGGCAAAAAGGGCAAACCGAGATCTACCGTGGCGCGGAGTACACCATGCAATACGTGCCTAAGGTGAAGCTCGAGCTTGCGGTCGATGCCTCGATTGCCGACGCCGCCGTCGAAGCGATTGGCGAGGCGGCGCGCACGGGCCGGATCGGCGACGGCAAAGTGTTCGTCCTGCCGCTCGAAGGCGCGATGCGCGTACGCACCGGCGAGATGGGCACCGAAGCGCTCTAGCCGACGATCATTGCTTCGGCCGTTCGGCGGTAACCGCGCCAATCACGGACCGGAACAGCGCGTGCTGGCCGAGATCCTCCAGGGCGACCGGAGACTTGCGCCGCCAGTTGGGGTGCTCGTCAACGGTGCCCGGCAGGTTCGCCTGCTCGACAAGTCCTAACGCATCGTCGAGCTGCACGGCCAGCAACCGGCAAGGTGTGCTTGCAAGGAAGCCGTGCACGGCCACGAGAACATCGTCGGGCATCTGCTTGGCATCCGCTTCGACAGTCTCCGGCGCGAGTGCTTCGGCATCGACGAGAGCGTCGAGCAGACGTCCGCGATCGCGCAAGCGATCTTGCCGCTGCGCCGCGGCTTGCGCCTCCGTGGCGAGGCCGCAACTGACGCGCCAGTCGACGTCGCGGCTAGCCCACCAGCCTTTCAGCGTGGGCAAGTCGTGGGTCGACGCACACACCATGGCTTCGCGCCGGTAGGCATGAGGCGGTCTCCACGTTCCATCGTCTTCGCTGAAATAGGAAACCTGGTAGCTGAGCAGTCCCGCCCGCACCATCGCATCGGTGAATCCCGGCGGAACCGTCCCCAAGTCCTCGCCGATGATGATTGTCTCGGAGATCCAGGACTCTTCAACGATGCCCGCCATCAACTCGCGGAGAGGATAGGACACGTAAGCGCCGTCGATGGCGGTGTTACCTTCCGGAATCCAATAGAGACGCTGAAGCCCCATGGCGTGATCGATCCGAAGCGCGCCGCCATAATGCATGTTCGAACGAAGCACTGAGCGGAAGGGCTCGAAGCGCTCTTCGTCAAGGCCGACCGGCGAGAAGGGGACGAGACCCCAGTCCTGGCCCGCGGCACTGAAGGGATCAGGCGGGCATCCGATCCGCGCGTTATGGGCGATGGCTGGCCCGCCCATCCAACTGCGCGAACCGTCGGGGGAAATGCCGACGGCGAGATCGAGATAGAGGCCGATGCGCATGCCGGCCGCCTTGGCGCGTTCGCGGGCGTTGGCAAGCTGGGTGTCGGCGACCCATTGCAGCCAGACATGGAAGGCGATGCGATGCTTGGCGGCTCGCGCGAAATCGCGCACCGCGATATTGCCGGGGTCCTGATACGCCAAGGGCCAGGTGCACCATGCCGCGTTGCGCCCCTCAGCCATGAAGCGCTCGGACAGCGCCTCGAACAGCGCATGGCCTTCGAGCATTTTGCCACGCGCGCGGCAGAACGATTCGAACGCCGCCTTGGCCTCGGCGTTTGCATTCGCAATGAAGTGCGCGAAGAGCGCTTCGAGCGCGCGCAGCTTCACCTGGTGCACGCCGGCATAGTCGATGAGTTCGGTGTCACGCAAGCGCGGAAGCGCCGCTTCCAGTTCGGCTCTGTCAGGCAAGCTCGAAAAACCCGGCACTTTGTCCGGCGCGATCAGCATGGGATTGAGGAGCCCGCGGTTCGACGGGCTGTAGGGACTGATGCGCGAAGGCTCGGCCATGAACAGGGCGTGCAACGGACTGACACCGACAAAGTCGGCGCCGAGCCTTGCGGCAAACTCGGCGGCTTGCGCGAGGTCCTCGAAATCGCCGATGCCCCAATTGCGCGATGAGCGCAGCGCGTAGGCCTGTACCGATAGTCCCCAGGCGCGCTGCTCGACCAGGAAGGGCGGCCAATAGGCGCTCTCCGTCAGTCCCGCCATGTCTTCGATGGCCGGTGCTTCCGGCAGCTTTGCGTCCGGGTCGTCGACCGGCACGCCCATGGCTTGGAGTACTTTGGCTTTGGTTTCGGGCGGCGTGGCGACCCAATCGCCTTGCTCGCTGACATAGCCATCGGCGATCCCGAAACGTTTTGCCAAATCTTCAAGCCGCAGGTCTTCGAGCTGCGAGTCTTCGAGCCGGTCTGGCATGACTACTCCCGATCGATCGTTTCGGCGATCACCGACCAAGGTGGCAGGATACCTTGCGTCGGATCGAGATCGCCGGGGTGAGTGAAGAAGGCCAGCCCGCGCGTTTCCGTAGGCCATGGCGCGGGCGTGTCCAAAAGGTTCGCGGTGAGCTGCAATGCATCGCCTGCAGGATATGTCCAGCGCACCGTAAAGGCCTTGTCTGACATATGCATAATCTTGCCGGCATTGCCGCCGATCTGCGCGAGACGCGGCACCACATGCGCAAACCGCGTTGCAATGAGGCGCTTGATCAGCGCCGTGCGTGCGTTCGTCTCGGGCGCAAGCTTGGAGGCGGCGAATGTCTCAATCGCATTCGGGTCGGGCACCAGCCCTTTCGCGGATGCGTCCGCGAAGCTCTTGTTGGTCGCGAACTCCAGGTTGCGGCCTTTGCGGACGGCCTTCGCCAAGTCGCCGGTGAAGTCCGTGAAAAACATAAACGGGCGCTGCTCGCCATACTCATCGCCCATATATAGAAGCGGGATATGCGGCGATAGCAGAAGAAGCGCGAGCGCGGCTTCGACGGCTTCCGGAGACGCAAGCGTCGTGATGCGGTCGCCTTGCGCTCGGTTTCCCGTCTGGTCGTGATTCTGCAGAAAGTCGATGAAGGCGGTCGGCGGCAGATGCGCCGACGGTTCGCCATATTTGTGAAGCCCGCGAAACGCCGAGGGCTCGCCTTGGTAGTCGTGACCTTGCGCCATGGTCTTAGCTAGGCGGCGGACCGGCGCATCCGCGTAGTCTTGATAGTAGCCGGTGTCCTCGTTCGTCAGCGTCGCGTGCATGGCGTGATGCCAATCGTCATTCCACTCAGCATCGAAGAGGCGTGGGTGGTTCTCCTTGTCGAACTTCAGAAGCCGTGTGGTGTTGTCGCAATCCTCGAGGATGAGGTGGATGTGCCGGTCCGGGAGCGCCGCACGCACCTTGCGCGCCATCTCGGCGAGGATCTCCTCGTCGGACGGATCCTTGATGTGATCGATGGCGTCGAAGCGCAGCCCATCGAAGCGGAACTCCTCCAGCCAATAGAGCACGTTGTGCACGAAGAACTGGCGCACAGGTGCACGGTCGAAGGCGATTGCCGGCCCCCAAGGCGTATGACGCCCGGTGTCGAAAAAGTCCGGCGCATAGAGATGGAGGTAATTCCCGTCCGGGCCGAAATGGTTGTAGACGACGTCGAGCAAGACCATCAGTCCGCGCGCGTGCGCTTCGTCTACAAGATGTTTCAAACCTTCCGGCCCGCCATAGGCGGCGTGCGGTGCATAATGCAGTACGCCGTCATAGCCCCAGCCGCGTGTCCCGCCGAACTGCGCGACGGGCATGAGCTCGATAGCGGTAACGCCGGCATCGGCAATCCGGTCGAGATCGGCGGCGATGCCATCGAACGTGCCATCTGGTGAGAACGTGCCCGTGTGCAGCTCGTAGAGCACGGCCTCCTCCCAGGGACGGCCTTTCCAGCCGGCATTTCGCCATTCATAGGCTTTGGGGTCGACCAATCGGCTCGGTCCATGCACGTCGCCCACTTGTGCGCGCGCGGCCGGGTCGGGCACGCGCATGCCGTCGGCGAGGACGAACTGATAGCCGTCGCCAACCGGTACGGCATCCGTGGCCCCCTCGAACCAGCCGTCGTCCGTCTTGGTCATGGGAATGTTGGTGCCGTCCTCGCTCAGTACCGAGATCGTATCTTGCGCCGGCGCCCACAGGCGAAAGCGTGCGCCGCCGTCCACGATCTCCGTGCCCCACGGCGCAACATGAGCGAGCCGCGCCGTCACGGATCCGTCCTCTCGAAAAGCAGGAGGCCGTGTGCCGGTACCGTGGCCTTGCCGTTGGCGATGGTGACGGGCTCGGGGCGGATCAGGCCGTTGGCGGAGTCGCACAAAAGCCGCCAATGCAGATGCCGCTTGCCGAAAAAGGGGAAGACGAAGTCGATGGGATCGGCGTCGGCGTTGAACAGCAGCAGCAAAATATTTCCGTCGCCGGCAAACGAAACGCCGATGCACTTGGCGACCGGGTCTTCCCAATGTTCGGCTTGCTTCTCTTCGCCGTCCGGTTTGAACCAGGTCATGTTGCGGATCAGCGGCGCCACGGGCTCGCCGTGGAGAAAACGCGGGCTGCGCAGCAGTGGGAGTTGCGCGCGTAAGGCCGCGGCGCCGCGCACGAAGTCGTGGAAGGCGCGATCGCGATCGCTCAAGCCCTCCCACTGAACCCAAGATGTCTCATTGTCTTGGCAGAAGGCGTTGTTGTTGCCGTGTTGGGTGCGGCCGAGCTCATCGCCCATGTTCAGCATCGGCGTGCCGTGGCTGAACAGGAGGCTGGCGATCAGCGCGCGGCGCACCCGGTCGCGCAGGTCGAGAGTTTCTGGATCGTCGCTCGGGCCTTCGACGCCCCAGTTGTGACTGCGATTGTCGGAATGCCCGTCGCGGTTTTCTTCGCCGTTCGCCTCGTTGTGCTTCTCGTCGTAGGAAACGAGGTCCGTCAGGGTGAAACCGTCATGGGCGGTGACGAAGTTGACGCTGGCCCAGGGCTTGCGGCCGCGGTGGTCGTAAATCTCCGCCGAGCCCGAGATGCAGCGGCCAAGCGCGGGCAGCGTGGCCATCTCGCCTTTCCAATAGGACCGCAAGCCGTCGCGCCATTTGTCGTTCCACTCAGCCCAACTCGGCGGGAAATTGCCGACCTGATAGCCGTCCTCGCCGAGGTCCCAAGGCTCCGCGATCAGCTTCGTCTGGCGCAAGCCGGGATCCTGGCCAACCGCATCGAGAAACGCGGCGCTTTGCTCGAAGTCCTCATGGTCGCGAGCAAGCGCGGATGCCAGATCGAAACGGAACCCGTCGACGCCGCAGTGTTCGACCCAGTAACGCAGCGAATCCATGACGAGCTGAAGCACGCGCGGGTGAGCAACGTTGAGTGTGTTCCCGCAGCCAGAGGTGTCGTGATAGTGGCGCTTGTTCTCGCCGAGTTTGTAGTAGGTCGCGTTGTCGATGCCGCGGAAGGACAGGGTCGGTCCGAACTCGTTCCCTTCAGCCGTGTGGTTGTAGACCACGTCGAGGATGACTTCGATGCCGGCCGCGTGCAGCGTATCCACCATGGTGCGGAACGCATCGACATCTTCGCCATGCGACACGTAACGCTCGGCCGGGGCGAAAAAGCCGATGCTGTTATAGCCCCAATAGTTCTTGAGCCCCTGGTCCACGAGGTGGTGGTCGTTGGCGATGGCATGCACGGGTAGAAGCTCGATGGCCGTGACGCCAAGCTTGACCAGATGATCGACGATGGCGGGCTGCGCTAACCCTGCGAACTTGCCGCGCAAAGGTTTGGGCACGCCGGGATGCCGCGCGGTCATGCCCTTCACATGTGCCTCGTAGATCACTGTTTCGTGCCAAGCGCGGTTCGGCCGGTCATGGACGAGATCTCTGCCTTCGCCAACGACGACGCATTTCGGCATAAAGCGCGCGCTGTCCGCCTTGCTCTTCGCCAAGTCGGCGCGCTTGGTGCCGATCTGATAGCCAAACAAGGTATCGTCCCAGACGAGGGGACCCGAATAGCCTCGCGCATAGGGGTCAAGCAGCAGCTTGTTAGAATTGAAGCGGTGGCCGTCTCCCGGCGCGTAAGGCCCGTGCACGCGATAGCCGTAGAGTTGGCCTGGTGCGAGTCCGGGCACGTAGCCATGCCAGACCTCGTCGGAGTATTCGGGCAGCGTGATGCGGGTCGTCTCGTCACCGCGTGCGTCGAACAGGCAAAGGTCGACGCGTGTTGCGTTCGCGGAGAAGAGAGCGAAGTTCACGCCGCGGCCGTCATAGGTCGCGCCAAGAGGCCAGGGCGTTCCGGGACCGAGTTTCAGCCCCATGGCCGGCGAGCCTGGTTCGGTGAGCGCCTGAGAGGTGACGTCAATCCGCATCCTCCTTGGTGAGCTCCTCCATGGGCTCGACCAGCTCGAGGGCCGCACGCAAGGGTATTGACAAGAATACGGGGCGGTTCATGCCTTCGTAGAGGATCTCCTGGAAGAGCTTGTCGGCCAAGAACAGCGGTAACAGTTCGCCGCCGGCCAGATGCGATCCGCTGGCCGTGTCGTCGCGCGCCATGCCGTAGGAGCGCAAGAAGCGCCGCTCGGCTAGGGCGCGCCAATGGAGACTGCGCTCCTCGATCTCTTCGAGCTGACTGGCGCCGCGCTGGGTTTGCCGATCCATGGCGGTGCGCGCCGCGTAGTCCAAGGAGCGCAGCATGGTGGCGATATCGCGCGACGGCGGCGCCTTCTGCCGGCGCTCGTCCACCGGCTGGTCCGGCTCGCCCTCGAAGTCGACAATGTAGACGTCGTTGGCGGACACCAGAATCTTGGCGAGGTGGTAATCATTGTGAAGGCGGAGCTTGTTGCCGCGCGCGATCCTGGGAATGAGCATCTCGATGCGTTTCAAGGTGACCTCGCGCAGGCTCAAGAGCCTTGCCGCAAGATCTCTGGTCTCCTGATCGACGCTTTCGTGCAGTGACACGAGGTGCGTGAAAGCTTGCTCGGCGCGGGCCGTTGTTCTGGCCGCCCATTCGTCAAGGTCCGCGCTTGAGATGACTTCCGGCGCGAAGGCGGGGTCTTCGGGGTCGGCGCCAGCCAAGGCGCGATGCAGTTCGCCGGTCCGGCGCCCGATCGTTTCGATCAAGGACAGCGAATAAGGCAAGCCGCCGTCCGCGCCGTCGCCGTCGCCGGAAAGACTCTCTTCCTCCAACTCGCGATCGAGGGCATCGACCACGACGGTCCATCCGTCGCCTTGGTTGCGGACATGCTCGAAGGCCACGGCCAAAGCCGTGGGCGTCCCGTCCGGCGCGATATGTTCGATAGCACCGAGATAAGGCGGGCTGTTGGCGAAGCCGGCTTTCGAGAGAAATCGCCCCATCTCGATACCGGGGTCCATGCCGGTGCGCAAGCGGCGGGCGATCCTCAGGTTTACGGTGTCGCCGAGCGTGCGCGCGGTGTGAGAGTTCTCGCCTGTCTCCACGCGACGCACCTCAAGCTCTTCGGACAGATCGAGCGCGTGCAAGGTATCGCTTGCATCGAAGCGCAATTCGCCGTCAAACGCAGGCAATGTCTGGTGCGACCGCATCGCGTGGAGCAGCGCGCGCGGAAAGGTCTCGCCATGCGCGGCGTCGAACACGACCCCGGCTTGCCGTCCGCGCCGGACCTTGGCGAGCAGGTAGGGCAGGAGTGGGTTGTCGAGGCGCAAGTCGTCCTCGCCCCAGGAGAGCGCCAGCGGCAGGAAGTAGTGCTGGGTCGTGCCGTCCTCAAGCGCGACATTAGTCGCCAGAAGCAGAAAACTTTCGTGGCCCTCTTGCGGCAACTCGCCGATCCGCTCTGGGATTGCCGAGTCGATGGCTGCATCCTTTGGTGCGAACCAGCGCTGCCGCGCGATATAGGTGGGAAGCAGTTCATAGATGAAATGGTCGGTGCGCGCGCGATCGCTGGCCTGACTGTCCACGAGATTCCATCCCTGGCCTAGAACTAGCGTTTCAAGCTCTGGCAGCGATTCCGGCTCGAGGTCCGGCAGGTCGTGCACCTGTGCGGGATCAGAGAGCGTGAACCAGTAAAATCCGTAAGCCGGCAGGGTGAGCAGATAGGGCAGCGTGCCGATCGGCGGGAAGACCGAGGCGCCGGTCATCTCGACGGGAACCTTTCCCTTTTGGTCGACAAGATCGAGTTCCATGGCTTGCGCCGAGCGGGACAGGTTGAACACGCATAGCAGCATGTCGCCGTTATGTTCACGCAAATAGGCGAGCACCTTCCGGTTTCTGGGGCGCAAAAATGTTATGTCGCCGTTGCCGAAGGCTTTATGCGACTGGCGCACGGCAATCATACGCTTGGTCCAGTTAAACAGAGAATTGGCGTGCTTCTGCTGCGCTTCGACGTTGACCGTCTCGTAGCCGTAGATCGGGTCCATGATCGGCGGCAGATAGAGTGTTTGCGGGTCCGCGCGCGAGAAGCCGCCATTGCGGTCCGCGGACCATTGCATGGGTGTGCGTACGCCATCCCGGTCGCCGAGATAGAAGTTGTCGCCCATGCCGAGTTCGTCACCGTAGTAGAGCACTGGCGCACCGGGCATGGAGAGCAGCAATCCTGTCAGGAGCTCGATCTTGCGCCGGTCGTTGTCGAGGAGCGGCGCAAGCCGCCGCCGAATGCCGAGATTGAGTCGGGCCCGCTGATCGGTGGCGTAGGTCTCCCAGAGATAGTCGCGCTCGGAGTCGGTCACCATTTCGAGGGTGAGTTCGTCGTGGTTGCGCAGGAAGATGGCCCATTGGCAATCTTCCGGAATTGGCGGCGTCTGACTGACGATGTCGGTGATGGGGTAGCGGTCCTCGCGGGCCAGCCCCATGAAGATGCGCGGCATTAGCGGGAAGTGGAAGGCCATGTGGCATTCGTCGCCGTCGCCGAAATAGGGGCGCGTATCCTCCGGCCATTGATTGGCTTCGGCCAGCAGCATGCGGTCGGCGTACCGCTCGTCGAGCTCGGCGCGGAAGCGCTTCAGGATTTCATGTGTCTCGGGCAGGTTCTCGTTGTTCGTGCCCTCGCGTTCGACGAGATAGGGCACGGCGTCCAGCCTGAGGCCATCGACACCCATGTCGAGCCAGAAGCGCAGCACCCGCAAGATGTCCGCGAGGACGCGCGGGTTGTCGTAGTTCAGGTCCGGCTGGTGAGAGTAGAAGCGGTGCCAGAAATAGGCTTTGGCCTCCGGGTCCCATGTCCAGTTCGAGGTCTCGGTGTCGAGAAAGATAATGCGCGTGCCGGGATATTTCTGGTCCGTGTCGCTCCACACATAGTAATCGCGCCACACAGAGCCCGGCTTGGCCTTGCGCGCCCGCTGAAACCAGGGGTGCTGGTCGGAGGTGTGGTTGACCACCAACTCGGTGATGACGCGAATGCCGCGGTCATGGGCGGCCGCCACGAACTGGCGGAAGTCGCGCATGGTGCCGTAGGTGGGGTTGATCGAGGTGTAGTCGGCGATGTCGTAGCCGTCGTCCCGCAAGGGCGAGGGGTAGAACGGCAGGAGCCAGACGGCGGTGACGCCGAGCTCTTGGAGATAGTCGAGCTTCCGCATGAGGCCTGCGAAATCGCCGATACCGTCATTGTCGGAATCGAAGAACGCCTTAATGTGCAGCTCGTAGATGACGGCGTTCTTGTACCAGAGCCGGTCGGTGCGATCGATCATGACTGGGGAATAGCGACTAGGGGCGGGGCGGTGACATCTCGAAGGGCGCCTACATAGGCGGTACGTCGACAGAAGTTAAGCGGCTTACGCGCGCTCGACCAGAGGCTATCGGCCGCGCCCCCAAGCCTTGAGGGGCGGTGGGTCTTGCCGCCAGCGAGCCTTGGCTGGCTCTTAGGCGGCGCCGGCCTTCTTGGCAAACAGATTCACGGGGTCTGTGTCGGACTCGGCAAAGGTCTGGATGAAGCTGTCGCGCCAATTGGCGAGATCGTAGGTCTCGATCCGCTGCCACAGCCGGTTGTGCCGCGCCCAGCGCTCCTGGCGGGGCATGGTCAGGGCGCGATCCAGGGCGCGCGCCAACTCGTTGACGTCATGGGGATTGATGAGGAGTGCCTCGCGCAGCTGCTCCGCCGCCCCGGCGAAGCGCGACAGGACAAGCACGCCGGGGTCCTGCGGCGCCTGCGCGGCGATGTACTCCTTGGCCACGAGGTTCATGCCGTCGCGCAAGGGCGTGACGAGACCGACGGCGCTCTCGCGATAAAGGCGAGTCAAAATGTCCTGCGGTACGCCATGGTGCAGGTAAGTGACCGGCGTCCAGCGCAGGTCCCCGAAGCGGCCGTTGATGCGGCCCACGAGCCGCTCTACCTCTTCGCGCATCCCCTGATAGACGGGAAGCGTTTCGCGCGTGGGCGGCGCGATCTGCACCAAGCGTACCTTGCCGTGATGCTCCGGGAACTCCTCGAGCAGCGTCTCGAAAGCGCGAAGGCGTTCCGGCAAGCCCTTGGTGTAGTCGAGACGGTCCACGCCGATGATCGTCTTCATGTCCTCGCCAAGATCGGGGAGGATCGCGTCCTTGGTGCTTTCGCTCTCGGCCAGCTTGCGGAAGGCGGCGGCGTCGATGCCGATGGGGAATACGGAGGCGAGCGTCGTCTCGCCTTGCGCGGCGATGCGGTCGCCATGAAGCTGTTCGCCGTCGAGCGAGGCCGCCACGTAGCGGCGGAAATTGTCGCGGTCCGACGTGGTCTGGAAGCCGACGACGTCATAGACCATGAGCGCGTTGCCGAGACGCTTCTGACCCGGCACGGCGGCGAATATCTCCGGCGAAGGGAAGGGCGTGTGCAAGAAGAAGCCAATGCGCGACGTGCAGCCCCGGCCGCGAAGTTCCTCGGCGAGCGGGATCAGATGATAGTCGTGGACCCAGATCAGATCGTCCGGTTCGATCAGCGGCATCAATGCGTCGGCGAACCGCGCGTTGACGTCGAAGTAGACCTCGCTGTGCTCCTCGTTGGATTGCGCCAGATCGAGGCGATAGTGCAGCGCCGGCCACAGGCAGCGATTGGCGTAGCCGTAGTAATAGCCTTCGGCTTCCTGAGGCGTGAGATCGATGGTGGCGACGGTGAGGCCTTCGATATTCTCGACCTTAGGCGCCTCGGCGAGCGCGTCGTCGCTCACGTCGCCGCTCCAGCCGAACCACACACCCTTCGACGCCTTCAGCGCATCCCCCAGGGCGACGGCCAAGCCGCCGGTCTGGAACTTCGCGTTGAAGTCGGCGACGCGATTGGAGACGACAACAAGTCTCCGCGTCTTTCCAGTCATCTCAAGCCTCCTGGCGTTGGCAGGCGGTCTCGGCGGGTGGGCGGCGAGCCGAAATGCAGGCTTGAGACGTCGGCATGTGCATAGCGGCTTTGGATGACGCCTCCATGTCTCATGTTTCAATCCTGGTTGGAGCGCCGTACTTTAGACTGAAAACGTCACAAGGGGCTCCTAACCTCCGAAGAATTGATCTAAGCAGTTAAGCGGTGGCCAAATGCGTGGCCCCAGCTGCTACTGCCTTGAAATTACGGCTTGATCGCGAAAAATATGTCTCAGCCTTTGCCGCCGCTTGGCGAAAGTTCCGCCTTTTTCTTCGATTTCGACGGCACGCTGGCGGCTCTTGCCCCGCGCCCGGAGCTGGTCGAGGTGGAACCGCGCGTCGGCGATCTGCTGCGGGGGCTTTGCGGCCGATTCGACGGCGCGGTCGCCATCGTCACCGGGCGCCCTCTCGACGTGGTGGATGGTTTCCTTGCCCCGCTCAGGCTCGCGACCGCCGCGGAGCATGGCTCGATCCGGCGGGACGCTTCAGGCCATGTCTATGCCGACACGCGCAGCCTACAGGCGGTCATTGCCGTTGGTGATGCGCTTACAGGTTTTGTCGAAGACAATGCGGGCCTGCTGCTGGAGCGCAAGCAGACATCCGTGGCGTTGCATTATCGCCAGCGGCCGGAGTTGAAGGAGACGTGCCGGACGGCGGTTGAGGAGGCTGTGGCAGATAATGACGGCCTCGTCATTCTGCCGGGCAAGATGGTCTACGAGGTGAGGCCGAAAGGTTGCGACAAAGGCGTGGCGGTCACGGCTTTCCTTGACGAGCCGCCCTTCAAAGGACGCCTGCCGGTCTATATGGGCGACGATGTGACCGATGAAGATGCGTTTGCCGTTGTCAATGCACTGGGCGGCGCCTCGATCAAGATCGACGACGGCGAGAGCCAAGCGCAATACCGTACGGACCGTGAAGCTTTGTTCGACTGGCTTGCGGAACTTGTGCATTAAGCCTGTGCGTGACTGGCGAATGTATGTTGCGCATTCATCTTAAAAGAGACCTTGAAGAACACTATATATAGCCTGGGGCTGGGGGGTATTGTTGCGCGTACACTTCCACTTAGCTTCGAGGGGTCAAGGACATGGATGATATGCCACGACAGGGTACGGCTCTGACCACGACCTCAGGTTCGGAGGTGACCGAACATCACGGCGCCGAAGAGACGCCGGTAAAGGCGACGCGGCGGTCGCGCGCGGTTAAGCAAAAGGTCGTCAAGCCCAGCGCCTTTGGCATGTTTCTGAAACCCATCGGCATGGCGATCGGGTTCGTTCTGATCGCCTATGCAATTCTGTCACTGGGCACCACCTTCTATCGAAGCTACACGCGGCACGCCGATCACACGGCGCCCGTGCACCCCGACGCCAGCATCTTCGACATCTTCATGCCGAGCCGGACGCTCCCGCCCGACGCGGTCGATCTCGTTGTCAAGGATGTTGACGGCAAGCTGCACCGTGTTCTGGTTAGCAAGTCGGAGACGGACGAGTTCGTCAACGACACCATCCTGATGCTCGACGACGAGCGGGCGCGCATCAAGGAAGCAGCGCGCAACGACATCGATCGTACGTTCGCGTTGGCATTCCAAGACCGCGACGAGACGATCGAGGCGTATGCCGATTGGTTCTTCGAATGGAAGCGGTCCTATATCGTGCTGAAGGAGACCATCTCCTCGGCGATTTCCCGCGTCCTTGAGACAGGCAAGTACGAGTCGTTGGGCGAAGCCATCGAGGCCGACGTCAAAGAGTACTTCCTGGAGAGTTACACCGAGCAGGTGTTGAAGCCGGAGATCCGCGACCAGACCATCACGAAGGGCGTCGAGCAGGCAGTGCGCCATGCCCATGACAGCTATCGGCGGGTGATCGCCAATGGCGACATGCGGCTGCAGCTCTTCCTCGCTCAGCACACGAGCCATATGGAGGACATCCCGGCTTCGAGTTCCATGACCAACGTCAAGCTCGATTGGGATGCCCAGAAGTGGAAAGCGCCGCACTATCTCATGGAAGACCGCGCCTTCGATGGTGTCGTGGGCGTGGGTGCGGCCGCGGCCGGCGGCACGGTGGGCGCGCTTACACTTGGGCGTGCCATTAACGCCATTGTCAGCCGCAGCTTCGGTCAGATGTCGGCTCGGGTCGCGACGTCGCTGGCGACGCGTGCGGCGCCCGCACTTCAAGGCGCGGCGGTCGGCACGGCGGTTCAGCCCGTGGGCGGGCAGGTGATCGGCGCCGCAATCGGCGTGGCGATCGGCATTGCCGTGGACTATCTCGCCAATGAGGCAAGCGAAGCCGTTAACCGCGATAGCTTTGTTGCTGCCAATGAAGAGGCTCTCGACGCTACTATAGTGGCGTGGAGGTCGGGGCTTGAGGCCAGCGTCGACACCGCAATCGATAAGTGGTTCGACGACGCGAGGGCCTCCGTTGTACTTGCTGCCAAATAATTTTCTGAACGAGCCGGCGCCGCCCCGCCCCTGGGGCGAGGGCGCCAAGACGCGCCACGCTGCCAAGCCGGGCCATGCGCCATGGCCGGGGGTCGGAACAAAGCCCGTGGCGAGGCGCCGCAAACAAGGCGTCTTGCCCCGGAATCCGGCCCAGAATTTCAGTCGCATTTCCGCCGCTTGGCGGGCTATCCTCAATCCGAGGAAGAAAACCGTAGGGACGTCTCTGGTATGGACGACAACGTCAAGATGATCGCACGTCCGGCGGCAAGCCGGTCCTTGCGCGAGGCGATCGGGAAGGCGCGCCTGGAGGAGGCGGAGCGCCTCGACGCGACGGCCGACACCCGTGACGGCGAGATCGCGCGGCTGGAGTTGCTCAAGGCCGAGCTCGAGACCGTGTTCGCTGAAATTCCGAAAAGCGACGATCGCTTCAGCCTGGTGCTGGCGCCGAGCCGGCCTGCGCGACTGTGGATCGACCTGTTTACCTATGTCGCCGTCGACGACGGCTCGGGCGCCTATCTGTTCATTCGCAACAGCGAGAATGGGCGGCGTACGTTGTTCAGTGCGAACACGGTTGCCGAGATGGCGGACCGCATCACCAAATACATGGCGCAGGAGATCGTGCGGCGGGAGCGGATGGAAGCAGCACTTGTGGAGGCGCCGCCGCGTCAGAAGACTGTGATCGAGCCTGAGAGTTCGGGCCCCGGCATGGGCATCGTGCTGTCGGCGTTCATCATCGGCGTGATCACCGGTGCTGCCGGCCTGTTCGCCTCAGTGTGGCTCAGCGTTCCCTAAGAACGCGCCGCTCGCATTCCCAAACCTGATCTAGATCTGCGGCCGCGCGGCCGATCATCTCTACGCGCCAGCCATTGCCGGCGCGTTCGATGTTGTACTCGTTGTAGCGCGCCGCCGGTGTGCGCCCGTCGACGGCGTCCGAGGCGGATGGCACGCCAACGACGATCGTAGGGCCGCTCGCCGCTTGCAGCTCGTGCACGGTCTGCGCGTGGTTGTGGCCATGGAGGACAAGATCGGCGCCATGCGCCTCAAGCACGTCACGCAAGGCATCGGCATCGCGCAAGCCGCGCCGCCAACCGGCTTGGCCCGGAAGCGGCGGGTGATGGATCAGCACCGTGCGAAAGAGGCCCTCGCGGCCCATCGCGTCCAACGCGTTTGCGAGATCTGCGAGTTGCGCTTTGCCGAGGCGTCCCGCGGCGATGAACGGCATGGTCGGGATCGCCGAAGACAGCGCGACGATGCCGATGTCGCCGAAGCAGCGCACGAAAGGAAACCCGCCCGTTGGTGTCGTGAACAGAGCTTCGCCCGCTTCGTTGGATGTCATGTAGGGCTGCCAATGGCGCGTGCTGGTATCGGGATGCATGCGCACATAGGCGTCATGGTTGCCGGGGATGGCGGTGACGTCGTTCGGGTTGCCTAAGTGATGCAGCCAGTCTGCCGCGCGCAGATACTCTTTCGGGAGGCCGAGATTGATGAGATCGCCGGTCACGGCAATGTGGTCCGGGTCGCGCTCCGCCAGATCGCGGGTCAGGAGATTGAGATATTCGCGCCGGTGAACAAACTTCCGCCCGCGGTGCCAGTTCACATAGCCCAGCAGTCGCTTCGACAGGAGGTCCGTGCGCTTAACCCGTGGCAGCGGGCTCAAGTGAACGTCGGACAGGTGGGCGAGGGTGAACACAGGCGGCGGCTTTCGCGGGCTTGACCGAGCCGCACCCTAATGGCCTCCTTGCCGATCGCCAAATTTGGCGGCGTGCCCAGGAGGCATTGTGTTCGGTGCTCTGCTGTTACAGGCTCAAGGCATGAGTTCCCAACGCCCAACTGGTCCGGCGCTTTCGCGCCTCGTCACGGCAACGCTTCGCCCCTTCTGGCGTTTGCGGCGCGGCATGACGCTTGGCGCGCAAGGCGTGGTGATCGACGAGGCGGACCGCTTGCTGCTCGTGCGGCACAGCTACCGGCCTGGCTGGTTTTTTCCGGGCGGCGGCGTGGAGTGGGGCGAGACGCTTGAAGAGGGGCTGGCCCGGGAGCTGGGTGAGGAGGTTGGCGTGACGCTTACCGGTCCGCCGCTTCTGCATGGGATCTTCTCCAACAACGCGAATTTTCCGGGGGACCACATCGCGGTCTATCTGATCCGCGCGTGGACGCGGCGCGGCCGCCATGTGCAATTGGGCGAGATCGCCGAGGCGGAGATGTTCGCGGCCGACGATGTGCCGGCGCAAACCGATGCGGGTACGCGTCAGCGCCTCGCCGAGATTTTCGGAGGCGCTTCGGTCAGTCCGAAATGGTCCGCCTAGTCGTCGAGGCCGCCCGCCAGCCTCTTGGTGATTTTGGCCACGTGGTGGCCCTGGAAGCTCGCGAGGTTGAGCTCCTTTTGCGACGGCACGCGTGAGCCGTCCGGCGCGGCGATGGTGCCCGCGCCATAGGGCGAGCCGCCCTTCACTTCGCTGATGTCCGGGAGGTCGGGCGCCGAATAGGGCAGGCCGACCACGACCATGCCATGGTGCAGCATGGTGGAATGGACGGAGACGATGGTGGTCTCGTTGCCGCCGCCGGTCGAGGTCGAGGTGAAGACACTGCCGACCTTGCCGATCAGCGCGCCGGCAACCCAGAGCGGCCCGGTCTGATCGAAGAAGTAGCGCAACTGTGAGGACATATTGCCGAAGCGGGTCGGCGTGCCCACGATGATGCCGTCATAGTTGGCGAGCTCTTGCGGGTCGGCGATCTCGGCAGGCTGCTCGACCTTCATGCCGGCGCCGCGCATGACATCCTCGGGCATCAGCTCCGGCACCCGCTTGACCGTCACCTGAATGTCCTCGACCGCGCGGACGCCATGCGCCATCGCATAGGCCAGTGTCTCGGTGTGCCCATAGGATGAGTGATAAAGAACGAGAAGTTGCGCTGTGTCCGTCATAAAACAAAGTCCCCGATTGATCTCCAGGGGTGTGGCTCCACGCCCCCGTCTCGTCAGTCTTTAGCCTAGCAGATTCAACAATGTGACGAGAGGCGATAACACATAGTGAACTTGGACGGGTTCGTAAACTTTGCTGGGCCTTCGCCCGCTAGACCGCTTTACGTCAAGGCCCCGTCCGTGATATGGCACCGCCCGTCATGTGTACGAGGATCGAAATTTCGGCATTTCCCCGACGACGAGGGTGCGCCCGCTTTCAGCGGACCGCTTGAGCCTCGTCGCCGTCACCTCGTCCTTTCTCTGGAAACTTGCGTTTGGTGCCTGGCCGGCGAGGGATTTTCCCCTCGATGATTTGGTGCAAACGCCATGACAACTTTTGAAATTCTCTCTCAGACCGCCGCCGACGAAGCGGCCATGTCAACGCTCTCTGCCGTGGCTTTCGGGCCTGGGCGCTTCACGCGGACGGCGTATCGGGTGCGCGAAGGCGTGCCGCCTGTGTCCGCGCTGAGCCTCGCGGGCTGGCTGGACGGGCGCCTCGTGGGCGGCATCCATTTCACCGCAATCACAATCGGGGATTCTGAAGGCGGGTTGCTGCTCGGGCCGCTGGTGGTCGATCCCGACGTCAAGGGCAGCGGTTACGGCAAGGCGCTGGTCGGTGAGGGCCTCGCTCGCGCCAAGGATCAAGGCTTCGGCCTGGTGCTGCTCGTCGGCGACATGCCCTATTACGAGCGCTTCGGCTTCGTGCCGGTCGTGCGTGGAAAGATTGCGCTTCCCGGTCCCGTCGATCCTGCGCGCCTGTTGGCCGCCGAGCTCGTGCCCGGCGCTCTGGACGCCGCCGCCGGACAGGTCAAGGCGCAAGCGGACCACTAGCTAATGGCCTTCGCGGTACCAGGTGGCCGCCAGGAGACCTAAGAGCAACGCGAGCGCGAGGAAGCCGGTGAATAGCGGGAAGAGCCGTACGCCCTTCACGTGATAGGCGTCGCGTTTGTGCAGGCCGAGCCAATCGGTGCCGTGCATCACGTGGCCGCTGCGGACCATGGCGAGCCGCGGCAGGCTGGAGGCCTCGCCGTCTTTGCGGCCAAGCCAGAAGGCACCGCCCCCGGTTTCCTCCAAAATGGGGGAGAGCGGCGCGTCGGTGGCCGTCACGGCGGAAAGCTCGCGGGTGTTGGCGTTGCCCACGGTGGCGATGCTGGCGAGCTCGCCTGAGGCCACGCGATAGACGCCTTGCTCGTCGACCGTCATCGTCTTGCGCCAGATGCCGCGCTCGCCCTTGTCGAGGGTGACGGCTTCTTGCTTGCCCGACGGCGTGGTGATGGTGACGGGGTCGATCTCGTCTTCGATGGAGCGGCGCTCGATGATGAGCGTTTGCCCCTTGCTGGTGGCTTTGAGGGTCTCCTCCTCAAGCTCCGGCTCCTTCATCAGCCAGTGCGCCAGCCGCCGCAGCAGATGCGAATACGGGCCGCCGCCGTCATAGCCGCGCGCCCACAGCCAGGTGTGATCGGACAGGAGCAGTGCCACGCGTCCTTTGCCGCGCTCGCCGATGACCAGCAGCGGCCGGTCGCCGGCGCCTTTCATGAGGACCTCGGCTTCTCGCGGGCTGGTATCGACCACTCGGAACCAACGGCCCCAGGTCGGCTCGTCGGCGTTCGGGCCGCCGCCACGCGCACCCGGCAGTTCGCTGGTCACGGGATGCTTGCCGCCAAGATCGGTCAGCGCCGGCTTATAGGGTTCGTCCAGGACGCGTCCCGACGGAACCGCGGGCAGGATCTGACCGAGCGGCGTGCGGTAAAGGCTGAGAGCGGAGGCATAGTCGTCGCCGGCGGAGACCAGCACGGCGCCGCCGCGTTCCACGTAACGCGAGACGTTTTCGAGATAGAGCAGCGGCAGCACGCCGCGGCGCTGGTAGCGGTCGAAGATGATCAGGTCGAACTGATCGAGCTTCTCCTGGAACAGCTCGCGTGTGGGGAAAGCGATCAGCGACAGCTGATTGATCGGCGTGCCGTCCTGCTTCTCGGGCGGACGCAAGATCGTAAAGTGCACGAGGTCGACGGAAGCGTCCGACTTCAACATGTTGCGCCAAGTGCGCTCGCCCGCGTGCGGTTCGCCGGAAACCAGCAGCACGCGCAGGTTCTCGCGCACGCCTTCCACCGTGAGCACGGCGCGGTTGTTGATAGTGGTGAGCTCGCCGGGCGCGCTCTCGGTCTCGATCTCCACGATGTTGGGACCGGCATGGTCGATCTCGACGGGGATCTCGACCGTATCGCCGATGCGGACGACCTCCTTGGACGGGGGTCGCCCCTGATGGGTGACGGTGAGCGTGACGATATTCGTCTCGCCGGGTTTTGTCTCGCTGACCTTGACCTCAATCGGCTGGACACTGCCGACAATGCCGAAGCGCGGCGCAGTCAATATCTCGAGCCGCCGGTCGAACTCGCCCTGCTTGCCCGTGAGCAGCGTATGGACGGGCGCATCGAAACCGAGCGCGGACGCAGAGCCCGGGACGTCATGCACTTCGCCGTCAGTGATCATGACGACACCCGCCAAGCGATCCGGCGGCACGTCGGCCAGCGCCTGACCCAAATCCGTGAACAGCAATGTGCCGTCACGCTCATTGTCGGCGGAAACCGAGTTGGACCGGACAAAGCGCACGTCGAGATCGGGAATCTCTTTCAGCCGTTCCTCCAGCGCCTCGCGCACCTCCTCGGTGCGCACGGTGCGGCCCGCAATAGCTTGGCTTTGACTATCGTCGACGACGACGGTGACGATGTCGTTGAGCGCTTCGCGGTCTTCCTGCTTGAGATGCGGATTGGCGAGGGCCAGCATCAGCAGCGCAAACGCCAAGAGACGCAAGATGGCCCCGCGGCGCGCGCGCCAAAACAGCAGCGCAAGTAGACCTGCGCCAATCGCGGCGATGACCCACAGGACCGGCCAGGGTACGAAGGGGATGAACTCGATCGACCAGCTCATGGCTTACTGCCCCAAGCGCTCGAGTAGGGCAGGGACATGCACCTGATCGGCTTTGTAGTTGCCCGTGAGCGCGTACATCACGAGGTTCACGCCGGCACGGAACGCCATCTCCCGCTGCACTTCGCCGCCGGGTACGACCGGGAACATTGGCCGGTTCGCTTCGTCGAGTGCCCAAGCGGACGCGAGGTCGTTCGATGTGATGACGAGTGAGCTGACGCCATCGGTACGGCGGGAGCGTTCACTGCGCTCAGCCTCGCCGGCCGGCGCGGCCTCGACCCAAAGCGAGCCGCCGTCCCAGCGGCCGGGGAAGCTATGCATCAGATAGAACGACTTGGTGAGAACGTGGTTCTCCGGCACGGGCTCCAGCGGCGGAATGTCGAGCTGGCCGATGAGCCGGTTGAGCGCCTTGCCCTGCACGCCGCCATAGGACACCCGCTCTTGGTCGCGCGTGTCGAAGATGATCATGCCGCCCTGTTTCATGTAGGCGTCGATCTTTGCCAGGGTCTTATCCGACATCGGCTCGGCGTCTTCGCGCACGGGCCAATACAGCACCGGGAAGAAAGAGAGTTCGTCCTTGTCGATGTCGACACCCATCGGAGCGCCAGGTTCAAGCGCGGTGCGGGCCTGAAGCACCTTGCTCAAACCCCCAAGGCCCTCTTGGCTGGTGCGGTCGATGTCGGCGTCGCCCGTCATCACGTAGGCGAGACGCGTTTTGAGGGAGGCTCTCAGGGCGAAGTCGTCGTCCGCGTTGCCCGTCGACTCCGCACTTTTGATTTCGGCAGCAAAGCTCGGTGCGGTGAACGCAAGCGGTACGAGCGCGAATGCGAGGATAATAGCGGCTGCGACGGCGCCACGGCGACGGAACTTGAAGCCCGTGCTCAGAGCAAGGACGGCGAGAATGTCAATGGCGAACAGCGCAAGCGCGGCGATATAGAGCCAAGGTTCAAGTGCGAAGGGCTTCTTCAGGGTGTAGCCGCTCACGGTACTTGCGCCTTCCACACTCGTCAGGGGTGTCAGCGCGGTCTTGGCATTCACGACGTTCAGCGCATGGGCGGCGCTTGACGGGCCGTAATATCCGGGCGGGTGCTCAGCGCTTGGTGTGGTCTTGTCGAAGGCGTCCGGCGAGATGGGCGCCGCGCGCAAAGGCGGCGGGACCAGTTGACCGAAGCCGTCCAGGGTTTGGATGGGCGCGAACGCGGTGGTCGCGGCCGGCGTGGGCGTGCCTGCCTCGACGGATGCGGCTTCGTCGCCTGTCGCCGCACCCACCTGACTTGGACCAAGCGCGACGGCGCGGCGGAGCATCTCCACGAAGAGGCCTGAGAGCGGCAGGTTGGACCAATCGGAATTGGCGGTCACATGGAACAGAACGATCCAGCCCTCATCGCGCTTGGCCGCCGTCACCAAAGGTGTGCCGTCGGCGAGCGCGGCCCACACTTCGGCGTCCATGGCGACGGTCGGGTCGGCGAGCACTTGGCGGTTGACGCGCACGTCGTCGGCAATCTCGAGACCCTTGAACGGACTCTTGTCCTCGAACGGCGCGAGCGGTTGCGGCGTGCTCCAGGAGAGCGAGCCGCCCAATGACCGGCCGCCGCGGCGCAGCGCCACGGGCAGGAGTTCGTCGCCACCCTGTTCGAGCCTAGGCCCTGCGAACCGGATCAGGACGCCGCCGTCCTTGAGCCAAGCTTCGAGTTCTTCTTGGGTGCCGGCGACGAGCTTGCCGATATCGGCCAGAACAATGGTGGAGACCCGCTGCTTGTCGATGAGATCGTGCACGGCGGTCGCCACGTTCGTCTCATTCGGGCGGACAACGTCGGCGTAGGGCGAAAGCGCGCGCTCGACATAATAGAGCGGCGACAGGAGCGGCTGCGCCTCCTCGCGGGATTCGCCGGAAACAATGCCGACGCGATGCCATTGCGAGCGGGCGTCAAGCAAGTGGACCGCACCAGCGGAGCGCTCGCCTTTGATCTGAATGCGCGCGACTTGGTTGCGGATTTCCAGCGGCAGCTCGAATTCCGCCTGGGCTTCGCGCTCGCCCTCTTTGATCTTGAAAGGTGCCTCACCGAGGGGCTCGTCACGTCCGGTAAGCGCGCTCACCGTGCCGGTGCGCGGGCCGTCGGCACCGCTCAGCACACGCCCGGCCAGCACGCCGCCTTCACCGGAGGCACGGCCGACCGCGAGCGGCGTTTCGCTGCCATCCGGCTTGAGCACCGAGAGGCTGCCGCCGTCGCCGGCAAGCTTGGCCAAGCGGCCTGCAAAGTCTTCGCTCTTGCCGTAATCGAGTCCGTCGGAGAGCCAGAGGACGCTGTAGCCGCTCGCAGGTTTAATATCCTTCTCCAATATTTCGGCAAGGCCCATGCGGTCGGGCGCGTATGGCTCGGGGATCAGCCCAGCAATACGCTCGCGCAACTCATCGGCCGGGAGCGGTTCGCCGAGCGGCTGTGCCGTGGCCGTCGGCGCTAGGATGACCATGCGTCCGTCGCGGCCGGCACGATCGATGGCGGCAGCTATCGCCTCGCGGCGTCCGCCCCAATGGGCGGCGGACGCCCAGCCATTGTCCACCACGAGAAGCAGCGGGCCTTCGCCGGCGAAGGTTTCGCGGTCGGGATTGAGCACGGGCCGCGCCAGCGCGAGGATCAGAAGTGCGGCGAGCAGCATGCGCAGCAGGGTCAGCCACCAGGGGCTGCGGGCCGGCGTCTCCTCGGTTGGCTTCAAGTCCTTCAAGAGGCGCGTGGGGGGAAACACCACGACCTTCGGACTGGGCGGCGTGAAGCGCAGCAGCCACCAAATGGCGGGCAGTGCCGCGAGCGCCACCAGCAGCCAAGGCTGAAGGAAGCCTATGGATCCCAGCGTCATCATGCGGCGCCCGCCTCAGTGTGTCCCGTCTTGCCGCCAGCCGCGCGAAAGCGGTAGTCGCGGTCGAGCCCTGCAAGATGGTTATGGACGGCGAGTACGACCTCTTCCGGCGGCCGGTCTGTGTGATGCACGACGAATGACCAGCCGAGGCGGCGCGCCGCTTCTTGAAGATCGATGCGGTGGCGTTTCATCCGTTTGAGGTAGCTGTCGCGCAAATTCTCCGCGCGTCCGGCGATCAGCCGGTCACCGCCTTCGCTCGCGGCGAACTCGGTGCGGCCAGCGTAAGGCAGTGTCTCCTCGGCCGGATCGAGAATCTGAACGAGATGCCCTCGCACGCCCAGGCTGGCGATTGCTTGAAGCTTGGCCACCGTCTCGTCCACCGGCTCAAGGAAGTCGGAGAACAGGAGGCATTCGGAAAAGCGGCTGAGCCGGGCATCGGGCGGGAGGCTTCCTTCCGCCGTTTCGTTCAACAGAACTTCGGCGACCTTCCGGCTTGTGTTGCGGCCTGCGAAGGGCCGGCCGCCGAACAGTCCCACGCGCTCGCCGGCGCGCGACAGAAGCTCGGTGAGCGCAAGTGTAAGCACGACGGCGCGGCTTTCCTTGGACGTGTTCGACAAGGACGACTGAAACCGCATGGAGGGCGACAGGTCGGTCCAAAGCCAGACCGTGTGCGCCGCTTCCCATTCCCGCTCGCGTACGAACAGATGGTCGGAGCTCGCTGACCGCCGCCAATCGATGCCCGCGACCGAGTCATTCGTGTCGAAGTGACGGAACTGCCAAAACGTTTCGCCGGGGCCCGGACGCCGTCGACCGTGGGTGCCGTGCGTCACTGTGTGCGCGACGCGTTGCGCCTCGATGAGAAGCGCAGGCATGCGCGCCGCCAACCCATGGGCCTCGGCTTCCTCCGCCAGAAACGGCTGAAGTGATGTCGCTTTCGCGTTTGCCAAGGGTTGGCTACCTCAGCGGCTCAATGAGCCTTGTCATCATGTCGCTCATATCGACGCCTTCGGCGCGCGCGGCGAAGGTGAGCGCCATACGGTGTTTCAAGACAGGCTCGGCCAAATCAACGACGTCATCGACGGACGGCGCAAGCCGGCCCTCCATCATCGCTTTGGCGCGAACGGCCAGCATCAGCGCTTGGCTGGCGCGCGGCCCGGGACCCCAGGCAATCATCTCGTCCATCGTATCGTCGACCCCGGTGCCGGGACGGGCGGAGCGGACGAGCTGCAAGATCGCGTCCACCACCTGATCGCCGACGGGCAGCTGGCGCACGAGCCGTTGAGCCAGCATCAGCTCATCGGCGGAGAGGATCGTCTTCAACTCGCGCTCCTCGACGCCAGTGGTGGCGAACAACATGCGCCGCTCGGCGTCTGCATCCGGATAGGACATGTCGATTTGCAGCAAGAAGCGGTCGAGCTGCGCCTCGGGCAGGGGATAGGTGCCTTCCTGCTCCAGCGGGTTCTGGGTGGCGAGCACATGGAAAGGCCGCGGCACGTCGTGGCGGACGCCCGCCGTGGTGACATGGTTCTCCTGCATGGCTTGAAGCAGGGCCGACTGGGTCTTGGGGCTGGCGCGGTTGATCTCGTCGGCCATCAAGAGCTGGGTGAAGATGGGCCCCTTGACGAAGCGGAAGCTGCGTCGGCCGCCGGCCTCTTCCTCCAGCACCTCGGAGCCGATGATATCGGACGGCATAAGGTCCGGCGTGAACTGAATGCGCTTGTTGTCGAGGCCGAGCACGGCCCCCAGCGTTTCCACGAGGCTCGTCTTGGCGACGCCCGGCACGCCGATCAGCAGGGCGTGACCGCCCGACAGCAGCGTGATCAGAGCGAGGTCGATGACGCGCTCCTGACCGAAGATGACCGTCCCGGTCGTCTCCCTTACGTCCTGAATCTTCGCGCCAATTTCGTCCAGGCGGTCGACCAGTTGTGTATCGGATTCAAGTGTCGTCATGGCTCCAGTTTCGCTCGATCCTGATGATGGGAAAATATAGGGCCAAAGGCCTGGAAAAGCGGAACACTTTGATCGGTAATTGGGTCACAATACCGTTTGCTGCAGCGGCGCTTCGGAAGAGAAAGACGATGGCCTACAGGCGAATATGGTGATGCCCGACCAAGTTGAAAGAGAAAGACTCGTAACATCTGCCCAAGACGGCGGCAAACCACGCAAGCCATTATTGCCAAACCTTAATATTTGCGGGGATATCGGCCTGAGAATAGCCCGCGACGGGACTTGGTATTACCAGGGGAGCCCCATCGGCCGGAAGCCGCTGGTCAAGTTATTCGCCTCCGTGTTGCGCTGCGAAGAGGATGGCTTCTATCTCGTGACGCCCGTGGAGAAGGTGCCCATCGCGGTCGAGGGCGAGCCCTTTATTGCGGTTGAGATGACGGCCGCGGGAGAGGGGCCCAGCCAGCGTCTCTCCTTCCGGACCAATGTGGACGACGAGGCGACCGCGGGGCCGGGGCACGAAATCGGCTTTCGGCCCGAGCCCGGCGGCGGCCATGCGCCCTATGTCGTGGTGCGGGAGGGTTTGCGGGCGCAGCTGGCGCGTCCCGTCTACTATGAGCTCACGGAGCTCGCGGTGGAGACGGAGCAGGGCACGGGCGTGTGGAGCGGCGGTGCCTTCTTTGCCTTCCCTATGGACGGGGACTGAAGCCCACTCGCATTGCGCGGCGTGCAAAGCTAAGGTTCCCGACAATCGAAACGCCAGGAGACCATCCAGCCGATGTTGCGCATCGCCCTCATCGAACTTCTGATTTTTGCAGTGCCCTTCCTGCTCTACGCGGTCTACGTGATCTGGGTCAAAGGCGCGCCGCCGTCGGCCGTGTGGCAGGGCGCACCGCTCCTGTGGCTGTTCGCGGCGGCCGTCGGGTTGCTGCTCGTCGCGATGTTGGTGCTGGTGCAGTTCTCCGGCGGCGACCGTGAGGGCACCTATCACCCGCCGGTCCTCGAAGATGGCGTGATCAGGCCCGGCAGTGTCGACTGACCTTTAGAGGCTTCATGGCCGAGCCCTCTTCTTCCCGCGCCGTGGCGCCGCCTTCGCTGAAGGATGCTGCATGGCTCCAGCGGCCGGAGACGCGTTGCGTGTTCGCGGCGCTCACGGGCGACGGTATCGAAACGCGCGCGGTGGGCGGCGCGGTGCGCAACACACTCTTGGGGCGTGACGTCTCGGAAGTCGACCTCGCCACCACGGCGCTGCCGAAAACGGTCATGACGATGGCGCGCAAGGCCGGTCTCAAAGCTGTGCCCACCGGGATCGCGCATGGCACGGTGACGGTTGTGGTGGACGGCGAGTCCTTCGAGGTCACGACGCTGCGGCGCGACGTGGAAACTTTTGGCCGCCATGCCACGATCGCCTTCACGGAGGACTGGACCGAAGATGCGCAGCGGCGCGACTTCACGCTGAACGCGCTCTATGCCGATGCCGACGGAACGCTCTACGATCCGCTTGGCGGCTATGACGATTTGATTACGGGGCGCGTGCGTTTCATTGGCGAGGCGGACGAACGCATCAAAGAAGACTACTTACGAATCCTGCGCTACTTCCGCTTCAATGCCTATTACGGCAAGGATGGGCTTGACCCGGCTGGACTTGCCGCGTGCGTGCGCCAGCATGCTGGACTTGCCAAGCTGTCCGCAGAGCGCGTGGCGGGCGAGTTGCGGCGTATTCTGATCGCGCCTCGGGCTTTTGCTGCGGTAAAGGCCTTGTTCGATTATGGCCTGTTGAGCGGGGTCTTGAGCGCAGCGCCGCGGCTTGACCGTCTATCGCGGTTGATCGCGATTGAAGAGGGTTTGTCGCGCGCGCCCGATCCAGCGCTTAGACTTGCCGCGCTTTCGGTGTTCGTGCGCGAAGATGCGCCACGGCTCGCCGCGCGCTTTAAACTATCCAATGCGGAGCAGGCCGTGCTGGCGCTCGGCGCCGACGACGGGCTCGATGGTGAGCTGCCGGACGAAGATACCGCCAAGCGGCTGCTCTACCGGCTCGGGCCCGACCGATTTGCCTTGCAGGTTTTGCTTGCTTGGGCCGGCAGCGATGCGGCGCCTGACGATTCAGATTGGCGCGAAGCATTGACCTTGCCGGCGCGGTGGGAGGCGCCGGTCTTTCCTTTGCGCGGGCCGGACGTCACCGCGCTCGGCAACCTCAAGGGACCGGAGATCGGTGCGCTCTTGCGCGCGGTCGAACAAGCTTGGATCGACGGCGGCTTTGCCGAGACCCGCGAGAAGCTTCTCGAACGGGCGAAGGCGCATATGGCAAAGGCGAGCGCGTCCTAATTCAACCGCTCGATCGCCTCATCGCCGCGTTGGTGCGCACATAACAAAAGAGCCGCGCCCGAAGGCGCGGCTCAATACTCTGGGGGTACTTTTACGCAGGGACGCAACTTACGCGACGCAACCTACGCTTACAGACGCTTACGCAACTGAACGCGGCAAGACTAAAAGCCCATACCGCCCATACCGCCCATGTCACCGCTAGGCATAGCGGGCGCGGCCGCACCACCCTTCTTCGGCAGCTCGGCGACCATGGCCTCGGTGGTGATGAGGAGACCTGCGACGGACGCCGCATCCTGAAGCGCGGTGCGCACGACCTTGGTGGGGTCGATCACGCCCTCTTTCACGAGGTTGCCGTACTGGCCTGTCGTGGCGTTGTAGCCGTAACTGTACTGATCCTTGTCAAGGATCTTGCCCACGACCACGGCGCCGTCTTCGCCCGCGTTCTCCGCGATCTGACGCAAAGGTGCCTGGAGCGCGCGGCGCACGATGTTGACGCCGACCTTCTGGTCGTCATTGGCGCCCTTGACGCCATCGAGCACTTCGATCGCGCGCAACAGCGCTACGCCGCCGCCGGGCACGATGCCTTCCTCGACCGCCGCGCGGGTCGCGTTCAACGCATCGTCGACGCGATCCTTCTTCTCCTTCACCTCGATCTCGGTGGCACCACCGACCTTGATCACGGCAACGCCGCCGGCGAGCTTCGCCAGCCGTTCTTGTAGTTTCTCGCGGTCGTAGTCGGAGGTGGTCTCTTCGATTTGCGCGCGGATCTGCGCCACGCGCGCCTCGATGTCTTTCTTTTTGCCGGCGCCGTCGACGATCGTGGTGTCATCTTTGGTGATGACGATCTTCTTGGCGCTGCCGAGCATGTCGAGGGTGACGTTGTCCAGCTTGATGCCGAGATCCTCGGAGATGACCTGGCCGCCGGTCAGGACGGCGATGTCCTGGAGCATGGCCTTGCGGCGATCGCCGAAGCCCGGGGCCTTGACGGCCGCGACCTTCAAGCCGCCGCGCAACTTGTTGACCACGAGCGTGGCCAGCGCTTCGCCTTCCACGTCCTCGGCGATGATTAGGAGCGGACGGCCCGACTGCACCACCGCCTCGAGCAGCGGCAGCATGGACTGGAGGTTGGAGAGTTTCGCCTCGTTGATGAGAATGTAGGGGTTCTCGAGCTCGACGCGCATCTTGTCGGCGTCGGTAATGAAGTAAGGCGAGATGTAGCCGCGGTCGAACTGCATGCCTTCGACCACTTCGAGTTCGGTCTGAAGGCTCTTTGCTTCCTCGACGGTGATGACGCCGTCATTGCCGACCTTCTGCATCGCGTCGGAAATGAAGCGTCCGATCTCCTCATCGCCATTGGAGGAGATGGTGCCGACCTGCGCGATCTCTTCGTTGGACGTAACTTTCTTGGACTTGTCCTCAAGGGCTTCAATCACCGCGGTGACCGCGAGATCGACGCCGCGCTTCAGGTCCATCGGGTTAGAGCCAGCGGCAACGGACTTGGCGCCTTCCTTGACGATGGCCTGTGCCAGCACGGTGGCGGTGGTGGTGCCGTCGCCCGCCTCGTCGGCGGTTTTGGAGGCAACCTCGCGCAGCATTTGTGCGCCCATGTTCTCGAACTTGTCCTCAAGCTCGATGTCCTTGGCGACCGTCACACCGTCTTTAGTAATGCGCGGCGCGCCGAAGGCTTTCTCGAGGACGACATTGCGGCCTTTGGGGCCGAGCGTGACCTTGACCGCGTTGGCCAGGACATCGACGCCTTTGAGCATCTGCTCACGGGCATCTTGGGAAAACTTCACATCTTTTGCAGCCATTACGTTCTACTCCTCATCGGCTCGCGTCGCGGCCCCGGATTGGCGGCAGCGCGCGCGCGTGGCGGAAAAATGTTCGTGGGTTACGCAGCCTTCTTTTTGGCGGCTGCTTGTTCCAACACGCCGAGAATGTCGCTCTCCTTCATGATGAGCAGCTCCTCGCCGTCGATCGTAACTTCGGTACCGGACCACTTGCCGAACAGCACGCGATCGCCTGGCTTCACATCCAGAGGCTGAACCTGCCCCTTCTCATCGGTCGCGCCGGGACCGGCAGCGACGACTTCGCCCTGCTGCGGTTTCTCCTTCGCGGTCTCGGGGATGATGATGCCGCCACGGGTCCGTTCGTCCTCATCGAACCGACGCACCACGACGCGATCATGCAATGGACGAAACTTCATGTTGCGAACTCCTCCAAGCAGGTTGTCATGAAATGAGCGCAAGACCCGGAACAGGCGCGCGCTCAGCTAGTATGTAAATTCAGGCCTTGGCACTTTCAAGGGGAGAGTGCCAGAAAATCAGCACTCGGCGCACTGTGCTGCCAAGATGCTGATATCGCTTGGAAAATACCCTGGACGCAAGGCCGCCCCGGTCCTAGCATCAATAAAGCCAAAACAGGTGGGTCAAGAGGGGACGGGGGACCGATGGACCAGGCATTCGTGCGCCAGATCGCTGGGTATTCGCTGACCACCGCCGAGATCTTGTACCGGCTTCCCGACCATCGGGAGCTGCTGCAGAGCTATGTTTGGCAGGACTACGATCTGGCGCCGCGCTTTCCCAAGCTGAAGGACTTCTTGGGCTTTTGGGACGCCAATCTGGAGGGGCCGCTCTATCGGGTGCGGGTGGCGCACCGGGCGCTCGTATCGCCGGCCGAGTTCAGTTTCTTGGACGGCGAGCTTCAGATCCACTGAGTTCAGGCGCACTCGCCTTCATCGCGTCGCCATGGCAAGCTCCTAGCCTTCTTTAGGGTTCGGGAGGCGCAAGCCATGTGGCGATTTGTGAAAGGGTTTCTGTCTGGCGCTCTGATCGGCGCGATCGTGGGCTTTGCGCTCGGCATTTTTGCCTTCCCGTATATGTTCCCGCCGCCTGAGGCACAGGAAAGCCTAAGCCGCGAGGAGACCGGCGCTCAGGTAGCCAAGGGCACCTTCATCCACGCCAATCCGAACGATCCCGTCCATTACGGCAAAGGCGCGGTGAGCGTATTCCCGCGCACCGTGTTCCTCGGCGAGGACTTCGAGGTGGGCCCGGGGCCTGACTTCCATGTCTATCTGGTGCCAAAGGCGGAGATCCGCGACTCGAGCGAAGTGAAGAACACGATGTTCGTGGATCTTGGGCGCTTGCGCGCGTTCAAGGGCAGCCAGAACTATGCGATCCCTGCAGGCGTCGATCTCAAGAACTTCCCGAGCGTGGTGATCTGGTGCCAGCAATTCGGCGTTCTGATCTCGCCTGCCGATCTCACCTTCGAGTAGCCGGCAATTCGGCGTGCGCTGCGAACCGCTCAATCTAGAGCTGCAATGAACACAACTTTCGTGTAAAGCGTTTTGCCGACTTCGGTCCGAGCGGTCGTAAAGGGAGGTCAAAGGGAATGGCAACGTTATACGATATCCTCGCACAGGCGCAGAACGGCGAAGCGATGCGCCGGATTGGCCGTGAGTACTCACTAAACCAGGAGCAAACCCAAGCGGCGGTCGCCTCGCTCCTACCCGCAATTTCCCTCGGCCTGAAACGGTCCACCGATACGCCCGAAGGCCTGGGCGAGCTGTTGAGCCTGATGGGACGGCAGCCGGGCCTCTACGAAATGTTCGACGATCCGGATGCCCCTTTCTCGCGTGAAGGCCAGTTGGCAGGCGAAGTTGCTGTTGCGAACATGTTCGGGTCGCCCGAGGCCCCGCGTGCGATCGCGGACCGGGCCCAGCAAGCGTCTGGGATCGCCTCGGGCATTTTGGAGAAGCTGCTTTCCGCGCTCGCCGGCATTCTCCTCTCCGGCTTGATGCGAAGCGGGTCGGGTCAGGCCTCCCCTCAACAAGCGCCGCAAGCGCCTCAGGCTCCTCAAGCACCTGCGCCCCAGGGCGGCGGTGGTGTGCTGTTCGACATCCTGCGGCAGATATTCCAACAGGGCGGCTCGGGGCCGGCATCGGCGGACTACACTGGACCGGGTTCGAGCCCTGTTCCTCCCATGGGAGACATCATTGACGCGCAACGCCGGAAGGCGGGACTTCCGCCGCAGCCGGAAAGCAAAGCGCCCACGCCAACATTTCCTGTGCCGACGCCACCGCCAAGCCCTGTCGATACGGGCGGCGGTCAGGCAGGACCAGCGGGACCCGCAGGTCCTGGAGGCGATTTGCTCAGCCAGATCTTGCGCGACCTGGAGCAGGCCGTGCGCGATGGCCGTTTGAAGCCCGTGGTCATCGGTCCCTATGAGGTCGACATTCCGGGAGGCGCTAGTGCGCCCGGTCAAGGTGGCCAAGGTGGTCAAGGCCAAACTCAGTCGCCGGGCGGCGATATTCTTGGGAAGATCCTGCGCGAGGCTCTCGGCCGTGCGTTGGGTCAAGGTTCGGCGAAGCCCGCGGCGCTGACGAACGGTGCCGGCGCGGCGGTTTTTGGCGACAGCCTCGAGCCCGGCCGTGACGTCGAGCAAGCCGAAGTCGCAAGCCTTCTGGAGATCTTCGAGCGCTTTGGGGGCGGCGCTCCTCGGCGTTAGTAGTGCGAGGCTGCGTTGACGGTCAGCGGAGGCATTCCGTCAGATGATCGTCTTCGTCCAGACGATCAATTTCTATGCCTTTGAAGTCGCCACGCGATACGACCCCAAGGATTCTCTCGTTCTCCACGACGGGGAGATGGCGAATGCCACGGTCGCTCATCTCGCGGAGGGCGTCGATGGCTCTGGCCGTGGGCGCCACCGTGACCGGGTTTCGCGTCATGGCTTGAGCGAGTGGCGTCGCGTCGGCGCTTCGGCCTTCGGCGAGTATGCGCACGGCGTCGCGGCCGGTAAAGATGCCAATAAGCTGGCCATCTTGATCAATCACGAGGACGGAGCCCTTGCGATACTCCCACATGCACCGGCAGGCTTCTTGGACAGGCGCATGCTCACCGAGCGCCAGCAGCGTCTGATCCTCCAGAATTTCGGCGAGCTGTCTATTCGTCATAGTGTCCTCCAATCTCCACGACCTTGAAATGTTAGCACTTTTGGAGCGCGCCGCCTTGATTTGCGACAAGTGAACGCTGGTCAGCGCTTGCGCGACATGCGCGGGCGCGCCGGCTGAGCTGGGAGCTTGATCTTCGTGGTGGGGGCGAAGGCCGCCATCTCCGCCGAGTGCGGGCCGGTAAACATGCCGGCCGGCGGCTTGCCTCCGGTTTTCAGAAACTCCGCGTGGCTTATGAGCCCTGCGACCTGTCCGGGACGCGCCTTTCGCTCGGCGGTGCGATATCGATCGTAGGCGGTACGGCTCAAGGTCGAGGCGCGTGCCAGCGATGCGTCCTTGTAGAAGCCCTTGGCAATCAGCAGCAGCGTGTAGACCGGGCTAGAGAAGAGATACGCGCTGTCCAGGTCGATGACCTCAGGTGTCGTGTGCCGCCAGACTTTGAGATTTTCTTGGAGGCGGTCCGAGAGGATCATCTCTTCGCGCGCCGTCTTCCAATAGTCGGTGTCGTTGCGGTTGTTCAGGTGATAGTGCGCCTGAATGAAATCACGCACCTCTTCAAACACGCGTTTGACTTGGCGATTATACGCGGCGGCGAGTTCGGGCTCGAAGTCTTGACTTGGCAGGTAATGCTGGAGCCAACGCACGCCGAGATCCGTCATGAAAATGGCGGTTGCTTCCAAGGGCTCGATGAACCCGCCGGAGAGTCCTAAGGCCACACAGTTCTTGACCCAGGCATTGCGAACGCGGCCCGTCCGAATGGGAATGATGCGCGGCTCGTGACCTTTGGCCTGATCGCCATAGAAGGCGAGAAGCTCGTCGATGGCTTGGTCGTCGGAGATGAACTTGCTGGAGAAGATGTACCCGGTGCCGACGCGCGTCGTCAGGGGGATGTTGAACGTCCAACCGGACGAGAAACCCGTCGCGCGTGTCGTCGGGGCGATCACGTTCGGATCCTTGTGCGGAATCTGCACCACGGCGGCGCGGTCGTTCAGCAGGTAGTCGCCGTAAGGCTCGAAGGGCTCACCCAAGGTCTTTTGAAGGATCGCGCCGCGAAAGCCGGTGCAGTCCACAACGAGATCGACTTCATGCTCACCCTGGCGGCGCAAACTCAGCGATTTGACGAAGCCGCGCTCGTCGAGATTGACCTCGTCCACATCGTCGAGGATGTGGTTCACGCCGCGGTCCGTCGCGACGTCGTTCAGAAAGCTGGCAAGCTTCGTGGCGTCGAAATGATACGTGTATCCAACTTCGCCGCTGAAGTCGGGTTCGCCGGGACGACGCGGCGCGAGATTGTCACGTACGATCTCCGCGACGGACGAAAAGTTGCGCACATAAGCAAGGCCTGCGTCGGGCGCATTGCGTGCCGGATCGAAGGTAATGAAATAGTCGGCGAGCGCGCGGCCATCGATGGCGCTGGGGGCATTGAGGACATTCAGAAAGTCGACCGGCTTGCCGTTGTCGTCGTGGTTCCAGTTTATGAAATGCGCCGCGACCTTGAAGGTCGCATCCGTCTTCTCGAAAAATTCGGATTCGGAAATGCCGAGCTGGTTCAGCAACACGACCATGCCAGGCAGGCTGGCTTCGCCGACGCCAACGATCGGAATCGTCGGCGATTCAATCAGCGTGATCTTGAGTTTGTGCTTAGCGCCCTTCGGTGAGCAAAAGCGATTGAGAAAGGTCGCCGCAAGCCAGCCCGCGGTGCCGCCGCCAACAATCGTAATGCTGCGTAATGGCTCGCCCATGTCCCCTCGCAGATGAGCGCAATAAAACCCGTCGGACGATTATCCGCGAGATTAGAGGATGCCGCAATCAAAGGCTGAGCCGGGATGTGCCCGGCCAAGATAGCTTTGCCGAAAGAGGGATCGCTTTACGAGGACGACTGGGTCTGTGCTTCGCGATGCTGCCCAAAGTCATACTCGTAAATATGTGCGTGCTCCTTATCCAGCACCGGCTTCAGGTCCCGAAAAGCGTTGCCGTATTTGTATAACGGGATGCGCGGGAACAGGTGGTGGACCAGGTGGAAGTTCTGGAACATGTAGAGCCAGTTGACGACCGGCTCGATGATCTTGCCGCGCACCCAGAACACGTTGGTGTCGCGATAGCGCTCATGCACCTCATGCGGTTTTGGTAGGCTCAACAACAATGATCGCCAGGGAGGCTCGTCTTCTCGGTTCTACACGGGAAACGTAACCGGATCGGCAAAGGATGCAAGAATCTTGCGCGGACCGTCGACGTTCATGCGGCCATGCCCCGTCAGGATGTTGTCCAGCACGAGAACATCGCCCTTTTTCCATCGGAACAGAACTGAGTGCTCCCATGTGGCACGGCGGATTTCGGACATCTCATCTGGGGGAATGGGCGTTCCGTCGCCGTAAAGAATTTGGACCGGCATAACGTCGAGGGCGTAAAGCAACCTAAGGCCCATTTTTAGAAAGGCGTTATGCAGCCTGTTCTGGCGTGGTCTGACTTCGTCGAGATCCTGAAGGATACTCGTTTGGTGAAAGGCCTGAAGGTTGAGGCACTGTTCATTGGTCTCAGGATGGAGGGGCAGCGGATCGACCACGTTTTCGGTGTGTAGGATGCGTCCGTCCGGATGCCACTTGCAGACCATGCCCTGCGCGCTCACCTTAGCCTCAATCTCATCGCGGTCGGAGGTTCCGAAAGCCTCGTCCCAGTCCCGGTTGATGATCGGCGCCCAGCCCGGGCGTTTTTTGGGAAACCGTCGCCGGTAACAGACCTTCTTTTCTTTCAGCTTGGCCCGAACGTTGGGGTCGAGGGTTCTGGCCGCCGCGCGTGAGTCGAAAAGCGGCGTTTCGCCATAGCGTATGGGTTCGACGAAGCAGAAGAATGAAATCATAAGGGGTCGTTCGTTTAAGAAGCTGTTCTCGTTGTGGGCGAGGATTGGGTAGGCGTCGGGGGTGTCGGTTGAGGTGTATACGCTTTCGGCCACCTTACTTCGGGGGCTGGTGTCGAACGGATTTTCCGCCTCGGGTTGATAGCCGAGTGCCCCAAGGACGTCCGCAAAGTCGGCCGGGTCATTCACCTCAAACCCGCGCAGGAGAAAGCCGCCGCGCTTCGACATTTCATCTCGAAGTGTTGCGCGTTCGGCGGTCACAAAGGCGCGGAGATCCGCCAGAGAGTGCGGCCCGTCTGATTCCACGACGCGCGGGAGACCTACGCATTTGGTTGGGCGGGTCAATTCTGAGGGGCCGAGATTTCGCCAAGTAACCATTCTTATTCGGTAGACAAAATGGATGGCCGTGTCCAGGTGAGGGGCGCACGAACGGTTGATTCGGCCATGCGGCGACTCGTCTCTCCCTGGGGAAATCCGGCTAGGGTTATGTCTGGTTCGAGATCATGCAACTTGCGTCAGTGCTCGATTTCGGCGACACCTTTTTTCCGAGCACGACGGTCAGCCGCGTTGCGCCGAAAAGGGTGGTGCCGGGCAGAGGGCACCACGAGAACGGTGGAAGTGGGACCAGGATCTATCGTGGGCACGCAGTGGCGATGTCAACTTGTCCCATTCGGTGCGGCAAGCGGAGATAGCTGGTTTCCTGAGAAGCCTTAAGTTTGGGAGGCCCTACGGTCTTAGGGAACGTGCACCCACCCCTAATTCTTAGCGAATTTCTAGCGAGGCAATATGTGCGGTTTGGCAGGTGTGATAGACCTTACCGGTCGACGAGAACCCGATCGGGCCATGGTTGCACGCATGGGCGCGGTGCTGTTCCATCGCGGCCCTGACGATTCCGGCACTCTCTTCGCGCCGGGAATCGGGGTCTCTCATCGGCGTCTCAGCATCGTCGGCGTGGAGAACGGTCAGCAGCCCATCTTCAACGAGGACCGCACCATTGCGGTCCTCTGCAACGGCGAGTTGTTCGATTACACGGAGCGAAAGGCTGAGCTACAGGCCCGGGGTCATGTGTTCCGAACAGACAGTGATTGCGAGCTGATCGTGCATCTCTATGAGGAGCACGGCGAGGATCTGTTCGAGCATTTGAAGGGTCAGTTCGCCTTCGTGCTTATCGACTTTACCAAGAGGCTCGTGCTGCTCGCGCGGGATAGGGTCGGCATCTGCCCGCTGTTCTGGTCGCAGCAAGGGAACGCCGTATACTTCGGCTCAGAGATCAAGGCGCTTATAGCCTCCGGCGTGGTCGCTCCAGTGGCGGATGTCAAAGGTCTCGACCATTTGTTCACTTTTTTTGCGTTGAGCTCACGCCGTACCATGTTCGAGGGCGTGCAATCGATCTTGCCGGGGCACTATCTTCGCATCGCCTTCCGGAGTGACGGCAAGGCAGCTGAGGTCGCCGAACGGCGTTATTGGGATCTCGATTTTCCCGATTGGGGCGACGAGGACGATCCCGCCGACGAATCTTTCCTGATCGACGAGTTCGAGGCGAAATTCCAAAGGGCGGTTGAGGTCAGGCTCAGGGCGGACGTACCAGTGGCCGGCTATCTCAGCGGCGGCGTCGATTCGGCCTATGTGCTCGCCATGGCCGCGAAGGTGAGCGGCCGGCCTCTTCCGAGCTTCACGGTCAAGGTGCCTGACCCAACGCTCGACGAGGAGGAGAACGCAGCCGAGGCGGCACGCCATATCGGGGGCGCCGCCACGGTCGTGGAAGCCGGACCGGCTTTCATCGCGGACAGATATGCAGAGCTAATTCGCGCGGCTGAGAGCCCGGTGCTCGATACCTCTTGCGCTGCGCTGTTGGCTCTGTCGCAGGAAGTGCATGGTCAAGGCTTCAAGGCGGTGTTGACCGGTGAGGGCGCGGATGAGGGTTTCGCAGGGTATGTCTGGTTCAAGATTAGGGAGATTGGGCGCAAACTCGATTTCGGCGACAGCTTTCGCCCAAGTACGGGAATCAGCAGGGTCGCGCGGAAATGGGCGGCGCCGAATTTGGGCTTTGGCGATTTCGCTCGTATCGATAGCCTCATCGCTGGGCCTCACGCCCAGTCGGTGATGTACAATCTCGTGGCGACGTCGCGTGACCTGTATTACAGCCAAGACCTCAAAGAGAGGCTTGGTTCGTTCGTCGCATATCAGGACTTAGAGCTGGACCTCGACCGCTTACGCCGTTGGCACCCGCTGAACCGCTCGCTGTATCTCGGCTACAAGTTGCACCTCCCCGGCCTTCTGCTGAGCCAAAAGGGTGACCGCGTCGCAATGGCAAACAGCGTCGAGACGCGCTACCCATTCCTCGACGAGGAGGTGATCTCCTTCGCCGCGCGCATCCATCCACGCTTCAAGCTCCGGCGTGGGCTCAAGGACAAATATTTGTTGCGGCAGGCGGCTATGCGTCTGCTGCCCGAGGCGGTGGCGCAGCGGCGGAAAGCCATGTTCAGGGCGCCGCTGGCCGAGACATTCCTATCGAGCCCACCTAGTTTCGTGCGCGATCTGGTTAGCCGAGAGTCCTTGGCACGGGCAGGCTATTTCGACGTGGAACGCGTGCGGCGAGACTGCGAGCTGCTGGCGAGGGGCGAAGGCGGCAAGCTAGGCACCTTCGCGAGCTTGGGTTTGGGCGGCGTGGTGGCTACTCAGCTCTGGCATCATTTGTATCTCGGCGGTGGCCTTTGCGATCTGCCATGCTCAGCCGATCACAGGGATCTTGCGGGACAGTCCAAGTTCGAATTGTCCAGCGCGCGCAGCTAGGCCCCCCTTGCACCCGAAAACCACCCGGCAAAAAAGGACCCGCCGGTGTTTCCACCGGCGGGTCTTGATGTCAGGTGTGGCCGACGGCCTTTTTCAGTTACCGGCAGAAATGCTCGTAGCCGTCGTAACCGATAAACGTGCCCGTGTTCGGGTTGAAGCTCCGGTAGCGCGAGTAGCAGTATGAGTACCAATCCGGCGTCCAGGCCGGCGGTCCGTAGCGGGCGCGCGTATAGGCCGGTGCCGGAGGCGCCACATAGACTTCGCGGGGAGCAAGCGCGCTGCCGACAATGGCGCCCACGCCGAGGCCGAGAAGGCCTGCGCCGAGCGCGCTAATGCCGTCCCGGCGCTTGTAGTAGTGGTTGTGCTGGACGTAGCGGCCACCACCGCCGCCCTTCCAGCCTTTGCCATGACCGCGGCCGGCTTCGGCCGGAGCCGCCATCGTCAGGGCCGTGACCCCGACAAGCGCAGCGGCAAGGAGTGCTGTGAGAATTGTCTTGCCCATTGTTTCCATTTCCTTCGTCTCGCAGGTGGAGGGTGCCCCCAGGGATAGGGTGAACCGTAGTTGGCTCCGATTTGAGGCAATCTATGGACGGCAAGATGAACCATGCCTGAACGGCTTAAGTCCCTGCACGCGCGCATAAAAAAACCGCCGGGCGCGAGGCCCGGCGGTTCTTGAAGTCACGTCTTTCGACGCGGTTTAAGCAAGCTGCACGTTGGCTGCCTGCTTGCCGCGGCCGCGACGGTCATCCTCGATCTCGAACGAGACTTTGTCGCCCTCGTTGATCGCCGAAATGCCGGCCCGCTCTAGCGCCGTGGCGTGGACGAAAACGTCCTTGCTGCCGTCCTCCGGCTGAATGAAGCCGAAGCCGCGCGTATGGTTAAAGAACTTCACAGTGCCGTTGACACGAGACATTTAGGGGATCCTTTCCCAGTAAGTTTCAGCATAGCGGGCCACTGACCCCCCTCGCAGAAAGGGAGCCCATGACGTCGTCAGATGTCAGGAAAGGGTCGAGCTTTGCGCCGCGTTAGTCACTTGCCGTCGTCCAAGTTCGCGCTCCGAGAAGCGCCCGGTCTCGTCAGGATGGGGGATGCCGAACCCCATGGCAAGTGGGAATTTTCGGCCTTCTTCCGAATCTAAACGCCAGATGAACGGCCGCCTCAGATTGGGTTCAGCGGCCAAGCCCTAAACCTTGGGACAGGACGCGCGGGAAACGCGCTTCCGATGCCGAAGGAAGGGGAACGGAAATGGGGAAAATCGTTGCAGTTCTGGCGCTTACGGGCCTGGCGGTCTTTGGCGCCCAGCTGGCTTACGATGCGCCGCTGTTCGATGGGCGCCTCGGCACCGCCGTTTCCCTGGAAAGCGCCATCCCGGCCACAGCCACCCCGCCGATGATGTATGCGGGCGTCCGCGGGTAGGGGGGCTTAAGGCCACCTGACCAAAGGCGGCATCGAGGACAGGATCGCCTCGACATTTCCGCCGGTTTTCAGCCCAAAAATTGTGCCCCGGTCGTAGAGGAGGTTGTACTCTACGTAGCGGCCCCGCCGGATCAGCTGCTCTTCGCGGTCGGCCTCGGTCCAAGGTGTCCCGATATTGCGGGCGACGAGCTCCGGATAGATGGCGACGAAGCTTTTGCCCACCTCTTGGGTGAAGGCGAAATCGGCCTCGAAGTCGCCGGTGTCCAGAGAGTCATAGAAAATGCCGCCAATGCCGCGCGGCTCTTTCCGGTGTGCCAGGTAGAAATATTCATCGCACCAGTCCTTGAAGCGCGGGTAGTCGGCGGAGGGCTGGCCCTGGCAGGCCGCCTTCATGGCGGCGTGGAAATCGGCCGAATCTTGGTCTTCCTGGGTGCGCCGGCGGTTCAGAACCGGGGTGAGGTCGCCGCCGCCGCCGAACCAGCCTTTCGAGGTCACCACCATGCGGGTGTTCATATGGCCGGTGGGCGCGTTGGGGTTCACCGGGTGGGCGATGAAGGACATGCCTGAGGCCCAAAAGCGCGGGTCTTCGGCGGCGCCTGGGATCTGTTTGGCGAACTCTTTGGGGAATTCGCCATGGACGGTCGAGGTGTGACAGCCAACCTTCTCGAACACGCGGCCCCCCATCAGCGACATGACCCCGCCGCCGCCTTCCTCGCGTTCCCAAGGCGAGCGGGTGAACCGGCCGGACTCTTTGCCCTCGCAGCCGGGGGCGCCTTCGGCCCCGTCCTCGATAGCCTCGAGCACGGCCAGCATGGAATCGCGTAAGGACTCGAACCAGGCCGTGGCCCGCTCTTTGTTGGCTTCGAAGGTCGAGACCGGCGTCTTGGCGGCGCGTTTTGCGTATTCGTCGGTTTTCATATCCATCGGTATTTTGGCCGAGGCGTGGGATTTCCCGCTCGGACCATCCCTATACGGCTTCGTGCGCGTTCTGGCATGGCCCAAACGAACGAGGCGGTTTTTGACACGGATCAACCTCGGCCGTGCCGTCCATGTGCTAGCTCCAGGAAATCGTTCAATGCGTGCGCCAATTTGCCCACGGAATGAGCGTTCTGGGCGCTGGACAACCAAAAGAACCGGTGCAAGAAACTTGCAACAATAGTGCCGCACAACGGCATTGAGAGAGACAAAAAAAGTTCGGCGCATCCGCGTCAGTTTGGCGGAGCCGAGAGGCTGGGCATTGCTCTCTTCGGGTCCTTCTCAACGTCAGGAGCTCTAGGGCCCGTGGCTAACCCCGATATTTCTACCGACCCATCTCTTGTTCCGGATGATGATCCGTCGCGGCGCGACGTCATTCTGATCGGTGCCGGCGCGTTTGCCGCGATCGGCGGTGCGGCAATGTTGTGGCCGCTGCTCGACCAGATGAACCCGGACGCCTCGACATTGTCGCTGTCCTCGATCGACGTGGACCTCGCGCCCATCGAAGAAGGCCAGGCGATCACGGTCATGTGGCGCGGCAAGCCGATCTTCATCCGCCATCGCACCGCCAAGGAAGTCGACGAGGCCAAGGACGTCAAAGTCGACGTTCTGATCGACAAGCTGGCGCGCAACGCCAATCTGCCCGACGACGCCCCGGCCACGGACGGCAATCGCGCCGCGCCGGAGCAGGCGCCCTGGCTTGTGATGATCGGCATTTGCACGCATCTCGGCTGCATTCCGAAGGGACAGGCGGTCGGCGATTACAAGGGCGAGTACGGCGGCTGGTTCTGCCCGTGCCACGGTTCGCAATACGACACGGCGGGCCGGGTCCGCATCGGCCCGGCGCCGGAGAATATGTACATCCCGCCTTACGCGTTCACTTCCGACACCAAGATCAAGATCGGGTAGACGGGCATGGGGCATCCTTCGACTTACGAACCATCGACCGGCGTTGAGCGTTGGCTTGATTCACGCCTGCCGGTCCCGCGGATGATGCATGACCAGTTCATGGTCTTCCCCACGCCGCGGAACCTGAACTACTGGTGGACCTTCGGCGGCATCCTGACCTTCATGCTGGCGATCCAGATCGTCACCGGCATCGTGCTGGCCATGCATTACCAGCCGACGGTGGATGGTGCGTTCGATTCCGTCGAGAAGATCATGCGCGACGTGAACTGGGGCTGGCTGCTCCGCTACGCGCACACCGTTGGCGCCTCGATGTTCTTTGTCGCCGTCTACATCCACACCTTCCGCGGTCTGTATTACGGATCCTACAAGGCGCCGCGCGAGGTGCTGTGGATCTTGGGCGTCATCATTCTGTTTCTCATGATCGCCACCGCCTTCATGGGCTATTCGCTCGTATGGGGGCAGATGAGCTTTTGGGCGGTGACGGTGATCACCAACCTGTTTTCATCGCTCGATGCGGTCATCCCGGGGCTTGGCACCACGCTGGTGCAATGGATTTGGGGCGGGTTCGCCGTGGGCGAGCCGACGCTGAACCGGCTCTTCGCGCTCCACTATCTGTTCCCGTTCGTGATCGCAGGCGTCGTGATCCTGCATATCTGGGCGCTGCACATACCGGGCAGCAACAACCCAACCGGTGTCGAGGTGAAGTCGGCGAAGGATACGATCCCGTTCCATCCCTACTACACGATCAAGGACGGCTACGCGCTTGTGCTGTTCTGCATCCTGTTCGGCGCGCTTCTGTTCTACGCGCCGAACTTCCTCGGCCATCCGGACAATTACATTCCGGCCAATCCGCTGCAGACGCCGCCGCACATCGTGCCCGAGTGGTACTTCCTGCCGTTCTACGCGATCCTGCGCGCCATCCCGAGCAAGCTGTTCGGCGTGATCGCCCTGATCGCCTCGATCGGAATCTTGGTGTTTGTGCCCTGGCTCGACACGTCGCGGATCCGCTCGGTCAGCTACCGGCCTATCTTCAAATGGTTCTTCTGGCTGTTCGTCATCTGCTGCATCGCGCTCGGCTATCTCGGGTCGCAGGCGCCGGACGGCTGGTACCTGTTCTTCGGGCGTCTCTGCACGGCGTACTATTTCGGCTTCTTCCTGCTGATCATGCCCATTGTCGGGTTCATCGAGGGGCCGAAGAAACTGCCCGGGAGCATCACGCAATCCGTACTGGGCTCCAAGGCACCGCCCGGCGGCAGTCAACAACACGCAGGAGGCGCGCAATGAACGTCGTTCGCACGCTTGCTGTCGCGCTCCTTGCCGGGCTCGCGATCCCCGCCACCGCGCTTGGCGCGGAGGGGACGAAAATCGAGGCGCAGGACTGGTCGTTCGCGCCGCCATTCGGCCGTTTCGACAAGGGGCAGCTCCAGCGTGGCTACAAGGTCTACCAATATGTCTGCGCGAATTGCCATTCCGCGCGGCTGCTGTCTTACCGCAATCTCGGCGAGCCTGGCGGTCCCGGGTTCTCGCACGAGGCGGTTGAGGCTCTCGCCTCTCAAGTGCAAATCACCGATGGGCCGGATGACACGGGCCAGATGTATCAGCGCCCGGGAGTGCCCTCCGATCGCTTCCGTTCTCCTTACGCGAACGACGCGGCGGCGCGGGCGGCGAATAACGGTGCACTGCCGCCGGACCTTTCGGTCATGGCCAAGGCGCGCGCAGGCGGCCCCGATTATCTCTACGCGCTTCTGACCGGCTATGGCACGGCGCCGTCCGACATGAAGATGAGCCAGGGCATGCAGTACAACACTGCCTTCCCGGGTCATCAGATCGCCATGCCCAATCCCCTCGTGGAGGGCGTCGTCGAATACACGGACGGCACCAAGCCGACGCCGGACAACTACGCCAAGGATGTGTCCGCGTTCCTTATGTGGGCGGCGGAGCCGAAGCTTGAAGAGCGATACAAGGTCGGCGCACGGATCATGATCTTCTTGCTCGTGTTCGCCGTGATCATGTATCTGTCGAAGCGTGCCGTATGGGCGCGGCTGCATCGCCGCGATCACAGCGAATCCGCGTAAGAAGGCACGCCTAGGAAACCCACGCAAGGAACCGCCGATGAAGCGTGCCGTCGCCGTTCTCGTTGTCGCGCTTCTCGGGTTTTCGGCACAGGCTGCCGATGACGCGCCCGCGCCGAAGGGCATGGTGCTCCTCACGGTTGGCGGGCTGGTGGGCAAGCCCAATCGCGGGGCTTTCGATCCGAAGCGCGATAGTGCGCTCGCCCATCTCAAGGCAGATTTCAAACACGGCTTCGCGTTCGACCGGGAGATGCTGCTCGCGCTTCCGCAAGGGACCGTCAAGGCCAAGCCCATAGAGTTCGAGAAAGAGGCGACCTTCAAGGGGCCGGTCCTGCGCGAGGTCCTGCACCTGATCGAAGCGGCAATGGTGAAGACTACCTTCGTCGCCTCGGACGGCTATAGCGGCTATCTTCTCCCGCAAGACATCAAGGCTTCGGATTATATTCTCGCCCTGGAGGTGGATGGGAAGCCGCTCGGGCTCGGCCAGCAAGGGCCGCTCTGGCTCATGAACACCCGCAAAGAAGGCGAGACGGTTGGCAAAGACAATCGCGGCAGCCACGTCTGGGCCTTGGTCTATATGCATATCGGCGAGTAGGCTCGCCCTTGGGAACGCCCGTCCGCCCATCTCTCATCGCTGAAACGAGGAACGTATGACGAAAGCAGTGCTCGGCATCATTGGCGGTTCCGGTCTTTACGACCTGCCCGGGCTTCAGAACGTGCGCGAGGAACGCATCGAGAGCCCGTGGGGCGCGCCGTCCGCGCCGGTGCGTATCGGCGACATCGACGGGCTTCCCATCGTGTTCATGCCGCGCCACGACAAAGGGCACCGGCTTTCGCCCACCGACATCAATTACCGGGCGAATATCGACGTGTTGAAGCGAGCAGGGGTCACCGACCTCATTTCGCTGTCGGCTTGCGGCTCCTACAAAGAGGAGCTGCCGCCCGGCACGTTCGTCGTCGTCGATCAATTCGTCGACCGCACCCACAACCGCGCGACGTCTTTCTTCGGCACGGGCTGCGTGGCGCATGTCTCCATGGCACACCCCACGGCGCCGCGGCTCGCCATGCGGGTTGCGGAAGCGGCGGAGGCCGAGAGCATCCCGTTTGTGCGCGGGGGCACCTATGTGTGCATGGAAGGCCCGCAGTTCTCCACGCTCGCCGAAAGTCTCACCTATAAAGGGCTCGGCTATTCGGTCGTGGGCATGACTAATTTGCCGGAGGCCAAACTCGCGCGCGAGGCGGAACTCAGCTACGCGACCGTTGCCATGGTGACCGACTTCGATTGCTGGCATCAGGACCACGATGCGGTGACCGTGCAGGACATCATCCGTGTGCTCACGGCGAATGTGGAGAAGGCCGCGCGGCTCGTAGCGCGCATCGCTAAGGATTTTCCGCGTGAGCACGAGCCGTGTCCGATCGGCTCCGACCGGGCGCTCGACACGGCCATCATCACGGCGCCTGAGGCGCGTGATCCGGAGCTTCTGAAAAAACTCGATGCGGTCGCGGGCCGCGTGCTGAACGGCTGACCGCGTGCGTCTGGCCAGCCGCTCTTCCTTCCAGTATCAAGGCGCAATTACTTTTGCGTTCGGGAGACCTCATCACAATGACCACTGACATCGACCTGAAAGGTCTCGTGCGGACCATTCCGGATCACCCGAAGCCGGGCATCATGTTCCGCGACATCACCACGCTGCTCGGCCATGCCACCGGATTGCGTGAATCGGTCGAGCAACTGATTGCGCCGTTCCACAATCAGCGGGTGGAGGCTGTCGCCGGCATCGAGGCGCGCGGGTTCATCCTCGGTGGCGCCGCCGCCGACCGTTTGCGCTGCGGGTTCGTTCCCATTCGCAAGAAGGGCAAGCTGCCGCACAAGGCCATCGGCGAGGATTACGAGCTGGAATACGGCGTCGACGTCATCGAGATTCACGAAGACGCGTTAAGCCCGGGCGAGCCGGTGTTGCTGGTAGACGATTTGATCGCGACGGGCGGCACGGCGGTGGCCGCGGTCAAGCTGCTGCGCCGCTTGAAGGCCGAGGTTGTCGGCGCTGCGTTCGTCATCGACCTGCCGGACCTTGGCGGGTGCGCGCGGCTCGCCGAGCTTGGCGTGGAGTGCCACACGCTCATCTCCTTCGAGGGCGACTAGGTCTCTCTACTTGCCGGGTTCTGTGTGCTAAGGCAGGCTCATGAACATCGACGGCAAACCCTATCGCACCATCTGGCTTGGCGAAGACGGTAGCTCGGCCGAGATCATCGATCAGACCAGGCTGCCGTTCGCACTCGACGTCGTGCCATTGCGGACAATCGACGATGCGGCCCACGCCATCTCCTCGATGCAGGTGCGTGGCGCGCCGCTGATCGGCGCTACGGCGGCCTACGGTGTCGCGCTGGCCATGCGGGCGGACGCCTCCGACGATGGCCTTTCGCGCGCATGCGAGACGCTCGCGGGCACGCGGCCCACCGCGGTCAATCTTCGTTGGGCGCTCGATCAGATGAAGGCGGCGCTTGGCGACGTGCCGCAAGGCGCACGCGTGGCGGCCGCATTCGCGCGGGCGGGTGAGATCTGCGACGAGGACGTGGAGGCCTGCCGGAAGATCGGCGAGCATGGCGTCGGCCTGATCCGCGCGCACACGGAGAAGAAGGCCGGCGAGCCCGTCAACATTCTCACCCATTGCAATGCCGGCTGGTTGGCGACAGTGGATTGGGGCACGGCGCTGGCGCCCATCTACCGCGCGCACGACGAAGGCCTTGCGGTTCACGTGTGGGTGGACGAGACGCGGCCGCGCAATCAGGGCGCCTCGCTGACCGCCTTCGAGCTTGGCGCCCATGGCGTGCCGCACACGATCATCGCGGACAATACGGGCGGCCATCTGATGCAGGCGGGGCTGGTCGATCTGTGCATTGTCGGTACCGACCGCACCACGGCGAACGGCGACGTGGCCAACAAGATCGGCACCTACCTGAAGGCGCTCGCAGCCAAGGACAACGGGGTCCAGTTCTTCGTGGCGCTGCCGTCCTCGACCATCGATTGGACGCTTGCCGACGGCCGGGCCATTCCGATCGAAGAGCGCGACGCGCGCGAAGTGACCCATATGACGGGGCAACTACCGGACGGATCGGTGGCCACCGTGGAGATCGTGCCGAAGGGAAGTCCGGCCGCGAACTACGCGTTCGACGTCACGCCGGCGCGTCTCGTCACCGGCTTCATCACCGACTGCGGGATCACGACCGGGTCGGCCGGCGGGCTGGCCATGCTTTATCCGGAGCACCGCGCGAAGGCCGCCTAGCCGCCTAAATGAAAGTGGCATCCACGCGTCGCTTGGAGGAGACTGGCGCGGATGGAGCATCACAACCTGCTTGACGTCGCTTTCGATTTTGCCATCGCGATGCTGCTCGGTGCCTTGGTGGGCATCGAGCGCGAGAAGCATAAGAGAGAGAAAACCGAGACCGGCCAAACAGCCGGACTGAGGACGTTTATTCTTCTCGCTTTGCTGGGAGCCTGCGCGGGCTGGTTGTCTCACGAGCTTGACTCATACTGGATTCTCGCCGTCGCACTGCTGGTCGTCGGCGGGTTCGTTGTCGTGGGTTATCTTGTCACCACGGAGGGAATGCCTCTATCCGCCGGCATGACCACGGAAGTCGCCGCCATCATCGTCTTCCTGGTGGGCGCTATTGTGCTGCTCGGCTTTTCGGAGATTGCAATCGCACTCGCCGTCATCACGGCTGCGGTGCTTGCGTATAAGCAGCCGTTGCATGGCCTCGTGAAGAAGCTCGATTGGGACGACGTGTACGCTGGCCTGCGGCTCCTGATCGCCACTTTTATCGCGCTTCCGCTCCTGCCGGATAAGCCGATCGATCCATGGGGTGCGCTCAACCCATATCAGCTTTGGCTGCTGGTGATCCTGATCTCCGGGCTTTCGCTCGTGGGCTATGCGCTCACCCGTTGGCTCGGGCCCGGCAAGGGCGCGCTCGTCACGGGGCTCGCCGGCGGTTTGGTCTCCTCGACGGCGGTGACGCTGTCATTTTCCCGCCAAGCGCGTGCGACCCCACAGAACACGACGGTGTTCGCGAGCGGCATCCTGCTGGCATGGGCCGTCATGTTCGGACGCATCCTGGTGCTGGTGGCGGTGGTGAACCGCGCGCTGCTTGCGCCAATCCTCATCCCGTTCGGCGTCATGGGGCTCATCGTCGGGGCGTTCGCCGCGTACTACTACCTCAGCGATGGGCAGGCGAAGAGCTACGGCAATGCCAAAAGTGACTTGAAGGTCGCCAACCCGTTCAGCCTCACGGAGGCGGCAAAGTTTGCGGCGTTCTTTGCGGTGGTGCTGGTCGCGGTCAAGATTGCACAGGAGAATTTCTCGGCAGGCGGGGTCTACGCGGTGGCGGGCCTAGCCGGCCTCACCGATGTCGATGCGATTGCCCTGTCGATGGCCGAATTCGCCAAGAGCGGCACGGCGCAGGTGGCGGTCACGGCCATTGTGATCGCGGCATTGGCCAACACGATCGCGAAATGCGCCATAACCTTTCTGTTCGGCAGCGCGTCCCTAGGCAGGCTGCTGCTCCTGGCGACCTCGGTCATGCTCGTTGCCGGAGTCGGAAGCGTCTTTTTGACGTGAGCCGCCGGGCACAAAGAAAGCGCGGGAGGCCCCCCGCGCTTTCGTCATCAAAGCCTAGAAACCGACTAGAGGCCGATCCACACGCTGACGCCTGGGCGCCGGTAGCGGTAGGGTCGCCCGTAATAGCGGTAGGGGCGGTAATAGGGCCGCCGATAGTAGTAAGGACGCCCATAATAGCGGTAGGGCCGCCCGTAATAGCGCCGCCCGTAGCGGTAAGGCCGTGCGTAGCCCCGCCCGTAATAGCGCCGCCGGTTGTAATAGCGTCCGACCTGAATCACGTCGGCGGTGTTGGCGTGGTTGAGTTTCAGGGCCGCGGCCGCGGGATTTGCCGAGGCGGGCTGGGGGCTCGCGACGACGAAGACGGCCAGGAGGCCTGAAAGGGCCGTGAGACGTACTGTGCGCATGAGTGCTTACCTCGCGTGCTTGGGTTTTCTCCCTCGGCGAACCCTAAAAGTGGGGATTGGGCACCCAAAAAGGAACCCATGAATTCCACTGTTTTGGGGCTTTCCGGTTTCAGATCAGTGAATCCCACCGATCCAGGCGGAACGCCCCAAGCCGTCTCAGCGTATGTGTGGCTTAAGCCAGCATCATGACGGCGACGAAGCCTAGCGCGGCGGCGGCGGCCGTCGGCGCGATCCAGGACATTACGATGTTTAGGCCCGGCCCGGCGTGCGCGTGAGGCGCATTCGCGGCCATGATCGGCTGAACGCCCGCAGCGGCGATGAGCGAGGCCGTGTGCTTGGCGTGCCATTTCGGCCCTGGGCCACGCATATAGTGGCGTTCGGGCCGGTACGCGTTACGAAAACTACCCACCTTGCAATCCCTCATCCATATGAGCCCCTAACGTCTTAATTTTCATACGAATATGTTGCCAATTGGTATGCAACCGGGGCGAAAATGAGGATTCTTTGCCGCAAGGGCCGGGGCGGCTCCGTTCTTGCCGCGCCTCACGAAACTTGCCAAAACCCGCGACATGCAAAGCCAATGGAACGACGACACCGCGAAAGAGACGGTCAAGGCCTATGGCGCCGAGGGCGTCAATGAGGACATTGCCCTTCGCGTCTACACCACGCGCCTGATCGGCCGTGATCCCCTGCTTGTCCTGCATGGAGGCGGCAACACCTCGGTGAAGACCAGCGCGACCGACGATCTCGGCCAGGCGCACGAGGTCATCGCGGTCAAAGGCTCGGGCGCCGACATGGCCGACATGGAGCCGTGGGGATTGCCGGAGGTGAAGCTTGGACCCTTGCGGGAGACGCGCAGCCTCGATGCGTTGTCCGACGAGGCGATGGTCAATGTGCAGCGGCTAAACCTGCTGAACGCCTCGGCGCCCAACCCGTCCGTGGAGACGCTGCTTCACGCCTTTCTGCCGCACAAATTCGTGGACCACACCCATGCCGCCGCAGTGCTGTCGCTGGTCGATCAGCCCGACGGCGAGGCGTTGGCGCGCGAGGTCTATGACGGGCGCATGGGTATCGTGCCCTATATCGCGCCGGGCTTCGCGCTGGCCAAAGCCGCCGCGGACGTGTTCGACGAGAAGCCCGACGTCGAAGGGCTGATCCTGCACAAGCACGGCATCTTCACGTTCGGGGAGACGGCGCGCGAAGCCTATGAGCGCATGATCGAGATGGTGTCGCTCGCCGAAAGCCGGTTGCGGCAGGGACGCCCCGTCGTGTTCCAAAAGGCGAAGACGCCGGCGAAGCTGGAAGCGGCAGCGGAGATCGCGCCGATCCTGCGCGGTGCGTGCGCAGTCCGCAAAGACGGCGCCGAGCCTGTCCGCTTCATTGCTGAGCTGCGTAACAGTCCGGAGATTCTCGACTACGTGAACGGAGCGGAGCTTGGCTCGTACAGCCAACGCGGCGTGGTGACGCCCGACCACATCATTCGCACCAAGAACACGCCGTTGTTCGTGCCGGCGCCGGAAGCCGGCAAGCTCGAAGCGTTTGCGCGTGATGTGAAAGCGGCGGTGGAGAATTTTGCCGCCGACTACGACGCCTATTTCGCGCGCGAGAACGCGGCCGTTGGCGGCATCAAGACCAAGCTCGACCCGATGCCGCGCGTCATTCTCGTGCCGGGCGTCGGCCTGTTCGGACTTGGGCGTAACGCCAAGGCCGCAGGCATCGCAGGCGATCTTGCCGAAAACACGATCAAGGTGGTGACCGATGCGGAGGCCATCGGGCGCTACGACCCGCTGCCGGAGCGCGATCTCTTCGCGCTCGAATATTGGAGCCTGGAGCAAGCCAAGCTGAAAGCGCAGGTGGAGAAGCCGCTCACGGGGCAAGTCGCTGTGGTGACAGGCGCTGGTGCCATCGGTGCGGCGACGGCCAAGGCATTCGCCGGCGACGGCGCGGCGGTTGCCGTGCTCGACATTGACGGCGAGGCGGCGAAAAGCGCTGCGGCCCAAGTCAAAGGGCTTGGTCTCGCCTGCGACGTGACGAAACCGGACCAAGTGACGCGCGCGTTCGCCGAGATCTGCGAGCGCTATGGCGGTGTCGACATTCTCGTGTCGAACGCCGGCGCCGCCTGGCAAGGACGCATCGGCGAGGTTGCGGACGAGACCTTGCGCCAGAGCTTCGAGCTCAACTTCTTCGCGCACCAAACGGTGGCGAAAGCCGCGGTCCAGGTGATGCTGAAGCAAGGCACCGGCGGGGCGCTTCTGTTCAACATCTCCAAGCAAGCGGTGAACCCGGGGCAGAATTTCGGGCCATATGGATTGCCGAAGGCCGCCACCATGCTGCTCATGCGCCAATACGCGCTCGATTATGGCGCGGACGGGATCCGCTCCAACGGGGTCAATGCCGACCGTATTCGCAGCGGGCTCCTGACGGCCGAGATGATCGCGGCGCGCTCAAAGGCGCGGGGGCTGTCCGAGGCCGACTATATGAGCGGCAATCTGCTCCACGCCGAGGTCCTGGCGGACGATGTGGCTCAGGCGTTCTTAAGCTTGGCCAAGGCCCGCAAGACGACGGGTCACGTGGAGACGGTGGACGGCGGCAACATCGCCGCGGCGCTCCGCTAGGGCCGGATTCCTCGAAATTTTTCTTTGGACGTGCCCAAACGAGGGCAATCCTAAGGGAGTTTTAACCACAACCGGAGAGGCTTCTCCTCGACACGCCTGTTGGGGGATTCGCTTCATCGAGCCGTTCTGGCAGGCTTTCGGACGGTTCTTAGCGTCTTAAATATTGATAGATTTCAAATGGTTCTCCGGTTGAAGATCACGCTTGCCTACGCCGCCACGGCACTGATGGCTGTTATTGTCTCGTTTGGGCTCCTGACCATGTTCGACAGCCCCGGGCTCGCCGCGGTCTTGGCGCTGATTATCGCGATGGGGCTTGGCGCCGGGTACGGCTAATTACTGGGGCGGTGCGTTGAACCAGTCGCTCAAGGACCTCAGCAACGTCATCTTGCGCTTCACTAAGTGGGACATGGACGGCGAGGTGCCGCACGCCAAGCGTTCCGATGAGATCGGTGTCATCGCCAAGGCCCTGAAGGCCTTCCAGGTCGACGCCATTCAATGGAGCGAGAGCCATAAGAGCGAGCAGGACAGCCAGATCCAAGGGCGGCTTGCCTCGCAGCAGCGCACCGAAGAACTGATCCATCAATTCCGGGGCTCGATCGCCGGTATCCTCGGCGCCTTTGCCGACAGCGCACGTCAGATGGACGAGACGGCGCGGGCTCTGTCGACCGTCGCCTCCGACACAAATGAGCGGGTCACCTCCGTGGCCTCTGCCTCCGACGAGGCGTCAGCCAATGTGCAAACCGTCGCCGCGACCGCCGAGGAGCTGGCCGTCTCGGTCGGCGATATCGGCGAACGGGTCTCCACGGCCAGTCGCATTGTCGACGACGTGACCGAGAACGCCCGTGCCGCCAACAACAAGGTGGAGGGGCTGGCGAGTTCCGCCCAGCGCATCGGCGATGTGGTGAGTCTCATCCAAGATGTCGCGGCGCAGACGAACCTTCTTGCGCTGAACGCCACGATCGAGGCGGCGCGCACAGGTGAGGCGGGACGCAGCTTTGCCGTTGTGGCGAGTGAGGTGAAGACACTCGCCGACCAAACCGCCAAAGCCACCGAAGACATCAAGCACCAAATCGATACCATCCAATCGTCGACCAACGGCGCGGTGGATGCGATGCAGTCCATCGTCACCACGATGGGCGATGTGAACAAGAACACCCAGGAGATCGCAGGCGCCGTGCAGCAGCAATCGGCTGCGACCTCCGAGATTTCCCACAGCGTGCGTCAGGCCGCGCGCGGCACCGAGGACGTCGTGGCGCATATGCCAGGTGTCACGCAGGCCGTGGACGAGACCAGCCAGTCGGCGACGCAGATGCTTCAGGTCAGCCGTGACCTGTCGCGCCAGGCCGAGCAGCTTCGCCACACGGTGGAGAACTTCTTGCGCCAGGTCGCAGCGGCTGATGCTCTGAAGCGCGCCAGCTAACTTAAATTCGAGAATTCGTTCCGCGTCGGTGGCCGGGTTTCGACCCGGCCATTTGCGTTTGATGCAAACTTGCGCGCAATAGGCTAGCGTCGTCTCCGAAAAGACGAGGAGGGCCGACATGGGCCGGATCATTCGCATATTCCTGTCGGGCGTTCTCGCGCTCCTGCCCATCATGGTCACGGTGATCGTGACGGCCTGGGTCGGCTCGCTGGTGGCGCGGTTCGCCGGTCCCGGCAGCTTTCTCGGCAATATCATCACCTCGCTGGGCCTCAACCTCTCCGGCTCATCGACGATCGCCTATTTCATCGGGCTCGGGATCATCGTCGGCATCATCTTCCTGCTCGGGCTGCTGGTGGAGTCCGGCTTACGGTCGTGGATCTCGAACAGCTTCGATTGGCTGATGTCGCGCATTCCGCTCGTGTCGAATGTCTATGACCTGTCCAAGCGCTTCGTGGCGATCATGGATCGCGGCGGCGAGGAGGACAGTCTCAAGAGCATGAGCCCCGTATGGTGCTTCTTCGGCGGGGAGGGGAGCGCGGCGGTGCTGGCGCTCATGCCTTCGCACGAGCCAGTGGTGATCGGCGAGCATAACTATGTACCGGTGCTGGTGCCGTCGGCGCCGGTGCCGTTTGGCGGCGCGCTGATTTACGTACCCGCCGAGTGGATCAAGCCGGCGGAAGGCGGCGTGGAGCGTCTGATGAACGTTTATGTCTCCATGGGCGTTACGCCACCGGAAAACATTCCGTCCGGTGCAAGCCCCGTGGTCATCGAGCCGCCTGCGAAGACGGCGCCGACGCCCATCGGGAAAGGCAAATCCTAGGCCCGCTCCTCAGTTGGCGAAGCGGAAGTGCAGCACATCGCCGTCCTGCACCACGTAGTCCTTACCTTCCAGGTGCATTTTGCCGGCGTCGCGGGCGCCGGTCTCGCCGCCCAGCGCGACATAGTCGTCATAGGCAATCGTTTCGGCGCGGATGAAGCCCGTCTCGAAGTCGGTATGGATGACGCCGGCGGCTTGCGGGGCGCGGGTGCCTTTGGGGATGGTCCAGGCGCGCGCTTCCTTGGGGCCCGCCGTGAAATAGGTGATGAGGTCCAGAAGTTTGTAGCCTTCGCGGATGAGCCGGTTCAGCCCCGGCTCGGCAAGATCGAGTTCGGCGAGATAGGCTTTTCGCTCCTCCGTATCGAGCTCGGCAAGCTCCGACTCGATTTTGGCGGAGATGGTCACGCAGCCTGCACCCTCGTTGGCGGCGCGGGCTTCGACCTTGGCGGAGAAATCGTTGCCGGTCGCGGCGGAGGCTTCGTCCACGTTGCAGACATAGAGGACCGGCTTGGCGGTGAGCAGGCCGAGCGTTCTGAAGAGTTGGCGCTCCTCATCGCTGATTTCGGCGAAGCGTGCGGGCTTGCCGTCGCGCAGGAGCGGCAGGATGCGCTCGATCAATGCCAGCGCCTGTTTTGCTTCCTTGTCTTGCCCGCGTGCCTTCTTTTCGAGAGTTTCCACGCGCCGTTCCAGGCTTTCGAGGTCGGCGAGCATCAGCTCCGTCTCGATCGTGTCCGCATCGGCTACGGGATCGATTTTGCCGTCCACGTGCACCACGTCGGTGTCCTCGAAGCAGCGCAGCACATAGGCGATGGCGTCCACCTCGCGGATATGCGCCAGGAATTTGTTGCCCAGCCCTTCGCCTTTCGAAGCACCGCGCACGAGACCGGCGATGTCGACAAAGGTCAGCCGCGTCGGCAGGACCTGAGCGGACTTGGCGATGTCGGCCAGCGTCTCGAGGCGCGGGTCGGGGACCGGTACGTCACCAACGTTCGGCTCGATGGTGCAGAAGGGATAGTTGGCGGCCTGCGCCGCGGCGCTCTCCGTGAGCGCGTTGAACAGGGTGGACTTGCCGACATTGGGCAGTCCGACGATGCCGCATTTGAAACCCATTGTGTTGTCTAATCCCGCGTGTCCGCCGGCCCGGCGTTGTCTTGGCTTTTGGCTTTCTTCTTCTCAGGTTCCGGGCTTTGCGTTTGGTGAGCGACCTGAGTCTGGAACTTGTCGTTGGCGCCGTCGACGAGATGGGGCGCCGCATCGGCGATCGCCACAATGAGCGGTTCGAGCCAGTCGAAGTCCGCCTTGGCGAAATCGTTCATCACATGGCCGACAACACGCTCGCGATGACCGGGATGGCCGACGCCGATCCGAACGCGGACATAGTCGTTGCCCAAATGCGCGCTCAGCGACTTCAATCCGTTATGTCCGGCGACACCGCCGCCAACCTTCACGCGCACCTTTCCGACGGCCAGGTCGAGCTCGTCGTGGAACACGACCACGTCGCTGACATCGAGCTTGTAGAAGCGCATGGCTTCGCCTGCGGAGCGGCCCGACTCGTTCATGTAAGTCTGGGGCTTTAGTAGCAGCACCTTCTCGCCCCCCAGCCGGCCCTCGGTGAGAAGCCCTGAGAAGCGGTGACGCCAGGCAGGGAAGTTGTGGACGGCGGCGATGGCATCGACAGCCATGAAACCGACATTGTGACGGTTGAGCGCATAATCCGCCCCCGGATTGCCGAGGCCGACAAAGAGCTTCATTGCGTCATCCCGATCGGTGGCCTGGAAGCATCGGGGCCACAAGGCCCCAACCAAGCAGCAGGACTACTTCTCGTCCTTGTCCTTATCCTCGGCCTCACCCTCAGCACCTTCAGCCTCGGCGCCTTCTTCAGCCTCGGCGTCTTCATCAGCCTCGGTGGGTGCTTCCTCTTCAGCCGCGCGGCCGACAATGGTCGCCACGGTGAAGTCGCGGTCCGTAATGGTGGGGATCACATTTTCCGGCAGCGCGACGGCCGAGATATGGATGGAATCGCCGATCTCAAGCCCCGTGAGGTCGATCTCGAAGAAGTCCGGAATAGCGTCCGCCGGGCAGCGCACGGGAATATCGTGGCGCACGATGTTCAACACGCCGCCGCGCTTCAGGCCCGGAGAGGCCGCCTCGTTGCGGAAGTGCACCGGCACGTCCACGGTCACGGTGGCATCCTTCGCCAGACGCATGAAGTCGACGTGAATGGGGAAGTCGCGGATAGGGTCCAGCTGTAGGCCACGCGGGATCACGCGGATTTTGGTCCCGTCCATGTCCAGCATGAAGATCGTGCTTTGGAAGTGGCCGGTCTGGATCTGCTTGGAGAGCTCTTTGACCTCCAAGGCGACGTTTTGCGGCTCTTCCTTGCCGCCATAGATGATGCCGGGAACGCGCCCTTCGCGGCGGATCTCACGCGCGCCACCCTTGCCGGTGCGCGCTCGCGACCACACCTTGAGTTCGATCGCCTCAGCCATTTCGTCCTCCAAGCTCAGAAATAATGAGGGGGCCGGAAACCGGCCCCGCAAGTCGGGTGCGGCGCTGTGTTCGGCGCGCCGCAGCGGAATTTGAGAGGCTTATAGCCCAAGCGCCCACGGGAACACAATCGCCTATAGGCCCTGGCGGGCGCCGCCGTCCCCGGGGGCTCCACCGACCCCCCGGGGCGAGCAGCCGACAGCCCTTTTTTGGCCTTTTCCGCCCCTTTGACCGGCCGCAGGACCGGCGCCAGGGGCTAGGTGCGCCAGGGATGTTCTGGCAGTTCGCTGACGCCAAGCACGTCAACGCCCGCGGCGGCGACCCCATGATCGTTCTCCACGGAGCTGCCGCTCACGCCGATGGCGCCGACCAGCACGCCGTCCTCATCGACGATCGGCAGGCCGCCGGGAAAGGTGATCAAGCCGTTGTTGGAGTGTTCGATGCCATAGAGCGGCTTGGCCGGCTGCGACAGCTGACCGAGGTCGCCGGTCGCCATGCCAAAAAAGCAGGCCGTCCGCGCCTTCTTGATGGCAATGTCGATGGAGCCGACCCAAGCGTCGTCCATGCGGACGAAGGCTTTGAGGTTCGCGCCGGAATCGACCACGGCGATGCACATCTTGGTCTTGAGTTCGACCGCCTTCTTTCGGGCCGCTTCGATGACTTGCTCTGCGTTCTGAAGATTGACGTGCATGAAATGGTCTCCTCGCTGGCGTGTTGGGAGGTCTGCTTACAGCGCTTTCAAGACAAGAGGTCAACGTCTCAGGACTTGGTTTGTCGGTATGGAGCCTAGGCACTGAGGGCCTCGGCCCCTTGATCGAGGTCATAAATGGTCGCGGCTTGTCCTCCTAGGGTTGTGACGATTTTGGAGTGGCCATGACGAGCCAAGATCAGAACAGCGTTCGCACAACCATCGCCGAGGCGGCCACGCTGGGCCGCGTGCGGGTGGCACTTGCGGTAGTGCTCCTCAGCGTCTTTGTCGTCCTTCAATTGAGGCCAGGGACGCCCCCGCCGCAGCACGATCTCCTTGCCTGGCGTGACGATGGGCGCCTCCACGTCTTCGTCCATCCCGATTGTCCGCATTGCCATGAGGCGCTGAGGTTCCTGCGCTCTCATCCGGAGATTGCTGCTGATGTGCACGACGTCTCGATACCGGCGAACGAGCATTTGTTCCGCACGGTGGCTCGTGAGCTTGGTCTGCCCGAAAGCACGCTCGGCGTTCCGCTGTTCGTGTTCGGTGATCGGCACGTTTTGGGCTTCGACCGGGCAGAGATGTCTGGCGCGGCGCTTCTTGCGCTGGTCGAGAGTGGGGAACAATCGGCGGCCCCGCCCCGCATCATCGATTTGCCGGTCTTCGGAGAGATCGACCCCACGCACTACTCCTTGTTGGCGCTGACAGTGGTGATGGGGGTGGCCGACGGGTTCAACCCTTGCGCCATGTGGGTGCTAATCTACCTAATCTCGCTGATTGCCGGACTGAATGACCGTGCGAAGATCTGGTGGCTGGTGGGGACCTTCGTGGTGACGTCGGGCATCCTCTATTTCCTGCTGATGGCGGCGTGGCTCAACATGTTCCTGGTGGTGGGCTATGTGCGCCCCCTGACTGAGCTGATCGCGCTTGCGGCCATCGGCTTCGGCATCAGTCATCTTTACGAGCTCGTCTGGACGCGCGGCGCGATCGAGTGCGAGGTCGGCGATATTGGCGAGCGCCAACGCACTGTGGCGCGCATACGCGACGTGGTCGCCGCTCCGGTCGGGCTTGGCAGCCTTGTGCTGGTCACGGGACTGGCGTTTGCGGTCAATGCGGTGGAGTTCGTTTGCTCGGCCGCGCTCCCTGCGATCTACACGCATATGCTTGCGCTGAGCGATGTCTCGGTAGTCGGCTACTACGGGTACATTGCGCTCTACGTCGTGTTCTTCATGCTGGATGATCTGATTGTCTTCGGTCTGGCGGCTTTCGCCATCCAAAAGATCATCAATACGCGCTATGCCGTGTTGAGTCGGCTTGCGGGCGGCGTGGTGCTGATTGGTCTCGGCGTATGGATGCTGGCGCGGTAGGGGCGTCTAGTAGAACAGGCTCGATACCGACTTTTCTTCCGCGGTGCGGGCGATGGCCTCGCCGAGCAGCGGCGCGATGGGCAGCACGCGCATGTTGTGCGCGTTCACGACCGCATCGCTCGGCAGGATGGAGTCGGTGATGGCCAACTCCTTCAGCCGTGAGGCCATGATACGTGCCACGGCGCCGCCGGACAGTACGCCGTGGGTGATGTAGGCGACGACTTGGTTCGCGCCTTTCTCAAGCAGGGCTTCTGCCGCATTGACCAGCGTGCCGCCGGAATCGACGATGTCGTCGACGAGGATGCAGCTATAGCCGGAGACGTCGCCGATGACGTTCATGACCTCCGAATCGCCGGGCCGTTCCCGGCGCTTGTCGACGATGGCGAGCGGCGCGTCGATGCGTTTGGCGAGACCGCGCGCGCGGACCACGCCGCCGACGTCCGGCGAAACGACCATGGCGTTGTTCTTGGGCAACATCTCATTGATGTCCTGCACCATGACCGGCGCGGCAAAGAGATTGTCCGTGGGGATGTCGAAGAAGCCTTGGATCTGCCCAGCATGGAGGTCCAGCGTCAGCACGCGGTCGGCGCCCGCGCGGACGATCATGTTGGCCACCAGCTTGGCGGAGATCGGGGTGCGGGGTCCAGGTTTGCGATCCTGCCGGGCGTAACCGAAATACGGAATGACTGCCGTGATGCGCCGGGCCGAGGCCCGCTTCAGAGCATCGATGAGGATCAGCAGCTCCATCAGGTGGTCGTTGGCCGGCGCGGAGGTGGATTGAACGATGAAGACGTCCTCGCCGCGGACATTCTCCTCGACCTCGACGAAGATCTCCATGTCCGCGAAGCGGCGCACGATGCAGCGGGCGAGGGGGGTATCCAGATAAGCGGCGATCGCCTCGGCGAGAGGGCGGTTGCTGTTGCCTGCAACCAGTTTCATGCGACGGTTCCTTGAAACCCAGCCTAGGCGCGGGGAGCCGCGCGGGCCCCCGCTAGAGCGCGCTTTTAACAAGCGTGTGGCACTTATGTAAACTCACCAAGCGCGCCTTGTGGATGAGGTCAGCTCGATTTGGGGATGATCTTGATGAGCTTGTCGGCCGCGGCGCCTGCGACCGCATTGGCGATGGCGCCCCAGGGCCCGTTCAGAGAGCCTTTGGGGATGGTGTTCTTCTGAGACACGGTGCCGACCCGCTTGCCACGGGGATCGATCACCTGCCAATCGATGCGGATGTTCTCCTTGCCCGCGCCCGCCTTCGACAGCTTCACGACGCCTTTGACCGTGTACACATTGCTTGCGGCGCCGTTGGCGAGCTTCACGCCCTTGCCATAGAGCTTCTTCTTGAGAGCGGTGGTCAGGGATCTGCGGCCATCACCGGGAGCGCCGGACACAGGCGCTACCAGAACGCCGGAGGGCTTGGGCGCTGCCTTGGGTGCGGGCCGGGCAGCAGCGGACGTTGCGGCCGCGGCCGTGGTGCGTCCAGTGGAGGTCGGGGACGGGCTCGAGGCGACCGACGGGGTGTTTGAGCCGCTCCGCCCGCCAGGCAGCTCGGCGGCGAGTTGCGAGGTGGACTTGGCGGCGATGGAGCGAATCACTGAGGAATCGACCCCGCTCCAGGGATTGCTGCCACGGCGCGATACCGTCTGCTCCCCGGTGACGCGGGTCACCCGGGCGCCCGTGGAGTCGTTGACGTCCCAAATGTAGGAAATCTTGGACCCGCGGCTGGCTGGTGCGGCGAGCAGGTAACCGCGCAAGGCATAGCCACCGTCGCTACTGGTGGTGCCGGGGACGATTTTCAGATTCCGGTCGTTGCCGGCAGCGATCATGGCTTGGGTGAGGTCCTTGCCGACCTTGTCGGGCGCACCGACAATTGGCCCCAGGGCAAGCGTTGGCGTGCCGCTGAAGAGGCTTCCGGCGCCGTCCCAGAGCCCGCCCATGCTCGCGCTGCCGCCCCCGCAGCCCGTAAGGCCTAAGGCTGCGAGCGCGGAGATCGCAATCCCCAAAAAGGCACAGAAAAGGCCGCGTCCGTATCGTGGTCCCGCGTCCAACAATCGACTCCCTCGTTGGCCGCACAGCACCGCTCGCATAAGTAAAGGCGCGCGAGTGGACTCCCAACTCTTTAACAAACCAAGGACCTTACCTGTCCTGGCCCGATTGCGTCCAGATATAGCCGCCCGGATGTCCTGGGCAATCTGACACATCGTGAACACCAATCAGGCAAGCACGATGGCGGAAATTTGACGGCCGTAATCGTCCTCGCCGTGGTGCTGGGACCTGCGATAGCTGAACAGCCGGGTTTCGTCATAATAAGTGCAGAGCCCTAAGTCGAAGATTTCTCCGACCCCGGACTGGGTCAGGCGCTCGGCCACATAGCCGGGCAGGTCGAAATGAGGCTCCCCGGACCCTTCGTCGATCACGAAGAAGGACTCGCCTTGCGGATCCTCGGCCAGGAACTGCTCCTTGTAGTCGTGGCCGACTTCATAGGCGCCTTGGCTGATGGCCGGGCCGATGGCGGCGCTGATGCGCTCCGGCTGGGCGCCGAGGCTGGTCATGGCCTCAATTGTCGCCTCGCAGACGCCGGATAATGCGCCGCGCCAGCCGGCATGGGCCGCGCCGATGACCCTGGCCTCAGGTTCGCAGAGAAGGACGGGCGCGCAATCGGCCGTCAGAACGCCCACGGCCAAGCCAGGTTTCGATGTGACGACAGCGTCCGCTTCGGGCGCCTTGTCCTTGGCCCAAGCCTTCTTCGCCACCACCACGGTGTTGGAGTGCTTCTGGTAAGGGCCGATCAGTTTGTCCGTTCCCAGGATCCTTGCGGCCCGGGCCCGGTTCTCGACGATGCTCTCGGGGATATCGCGCGACCCTAGGCCGCAATTCAATGAGGCGTAGATGTCTTCGGAGACACCTCCGAGCCGCGTGAAGAAGCCGTGCGCCACGCCGTCGATCCCGGCGAGGTTCGCAGCCTGAACAAACATCTTGTCTTCAGTCACCATGGCCTGCGCTCGTTTGCAGTTAAATGTCTCCGAAGGGCGGCGGCGGTGCAAGTCCCTGGCTTGTCAGCGCCAGCGCCTTGAACAGGATACCCATCGCCGCCGGGTCGACGAGGCGGCTCGTGGCCGAGATGATGTCTTGGCGCTGTTCCGCGGTCGCGCTCGCGCACAATTGGTCGCGGCGCGCCTCCAGACCGAGCTCAAGTAAGAACGCGCCTTGCGGCATCGGCCCGTAGGCGATCAGTCCTTGCGCCGCGGCGGTATCCTTCAGCGCGGCGAAGTCCACATGTGCGGTGAGGTCGACATCCCCCGGCGCCTCGAGAGGGTCGGCAAATTTGTGGCGGGAAACGGCCTGTAGCGTATCGCCGCACACGGTTTGCTCGTGACCATAGTCGACGATCAGGCCTGCGAACGGCGTGGCTTGGGCGCGCGCGCCGAGCGCGGACATGAGTGCGTCGGCCCCGGGCCTGATTTCGAGAATGGTCCCGTCCGGCTCATTCAACGTCTGGCCGAATGCCTGCAAGGGTTCATCGGCGATGGGGGCGCCTTCGCAAAAGGCAAAGCCGCCTTTCGAGGCAATGGTGACGCAGCGCTCGCGCCATTGGTTTTCCCGCCAGACAAGCTGCCGGACGGGCAAGGCATCGACGAACTCGTTGGCGATGAGGATCGAGGGATGCTGTGGCAGTCCGCCGACCTCATCGTGCCATTGGACCGGCACGCCTGCGTCGTACAGCGCCGTCCGCTGCGCCTCCCGCAGGACGGGGCTTGTCTCCACCAGGGCGACGGTCACGTTGTCCAAGAACTCCGGTACGCTCCGCCAGGCACGCATTGCGTCCAACATCAGCGAGCCACGGCCCGGCCCGAGTTCGGCGACGGTGACGGGTTTCGGTTCGCCCATGGACTGCCACACGGCGACGGCCCATAGCCCGAGAAGCTCGCCAAAGACCTGGCTGACTTCTGGTGCGGTGATGAAGTCGCCATCGGCGCCAATGGGCTGACGCGAGGAATAATAGCCGGCGTCTTTGTCTGCCAGACAGGCTCCCATGTAGTCCGCGACGCTGATGGGGCCGTTCCGCGCGATGCGCGCTTTCAGCCGCGCCGCAAGCAGCGTGCTCTTGGAGCTGTGCGGCGCGCGCTCGGCTTTCATCACACGGCCGGGGCTTGCTTCCGCCTTGCGCGCCAGATGAGCCATGCGCCGATCAGCGCCATGGGAACGGAGTAGACGATCCCCGGCGTGAGGAAGGCGACATCCATGGGGTGGCCCGCATGGGGTTCACGCACGAACTCGATCAGGCTGCGGAAGAGAGCATAGAAGATGAGGAACAGGCCAAACACGGTGCCGGGCCGCTCCAGCGCTTTGTAGTAGTGAGTGGCGATCCGCAAGATGATGAACAGCACCACGCCTTCGAGCGCCGCCTCGTAAAGTTGGCTTGGGTGCCGGGGCTGCCCGTCTGTGTTTGGGAACACCATGGCCCAGGGCACGTCGGTGGTGCGGCCGACCACTTCGGAATTGATGAAATTGGCGACGCGGCCGAAGAACAGGCCGAACGGCGTCGCGGCGGAGGCGATGTCGCCGAGCGATAGCGCGTTGATGCCTTTGACGCGCGAGAAGACATAGACGGCTAGGGCGACGCCGAGCAGCCCGCCGTGGAAGGCCATGCCTCCATTCCAAATCGCCGGGATTTGCGAGGGATTGTTCCAGAAGAAGCTCGGCTCGTAGAACAGGACGAACCCGAGGCGGCCGCCCAACACGATGCCGAGCGTGATCCAGAGCAGGAAATCGTCAACCTGACTGACCGTCATGGGCGGCTTGCCGCCCCAAAGGTCCTTGCGGGCCACGAGGCGGCGCGCGTAAAGCCACCCCAGCAGAATGCCCGACATATAGGCAAGGCCGTACCAGCGGACGGCCACGGGCCCGACTTCGATTGCGACGGGGTCGATGACAGGGTAGGTGAGAACGAAAAGCTGCATCACGACTCCGGTTCGAAAGACGGGGCGACCCTTTACCGCCCGAACAAAGCTGTCAAGGCGGCAAGCCTCGCCCGGCGCGGCTTGCCTCGGGCATTGCGGCAGGCAATAGTCGCAAGCGATGACAGTTTGTTTTCAGCTCACGATTTCAAGGGACTTCTCGTCATGACGCAGACAACCGGACGGTTCTTCGATGAGCTCGGCAAGCTCTTGACCGACGCGGCGGGCGCGGCCGACGGCGTGCGCAAGGAAGTCGACAGCGTGGTCCGCGCGCAGGCCGAGCGCGTGTTGCGCGATCTGGATGTCGTGCAGCGTGAGGAGTTCGAAGCAGTCAAGGCGATGGCGCAAAAAGCGCGTGAAGAGAACGAACTCCTGAAGTCCCGCATCGCCGCCTTGGAAGCCAAGGGCAAAGGCAAGAAGGGCAAGTAGGGGCACGGTCTAGAGTCGAGTCTGAACTCCGGTTTATCCACAGATTTCCCAAGCCATCCACAGCAATTCGCGCAATCGGGACTCTGGCGGCGTTCTACTCGCTGACTCCCCATTATATAACTGATTCATCTACTGATTCGCGGCAGCTGTTTCTCGTGCGCAGGATCCCCTGAAGAGGCCCTCAGAGGAGACGCATGGCTTCTATCCAACCGACTTACGACCACTTCACCAACCCGGTGGACATGGTTGAACAGATTGCGACGACTCACGACTGGACCTTCGAGCGGAGCGCGCCCGATGAGCTGACTCTGTCCGTCGCGGGGACCAGTTGCGACTACCACATCTCGCTGACGTGGCGGGAAGACCTGGAAGCGCTGCATCTGGCCAGCGCCTTCGATTTCCGGGTGACCCAGGCGCGGCTGCCGGAAGTCCACCGGCTGGTGGCGCAGATCAACGAGCAGCTTTGGCTCGGCCATTTCGACCTGTGGCGCGATGATGGCATGCTGCTTTACCGCAACGGGCTTTTGCTTGCGGGCGCGAAGACCCATATCGGGCAATGCGAGGGGCTGCTAAAGGCGGCGCTGGAAGCGTGCGAGCGCTATTATCAGTCCTTCCAGTTCGTATTGTGGGCGGGCAGGTCGGCCGAAGAGGCCCTGGCCGCCACGTTGCTTGAGACGCAAGGAACCGCATGACACTCCGCCTCGCCGGTCCGCTGCTCCTCGTTGGTGCGGGCAAGATGGGTGGGGCGCTGCTCGAGGGATGGCTCAAGCAGGGCCTCGACCCCGCAACCGTTTTGATCCAAGACCCCGCGCTGTCGGACGGCATGCGCGCGTTCGCGCGCCAGCACGGCATCGTGGCGGAGGATGCGCCTCAATTGCCGGCGCCGCCTGCCGTTGTGGTGATCGCTGTGAAGCCGGACGTGGCCGCAGCACTTCTGCGGGAGATGGAGCCGCTGCTCGGTGAGGAGACGGTCATCCTATCGATCGCCGCGGGACGCACGTTGGAAAGCTTGTCGCGCGACCTGCCCGATACTGTTGCGGTGGTGCGGGCCATGCCCAACACACCGGCCGCGGTGGGGCGCGGGATTACCGTGTGTGTCGCAAATGCCAATGTCACGGCGGCGCAGAAGCGCGAATGCGATGCGCTGCTCGCGTCCGTCGGCGAGGTGGTTTGGGTGGAGGACGAGGCGCTGATCGATCCCGTCACGGCGGTGTCGGGAAGCGGCCCTGCCTATGTGTTCCTGTTCGCCGAATGTTTGGAGGCGGCCGGCATCGAGGCCGGACTGCCGCACGATCTTGCCAAGCAGCTGGCGCGGGCGACAGTCGCCGGCGCGGGTGAGCTGTTGCGGCGCTCCGATCTGGAACCGGGCGATCTGCGCAAAAACGTCACCTCGCCCAAGGGCACCACGGCGGCGGCTCTGAAGGTGCTGATGGGTGACGAGGCCCTGAAGGATTTGATGGCCCGCGCCGTTGCCGCGGCGGCCAAGCGCTCGGGCGAGCTGTCCTCTTAAGATCAATGGCTTTTCGACCGTCTTTAGATGGCCACTGAAAGGGCCTATCCTATCGGCCAACGGTGACTGTCTGAGGAGATCCCCCATGTTCAACGAATTTTCCAAACGGAACAAAGCCGTGCGGGCTGCGCTGGTGCTTGCTGAGCAGCGCGATTGGGGCGACGTCACGCTGCCCGACATCGCGCGGCACGCTGGCCTCGATCTCGCCGATCTCAGGCGCGAGTTCGCCTGCAAGAGCGGCATCTTGCGAGCCTTTCAGTCCGAGGTGGATGCGGAAGTGCTCTCCAAGTCGAAGCCGGGACCGGACCAGAGTGTGCGTGACCGCGTGTTCGACATGGTGATGACGCGGTTCGAGGTAATGACGCCCTACAAGCCCGCGCTGAAACGCATCGCATGCCATTTGCGCTGCCGGCCGGGTGAGGCCTCGGCGCTCGCGTGCTCAACGCTCGGCGCTCAGTACTGGATGCTGGCGGGCGCGGGCGCGAAGCTCGATGGCGCACCTGGGGCGGTGCGGGTCGCTGGGCTCACGGCGATCTATGGCCGGGTCTTCAAGGTTTGGCTGGAGGACGCCTCGCCATCGCATGACAAGACCATGGCGACGCTCGACCGCGCGCTCGGCAATGGCGAGCGCATGCTGGAGAGGATGGACAAGACCTGCAGCATGTTGTGCGGGCTTCTGCCGCGCGGCTGGAAGCGGAGCTCTGAGCCCAAGGATCAGCCGCCGGCATCCGGGCCTTCGCCGGCAACATCCGTCTGATCCGCTTAGTAGGGCAGCGGGTCGTCGTCGTCCGGGCCGGAGAGGCTCTCGGGACCTTCGCCCGGAAGTTCCGCGTCGATCTCATTCGGACCGAGAGGGAGGCCGCGCTCACCCAACGGTCCGCCGAGTTGGAGCGGGTCGCTCTCCGGCGGTCCGAATACGCCGTCTTGCGCATCGAGCGTGCCCTTGCGGCCGAATTCGACCGCGCCGTCGGAGTCGAGATTAAGTTCGAGCTCCGAGCCCGGCTGCTCGGTCTCCTGAATTCGTTCCGTCTCCGACTGGGCTAGCGCGGGGCCTGCGAACGCCACGGCGGCAATCGCAGCCAGTCCGGCAATGGTCTTCTGCATCGGCACGTCTCCCAAAGGACTTTAGACAGGCACTTTTAGCACGGCTTTCAGCCCGCCGAGACTGGACTGGCTGAGGGCGATGTCGCCGCCATGGATGCGGGCGATGTCCCGGGCGATGGCAAGGCCAAGCCCGGTCGATCCGGAATCCTGATTGCGCGCATGATCGACACGGTAGAAGGGGCGGAACACGTGCTCCCGCTCGTCTTCGGGAATGCCCGGCCCGTCGTCCTCGACCTCGACGGTGAGGGTGCCGTTATGTTTCGCTGCGCTGACAGTGACATGGTCGGCGAAACGCGCGGCGTTGTTGACCAGATTCGTAATGGAACGCTTGAAGGCGTGGCGGCGGACGGGCACCACAAGCGGGGCGTTCTCGATCGCGATGTCGATGGTCTTGTCGCCATGGGCATGGTCCTTCACCTCGCCCAAGACCTCGCCGATATCGACATGGCCGATGGCTTCGCCGGAATCGCCTTTTGCAAAGGCCATATAGTCCTCGAGCATGGCTTGCATCTCGTCGACGTCGGCGTGCATGGCCTCGAGCTCCGGCGTCTCTTCGAACATCGCGAGCTGTAACTTGAAGCGCGTGAGTATGGTTCTCAGGTCGTGGCTGACGCCGGCAAGCATGACGGTGCGCTGCTCGACATGACGCTCGATCCGGTCGCGCATCTCGATGAAGGCGTGCGCGGCTTGCCGGACCTCGCGCGCGCCACGCGGCCGGAAGTCGGCCGGCATCGGGCGGCCCTTACCAAAGCTCTCCGCTGCATGAGCCAGGCGCAGGATCGGCTTGATCTGATTGCGCAGGAACAGGATCGCCACGGTCAGGAGCACCAGCGACGTGCCAAGCATCCACACCAGAAAGATGTGCGAGTTGGATGCATAGGTCTGGCTGCGGCGCGCCAGCACGTGCATCACCGCGTCGTCCAGCTTGACGCGAATATCGACATAGTCGGATCGGCCCACCGTATCGATCCAGAACGGACGCTTGATGCGGCGCTTCAGTCCATCGGAGAGCGTGGTGTCGAGAAGATCGAAGAACGGCTTGGAGCGCGCTTGCGGCAGTTCTTCGCCGGGCGCAAAGCGCACGCGCATGCCGAGATTGTTTTGCGCGAGGTTCGTCAAGGTCGCGACGTCTTGTTTGTTCGGAAACTCCTCGTAGAGGTCGATAAGCAGGGCGATGTTCTGCACCGTGCTCGTGGACAGGCGGTGCGTCACCGTCTGCCAGTGACGCTCCAAGAATACGAATGTCACCACCGATTGCAGCAGCACCACGGGCGCGATGATGATGATCAAGGCGCGCGCATAGAGGCCCTTGGGCATCCTGTCGCCAAACTGGGCCAGCAGCCAGCGGAAGGGCCGGCGTCTTTCGCGCGGGAGCGCGTCGGTATTGGAGATCGCGGTCATCATTCAGAGTACAGAATATAGCCTTTGCCGCGGACGGTCTGGAGATAGACGGGGTTTGTCGGATTGTTCTCGATCTTGCGCCGCAAGCGGTTGATCTGCACGTCGACGGCGCGTTCGCCGCCGGAGTCGGACCCCTTGGCCAGTTCGTGGCGGGAGACCGGCGTGCCGGGGTGCCGCGCGAAGTAGCGCAGCAGTTCGCGCTCGCGTTCGGTCAGGCGCACGGTCTCGCCATCACGCTGCAGCTCGCCGCGTGAGACATGGAACACAAAGTCGCCCATGCGAATCTCGCCCGTGGCAGGTGTGCTCGTGCCACGGCGCAGAATATTGCCGACACGCAATAGGAGTTCGCGCGGGTCGAACGGCTTGGCGAGATAATCGTCGACGCCCGTTTCCAAGCCCTCGATGCGCTGCTCGGGTTCGGCGCGCGCGGTGAGCATGAGGATGGGCACTTGGTTGTTTTCCCGCAGCGCCTTGGCAAAATCGATTCCGGACTCCTTTGGCATCATCACATCGAGAATAAGCAGGTCGTAAGACAGACCGCGCATGGACGCGCGTGCGGTCTCCGCATCGATGGCCGTCGTTACGCGGAAGCCGTGATCGTGAAGATAGCGCGCCAGCAAATCGCGAATGCGACTGTCGTCGTCCACCACAAGAATGTGGGGGGCGTTGTCGTCGGGGCCGTCGCCGCGATGGGTCTTGATGGCTGTCGGCATGATCTAAGTCGCTTTTCCCTTGTCGCCGTTTTCGGGATCGGCTGGAGATGCGGACATTATGGAGGAGACTTTGGGCCGATCTTCGGCATTGATCATGGCCTCGAGAAAACGGCGGAGCGCCGCCTCGGCGCCGGGGCCGGCCGCCTCAAGCGCATTGGCCAAGCGTACCATTTGGGGCGCGGCGAGGCGTTCGGCCAGGGCGCGGCCGCGCTGGGTGGGGAACAGGAGGCGTTCCCGACGGTCGGAGGCACCCGCTTGCTGCGCGATGTAGCCCTGATCGATCAACTGCTTGAGCACGCGCGAGAGGCTCTGCTTGGTGATGTTGAGCAGTTCCAGCAGGTCCGCGACGCGCAAGCCCGAATGGCGGTTGACGAAATGGAGCACCCGGTGATGGGCGCGCCCGAAGCCGAAATCCTTGAGGATGGCGTCCGGATCGCCCGTGAAGTCGCGATAGGCAAAGAACAGGAGTTCGGCAAATTCCTGCAGCTTGGCCTCGGGCACAGTTGTGCCCTTGCCCTCCGGGGTGCCCTTGCCAGGATCGTCGCCGGCGGCTTTGCGGCCCCGGCCCATCGGTGCATTTAGGTCAGTCATGTTGACATATTTTTCCGCTTGGTTTATGTCAGCCATGTTGACTTAATTCAGTCCTTGATACGCCTCGCCGCCTGCTCGCGCAATTGCCCCTTGCTCGCAATTGTTTAGGCAGATGGTATGAGGGGCACCTGAGTGATTTTGGGATCGAGGCCGCAACTCAGAACGGCCTGTCCTTGGCGTGGAGGAGACGTGATGTCGGGCTTCGATCAGCGCGAAGGCGTTATCTGGTTCAATGGCGAGCTGATCCCGTGGACCGACGCAAAGGTGCATCTTCTCACCCATGCGCTGCATTATGGCAGCGCCGTGTTCGAGGGCATGCGCGCCTATGACGGCGAGATCTTCAAGCTCACCGAGCACAATCAGCGCCTGCACACCTCCGCCGAGATCCTAGACTTCGAGGTTCCGTATTCCGTCGCCGAGCTTGACAAGGCGGCGCGGGACGTCATGCGCGCCAATAATCTGTCCGACGCCTATGTCCGGCCGTTCGCCTGGCGGGGCAGCGAGCAGATGGGCGTCTCGGCGCAGAAGACGACGATCAATGTTGCCATCGCCGCGTGGAACTGGGGCTCGTATTTCGATCCGGCCGCGCGCGAGAAGGGGCTGAAGTTCACCTTCGCCAAATACCGCCGGCCCGACCCGGCGACCGCGCCGGTCCACAGCAAGGCGGCGGGTCTTTATATGATCTGCACCATCGAGAAGCACCGCGCCGAACGCGAAGGCTTTGCCGATGCCGTGATGCTCGATTGGCGCGGACAGATCGCCGAGTGCACAGGCGCGAACATCTTCTTCGTGAAGGACGGCGTGATCTATACGCCGACGCCCGACTGTTTCCTCGACGGCATCACGCGGCGCACGGTCATCGGGCTCGCCAAGCAGCGCGGCTGGAAAGTGATCGAGACGGGCATCATGCCGGAAGAGCTTGCCGATTTCACCGAGTGCTTCATCACCGGCACCGCCGCAGAGGTCATGCCGGTCGGTTCGATCGGCGACTACACGTTCGAAGTCGGCGACATTACGCGCACGCTGATGAACGACTACGCCGCGCTGGTGCGGCCCGCGCAGGCCAAGGTCGCCGCGGCGGGGTAGGCACTGTTTGGCTGCAGTCACTCTTCTTCGGCAGTAGCACCATCGAGCCGTTCTTCCACGATTTTCCTACACAAGACGTCCGTTCGAACCGCACTAGGACTGTATTCCTGTATCGGGAGGCGCGGATAAGAGCGGGCTTGGCGCGAGGCGAGCCGTGCTAATGTCGCCCGCCATGAGTTCGCTCAGCCCACAAGTCGTGCAGCGCACGCCAACGGAAGAAGAGCCGCCCAAGGCGGCACCGGCGTTCGACGCCGCGTTCCGCGCGCGGCTTTACGACCTGCTGCGCTGGCGGCGGGACGTGCGCCGCTTCAAGCGCGATGCACTTCCCGAAGGCATGCTCGACCGGCTGATCGGCTTGGCGTGTCTGGCCCCGTCCGTGGGACTCAGCGAGCCCTGGCGGTTCGTGCTGGTGGAGGCCGCCGGCCGCCGCGCCGCCATCCGCGCCAATTTCGAGGCTTGCAACAAAGACGCGCTGGCCATGCAGGAGCCCGACCGGGCGGCGCTCTATGCGCGGCTCAAGCTGGCGGGGCTCGACGAAGCGCCGGTACAAATCGCCGTATTCGCCGACCGGGACACGACCCAAGGCTCGGGCCTTGGCCGTCTCACCATGACGGAGACCATCGATTACTCCGTGGTGATGGCGATCCATACGCTGTGGCTTGCCGCGCGGGTGGAAGGCTTGGGGCTGGGCTGGGTGTCGATCCTCGATCCGGCCTGCATGGCGGAGATCCTCGACGTGCCCAAGGATTGGACCTTTATCGGGCTCTTATGCGTTGGCTATCCGCAAGAAGAAGACGACACGCCGGCGCTGGAGCGGGCTGGCTGGGAGCATCGACACGCGCCGGACAGGGTCGTTATCCGCCGGTGAGCCTTCGCGCGATGCTTGATCCCGGAGGGCTCAAAGGGCACTCTTGGTCCAGCGGTGGGGCACCGCGATTTAGGGGGGCGATCTCGTGCGTATCACGCTCGTATTGGCTGGGCTAATGGCTTTGCTGGCGCTGCCGGCCGGAGACGGCCAGGCTGGGGCCCCTTGGCTGCCGGGGCTGAACGATGCCGCGCCCGCGCCGATCGCCGCGCCCGCCAAGGCCTTCAGGGACTGCCAGGAGATCGCGCGCTGTTCGGGCTGCCGGCCCGTCTATAAGTGCCGCTCCTGCAAATATCAGCGGGTCTGCAATCGCGGCTTCTGCGAATGGCGCGATGTCTGCGTCTGGGGGCCGTACCAGAAAGTGCTGCCGCCGAACGCGCGCATCATCCGGGTGCGCTAGCTACTCGGCCGCGTTGTTTCGCGACCAGCGCGTCGTTGCCGCATCGTCGCTTTCCTTCGCCTCGACCCATTTGTCGCCGGCCGGACCGCTCTCGCGTTTCCAGAACGGCGCGTGTGTCTTGAGGTAGTCCATGAGAAAGCGCGCGGCGTCGAAGGCGGCGTCGCGATGGGTGGAGGCGGTGATGACCAGCACGATGTTGTCGCCGGGTTTCAGCGTACCGACCCGATGCACGATGAGCGAAGCTTGTAGCGGCCAACGCTTCTTTGCTTCCGCCTCAATGCGCGCAAGCTCTGTTTCGGTCATGCCGGGATAATGCTCGAGCGTCATCTCGGTGATGTCGCCCGTTTCTTGGCCGGCATGATCGCGCACGGTGCCGGTGAAGCTGACGACGGCGCCGATATCGGTGCGGCCGGACCGCAGCGCGGCGATTTCCGCGCCGATGTCGAAGTCTTCGGTCTGGATGCGGATCACCTCAGCCTCCGGTGACGGGCGGGAAGAAGGCGATCTCCTGCGCGTCGCCGATCTTCGCGTCATGCCGCGCGTGGGTCTGGTCGACGGCCGCGCGGATCACCTCGGCGCGTTCGAAGGCATGCGCGAACTCAGGCCCGCGCGTCTTCAGCCAGGCGATCAGCTCGGCGACGGTGGCGACATCGCCCGGCACTTCGACGTCCTCGGCGGCGTGTCCGACTTTCTCTTTCACCCAAGCGAAATACAGGAGACGCATTACTCGTCCTCAGGGACCACGTGGTGGAACGTGGCGCGCAGATAGTCATAGCCGGTGTAAATCGTGAGGATCGCGGCAATCCAAAGAAGCGTCAGGCCAAACAGAGTCGTGTACGGCCAGATCTTGTCGCCGGCGGAGCCTGCCAACAGGAAGCCAATGGCCACCATCTGCACCAAGGTTTTCCACTTGGCCAGTTTGGTGACCGGCACGCCGACATTCAACGTACCGAGAAATTCGCGTAAGCCCGACACGAGAATTTCGCGGGAAAGAATGATCACGCCGGCACACAACGACCAGCCGGCGATTGTGCCGTCGGCGGCAAGCATCAGAAGCGCGGCGGCGACGATCAGCTTGTCGGCGATGGGATCGAGCATCTGGCCAAGAGCACTTTGTTGCTGCCAGGCGCGGGCGAGATAGCCGTCGAGGAAGTCGCTGACGCCGGCGGCGATGAAAATCCACATGGCCAGCCACCGGCCCCAATCGCCCGTCACGAAGAAAGAGGCGACGAGTGCCGGCACCGCAAGAATGCGGCCATAGGTCAGGATATTCGGCAGGCTGCCGAAATGTCTCCAATTGCTTCCGCGTCCGCCTGCCAAACCTTGTTCCGCCATATCCCGTCCGTTCCGCTCAACTAGCCGCGCTCGTGGAAGTGATCATAGATCGTCTTTGCCATCTGTGCGCTGATACCGCCAACGCCCTCGAGATCGGTAATGCCAGCGCGGCTGACGGCCTTGGCCGAACCGAAATACTTCAGCAAGGCCCGTTTGCGCGCGGGGCCAATGCCCGGCACCTCGTCCAGTGGCGAGGCGGTGATGCCTTTCTTGCGCCGGGCGCGGTGGGCGCCGATGGCAAACCGGTGGGCCTCGTCCCGGAGCGTCTGGATGCAATAAAGCACAGGGTCGCGCGGTTCCAAAAGCAAAGGCGCTTTGTCCTTCTGGTAGACGCGCTCGCGGCCGGCATTGCGGTCCGGGCCTTTGGCCACCGCGGCGATGCGGATGTCCGAAAGGCCGAGATCGTCCAGGACGCCTTGCGCCGCGGAGAGCTGCCCCGGGCCGCCGTCGATCAGAACCAGATCGGGCGCGGCCCAGCCCTCGCCTTGGTCCTTGTCCCTTTCTTTGACCAGCCGGCTGAAACGCCGGTTCAGCATCTCGCGCATCATGGCGTAGTCGTCGCCGGGCGCGAGGTCCTCGCCCTTCATGTTGAACTTGCGGTACTGCGCTTTGATGAAGCCCTCCGGGCCCGCCACGATCATGGCGCCGACGGGATTTGAGCCGGAGATGTGGCTGTTGTCGTAGACCTCGATTCGCTCCGGGCTTTCGTCGAGGTCCAGCACCTCGGCGAGGCGGGCAAAGATCGCAGCTTGGCTGGCGTGCTCGGCAAGACGCCGTGCCAAGGCCTCGCGCGCGTTGACCAGCGCGTGGTCAACGAGCTCGCGCTTCTCGCCGCGTTGCGGCGTGGTCACGGTGATCTTGTGACCGGCCTTGAGCGCGAGCGCCTCGGCGAGCAGGCGGCGCCCCTTGATGTCATGTGACAGGAGGATGTGCTTGGGCGGCGGCTTGTCGTCGTAGAACTGGGCGATGAACGATTCCAGCACCAGTTCGGGACCAAGCGCCTTGTCGGCGCGGGGGAAGTAGGCGCGGTTGCCCCAGCTATTGCCGCTGCGGAAGAAGAACACCTGGATGCAGGTCTGGCCCGCGTCCTGATGGACGGCGAAGACGTCCGCCTCCTTCACCGTGTGCGGGTTGATGCCCTGGTGCGATTGAACATGGGACAGCGCGGTCAGGCGATCGCGAAAGCTCGCCGCGCGTTCGTAGTCCTGGTCCTCGCTGGCTTCGTTCATCAGCGCGTGCAGGCGATGTTTCACCTCGTCGCTCTCGCCGCGCAAGAAGGCAAGCGCCTCTTCCAGCAGTGCACCGTAGTCCTGTTCGGTGATCTCCCCGGTACAAGGCGCGCTGCATCGCTTGATTTGGTAGAGCAGGCAGGGCCGCAGGCGTGTCTCGTAATAGGTATCGGAGCACGAGCGCAGCAGGAAGGCGCGCTGCAATGTGTTGATGGTGCGGGTGACGGCGCCGGCCGAGGCGAAGGGGCCGAAATAGTCGCCCTTGCGGTTCCTCGCACCGCGATGCTTTAGGATCTGCGGCATGGGGTGATCGCGCGCGATCAAGATGAAGGGGAAGGACTTGTCGTCCCGCAGCACTACGTTGAAGCGCGGCTTCAGCCGCTTGATGAGGTTCGCCTCAAGAAGCAGCGCCTCCATCTCCGTCTTTGTGGTGACGAACTCCATGCTCGCGGTATCGGCGATCATGCGGGCGATGCGGTTGTTGTGGCCCGTGCCCCGCGCATAGCTCTGGACGCGCTTCTTCAGATGCCGCGCTTTGCCCACGTAGAGCACCTGGCTCTCAGCATCGAACATGCGGTAGACGCCGGGGCCTGCGGGCGCCGTCTTAGCGTGGCGGGCGATGACGGCGGCGCCGGTCTCGACACCGCTCGCAGCCTTGCGCGCACGCGCCGGAGGCGAGGCGGGGGTGTCGGGGTTCTCTAAGGACATGGGATCACGAGGGGTTTGGCGCTTCTCCGAGGCGGTCCGCGCCGACCTTCAGCGAAAGTATGGTCTAACGGCTCAGGCGTTCAAGAGCCGCGGACATAGGCGGCTCCCAAGCCAAATGCTGTCCGGCGTCCAGCGCGATCATTTGGCCGGTGATCGAGGGCGTTTCCAGGAGAAACCGGATCGCGGCTGTGACGTCTTCGATGGACACCGGGCGTTTCAGCAGGGTGGATTGGTATTCGCGTTCGAATTCGGCGTCCGTTTGGTCCCGGTTGGGCAGGACGGGTCCCGGCGCGACGGCGTTGACCCGGATTCTCGGGGCCAGGGCCTGCGCCAGGGTCTGAGTCGCCGTCCACAGGGCCGACTTGGCGATCGTGTAGGAGAAGTAGCCGGGGTCGAGGCGCCACACCTTTTGGTCGATCAGATTGATAACATTGCCTGTTTCGCCTTCCGGCAGCGCCTTGGCGAAGGCCTGGGTCAGGAACACGGGCGCTTTTAGGTTGAGGTCGCAATGCTGCTGCCAGGTCTCGGCATCGACGGTTTCGGCGGTATCCCACTCAAAACAGGCGGCATTGTTGATGAGGCAGGTCAGAGGCCCTAGCTCCCGGCCGCATGACGCCACCAAGGCTCCGAGGTCATCGAGGCGAAGATCGGCCCGCACGGCCACAGCCCGGCCCCCGAACGATTCGATCTCCTGCACGACAGCGAAGGCCTTCTCCTCGGACGCGTGGTAGTGGACCGCCACCCGCCACCCGCTTTGGGCCAAGCCAATCGCGATGGCCCGGCCAAGCCGGCGGCCCGCCCCGGTCACGAGCGCGGTCCCGTGGAAGCTCTGTTCAGCCATGGCGTGCCTTGGGGGAAGCGGGAAAGGGCCAGTTGTCAAGGATTTCGCGGCGGAGAGATCGCACTCTAGGGGAGGGGTTGATTCCGAACAAGCCGCTGTTGGGCCGGCCAAAAACTCCCCGAAAGATGGAAGCCGTCACGCGCGCAAGCCGTTGCCAGCGCTGGTATTCGCCCGGTAATTAAGCAAATGCCTGTCTTGTGTGCACTTCAACTGCGCGTTTGTGCAGCGCGGCGAAGGTCATGAGCCCAATGTGGCATCAAAGTTCTTGAACCATTGCAGAATAGTCACACAGCCCCGCTCGTTTTTAAAACGCCTTGCTTTTTCTTTGCTTAAAAGGGGGTGCCGACTATTGTCAGGGCAACGAGGACGTTGCTCTGCGGACACAACGCAGGCTGCATCCCAAAGGGACAGGCGATCAAAAAGCAGGAGACAGGATAATGGTTCGGGAAGCGGGGATTCTAAAGCTTTCTCTCTTGAGTGCGGCACTGGTCACGGGGATGGCTATGCCGGCACAAGCGCAGATTGCAGAACTTGAAGAGAAGGACGCACCTGGTGCTGTGGGTGGAGGATTTTCCCTTAGCGCGTCGGCGGCCTTTACAACCGACTATGTTTTCCGAGGCATCTCGCAGACGGATGAGAACCCGGCGGTGCAGGCTTCATTGGATGCGGCCTACGGCATTTTCTATATCGGCATGTGGGGCTCTAATGTCGACTTCGGTGGCGGCCCGGCCGGGCAGGACCTCGCCAATATCGAGATTGACTACTACGCGGGTATCGCACCGGAGTGGAAGGGGATCAGCTTCGACATTGGCGGTATTTACTACACCTATCCGGGCGCGTTCGACCCGGGCGGCGAATTTGACTATTTCGAGCTGAAGACTGGTATGGCCTACACGTTCATGGACGCTCTGACGGTTGGTGTTACCAATTACTGGTCGCCCGAGTTTTTCGGTGAGACCGGTAGCGCCAACGCCGTTGAGCTCGCGGGTGAATACGTCTTTAGCAATCAGCTGTTCAACTTTTTTGATCCGAGCGTGAGCGCCCTGGTTGGTTTCCAGTCGCTCAAAGGTAATGGTGACTACACCTATTGGAACGCCGGTCTGACTCTCGGTTTCATGGACAACTTCTCCGCCGACGTTCGCTACTGGGATACCGACATCAGCTCGGGTGCCTGTACATCTATCTGCGACTCGCGTGTCGTGGGAACCCTGAGCGCATCGTTTTAGGGTTTAGAACTTCCCCAAAAGCACTTCCCACCTAAAAAGGGCGCCCTTGCGGCGCCCTTTTTTGGTGCCGGTTCGGTGGCATATGCGGGGCCATGAGCGGGATGGGCGAGAAGATGGACGCGGGCGTTCCTGACGCTGCCGCGATCGCCAAGGCGCACGCGGTCTACACGCCTGCCGCGCTCCGTTTCTACGATCTCGCGGTGCATGGGCTGTCCAACCGGTTTGCCTGGCGGTGTCCGGCATCACGGCTTGTCGAACTCTACGCGCAAGGCCTGTCAGCCAATCACCTGGAAGCAGGGGTGGGCACGGGGCTGTTTCTCGATCGCGCCGGCACGGGTTTCGACCGGCTGGTCTTGGCCGACATCAACGTGCATTGCCTTGATTTGGCGGGGCGCCGGCTGGCGCGGTTCCGGCCGGCATTGCGCCAAGCCAATCTGTTGGCGCCCCTGGAGTTCGATCTCGCGCCATTCACCTCGGTGGGCCTGACCTATGTGCTGCACTGCCTGCCGGGCACCATGTCTGAGAAGCTGGTGGCGGTCGACCACCTCAAGCCGTTCATGGCGGAGGGGGCGAGGCTGTTCGGCGCCACGATTCTTGGCCGTGGGGTTGTGCCCAACATCGCGGCGCGGGGTTTGCTCGATCTCTACAACAAGAAGGGCGTGTTCAATAACGGCGCCGACGGCATCGAGGCTCTGACCGACGGGCTCCGGCAGCGTTTCGCTACCGTGAGGATCGAGCAGGACGGCCTTGTGGCCTTGTTCACGGCGCGCTGAGCCTCGCAGGGTCATTGCAGGCCAAAGTCCGTCTCGGGATGGCCATTAACCCGCCGCTAACCCTACCCAGTTTCGCCCCGGTTCGTCGTTAACGGTCGGTAAGGGTAGGGCACTACCCTTGAGGCCGTGAGCGCTTGGTTCGGGCCACCTGGCGAACGGAACCGAGCCTCCAATCGTGAGGGAGTTTGTCATGCGTACGCGATTGTATCGGGCCGCGACTGGCGCCGTCGTGCTGGTGGCCAGCGCCACGGCCTCAAGCCCCGCATTAAGTGGTGGCGACGTCTACGACACAGCGCCCGTCTACGACATGGCGCCGGTCCCGTCCCAAGATCTTTTCGAGGGGTGGTGGCTCGGCGGCACGATCGGCGGTGCCTCAGTGAGCTACGACAAGACGCCGGCCGGCTCGGTGTCGTCCGACGGCGCCGTGGGTGGCATCATCGGCGGCTATAGCTGGCAGCACGGTCCCTTCGTCGTGGGCATCGAAGGCGATTTTCTCGCTTCCGATGTGAGCGGCAGCCGCAGATTTGGCGGCGGTCTCAACAAGGTGAGCCCCGGGTTCGACTCGGTCGCCGATCTGCGTTTGCGTGCGGGCTATACGGTTCTGCCCAACCTGCTCCTGTTCGGAACCTTCGGCGGCTCCTGGGCCGACGCGGATCTTCCGATCAGCGGTCCCGGCGGTGCTTTCCGCGAAGCGACGTTCTTCGGTTGGAGCGTCGGCGGTGGCGCGGAGTATGCGTTCGACCAGAACTGGAGCGGGCGCTTCGACTATCAGTTTACTGACTTCGACGCCGAGACAGTCTCCTATCCCGGTGGCAAGGCGACCTTCGATCCGGATTCGGACACGTTCCGCGGCTCGGTGATCTACCGCTTCTAAGGGACCGTTACGGTAACCCGGCGCAACGGACACAAGCGCTTCTGATTGAAGTTCGAGCCGCACGCACGTGGCTGAAGGTCTGTGCCGAAGCAGATGCGGACGTCGAACAGTTTTCCACGCCGGCACGTCACCGCGATCATGTCAGGCGTCAGCCAATCATTGGTCGCGATAAATTCGCTCTCGATTTTTTCGGGCGACAAGAAGTGTTGCGTCTTCGGGTCGTCGAAAATCGCAGGAATGTGGACCTGGTCACGGGCAATGCGGGCGGCGGCGAAATAGTCGGCCGGCGGCAGGCCGGAGCAGGTTCCGTGCGTCCTGTACTCGTGGATGATCATGCCCTTACTTGGCATGACGCCCAGCATCTCGTTGATCACGGCTGATGGCACCCAAGGGCGCTGGCCGGTGTAGCAATCTTCCGGCCAGCCCTTTGCGTATTGCGGCCAGAAGCCGTGGAGCACGAAGTCGTCCGGCTGTTTCGCATCGCATTGCTGATCGCCGCGGGGACCGCCTTCCATGAGGCAATGCGTTGGCGACCAGCTCAACACCAGCGCGTAATAGTCGATATTGCCGGGCTCGGCGTGACGATAGGCGTGAGGCCTGTCGTCATAGGCGACCCCGGCCGACGCGCAGAGCAATGTGGCGGCGATAGCGGCAGCGCCAACACCCGTGATGCACCCGTCAAAGCGAGACATCGTGATCCCCCAGCTTGGCAAGGATGCGCGCCCAGCTTCGCGCGCCCTTCTCGAAGCTCGTGAGGTTGTACTTCTCGTTCGGCGAATGAATGCGGTCGTCGTCGAGAGCGAATCCGACCAACAGCGCATCCATGCCGAGCCGCGTGCGGAACGACTCGACGATGGGAATAGAGGCGCCGCAGCCGACGACCACGGGCGGTTTGCCCCATTCGTCTTGCAGCGCGGCGGCCGTGGCGCGGAACGCGGGCGCTGCCGTGTCGAAGCCGACCGCGGGCGAGCCGCCTTCGCCGCCGAAGGAAACGCGCGCGTCGCCCGGGAGGCGTTCCGCGATGAAGCGATGGAGCCCGTCGATGATCTTGGCAGGGTCTTGATTCGGCACCAGGCGAAACGAAAGCTTCGCGCTGGCTTGTGCGGGGATCACCGTCTTGGTGCCCGGTCCCGTATAGCCGCCGATCATGCCGTTGACCTCGACCGTCGGCCGCGACCAGAGCTGCTCTAGCACGTTTCTGTCCGTTTCCCCCGCAGGCTCGCTCAGACCAATTTCGCCGAGGAACGCGGACGTGTCGAAGCCAAGCGCCCCCCAGGCGTCGCGCTGCTTGCCCGAGGGTTCGTGCACATCGTCGTAGAAGCCGGGAATGGTCACGCGCCCCTGTGCGTCATGTAAGTCGGCGACGAGTTCGGCGAGGACGCGAATGGGGTTGCGGGCCGGACCGCCGTAAATGCCTGAATGCAGATCGCGCGATGGACCGCTGACGGTGATTTCCGAAAAGGCAAGCCCGCGCAGGAAGGCGGTGATCGCGGGCGTCTCCGGGTCCCATTGGCCCGTATCGCAGACAAGGGCGATATCGGCCTGCAGTTCATCGCCATGGGCTGCAAGAAAGGGCGCGAGGCTGGGACTCCCCGACTCCTCCTCGCCTTCGAACAGCACCGTCACGTCGACGGGGAGCGCGCCGTCCACGGCCATCCAGGCGCGGCAGGCCTCAAGGAAGGTCATCACCTGGCCTTTGTCGTCGGACGCGCCGCGCGCCACGATCACTTGCCCATGCTGCGCGTCGTCGACGAGCTGCGCCTCGAAGGGGGGCGCATCCCAAGCCTCCAGCGGGTCGGGAGGCTGCACGTCGTAGTGACCGTAGAAAAGAACGTGAGGGCGAGCGCCGCCGTCCGGATGGCGCCAATGCGCGACGACCATCGGCTTGCCGTCAGTCGGTTCGACGCGCGCCTCGAAGCCGATGTCGCACAAGCTCTTGGCGCACCAGTCGGCCGCATAAAGACAGGCTTCGTGACAGGCGGGGTCGGTGGAGATGCTGGGAATCGCCAAAAAGTCGAACAGCCGCTCCAGTGCGGCCGCGCGTCCCTCGGTGAGACGGTCGAGCACGCTGCGAAGTTGGTCTGAGGCGCGGGTTCGGTCCACCGTCATAAGCTAACGTGTCTCGAGGCAAGGTGTCTTGGTCTGCCGTTCAGCGGCGCGCGACCAAAAAAATCCCGCTGACGATAGCGGCGTCGAATGATGCCACTATCGCAGCGGGGAACTCTCGAACTGTGCAGATAGATTATTCGCCCATTTGTACGTTGATCGCCTGGGGGCCTTTGCCGCGGCGATCCGGCTCTGTTTCAAATGAGACCTTTGCCCCCTCGTCGAGTGCCGGAAGCCCCGACTGCTGCAACGCGGAGATGTGTAGAAACACATCCTTGCCGCCATCGTCCGGCGTGATAAAGCCGAACCCTCTCGAATGATTGAAGAATTTGACCGTACCGGTCTGACGCATGGGAAGCTCCTTTCCCGCTCCAATTGGTCCGCGCGCAGGCGCGGAAAATCAGGCAAGTCTAAGAAACGGGAAAAGAAACCACGTCGCAGGAGCGTACGCGGCCAGTCTCCACCCTGTTCGCAGTCTGCCCTGAAAGCGCCTCACTCTAGGGGCGTCAGGCAGTTCTGCGCAAGGCCCATTGCGCGCTCACGTAAGTGAAACGGGTGTTTAGTTGGGGTAGGGCGCAGTGTTCGGCGCGCCGTCGAGCGTATAGCCGCCAGGCGAATAATTGAACCCGGGGTAATCGTAAGACGGCTCTGGCATTCGGGGTTCGCCCCAGACGTCGCTAAGGGTCCAAGACGTGCCCCCGATGGCCGGGCCGCGATGGGGCTTCTTGAACAGGCCTTGGTTGGACCCGCGCTGCGACTGCTGTTGCTGCGCCACAGCGGTATCGAACGCCACGAAGGTCAAAGACGCGACGATCAGGAATGCCGCGTAGGGGAGAATCGTCCGAAGGGCGGGGCGGGTCAGCATGGGCGTCATGGCTCCGTTGGATAGGGCGGATCTAAGCCCCTGCGAATCTTAGCATTTCATCGGTCACGAAAGCGTTGCCGCGCCCGCACCTTAGAGTCGGCATTCAGGCTCCGATGGGCCGACTATGCCGCCTTTGGGAGCCACTGCCTAGCGCATCTGTGCAACGGTCTGCATTAGTTTGGCGGGAAAAAGGAAGACGCCGGGCGCAAAGGCCCGGCGTCTCGCGGCTCTGGATCTCGCACGATATGGAGAAACACAAGTTATTTCAATGGAATAGTGTTCCAGAAGGCCTATTTGATCCGCTTCATGCGGACTTTGGCGGTCCCTGAGTTGATCATGCCGATCTGAGCGGCTGCCGCCTTCGACAGGTCGATAATTCGGCCGCCGGTGAACGGGCCGCGGTCGTTGATCCGCACGACCACCGATCGGCCGTTGCGGAGATTTTCCACCAGCACTTTCGAGCCGAATGGCAGCGACCGATGTGCCGCCGTCAGTGCATTCGGGTTCATCCGCTCGCCGCTGGCCGTTTTGGAGGTCAGCGCGTACCAGGAGGCACTTCCGACCTGGTCCGCCATCGCGGCACTCACAGTCACCATCAAGGCGGCCCCCAAAAGACCCGCGGCAATCGACTTCGCTCGCACTTTGACCATGCGTATTGGCTCCTTTGTTCCAATTCTTGGGAGGTTTTTTGCTTGAGAGCCGGTGACAATCGCGCCGGCAGCACTTTTTGTGCAGCGCATCAATCTATGGAACAAAAGGGCAAAAGATCGGCTCGCCCACGGCCTTAGAGAGGCCATTTCGGGGCCGGTCGTGACCGTTTCTACAATCTTTACAAGAGATTAGCGGCGCCTGGGAGGGCCGGCGCCGCCTATGGGCAAGGGGCGATTGCTGGATCGCTACATAGTGGCCAAAGGCCGCCAAACCATGTTGTTCAGATGCTTGACCGACGCCTGATCTTTGGGCGGGTCACGAAACGCGCCCAAACCTTTGCCAAATGGCGCCAAATGCTTGCCCTTTTCGATTCCTACTGTAACAATCGTACGAAGAACACAAACCTCAAGGGAAACACCAAAGACGGTTCAGGAAGACTACGATGCAACAGAAGAAGACGGCCTCCGCTTACCAGGAGCGCCAAGAACTCGCGCCCAGTGGATCGACTGGAGCCGAGCCGATGACGGGGGCACAGGCCTCGCACCTCAAGAATTTGGCTGAGGAAGTGCGGGAACCGGAGGCGTACCGGCAAGGACTGAGCAAGGCTGAGGCTTCTCGGCGCATCAACGTGCTGACAGAGAAGCTTCGGATCGGCGAGTTGCCGCCGCACACCGATTGAGGCCTTTCCCAGTTGCGGCGGCTTCGGCGACGCACTGGTTAGACTGCAAAGATGACATCCTCTTGGCTTGACGGACGCGCCGCGACTGGGTTCATTGGCGCGCATGGCTAGATATTCCCTGACACGCATCATTTCGACGTCGGCGCTCGCTGGCCTCTGTGCGGCGGTGCTGCTCGGCTCGGTTTCCACCGCCTTTGCGCAGCGATGCCCCGGTCCTTCGGGCTTCAACAAGTGGCTGCACGGGTTCAAGAAGCAGGCGATTGCCGAAGGTATCTCGCCGCAGACCGTGGCCGCCGCGCTGAACGGCGTCACCTACGATCCGAGGACCATCAAGAAGGACCGCGCGCAAGGTGTCTTCGCGCAGGACTTCAACACGTTCTCCAGGCGCATGGTGTCCAAGAATCGCCTGCAAGCTGGCAAGGCCAGGATGCGGAAATACGGGAAAACGCTCAAGCAAGTCGAACAGCAATACGGCGTGCCAGGGCCCGTGCTCGTCGCCTTTTGGGGTCTGGAGACAGATTTCGGCGCCTTCATGGGCGACATGCAGAGCATTCGCTCCCTGGCCACGCTGAGCTACGACTGCCGCAGGCCGGAAGAATTTCGCGTTCAACTCATGGATGCGCTGCGCGTCATCGATCGCGGTGACTTGACGCCGTCGCAAATGCGCGGACCCGCCCATGGTGAGGTGGGACAGTTCCAGTTCCAGCCCAGCACTTACTACAAGTATGCCGTCGACTACGATGGCGACGGGCGCCGCGATTTGGTGCGCAGTGCAGGGGACTCGCTGGCATCGGCCGCGAATTACATCCGGGCGAAGGGCTGGCAGCCGGGGCAGCCCTGGCTCGAAGAGGTCATTGTGCCCAAGAACCTCCCTTGGGATCAGGCGGACGTCACTATTCAGCGGCCGCGCCTGTTCTGGTCGCGTTACGGGGTCACCTACCGCAACGGTAAGCCGGTGCCCGCGGACAACGTGCCCTCGGCGCTCCTATTGCCGATGGGGCGGAACGGACCGGCTTTCCTGGCCTATCCGAACTTCATCAACATCTATCTCGACTGGAACAACTCGCTCATCTATTCGACGACGGCCGGGTACTTCGCCACGCGCCTTGGCGGCGCGCCGCCGCTGCGTCGCGGCAATGCGCCGGTATTCTCGGCAGCCCAGAACAAGCAACTTCAGCGGCTTCTGCAGCAGCGCGGTTACGACGTGGGCAAGATCGACGGTGTGATTGGCGCCGGCACCCGCGCGGCGATCCGCGACATGCAGGTCAAGTATGGGTTGCCGGCCGACTCCTATCCGAGCCAAGCGTTGATTCGGAAGTTGCAGGCCGGCGGATAAGGTCCACCGGCCTGTCTGTTGGCGGCTGGCTGCGCCTACTTGGTGCGCCGCCAGATCAGGTGGTCGAGCGAGATCGCACCGGGCCCGCGCGCAACGAGCAAGAACAGCAGCGCGAACCACAGAATATGGTCGGGCCAGCCTGACGGATAGACGAAGATCTGGATCACCGCGACCATGCCGATAAAGGCCAACGCCGTGAGGCGGGTTGCCAGGCCGACGACCAATAGGACCGAGCCGACGAGTTCTTGGTAGGTCGCTATGTAAGCCGCGACATCCGGCGGTAGAATCGGCACGTGGTATTTTTCGCTGAAGAGATAGAACGTCGAGTCTTTGACCTCGAAGACGCCGTTGATTTTGGTTTGAGCGGAACGCCAGAAGACGTTTGCTACCGCGAGCCGCGCGACCAGCGCGACGATGCTATACGGAATGCGCTCGGCAAGTCGGCGTCCGGCTTCCAGCCAATCGATGAGTGCAGACATTTCGGCTCCCTCCCTCTGTGAGCGGCGTGATGGTGTCACGCTAGCCGAGGTTGCCGTCACTCGGGGCTCATATCTGCTCACAAGCGCTTGAGCGGGGGTGATGCGAAAAAGCCCGGCGCTAGGCCGGGCTTTTCGATGCAGGAGCATCGCTTTCCAACGGCGCTGCCGGCACGTCCGCTTCCCAGCGGACAGGGCTGCCGCGTCACCGGCGCATGCTGGAAGGCTTACTTATAGGGCACCGGAGCCGGCGGAAGCTCGGTGACATAGGTCTGCTGGTGGTGATGGAAGCAACCGCCCAAGGCGATGGTGGCGGTGAAGACCGCAAGAGCAATGATGATGCGCATGACTGATTCTCTTTACGCTACTGAATACCAACTCGGTACAGCGCTTAATTTCGCCGGATAGGCTTGAGAAACGGTTAATGCGCGCCCCGTTTTAGAACGAGGCGTCGGAGGCTCGCGTACAGCAAGAATGAGCGGCCAGGCTCCGGCTTAATGGCCCTTGCCCTTGAAGGCACGTGTGCCGGGCTTGCCCGACTTTGAGCGTGGGCGCGCGGTCTTGAGCGGGATCTCGCGGTTGTGCGGGCCCATCTCGTCGAGGTCCGGCTTGTGCGGTCGAGAGATGTCTGCCGCCGCGGCCGAACGCTCGACGTCCGACTGGCGTGCGAGTGGGTCGTTGGCGATGGCGAGTTCGGTTTGGCGCAGGCGCTTGACCTCGTCGCGTAAGCGCGCGGCTTCCTCGAATTCGAGATCGGCCGCCGATGCGCGCATGCGCTTCTCCATGTCGGCGATCACGCTTTCAAGGTTATGCCCGATGGGCATCTGATCTTCCTCGCTGAAGCCGGTGCCGGCGTCGACCAGCACATGGTCGCGCTCGTAGACGGAGGCGAGAATGTCGCCGATGTTCTTCTTCACGCTTTCCGGCGTGATGCCATTCGCCTTGTTCCAGGCCACTTGCTTCTCGCGGCGGCGGTCGGTTTCCGCCATGGCGCGTTCCATCGACCCGGTGATGCCGTCGGCGTAGAGAATGACGCGGCCATCGACATTGCGCGCCGCGCGGCCAATGGTCTGCACCAGCGAGGTCTCCGAGCGGAGAAAGCCCTCCTTGTCGGCATCGAGAATGGCGACCAGTGCGCATTCGGGAATGTCGAGCCCCTCACGCAGCAGGTTGATGCCCACGAGCACGTCGAAGGCGCCCAGCCGCAAATCGCGGATGATCTCGATGCGCTCCAGGGTTTCCACGTCGGAATGCATGTAGCGCACGCGGATGCCCTGTTCGTGCATGTACTCCGTCAGGTCCTCGGCCATGCGTTTGGTGAGCGTCGTCACGAGCACGCGATAGCCGGCGTCCACGACTTTACGGGTCTCGTCGATGAGGTCGTCCACTTGCGTTGTGGCCGGACGCACCTCGACCGGCGGGTCCACGAGCCCGGTCGGCCGGATCACCTGTTCGGCGAAGACGCCGCCGGTCTGCTCCAGCTCCCATCCGCCCGGCGTTGCCGACACGTAGACGGTTTGCGGCCGCATGGCGTCCCACTCCTCGAAGCGCAAGGGCCGGTTGTCCATGCAGGAGGGGAGGCGGAAGCCATACTCGGCGAGCGTGGACTTGCGTTTGTAGTCGCCGCGGAACATGGCGCCGATCTGCGGCACGGTCACGTGGCTCTCGTCGGTAAAGACGAGGGCATTGTCGGGCAGGTACTCGAACAGCGTGGGCGGCGGCTCGCCGGGCTTGCGGCCCGTGAGATAGCGCGAGTAATTCTCGACGCCGGCGCAGGAGCCGGTCGCCTCGATCATCTCCAGATCGAACAGGGTGCGCTGCTCCAGCCGCTGCGCCTCGAGCAGGCGCCCGGCGCCGTGCAACTCGGTGAGACGCTGCTTCAGCTCCTCCTTGATGCCGCGAACGGCCTGCTTCAGCGTCGGCTTCGGGGTCACATAGTGTGAATTGGCGTAGACCTTGACCAGGCTGAACTCGTCGGTCTTGGCGCCGGTCAGAGGATCGAATTCGACGATGCTTTCGATCTCGTCGCCGAACAGCGAGACTCGCCAGGCGCGATCGTCCAAATGGGCGGGCCATAGCTCGATGGTATCGCCGCGGACCCGGAAGCTCCCGCGCACGAAGTTGACGTCGTTCCGCCGGTATTGAAGGGCGACCAGATCGGCCATCAGCTGGCGCTGTTCGATATTGTCGCCGCGCTTCAGGGTGAAGGTCATGGCGGTATAGGTCTCCACCGAGCCGATACCGTAGATGCACGACACGCTGGCCACGATGATCACGTCGTCGCGCTCGAGCAGCGCGCGTGTCGCCGAGTGGCGCATGCGGTCGATCTGCTCGTTGATGGACGAGTCCTTCTCGATATAGGTGTCGGTGCGCGGGATATAGGCCTCGGGCTGGTAGTAGTCGTAGTACGAGACGAAATACTCGACCGCGTTCTCCGGGAAGAAGCTCTTGAACTCGCCGTAGAGCTGCGCGGCAAGCGTCTTGTTCGGCGCGAGGATGAGTGCCGGGCGCTGCGTCTCCTCGATGACTTTGGCCATGGTGAAGGTCTTGCCCGAGCCCGTGACGCCGAGCAGCACCTGATCGCGTTCACGGGCGTTCACTTGGCTGACGAGTTCGGCGATCGCGTGGGGCTGGTCGCCCTTAGGCTCCAATTCCGTCTCGGTCTGAAGGGCGACGCCGCCTTCGGACTTCTCTGGCCGCGATGGCCGGTGCGGCGTGAACGCGGCCGTCTCGCCCGTGACCAGCGGATGCTCCTGGATCAGCGGTTGGGGCGCTTCGCCGAATCCCGGATCGCGCCGGTCGCCGGCAAGCGGCAGACCGGCCGCCTCGCCGGTGACGGCGCGCGGCTCCGCCCGGGAGCCGAAGGTCTTGGGAGCGCGAGGGGGCATAAAGGCGAATATGGCGGCGGGGAGAGGGCTTGGCTAGAGGCGCGCCGCCGCGCTACCAGGCGGTCATGGCGACAATCGCCGCCATCCAAAACATGGCCAATAGCTGGACGGCGAAGAAGCCGAAGCGGATGGCGACCGTGCGGTTGGTCTCGCGGAAAATCATATGGATCAGCGTCTGGCCGATCCGCGCGATGAGAAGGACGATGGCGAGCTGATCGAGACGCGGGGTATCGACCCCGGCGATCGCGGCGGTGATAGCGATCGCGCCATAGACCGGCAGATTCTCGACGCAGTTGGCGTGGGCCCGCACGGCGCGGCAATACGCGGGCGCTCCCTCGGCCACGCCGCCCGGGAAGTCGGTCAACTCAGCTTTGCTGGACAGGATTAGGCTCCACCGATGGAGACCGACGCCAGCCAGAAGCACGAGCAGGGTCCACACGGCCAATGTCAGCAGAACCCATAGAGGAACGGTCATCGCCTCATTAGCCTTCCAGTTCCTCTCGGACCTGCGCGTAGCTGATCAAGGCGAAGAGTACGGTGCCACCGGCCACGTTGCCGAGCAGGGTGGGGATGAAGAAGCCGCCAACGGCCTGCCCGATGCCGACCTCGCCGATGAGGCACATGTAAATGGCCTCGACGGACCCAGCGATGATGTGGGTGAAGTCGCCGAGCGCGATGATGTAGGTGATGAGGGTGATGATGAAGATCTCGGTGCCTTCCGAGGACGGAAGCATCCAAACCAGCGCGGCGATCAGCCAGCCCGCCATGATGCCCTTGACGAACATCTCGGTCGGGCTGTTGGCCATGAGGTGGCGGCCGATCTCGGTGATGGCGGTCTGGGTCTGATCGGAGAAGGCACCCGAATAGGCAAGGAAGGCAGCAAACACGAAGCAGCCGACGAGATTGCCGGCGAGGACGATGCCCCAGAGGCGCAACACGTCCCAGATGCCGCTCCAATCCTTGCGGACCATGACGGGCAAGACGGCAGTCAGCGTGTTCTCGGTGAAGAGCTGCTGACGGGCGAGGATCACGATCAAGAAGCCGACGCAGTAGCCGAAATCGGCAATCACGGTCCGGCCCGGGAAGTCGCCCAAAGTCGCTTCGAGCAGAGCTTGGGACAGAACGGAGAAGCCGATCGAAAGACCGGCCGCCAGGGCCGACCACCACAGCGCGGTGAATGTGCGCGCAAGCTCCGCCTCACCCTCCAAGCGGATGATCTCGTAGACAACCGCAGCGCGCAGACGACGGCGTTCCTTGACTTCCTTGGTTTCATGCCGCGTCAGCCCCTCCTGCGTTTGGGGGGTCTTTGTGCTTGCGCCTTGCTTGGTCATGGGCTTCCTTGTCGCGAATCGCTCATGTTGGTCCCAAAATAGCGGGCCTAAGGCGGCGTTCCTATCGGTCGCTTTCCCGGGACGGAAGACCATGGCCACCATTCTCTCTTTGATGCACGGGACGCATTTGTGGGTCGTGGCCCTCATCATGATGGTGGTGGCGGAGGTCTATGCGGTCGGGCTCATGCTCATGAGCCGATATCGTTACGGCGCCGACCGCCTCAAGCTCAACAATGAAGTCGCCGGGTTCAAATTCGCCGTGGTGGGCGTGTTCTACGCCGTCATGTTGGCTTTCGTCGTCATCGCCGTTTGGGAGAACTACAGCGAAACGGAAAATGCCGTCCGGGAGGAGGCTAAGGCCGCCGTCGATCTCTACCACGTGGCGGAGGCGATACCCAATCAGGGTGACGATATCCAGGCGGGGGTCATGAGGTACGTAAAAGACGTGCAGACGCACGCTTGGGATAGCATGGCGGTTGGCGAGCGTAACGAGGTCGTGGCCAGGGACCTCAGGGCTCTGAACAGTGCCGTTCTCAAACTGCAGCCGGAAGACGATAAGGAACTGGTGCTGTTCCAGCACGCGCTCACCTTGGTGACCTTGATTGCCGACAGCCGAAACGAGCGGCTCGACAGCGCAAGTGGGTCGGTACCAGGGGTGCTCTGGTTTGTGTTGATCGTGGGCGGCCTGATCACCCTCGGCTATCCGGCGTTCTTCGCCGCGTCAAATGCCGGCGCGCAAGTCCTTATGACAGTGGCCCTCGCAGCGCTTGTAGCGTTGTCTTTGCTCTTGGCGCTTGCCTTCGACTTTCCGTTCACCGGGAACCCTCACATTTCGAAGGAACCGTTCGCTGAAGTGCTCCTGCAGATGGAATGAAGTGCGGCAAACGCACTTCGCAAACGAATCGTTTTGCACGCGCAATGTACAGTTTGCTGCGCATCGCGTTGCGCGCGGAAAGAATTGGTTGTTGACGTTAAGCGAATAGTGCCCGTTAATTTGCCATTTTCTGATGCAATCAGCGTATACTAAAAAAAACAATTGACTTGCCATGTGGGACGGCAAGCTTGGACCAAGTGTAGCGTGATTCGATGTATGCGTCGTTTGAACGGGTAACGACATCTAAAACAGAATCGGAGCGAAGCTATGGCCACGAGATCAACTGGACGTAAGACGGCACGGGCCGCGCGGAAGACCGGTCGCAAGACTGCGCGGAAAGTGCGGAAGACCGCTCGCAAGACGACCGCTCGACGGAAGACCGCGGCGCGCAAGACAGCACGGAAAGTGCGGAAGACCGCTCGCAAGACGACCGCTCGGCGGAAGACCGCGGCGCGCAAGACTGCGCGGAAAGTGCGGAAGACCGCTCGCAAGACCGGCGTTCGGCGGAAGACCGCGGCGCGCAAGACTGCGCGGAAAGTGCGGAAGACCGCTCGCAAGACCGGCGTTCGGCGGAAGGCCACGGCGCGCAAGACAGCACGGA
>NZ_JBFFQD010000004.1:0-89458 GCF_041573655.1 Methyloceanibacter sp.
GGTTACGGACCTCGACACCGCAGGCGTTCGGCGGGATATGGCCGCGGATGGCCGACGACGCGTTGGGCCGCTCGCGGATATTGAGCACATCATTCGCAGCCACACCGCGCACGCAGCGTTGGTCGCTCGCATCTCCGCCTTCATCTTCGCTGCGTAGATAGCGGCTGTGGACATAGCCGCCACGGCCATAGTCCACCCAGATCCAACTCCCGGAGCGGCGGCCCGTGACGACGCCGCATTCGCCGGGGCGGATGGAGCCGATGATATTAAAGCTGCCGCCCGGCCCACCGGCGCGGGGCGGGCCTTGTCAATTCTATGAGCAAAATGAGCTGACGCCAATTTTTGACGCAGCTCAGTGCCTTTGGCGCCCGCCGTGTGTTAGCCTCAGCTTCAGCCTGGAAAGGAGATGCGTGATGAACAATTCACTGCGTTTCATTGCAGGAGCTGCCACTCTTGTTCTGGTTGCGGCGGCGCCCTCGGCGGCGTCAGCGGGTGGCGGCGTCTACGTCGAGCCTGGATACGACTACGACAACTATTACTACGGCGATGATTACGGCTACGAATACGACGACTACTATCCCCAATACGGCTACCGCTACGCCTATCCACCGAGCTATTACGTCTACCGCGTGCCGCGACCGTACGCCCGGCGGCGTGCTCGGCGTGCTGCACGCCGTTACTGGCGCGGGTACTGAGCAATAGCTGGCGAATTGGGAGCCTCATCGGGACGCGTAGCGCACCCATGACCCCGCGCACGAAAAAGCCCGGCTGCCGAAGCAGGCCGGGCCACAGCACCGAAGTCGCCTAACGTTTGGGGGCTCTGCGGGGCCCCGATACTGCATGTCCATGAACGCGAGCCCACGCGAATCGGTTCCAGCGAACTGAGCGTGGCCCCCCGATCTTGGGAACGGAATGGCGGCAGGCGCGTTTGCCCTCCATGACACTCGTTCTCCTAGCTCTGGGATCCTTGGTCGCGGCCGCTCTGCTGTCCGGACTCTTCGACAGCATCAGCAACTAGCGCTTCCACAGGACCTCATGCGCGAAATGGGCCCCTCGCCTGACGAGGGCTCGCCCTATCGGCCATAATTGGCCAAAAATCGCCGTAAAAGCCGCCTCAACCATAGGCCGCGATTTTCACGAGCCCTCGCGATTCTGGCCACAATGCCATTGAAAGTTCTGTGGCAGAACCAATCTTCTAGGGACGGGGGACTACTCGTGGAGGACGGTGTGATGCCGAGCGATAAGTCCCAATACCGCGGCTATGAGATCCGCCTGCGGCAAGAATGGTCGAACTGGTGCGCGCATATCCATCCCACCCGTGACGACCTCCCCATGCTGGCTTTGTCTCCGTTGCGCACGCTCTCCCAGAGCCGCAAAGAGGCGCTTGCCGCCGCCAAGCACAATATCGATGAAGCCTTGGGCGATGTGAAACAGGACGTTGCCTAGCAGCCGATCGGACGGAAGCGCCCTATTTGGACAGAAGCGCGTAGGCCGCGTAGCACAAGGTCAGCGCCAGCAACGGCCTGAGCAACCACTCGGGCGCGACGCCGGCCAGGCGCGTGCCGAATAGAATTCCCGGTATCGAGCCGCAGAGCAGCGCAAGCAGGATCCAAGGATCGACATGGCCGAGGCCCAGATGGCCGGCACCCGCGACGAGCGTGAGTGGCACGGCGTGGGCAATGTCCGTCCCCACGATACGTTTGGCCGGTAGCCAGGGAAACAGCAGGGCCAGGACCACGACGCCGATGGCGCCGGCGCCGACGGAGGTCAGCGTAACGAGCGCGCCCAACGCCCCGCCGAACAGCACCGTGGCGAGCATGCGCGGCTTCTTGTCTCCGGACGTGGCGTCATGCCCCCGCATCATGATGGGATAGAGCACGATGGCGAGGCCGCTGACCGGCAGCGCGAAGGCGAGGCCGTAGCGAATCCATTGCGCCACGGCATCGGTGTCCATCTGCACATTGGCCATGATCGCGAGCACGATGATCGCCGCCGGGATACTGCCCAAGGCGAGCCGCATGACGATCGGCCAATCGACATTCTCGGCGACGTGATGGCGCCAGCCGCCGACTGTCTTCGTCACAGAAGCGTAGAGAAGGTCCGTGCCCACGGCGACCGCAGGCGGCACGCCAAAGGTGGAGATGAGAAGCGGCGTCATCAACGCGCCACCGCCCACTCCCGTCAGACCGACCAAAAAACCGACACCAAAGCCAGCGCCAGCCAAGGGCAGCAGGGCCGCCGCCCAGCTGAGGTCCATTATCAACGAAGGCCTCCCCCTACGCTAACAGCGCGTCCGTACCCATTCGGGCTACCATTCTTAGCGGTCCGTCTCGATTAGAACCGGAACCCCGGCCGAGCGTAGCAGAATTGCCACCTCCTGGGCACGCCGCTCGAACTCGGCCCTGTCCACTTCGGACTGGCCAAGATCAGCGCACAAACCGGCCAATCTTGCCCGGTCCAGAACGAGAACGTTCTCGCCGACGGCGGATGCCCCAGTCTGCACCCAGGTAATCACCCCACCCGCCACGGTGGCGCCGTCGATGGCGTTGATCAGCACGAAATTACCGGTCAACGGCAAGTCGCGGAAGAGATCGAGGGCGGTTGCGCGGCCCAGCAGAATCCGGCAATCGGCGATGTCGTTGACACCGCAATCATGCGCTTGGGCGGATGCCAGCGTCTCGAAGTCGATCAGCGCCGAAACGCTCATCGACGTCACGGGCGTCAGGTCCGTTGCCGTGCGCAACAGATAGCCCGCCTCCGGATCGAACGATTTTTCCGACAACCAGACCAGCCGCGCTTCGATGACGTCGGCATTCACCGGGCGGCGTTGGACCTCGGACAGCACGGCGCCGCGTGAGATGTCGATATCGGTGTCGAGGACCAGCGTGACAGCGTCGCCCTTCTTGGCGCTCTCCAGGTCTCCGTCCATGGTGGAGATGCGGGTCAAGTTCGCGCTGAGTCCACTGCGCGCATCGACGACGCGGTCGCCGACCTTGATCTCGCCAGAGGTTACCGTGCCGGCATAACCACGGAAATCGTCCGATGCCCGCAGCACGAGCTGCACCGGCATGCGGAACGGCGCATCGACGCTTTCCGTCTTCGGGTCGACGCCCTCCAGATATTCCAGAAGCGTGGGACCGCTGTGCCAGGGCATTTCGGCCGCGCTGGCCACCACATTGGCACCCGTGAGCGCAGCGACAGGGATCGTGGTGATCTCGGTGAAGGAGAAATTCGCCGCCAGGCTCATGAAGTCGTTCTCGATGGCCCGGTAGCGCTCCTCGGACCAATCGATCTGATCCATCTTGTTGACGGCGACAATCACCTTCTTGATGCCGACAAGATTGCAGATGGCGGCGTGGCGGCGCGTTTGACGCTTCACGCCATGACGCGCATCGACCAACAGGATCGCCACATCGGCGTGACTGGCACCGGTCGCCATGTTGCGCGTGTATTGCTCGTGGCCGGGCGAGTCGATGATGACGAAGCGGCGGCGTTCGGTCTCGAAGTAACGCCAGGCGATGTCGATGGTGATGCCCTGCTCGCGCTCGGCCTGAAGACCGTCAAGCAGAAGCGAGAAATCGATGGACTCGCCGTTCACCGCGCGTTTGTGCGAGGCGTGCATGATCGCGGCGCGTTGGTCATCCGTTACGCCCGCCGCGTCCCACAACAGCCGGCCAATCAGCGTCGACTTGCCGTCGTCAACCGAACCGCAAGTGAGCAGCCGAACCATGGCCTCCGACTTGGCATCGGGGCTGCCCACCGGCGCAGGCGACTTGATCTCCGTCTCCTCGATGGCTGCCACAGTCATTAGAAGTACCCCTCACGCTTCTTCATCTCCATGGCGCCGTCCTGATCGTGATCGATCAGGCGCCCCGCCCGCTCCGACACGCGCGCTTCCAAAGTTTCCGTCACGATCGCGTCGAGGTCCGAAGCTTCGGACTCGATCGCGGCCGTCAGCGGATAGCAGCCAAGTGTGCGGAAGCGCACCTTGCGCGTTTGCGGTGTTTCTCCAGGCTTCAGCCGCATGCGCTCGTCGTCGACCATGATAAACTGGCCGTCACGCTCCACCACCGGACGCTCGGCGGCAAAATAGAGCGGCACCACGTCGAGCTTCTCAAGCATAATGTAGCGCCACACATCCGCTTCGGTCCAATTGGAGAGCGGAAACACGCGCACGGTCTCGCCCATGGCGAGGCGGCCGTTCAACAACTGCCACATCTCGGGACGCTGCAGGCGTGGATCCCAGCGATGGCCCGCAGCGCGGAAGGAGAACACACGCTCCTTGGCGCGTGAGGCTTCCTCGTCGCGGCGTGCGCCACCGAAGGCGGCATCAAAGCCGCCGGTGTCGAGCGCCTGACGCAAGGCCTGCGTTTTCATGATGTCGGTGTAGACGGACGGCGGATGATCGAAGGGATTCATGTCGCGCGCCAACCCGTCGTGGTTGGTGTGCACGATGAGATCGAGGCCGAAGTCCTTCACCGCGCGATCGCGGAAGGCGATCATCTCGCGAAACTTCCAAGTGGTATCCACGTGAAGCAGCGGGAACGGCAGCTTCGCCGGCGCGAAGGCCTTCCGCGCCAGATGCAGAAGCACGGTCGAATCCTTGCCGATGGAATAGAGCAACACCGGCTTGCGGAACTGTGACGCCGCCTCGCGGAAGATGTGAATGCTCTCCGCCTCAAGCAGCTTCAGATGTGAGGTGAGCGCTGTCATGCGGCCTTCCCTTCTTGGTCCGCACCGACGTGCAGTCCACATTCTTTCTTGTCTTCTGTCTCCCACCACCAACGGCCGGCGCGCGGGTCCTCGCCCGGCTTGACGGCGCGGGTGCACGGCGCGCAGCCGATGGAGACGAACCCTTTTTCGTGAAGCGGATTGACCGGCACGTTGTTGGCCTTGAGGTAGTCCATCAAGGTCTCGGTCGTCCAATCGGCGACGGGATTGATCTTGATGAGACCATGCTCGACATCCCATGCCGCCAAGGGCACGCCGGCGCGCACATCGGAATGCTCGCGGCGTAGCCCCGTGATCCAGCCTTGTGCGCCTTCCAGCGCCCGGTTCAGCGGGCGGACTTTGCGAATTTCGCAGCAGGTCTTGCGATTCTCGATCGACTGGCGGAAGCCGTACACGCCATCACGCGCAACCAGCTCCTCGACCTCGTCGGCGTCCGGCACCACGAGGCGGATGCGGGTGCGGAAGCGCAGTTCCGAAAGCTCGATGGTCTCCAGCACTTCGGGGAAGAGCCGGCCCGTGTCCAAGGTGAACACGTCGATGTCAGCACCGGATTTGGCGACGGCATGGAGGATCGCCTGATCTTCGAGTCCCAAGCTGGAGGAGAAGGCGATGCGGCCTTCGATCGCCCCGGCGATCTCCTTGATGCGCGGGACGAGATCGTCGGTCTCCGACAGAATCTTGTTCAACTCGAGCGCCGTCTTCTCGCTCGCACCCCAGCGCAAGGGGAGCGTGTTGCGCGCGGCCGGCTGATAGTTGCGGCCAATACGCTCGATCGACGCCTTCCAGACGGACGCGGCGTCGGGATCGGCAATCTCGGCGGTGTCGAAGCCGGAGCGCAGCAGGAACTGGCCGTGATCGGGAATGAGCGAGCCGACGGCGCGAATTTCGCCCTTGAAGCCGTGGCGCTCGCGCAAGAGCCGCGCCAGGCTGAAGCCGCGCCCGTCAACAAAGCTCGGGAAGGAAATGGCGATGGGTCCGGCATTGCCGCCCACGGCCGCGGCCAGCGCCGCCTCGTCCGCACTCGGCTCCAAGACCCTCGCAACCTCTTCAGGGTCGGTGACGACCTTGCCTGTGGCCAGATCAACGAGCACCATAAAGAGCCTCCTTGAATGGCGCAGGGCCGACCCGGCGCCAAGTCTCGAGGAAGCTCTCTCCCTCATTGCGGTTGTCGACATAGGTGTCGACGATGGTGTCGATAACCTCGGGCACCTTCTCGGCGCGGAAGCCCGGCCCGATAATGGTGCCGATGGCCGCATCGTCCTTCGGGTTGCCGCCGAGCGTGATCTGGTAGAGCTCGGTGCCTTTCTTGTCGACGCCGAGAATGCCGATATTGCCCGAGTGGTGATGACCGCAGGCGTTGATGCAGCCGGACATGTTGAGCCTGAGCTGACCGATCAGCTCCTGACGCGCCGGGTCCTCAAACCGCTTGGCGATCTCCTTAGCGATGGGGATCGAGCGGGCGTTGGCGAGGTTGCAGTAGTCGAGCCCCGGGCAGCAGATCATGTCTCCGAGGAGCTCGTTGTTACCCGTGGCAAGTCCAGCGCCAAGAAGCGCGTCGTAGAGCACCGGGATGTCGGCGCGGGCCACGTGCGGCAGCACTAGGTTCTGCGTGTAGTTGGCGCGAATCTCGTCGTGTCCGAAGCGCTCGGCGAGGTCGGCAACGAAGTCCATCGCGTCAGACGAGGCATCGCCCGGCGTGCGGCCCGGCTCCTTCAGCGAGATCACCGCCGAGGCATAGCCCGGCAGGCGATGCGGCAGCACGTTTTGCTTGTACCAGTTGGCGAAGGTGGGATCGCTGTCGCGCCGCGCGGCCACGGCCTCGTCGCGCGCGGGCTGCTTGGGTAGCTCCGGCGGCGCGAAATAGGACATGATGCGGCGACGCTCGTCGTCGGGCAAATCGATGGCGTCTTTGTGGGTCGCCTCCCAATCGGCCTCGACGGCTTCGCGGAATTTCTCGATGCCAAGCGCATTGACGAGGATCTTGATGCGCGCCTTGTAGATGTTGTCGCGGCGGCCGAGGAGATTGTACACGCGCAAGATCGACTCGACGTAGGATAGCAAATGTTCCTTGGGCAGGAACTCGCGGATCACCTGGCCCACATAAGGCGTGCGGCCCATGCCGCCGCCGACGAGGACACGGAACCCGTTCTCGCCGTTGGGCCCGCGCACGATGCGCAGGCCAATGTCATGGAAGGCTGTGGCGGCGCGATCCTCAGCGGCACCGGACACCGCGATCTTGAACTTGCGCGGCAGCCAGTTGAACTCCGGATGCAGCGTCGACCATTGGCGCAATACCTCGCACCAGGGGCGCGGATCCTCCAGCTCATCGAGAGCGGCACCTGCGTAAGGGTCGGCGGTGACGTTGCGCACACAATTGCCGCTGGTCTGGATGCAGTGCATCTCGACCTCGGCGAGTGCGGCAAGCACATCGGGAATGTCGACGAGCTTCACCCAGTTGAACTGCAGGTTCTGCCGCGTGGTGAAGTGGCCATAGCCGCGATCCCATTTGCGGCCGATCATCGCGAGCTGGCGCAGCTGGCGCGGGGACAGGACGCCATAGGGAACGGCGATGCGCAGCATATACGCATGAAGCTGGAGGTAGAGCCCGTTGCGCAAGCGCAAAGGCCGGAACTCCTCCTCCGTCAGCTCGCCGGTAAGGCGGCGCTCGACTTGGTCTTTGAACTCCGCCACACGCTCGCGCACGAACGAATGGTCGAACTCATCATAGCGGTACATCGTACCAATCCTTCGTCAACGTGGTTCGGTGTGCGGCGCGAATACGTTCGCGCACGGAAATCGGATCGATTGTACCGTCATCCTTCACCTCGACCGGCATGGGATAGACGCTGATGACAATGCGGTCGCGCTCGGCTTTTTGGGCAATCGCTTCGAGCGCCTCGACCTCATCGTCGGTCTCGGCCCGCTCGGCCTTCTCGATGTCCTCGGTCCACTCGGCCTTCGGCGCGAGATAGACGACGATCCCGTCATCGAGGCGGTTGGCTGTCACGACGCTAGGCATAGGCGCGGGCAACCTCCTCGGATGCGAGAATGTCCTCTACGATGCCGGACGCCGGCAGCCCTGCGACTTCGCCGAAGATCAGCACGGCCGGGCTCTTCAGGCCGAGGCTTTTGGGCTGGGCGGCGAGCGTGGCGATGGTGGTAGCGACGCGGCGCTCATCGTCGCGGCTTGCGTTCTCCACCGCGATCACGGGCAGCCCAGGCCGGAAGCCGGCTTCCAGCAGACGCTGCGCGATCACGGCGCCCGTGGTGACGCCCATATAGACAATGAGCGTGTTGTTGCCGCTCGCAAGCGCCGTCAGATCCAGATGCGCGAACGACGGCTCCTTGCCGCCCGCCTCGTGGCCGGAAACAAACGTCACGGTGTGCGAGACGTCGCGATGGGTGAGCGGAATCTGCAGGCTTGCGGCCGCGGCGACCCCTGCGGTCACGCCAGGCACGATCTCGATGGCAATGTTCTCGGCACGCAACGCATCGAGCTCCTCGCCGCCACGGCCGAAGACGAAGGGATCGCCGCCTTTCAGCCGTACCACGATCTGTCCCGCCTTCGCGCGCTCGATCAGCGCCGCGTTGATCTCGCTTTGCGGCACACTGTGGGCACCCTTGGCCTTGCCGACCGGGATCAGCTCGGCCTCACGGCGGGCGCAGTCGAGCACGCCGTCGCCCACCAGCCGATCGTAGAACACGACGTCGGCGGCTTTCAACGCACGCACCGCCTTCAGGGTGAGGAGCTCGGGATCGCCCGGCCCGGCGCCGACCAGCAGCACGCGGCCTTGCGGGCCCCCGCTGGCGCTTGCCTGTTCGATGGCCTCGCCGATCAGTGCGCGGGCCTTTGGCTCATCGCCTTTCAGCATGGCGTCGGCGGCTGCACCATCAAACACGGTCTCCCAAAAATGGCGGCGCGAGGGCCCTGCGGGCAATTTCTCGGCGACATGCTCCCGGAATTCGCCGGCGAGCTTGGCGAGCGCGTCGAGCCGCGGGTGCAGCTCCTGCTCAAGCCAGGCGCGCAGACGCTGGGCCAGCACGGGAGCCGCCGCGGAGGTACCGATGGCCACGGTGACCTCGCCACGATCGACGATCGCGGGAAGCGCAAATGTGCACAGCTCCAGACGGTCCGGCACATTGACCGGCACGCCGAGCGCGCGGGCGATGGCCGAAACGCGTGAATCTTCCTCATCGTCCTCGGTGGCGGCGATGACAAGAGGGCGGCCGCGCAGCTGATCGATACCGGGCGCAGGCGGCACGCAATTGACCTGCCCTTGCTCAGCCAATTTGGCGAGCTCCGCGCCAAGCGCGTTCGCAGCGACGTCGACGATCTCGGCGCGCTTCAACAAGAGCCGCGTCTTGACGGCCGCAAGCTCACCGCCGCCTACCACGAGCGGGGGCTTGCCATCGAAGCTTATAAAGACGGGGAAGGTGCGCATCAGCCGGAACTCCCCACCGCGACGGGTATGTCGGCATCATCGGCGAGGCTCTCGGGCGCGAGCTCGACCTCGAGCCCATCAAGCTCGGGCGTCATGATGATCTGGCAGCACAGCCGTGAGCGCTCATCGACTTGGAAAGCGCCGTCCAGCATCTCCGACTCCTCGTCCGTGGGTTGGACGAGCTTCCCGGCCCACTCTTTGCCCACCCAGACATGGCACGTGGCGCAGGCGCAGGCGCCGCCGCACTCCGCCTTGATCGGAAGACCCCAGTCGCGGATGACCTCCATCACGCGCCAGCCCTCGAGGGCTTCAAGGCGATGCACGGACCCGTCGGGTAAGCGCACATTGATGAACATGACTAGGTTGCCTCCGCAAAGAGCTGCGGCTCGAAAGAACGGCCCGTGTACGGGGCGAACGCCGGTCCCGCAAGCCCGCATAGAAACGCGGACGCCCAGGCGCCGGCAGCCGTGCCGCCGAGACGTTCACCACTTCTCATGTCGTTTTCCAAATCCAGCCATCGCGCTTCGCGCTAGGTCCAAAAGGTGAGCCATAATATAGAAAAATTATTCTATCAGAAAGCGCTTAGCGCGTGAAAACCGAAAATTTGTTCCAATAAAGGGCTGGGGCAGGTCCATCGTTCCTCTTTCCCCAAGTCCCGCGCACTAATTTGCCGCGTCGCCCGCCGACATGGGGACATGTTTCCAAAGTCCAAATTCGAGGGTGCACCGCGGAGCACTTACACGTGGGGCAGCTTGCCTGGGCCAGATTCTTGGTTTTTTGGAAGACGAGACGTTTTTGGGTGCGAGCCAAAAAATCGGAGAATGTTGAGCAAAGTTTGCGCGGGCGGCCTTCGAGCGTCACCTCTCTCGGCGCAAGAGGTAAAAGGAGAGGCTGATGCTCAGGCGAGTCCAAAACTAAGGATCCCAACAGACAATCAGCTCGCAACACTCATCGTCTCGACGCTGATCGCGCTCAACCAGGCGAACTTCACCGGAAACTACAGTGTCATCAGAGAGCTTGGATCCCCAAACTTTCAGGGGGCCAATAGCAGCGGGCGGCTGTCCGAGATCTTTGCAGACCTGAGAAACCGGGGATTCGATTTTTCACCCATCATACTGCTTCAGCCTAAGCTGCTTCGTAAACCGGCCATCGACAATCGTGGAATGCTTCGATTGACGGGTTTCTTCCCCACAGCACCAGAACGGCTAAACTTCGACCTACTCTACGAGTTTGTCGGCGGGCGCTGGCTACTGTTCGGTATCGCAGCCAATACGACCCTCGTACAAACCGGTGCCCCGGCAAACTAGCTTGACCTAGAACCCCCCCATAGCATTGCCCACGATGTCGCGGTCGCTAAAACGGCAACCGCCTGGCTAGCTGCGCTTGACCAGGGCGTCGCGAATCTCTTCCAGGAGCTGCACCTCGCGCGACGGCGCCGGCTCGGTCTCGGGCGCCTCATCTTCTTTCCGGCGAAGCTGGTTCATCGCCTTGATCGCCAGGAACAGGGCAAAGGCGACGATGATGAAGCTGATGACGGCGTTGATGAACAGGCCGATATTGATCGTCGCGGCGCCGGCCTCCCTGGCCTGCGCCAGGGACTGATAGCCGCCACCGCTCAAATTTATATAGAGATTGGAAAAATCCACGCCGCCGGTCAGGAGCCCAATCGGCGGCATGATGACGTCGTCGACCAGCGACTTCACGATGGTGGAGAATGCGGCGCCTATAATGATGCCGACGGCCATGTCCACCACATTGCCGCGTAGCGCAAATTCCTTGAATTCCTGCAGCATCGTCCACGCCCCCTAAAGCAGCCAAGACCCCTTTCTCCTGCCACGTTTCGGGGGCGATTGCACCTGCGCGTCCGGTTTGCAAGGGTCGCACGACCTGCTAACTCCTTGGCAGGGTCAGGAGGAGGCGTGGCCGAACCAGTCACCGAGATCGAGAACGCTGCACGCGACCGGCACCAGCTCCGGACGCTCGCCGTCGCCATCACGACGACCTCGGCCGTGCTGTGCGCCGTGACCGTTGCCGTCATCTACGCGATGCCACTGAACCGGCTCTGGTTTCTCCACTTTCCTCTGGGCTTCTATCTCCTCGCCCAAGGGCTGCTCATTTTCGCGATCGTGGTCGCATTCTGGTACGTCCGCGTCCAGGAACGCATCGACCACACGCGCAGCATCAACGAAGAGATCGCGTAGGCGATGGTTGGGCCGTCGCGCCAGCGCACGCCGAATCCGCATCTCGGCGCGTATTACGGCATCGTCGCCAGCGCGTTCGTCTCGCTGGCGATCTTGCTGGCGCTTGCCGAGCAGCTCGGCTGGAGCGACGGCAGCATCGCGCGCCTGATGATGCTGCTGCCGCTTGCCTTCTATCTCGTCATTGCCGGTGCGTCGCGGACCCTCGACATTGAAGACTTCTTCGCCTCGGGCCGCCGCGTGCCGCCGGTCTACAACGCGCTTGTGCTTGCGGCCATCACCGTGGGCGGAACCGGTTTCTTTGCCTATACCGGTGCAATCTTCTTCCTCGGCTTCGATGCGCTCGCCATCGGCCTCGGCTGGACGTGCGGCCTTCTGTTGGCGAGCGTACTATTCGTGCCGTATCTGCGGCGCGCCGGCGCCTATACGCTGCCCGCGTTTCTCGGTCAGCGATTCCAATCGCGCGAAGCACGCATCGCCGCCGGCGCGATGCTGATTGCGCCGACGGCCCTGCTGCTGGCTGCTGAGATGAAGATCGCGGCGGCCGTGTTCGCGATCTTCATGCCGCTGCCGTTCTGGCTTGCCGTGCTTCTCATCGCCCTGTTCGTGGCCGCCGCCGGCATTTTGGGCGGCATGCGCTCGCTGACATGGTCGGGAAGCGCCGAGTTCATCGCCGGCGCAATCGGGCTCGCAGTACCGTTGATCGTCGTGTCTGTGCTGCTCACCCATCTGCCCGCGCCGCAATTCACCTATGGCGAGATGTTCGGCTCATTGCAGGGCGCGGAGACCGCGGCCGGGATGTCGCCGGTCGGACCGGGTGAGATTTTCCCCGTGCTGCCGGAAACCACGCCGTTGCAGGCCGGGAAGCCGTTCCTGCAATCGTTCGGCACCATCACCCGGGCCGGCTTCTTCGCGATCTTCTTGTGCATCGCGCTTGGCACCGCGGCATTGCCCACCCTGCTTTCGCGCAGCGGGGTCACCTGCTCGGTCGCCGACCAGCGCCGCTCCACGGCTTGGGCGCTTGCGCTGGTGGCGCTGTTCGCCATCACCGCCCCGTCGCTGGCGGCCTTCGCCAAAATTCTCATGTTCCGCGACATGGCGCTGGTGCCGACGGAAGGGCTGCCTGCGTGGCTCTCCGTGTTGAGCCAATTGCAGTTGGCGCAGGCCCGCGACGTCAATGGAGATGGCGTGATTGCCGCCGGCGAACTGTTCGTCATGCGGGACGGCGTTGCGCTCGCTTTGCCGATCTTGGCGGAGCTGCCTTACGTACTGACCGCGCTCATGGCGGCGGCGGGTCTCGCCATCGCGCTTGCCGCGACGGGATCGCACCTCTTTACGCTCGGGACTGGTCTTGCGGAGGACATTTACGGGGTTATCGACGTCCGCCCGATCGAACTGCCGCGCCTCATGGTGGTCTGGGCGGCAATCGCCGCTTGCGCGCTTGTTGCCGCCGTCTTCCTTTTGGTCGCAGAGGTCGATGCACTGCGGTCCGCGCTGACGGCCTTCGCATTCGCCGGCGCCACGTTCTTTCCCATTCTCTTACTCGCCATTTGGTGGCCGCGCTGCACGGCGTGGGGGGCGCTGGCATCTCTGGGAACCGGATTTGGCATCTTGTTTCTCTGCCTGACCGTCGGCGGCTTCTTTGGCATCGCCGAGACGGCCACCGGCATCTGCGCGGCCAGCTTGATCGCGGGCGTTCTCGCGCTCGGGGCCGGCGTGGCGGCAAGTCTATACGGGCCCGCGGCCACACCGTCGGATGCAGCTTACTTCGACGCGATGCGCCGCCCGGACGGCGAGACGCTGTTCGATCAGGCGCAAGCGCGCGCCACGGCCGCCGAGCAGCGAGCCAACGAAGAGTGATCAGGCCCCGGCCGCGTGGCCGATGAAGCTCAGCGCGACGTTCCTGCGCTGGGCCGCCACGCGATGCTCGATGAGATAGACGCCCTGCCAGGTGCCGAGTGTCATGCGGCCGCCCTTTACCGGGATCGACAGGCTGACCGAGGTGAGCATCGACTTGATGTGGCTCGGCATGTCGTCGGGACCCTCCTCGTGATGGGCGTAGGCGCGGTTCTCCGGTGCCAGGATTTCCAGCGCGTCCAGAAGGTCCAGCCGCACATTGGGGTCCGCGTTCTCTTGAATCGTGAGCGAGGCGGAGGTGTGCGAGACGAACACGGTCAGAAGGCCGTCTTCGACAGCGCAGGACCCCAGCCAATCGGCCAGCGCGCGTGTAATGTCCGTGAAGCCCTTGCCGTCAGTCGGCACCACCAGTGTGTGACCGGCCTGCACCATGCCGCCCATGGCGTGATCTCCCCCTCAAGCAAAGGCGCGCGTTCGTCCCGCTGCAAGGCGATGGTTAACAGAAAATTTACTCAGGCTTGCCACCGTCCTTAGAACCGCTTCGCCGCATCGGGGGGTCAGGCGCCAAGCGGCTGAACCGCGGAAATCTGCGGTGTCAGCTCTATGGGGAACGGTATGGCTTCTGAGGCAAGTTGGCAAACTGGCGACACCGGGGACTTGAGCGAAACGCTCCCCGCCGATGAGCCCATGGATCAACGCACGGTCGAGAGCCTGCTGCGCCGTTTGGTGGACCGGGTCGAGGAGAGCGAACGCCGCTACGGCGAAGAGCTCGACGAGCTTCATGCCAGGCTGGATCAGCTGTCTCAGACCACGGAAGCCGCGCGAGACACCGGCGCGCCCGGGGACGACACAACCTTCGACCGCCTGCAAACCGAAGTCAGCAATCTTACGCGCCAGCTCGAGGACGAAAGCGCGACCTCGCTCGACGATTTCGAGCGTTTGGGTCGGGCGCTGTCCGGGGACCATAAGGGCGATACACAAGATCTTTCGCCGGACCCCTTCGAGGCGGAGCCGAGCCCGTTCGCACAGGCGGCGGCCATCGCTGCAAATGCGCAGTCTGCCCTGGCCCTGGACACCGACCCTTACGCCAGCGATGTAACGCCGGCCGTCGATCACACCGGCCTCGACAAGCGCCTCGTGGACATGGCCGAGCGGCTCGAGCGGTCGATCGGCGACGCCATGCCGGCGAGCGCCATTCAGAGCTTGAACGCCAGGCTCGACGAGATCGGAGACCAGCTCTCCCGGTCCTTGGATACGGCCCCCAGCCGCCAGGCTCTGGAGCATGTCGAACGCCAAATTTCCGATATGGGCCAACAGCTTAACCGCGCCGAGGAACAGCTCGGCAAGTTCGGCGGGGTGGAGGAGCATCTTCTCAAGCTGATCGAGCGTCTGGATCAAAAGGACGCTGAAGGCTCAAAGCCGATCGATCCGCTACAGCTTCAGGAGGTCGCCGCCAAGGCTGCGACGGATGCTGCACGCATCGTCGCCGACGACAGCAAGAAGACCACCGAGCGGCTCGACGCGCTGCAACGCGACCTCTCGGACATGAGCGACCAGAGCCGCCAATCGGGCGACAAGCTGGTCAGCACGCTCGAGGCGGTCCACGAATCCCTCAAACAGCTCGTTCAGCAGGTCGAGCGTGGCAATTCCTTCGTGCCGGGGCAGCGCTCACCGTTCACGGAGCGCGCACCGCAAGCCGACGCCCCGCCTGCCGCTCCGTTTGCATCGCAAGCTGCGCCGCAAGCCCCCGCACCGCAGGCAGCTACCCCAAGCCCGCAAGGTTCTGAAGCGCCGCAGCCTAGCCCCGCGCCGCGCATGCCGGAAATGAAGCCGCGCATGCCGGCTGCGCCGGCCCCGAACGAGACGCCCGATGTGGCAGTCAAGGATCAGCAGCTCCGCGACAGGTTGGACGCGGCGATGCCGGGCCTCAACGAGACCGAAACGCCGCCCCCGTTCGGGCGCTCCAAGCCGTCGCCTTTGGATCAAAACGCTTTCGACCTGGATGCCAAGCCGGCGCAGCCCCGCCAGTCGCCGGACGACCTCGTTGCCGCAGCGCGCCGTGCGGCGCAGGCAGCGGCGGCTCGGGCCGAGGAGCGCGACGGACGCCGGTCCAAGATGCCGCTTCCCGGCAGCGGAACTGCAGAACCGGGGCGCCGCAAGCGTTCCTGGTTGATGATCGCCGCCGCCACACTTCTCGCGGTGAGCGCCATCCTTCTTTATGGCCGTCTCGGTTCCAAGCCGGAGCCGGAGCCGACCCCGGCCGCCACCGGACAGACCGCACCGGCCAGCCCGGATGCAGGCACCGAGGCCGGCGACACCGCTCCGGCAAGCAAAGCCAAACCGGCCGACGAGCTTACGCCTGCGGAGCCCGATCAGTCCGGCTTCTGGGCGCCACCTCCCGGCACCACGATCGAACCGATCGACCTCGGGCAGGCGGCAACGGGCACGACGGACATAGCCAAAGGACGCATGCCCGCCATGCCGGCGAGCGAGCTCTCCGCATCGCCGCAGCTCGCCTCGCTGAAACCCACGAATGGGCCGGCTCTTCCGCCGGACGTCGTCTTCTCTGTTGAGGAGCCGGACGCCTCGGCAGCGAAGGCGCCGATGCCGCCGGCTGCACTCGGCCCGCTCCCACTGCGCAAGGCCCGCCTCTGAGGGCGATGCCGCCGCGCAATACGAAATCGCCGTGCGTTACGCCGAAGGCAAAGGCACCAAGCGCGATGCCAAGATGGCCGCCCAGTGGTTCGAGCGCGCAGGCCGCGACGGCCTCGCCCCGGCCCAATACCGGCTCGCGGCCATGTATGAGCGCGGCCTGGGCGTTGATCCTGACCCCGTAAAGGCGCGCGCCTGGTACAAAGCGGCTGCCCAGAACGGCAATGTCAAAGCCATGCACAATCTCGCGGTGAGCGTCAGCGGCCACGACGGCGGCGCGCCGGACTATACCTTTGCCGCCAAATGGTACGGCCAAGCTGCCGCGCATGGCCTTCCGGACAGCCAGTTCAATCTCGGCATCCTCGCCGAGCACGGGCTCGGCAGGACCAAGAGCCTCGGCGAGGCCTATAAGTGGTACGCACTGGCCGCCGCCACAGGCGATACCGAATCCACCAAGCGGCGCGACGTCGTTGCCGTGCAGCTGACCCCGGAGACGCGCGCCAAGGCCGAGGCGGAAGTGAAGGCCTGGAAGGCCACGCCTGCCCTGCCTCCCGCCAACCAGGTCGCGGAGAACCCGGCCTGGACGGCAAAGAAGACGGCATCGACGGCGAAGGCTTCCAACGCCTCCACGCTGGTGACCCGGGCCCAGACCCTGCTCAACAAGCTCGGCTATGACGTCGGCGTGCCGGACGGCGTCGCCGGCAGCCGCACCCGGTCCGAGATCAAACGGTTCCAGGGCCGCAACGGCCTGGAAGAGACGGGCGAGGTTTCCGTGCCGCCCGTCAGCCAGCTCGAGAGCCTGGCCAGCTAGCCGGCAGCCAGAAGCGGGCATTTCCCCGCCTGGCGACGAATTTCGGTGACATTTCGGTAAGTTCGCGGCTTATGCATTGACAGGCCCGCGCGCGGCGAACAGTTTGCCTGAGCGCCCGCTTTTCCAACGCCTGGCCGATGTTTCAGATTTATCTGCCCATTGCTGAGATCTCGGTGAACCTTTTGGTCATGCTGGGGCTTGGCGCGACGGTGGGCTTCCTGGCGGGCATGTTCGGGGTCGGCGGCGGCTTCCTGCTCACGCCATTTCTGATGCTTTCCGGCATTCCCCCGGCGATCGCCGTGGCCACCGGCGCCAACCAGATTGTCGGAGCCTCGGTGTCCGGCACCCTCGCCCAATGGCGGCGCGGCAATGTCGACGTCCAGATGGGCGGCATCCTGATTGCCGGCGGTATTGCGGGCGCGGTGGTCGGCGTGCTGCTGCTGAAATATCTGCGCGAAGCGGGCCAAGCCGGCCTGATCATCTCGCTGACCTATGTGTGCTTCCTCGGAAGCATTGGCGCGCTGATGCTGTGGGAGAGCATCAACGCCATCAGGCGGGCGCGCGCCGGCAAGCCGGTCTCGGCACGCAAATCCGGACAGCACATCTGGATTCACGGCCTGCCGCTGAAGATGCGCTTTCCGCGTTCGCGTCTCTATATCAGCATCATCCCCCCGCTCGTCATCGGCGTCCTGGTCGGACTGCTCGCCTCGTTCCTCGGCGTCGGCGGCGGCTTCATCATGGTCCCGGCCATGATCTATCTCTTGCGCATGCCGACGAATATCGTGATCGGCACATCGATCTTTCAGATCATCTTCGTGACCGCCATCGTCACGCTCCTGCACGCGACGCTCAATCACACGCTCGACATCGTGCTGGCCTTCTTGCTCATCGTTGGCGGCGTCGTCGGCGGACAGTTCGGCGTGCGGGCCGGACAGAAACTGCGCGGCGAGCAATTGCGCGCGCTGCTCGCGCTGATGGTCCTCGCCGTCGCCTTGCGCCTCTTGTTTGACCTGGTGGCGCGCCCGTCGAACCTCTACAGCATCGTTCCGTTGGCGGGAGCATGATGATGAGAGCAGCAACCCTCTTCCTTGCCCTTCTTTTGACCGCACTGATCGGTGCGCCAGGGTTTGCGCAGCAGACGCCGCCACTGCCGGCCGAAAAGCCGGAGAGCAAGGAAACCGTCCAGTCCGACATCTCGACGCGCGAGATCGCGATCCAGTCGAACTTCACCGGCATCGAAATACTTATTTTCGGCAGCGTCGACTTTAGTGACTCTCGAACACCGGGAAGCGGCACGTATGACGTTATCGCCGTGGTGCGCGGGCCCGACGAGCCGATCGTCGTTCGGAAGAAGCAGCGTGTCGCAGGCATCTGGGTCAACGGTCCCGGCAAGACCTACGACAACGTACCGGGCTTCTACGCCGTGCTGTCCTCGCGCCCGTTCCGCGCCATCGCCTCCGACGAGACGTTGAAGGAGCTGGGCATCGGTCTGTCTGAACTCGACTTCGGCCGGCACATCCCCAGCGAGTCCCAGGAGCAAGCCTTCCGCACGGCCATGATCCGGCTGATGGAGGAGAAGGAACTCTTCAAAGAGGACGACGACGGTGTGACTTTTATTGGCCGGAGCCTGTTCCGCGCCACGGTGGCGTTGCCGGTCAGCGTGCCGACGGGACGCTATCTGGTCGACGTCTATCTGTTCCGCGACGGAGAATTGGCGAGCGAGAGCCAAGGCACGCTGGAAGTGACAAAGGCGGGGATCGAAGCGTTTCTCTACACGCTCGCCTTCCAGCATCCCTTCGTCTACGGCCTGCTCGGCGTGCTTATCGCCGTATTGATGGGTCTGATCGGCTGGTATGCCTTCCGCCGCGAGTAGCGGCTAATCAGGCAGAAGCAGGCTGCCCAGCACGGGATAGACCGCGCGGCGGCCCATCATCCACGCCTCAACTTGATGCCAGCGGAATAGCGGCTGGAAGGCGTCGTGCAGCACGTTGAGACCGCCCGCATAAGCACCGAAGGCCGGCATCACCAGGCGGTTGCCGTCGGTGGCGAAACAGCGCCGCCGGACCACCATGCCCCGGCGGGCAATGCGCGCCACGGGATGCAGATGTCCGACAATCTCCGGACCCGAATTGGTTTCGGACGGTTCGTGGCGCAGCGTCACGCCGCTAATGGTGAGCGTCTCGCAGACCGTGCCGCCGACGCATTCCGGCAAATGCGGATCGTGATTACCGCAGATCCAGTACCACTCGCGACCCTTTTGAAGCTTGGTGAGAAGCGCCAGATCGTCGGCGACCATATGGTCGGCGCATTCGCTGCGGTGGAAGCTGTCGCCGAGCGATACCACGCGGCCCGGATCGATCCGCTTGATGATCTTGCGCAGGCGCGCCAGCGTGGAGCGTGTGTCGTATGGCGGGAGCAGCATGCCGAGCGCGGCGAACGCGGCCCCCTTCTCCATGTGCAGGTCGGCGACGAGAAGCGTGTCTTCCGCTTCCCAATAGAGCGCGCCCGCAACGAGCGGCTGGAAGTCGTGGCCCGACACCGACAGGTGCGAGCGCAAGGTCGGCGCCGTTTCCGGCATGAGATCGAGCCTAGCGCGCAGCATGTTCCCCCAATGCTTCTGCGATCAGTTCTTCGGCGGTCTCACGCAACAAGGTGTCGCCAATGTCGCCCGGGACGCTTTCGCGGCCGATCTCAAGCATGACGGGCACGGCGAGCGGCGAAACGTGACTCACCTCACTATGCCTGATTCGACCGCCGATCCGCTTCAGGAATTGTCCCAAGCGGCCAAGATCGATCAGCCCCGCCGCGGCGTCGGCGAATGCCGCTTTCAGCAAAACGTGGTCCGGCTCGTGCTGGCGCAGCACATCGTAGATGAGATCGGAGGAGACGGTCATCTGCCGCCCGGTCTTTTCCTGTCCGGGATGACGCCGCTCGATAAGGCCGGAGATGATGGCGCAGACGCGGAAGGACCGCTTCATCAGGGTGGACTCCGCCAGCCACGCATCGAGGTCGTCGCCCAACATGTCCTCGTCGAAGAGTGCCGCGAGGTCGAGATGCTTTGCCGCGATCATCTCGCTCATATCGTTGAGCCCCCAGACCGCCAGCGCATACTCGTTGGCGACGAAGCCGAGCGGGGCCGCGCCTGCGCGCTCCAGGCGCCTTGTCAGCAGCATGCCGAGACTCTGATGAGCGAGACGCCCTTCAAACGGGTAGCAAACGAGATAGTGACGCTGCCCTCTTGGAAACGTCTCGATCAGCACCTCGTCGGCGGAAGGTACGACTGAGAACTCTGCCTGAAGTCTCAGCCAATCGGAAACTTGGCCCGGTAGTTTGGACCAGTCTCCGCGTTCGGCCAGCATGTGCCGGACGCGATCGGCAAGATAGGTGGACAGCGGGAACTTGCCACCTTCGTAAGCCGGCACTTTCGGGTCGGAATCATGCGCGCGGGTGACGATGGCATCCATCTCGCGCAAGCCTTCGAAGCGTAGCACCTCGCCGGCAAAGGCGAAGGTGTCGCCGGGTGAGAGCTGCTCGATGAAATATTCCTCGACTTCACCGAGGACGCGCCCGCCGACTACTGCACCCGATTTCTTGAGCGCGCCGCGGGCGAGCCGCACGCGCAACATGGGCGCTTCGACAATGGTGCCGACATTGAGCCGGTATTGTTGCGCGATGCGCGGATGGGCCACGCGGTACGTGCCTTCCTTGGTGCGTTTCAGCTTGGCGTAGCGATCGTAATTGGCGAGCGCGTAACCACCCGTGGCGACGAAGGCGAGAACCTGGTCGAAGCCCTCGCGGGTGAGGACTTGATAAGGGGATGCGCTGGTCACTTCACGATAAAGCCCGTCGGCGTCGAAAGGTTCCGCGCAAGCCATGCCGAGAATGTGCTGCGCCAGCACGTCGAGCGCGCCGGGCCGCGTGGGCGAGGTATCCTGCGCGCCTTCTTCGGCGGCCTCGAGCGCCGCCTGACATTCCATCACCTCGAAGCGATTGGCCGGTACGAGCAGCGCCTTGCTCGGCTCGTCGAGCCTATGATTGGCGCGGCCAATACGCTGCGCGAGCCGGCTTGCGCCTTTCGGCGCGCCCACATTAACGACGAGATCGACATCGCCCCAGTCGATACCGAGATCAAGCGTCGAGGTGCAGACCACGGCGCGGAGCTTGCCGGCCACCATGGCCGCCTCCACTTTGCGCCGCTGACCCACATCGAGCGAGCCGTGGTGGAGCGCGATTGCGAGATTGTCGTCATTGCAGCGCCACAGCTCGTGGAACAGCATCTCGGCTTGCGAACGCGTGTTCACGAACATCAGCGACATGTTGTGCGCCTTGATGCTTTCGTAGATCTCCGGCAATGCGTAACGCGCCGAATGTCACGCCCAAGGCAGATCCGCGTTCGACTTGAGAATGGTGATGTCCGCGTGGGCGCCGCCCTCGGCGGTGACGATCTCGGCAAGGCGCGTCGCGGCCTGGTCCCTGTGCGGCACGAGGAATGCGGCGAGCTCGGAGGGGCGCGCGACGGTCGCCGACAGACCGATTGCCATAAGCTCAGGCGACAGGTTGCGTAGCCGCGCAAGGTCGAGCGCCAGAAGGTCGCCGCGCTTACTGGTGGCAAGCGCATGCAATTCATCGAGGATCACGCATTTGAGCGAGCCGAACAGTTCGGCGGCGCTTCTGTGCGCAAGCATCAGCGCGATCTGCTCCGGCGTCGTCAGGAGAATGTCGGGCGGCAGGACGCGCTGGCGTGCCCGCCGGGCTTGCGGCGTGTCGCCGGTGCGGGTCTCCAGCCCGATGGAGAGCCCCATCTCTTCGACCGGCGCCGTCAGATTCCGCGCGATGTCGGTGGCAAGTGCTTTCAGTGGCGAGACATAAAGCGTGTGCACGCTGGTCGCCGGCGCGCGGGTGAGCGGACGCTTCGCAAGATCAATGAGGCTCGGCAAGAAGCCGGCAAGCGTCTTGCCGCCGCCGGTCGGCGCGATCAGCAGCGTATCGCGCCCCGCGGATACGGTATCGAGCAGCGCCAATTGGTGCGCGCGCGGGACCCAGCCGCGGGCGGCAAACCAGCCGGCGAAGGGCTCAGGCAGCCGCGCGTCGCTTGCCGCCGGATCGGCGGCAGCGGTCTTCAGCTCCTTCCGCGCGGACACTCCCATCAGCCCTTTCCGGTTGCCGCCTCGCCTTGACCTTCGCCGTTTGGAGCCCCAATTGTGGGGCTCACCCAATGCAAACGTCTCACGATTCAAGGGAAGCGAAAATGGAACGGTTTTTTGGCGGCAATCCGGGGCTGGTTCTGCTCCGGCTGGTCATCTTATCCCTGATCGTGGGCGTCGTCCTCGCGGCGCTGGGCTTCAGCCCCTACGACATCCTCCAGAACCTGCAGGACCTGGCGGCCCGCATCTACGATATGGGCTTTGCCGCGGTGGAGAAGGCCTTCCGCTACTTCTTGCTGGGTGCCGTGATCGTCTTCCCCGTCTGGATCGTGATGCGCATGTTCAAGGTTCTGGGGCGGGACACCGACACGCAAGTTCCCGATACGCAGGTCGCTGAGACGCCTGCGCCGAACCGCGAGACCTAGACGATTTTCAAGACGGCTTCCGGCGGGCGGCCAATGGCCGCCTTACCGCCCGAGACGACGATGGGCCGCTCGATCAGGATCGGGTTAACGACCATGAGCTTGATCAGCTCTTCATCGGAGACGTCTTTGTCCTTCAGGCCAAGCTCGGCATAGACGGCCTCGCCTTTGCGCACGATGTCGTGGGGGCTCAACCCGAGTCTCTTCAACACGCGCTTGAGTTCGGCAGCGGAGGGCGGCGTCTTCAGATATTCGACAATTTTCGGCTCAACGCCGTTTTCCTCCAACAGCGCGAGCGTCTGGCGCGACTTGGAGCAGCGCGGATTGTGGTAGATGGTGGCTGTTCTAGGCATTTTACGAAGGTAAGCCAGAAATAGCCGGCTTGAGAATGAACATTGCCGTGAACGTTGCTAGGCTGCCGGACTCACGGAGAGGGCAAAAATGAAACCCAAGACCTATTTTCTTTGCACAGTCGTCTTTCTAGCTTCAGTTGCAGCGGACGCAAGTCTCAGCCTCGCCTTCGACAAGGCGAAGCTCGATACGTTTCTGACCACCAATGCTTGCAAATATTGCGACCTCAGCGAAGCCGACCTGAGCGGGCGGGAGTTGCGCGGCGCGGATCTGGAAAACGCCAAGCTGGGCAGCGTTAAGTTGAGCGGCGCGGACCTCTCTGCATTGCCAATGGAAAAGCGCACCAAGCGGACGAACCTCGAAAGCGCCAACTTACGCGGCGCAGACCTCACCAATGCCAACCTTGCGAACGCCGCAGCTTCAGGTGCTTATCTGCGCGAAGCCGATCTCACTGGCGCCGATCTTTCGGGGGCCGATCTGTCGAGCGCCAATCTGAAGGACGCCAATTTGACCGACGCCAAGTTGGATGGCGCAAAACTCGATGGTGCGAAGTTCTGCGGAACTGTTATGCCCGACGGCTCAAAGAACGACGAAGGGTGTGCGCCGTAACAGCGGCGGGCAAGGTCAGACAACGACGTCCGGCAGTTCCTTCTCCGACCACTCGCCAGCGCGGCGCCCGATCAAGGGCTTGAGGTTGTCGGCATTCTCGCGCGCCATGGCCCGCACAAGCGTGTCCTTGATGCGCCCAATCAGGCCGGGCCCTTCGAAGACGAGCGCGGTGTAAAGCTGGATCAGCGAGGCACCGGCTTCGATCTTGGCCAGCGCCGCCTCGCCGGAATCGAGCCCGCCGACGCCAATCAGCGGCAGCCGTCCTTCGGTGGCTTGATGGACGCGCGCCAGCATGCGGGTCGTACGTAGGAACGCGGGACGCCCGGACATGCCGCCCGCCTCGCGGAGAAGCGTTTCATCGCGCAAATTATCCCGCGCCAGCGTGGTGTTGGAAACGATAATCCCGTCGGCCTCATTCTGTTCGATCACGGCGGCCACTTCCGGCAAATCGGCATCGGCGAGATCCGGCGCGAGCTTCACCAGGAGCGGCGGGGCTTTCGGCCCAAGCGCTTTGCGTGCCTCCTGCACTTTACCGAGCAGCGCATCGAGCTTGCGCGGTGCTTGCAGGTCGCGCAGGCCCGGCGTGTTGGGCGAGGAGATATTGATCGTGAAATAGTCCGCCACGGGTGCCATGCGCGTGATGCCGTCGGCGTAATCGGCGATGCGGTCGGTGCTGTCGCGGTTGGCGCCGAGATTGACGCCGACGATTCCGCGCGGGCGCCTCGCCAGACGTGTCAGCGCCGCGTCCTGGCCTTCATTGTTGAAGCCGAGGCGATTGACGATGGCGCGGTCCCGATGGGAGCGGAACAAGCGCGGGGCCGGATTGCCGGATTGCGCACGCGGCGTGAGCGTACCCACCTCGACGAAACCGAACCCCATCTCCAAGAGCTGGTGCGGTACGCGCGCATCCTTGTCGAAGCCGGGCGCCATGCCGATGGGATTGGGAAAGTCGAGGCCGAATACGGCCTGCTTCAGGCGTGGATCGTCGGAGCCGGAACTGCGTGGATAAACCCCGAGTTCGAGCGTCTTGAGCGTGAGATCGTGAGCGCGCTCCGGATCGAGCGCCAGCAGCAGCGTCTGGCCCAGCCCGAACAGCCCGCTCAACCCGCCACTCCTTCCGGCAGAAAGCCCTCAGGCAGGATGTGCTGCTCGTCATCGTCGAGCGGCAGCGGATTGGCGGAAAGGATCGCATCCAGCGGCATCGCGCCATAAAGATGCGGGAACAGGTCGCCGCCGCGCGACGGCTCCCATTTGAGCCCAGCGCCCAGACGGTCGGGGTCGAGCGCGACGAGCAGCAAGTCCTCCTGGCCGGCAAAATGCTTGGCCAAGGTGTCCTCCACCTGGTGGCCCGCGGACAGATGGATGAACCCGTCACGCAAATCATCCCCTGTCCCAAGGAATCGCCCCTCGCCCTTCGCTGCCTCCAGGGCAGCCTCGACAAGCACTTTGTAGACGGGCGCGGGCATGGCGGGAGACTAGCGGGAGCGGCATGCCCCAACAAGGAAGGCCGTCCACGGCGGCCGAAAGGGAGTGGACAACGGGAGCGTTTGAGCGATAATTTTAAGAATAGGTATTTTTCCCTATGAGTCCCGCTTTTCCGAGGAGCCTGCCGTGACAAGGCTCACCCATGCCCGGGTTTGGTCGGCCATCGACGCGCTGGCGAAGCGCTATGGCCTGTCGCCGTCCGGACTCGCCAAGCAGGCGGGGCTAGATCCCACCGCCTTCAACAAATCCAAGCGGGTCACGGGCGAGGGTCGGCCCCGCTGGCCCACCACCGAGAGCATCGCCAAGGTGCTGCGGGCGACGGGGGCCGATTTTGACGACTTTACCGCCCTCATCGGCGCCGAGCGCCGCGAGCCGGCCCTGCCGATCCCGCTGATCGGCATGACGCAAGCGGGCGGCGGCGGGTTCTTCGACGACGGCGGCTTTCCCGTGGGCGGCGGCTGGGACCATATCCGCTTCCCGCGCGTGGACGACGACAACGCCTATGCGCTCGAAGTCGCCGGCGACAGTATGGCGCCGCTCTACCGGGCCGGGGATATCCTCATCGTTTCGCCGAACGCCGCGCCGCGCAAAGGCGACCGCGTGATGCTGCGCACCACGGACGGCGAGGTGATGGCCAAGATGCTGGTCCGGCGCACAGCCAAGACGATCGAGCTGGCTTCGCTCAACCCGGCGCACCCCGACCTCGTGTTTCCCGTGGAACGGATCGCCTGGATTGCGCGCATTATCTGGGCCAGCCAATAAGGCGTAAGGGCGCTCTTAAAGCCACCGCGCAAGGCGGCTATGATCTGAACGTCATGTCGATCGCGTCTCGTCTTGTCACCGCCCTCGTCGGCGTATTGCTCATCTGGTTCTTCTGGCCGTTCGGCGAGAGCGAGGAAGTGGTGCAGACCGTGACGCCGCCGCCGACCGGGCATGAGCGCCTCTTCACCACAAAACTGCCGGAGGAGACCCCGCCAAAGCCGGCGCCCAGAGCCGCCTCACCCGAGGCAGCCCCACCCAAGGCCGCCCCGAAGACAGAAGCAGAGACGGACGGCGAAGCTCCTGAGGCCAAAACGCTTGAAGACAAGACACCTGACGACAAGACGCCTGACGACACGGCATCTGAGGACAAGGCATCAAAGAACACGAAGACCGCTGCCGTGGCCGTGTCGCCTAAGCTCAAACCGAAACGCTTCTACCGCGTGCGGGTGCTCGACAGCGGCACGCTCGAGGCAAGCGGCCGCGTCATCAAGCTTGACGGTATCAACCCGATCCCAAGCGACGAAACCTGCAATGACAAGAGCGGCACGAAATGGCTCTGCGGCACGCGAGCGCGGCTGGCACTGACGCGGTTCATCCGCGGCCGCGCCGTGGTCTGCAAGGTGCCGGAGAAGGATAAGGCGAAGGCGCTGACGGCACGGTGCAGCCTGGCGAGCAAGGACCTCTCCGTGTGGGTGGCCGCGCAAGGGTGGGCCAAGCCGGCCGCGCCTCCAAAACCGAAAATCGCCAAAGCCGCGGACCAGGCGCGCAAGAAGAAGATCGGTATCTGGCGCTAAGCCGCGAGCTCGCCTGACAGCGCCTTTGCGATCAGCGCGCGGGTCTCGGGGATGCCGTACAGCTCCACGAACGAACCGAAGCGCGGGCCTTGCGTCTGGCCGAGCAGCACCTGGTAGAGCGCCTGGAACCAATCGCGCAACGGCTCGAAGCCGTGCTCCTTGCCGACCGCATAGACCTCGTTCTGGATTTCCTCGGCCAAAATCTTCTCCGGCAACGCGGCGAGGCGCGCATCGAGATCGGTTAGCGCCGCCCTCTCCTTTTCGGAGGGCGCGCGATAGGCCTTCGACGGCTTCACGAAATCATGGAAGTAGCGGATGGCGTAGCCCACGAGTTCGTCGAGCAGAGGATGACCTTCCGGCGTCGCGTCGGGCGTGTAGCGGCGGATGAAGCCCCACAGCACGTCGCGATCCTCCGAGTTGGAGGCCGAGGCGAGATTGAGCAGAAGCGCGAAACTAATGGGCAGCTCGGCTTCCGGCGGGTTGCCGCCATGGATGTGCCACACCGGGTTCATCAGCTTCGGCGCCTGCTCTTCTTTCTGGTAGGCGGCGAGATGGCCGACATATTCGTCGACGGCGCGGGGGATCACATCGAAATAGAGCCGCTTTGCCTTTCGCGGGCTCTGATACATGTAGAGCGCGAGACTCTCCGGCGAGGCGTAGCTGAGCCATTCCTCGATGGTGATGCCGTTGCCGCGCGACTTGGAGATCTTCTCGCCGTTCTCGTCGAGAAACAGTTCGTAGTTGAAGCCCTCGGGCTGCTGACGTCCGAGAATGCGGCAGATGCGGCCCGACAGGCGCACCGAGTCGATCAGGTCCTTGCCCGCCATTTCGTAATCGACGCCAAGCGCCGCCCAGCGCATGGCCCAGTCCGCCTTCCATTGCAGCTTGCAATGGCCGCGCATCACGGGTGTATGCGTGAGCTTGTCCGTGTCGGGGTCCTTGTAGACGATGGAGCCGGAGGCCAGATCGCGATCGATGACCGGCACCTGCAACACCTTGCCGGTCGCCGGCGAGATCGGCAGGAAGGGGCTGTAGGTGGCGCGGCGCTCCGGCCCTAAGGTCGGCAGGATGACATCGCGAATAGCGTCGTAGTTCTCCAGCACCTTTAGCAAGGTCGCATCGAACCGTCCCGACGTGTAGCACTCCGTTGCTGACAGAAACTCGTAGTCGAAACCGAACGTATCGAGGAACGCTTTCAGACGCGCATTGTTGTTCTGGCCGAAGCTCGGATACTCGCCGAAGGGATCGGGCACCTGTGTCAGCGGCTTGCCGAGATGCTCGGCAATGATATCCTTGTTGGGGATGTTGTCCGGCACTTTGCGCAAGCCGTCCAAGTCGTCGGAAAAACAGATCAGCCGGGTCGGGACCTTGTCCTCGGTGAGCACGCGGAAGGCGTGACGTACCATGGTCGTCCGCGCCACCTCACCGAACGTGCCGATATGCGGGAGCCCTGAAGGCCCGTAGCCGGTCTCGAAGATGATCGGCCCGGTCGGCTCCGGGATCCGTTTCAGCCGGCTGAGAACTTTCCGCGCCTCTTCGAAGGGCCAGGCCTTGCTCACATGGGCGTGGGCGAGGAGCTCGGAGTTGATCTCAATGGGTGCAGGGGCCGTCTGTTTGGCCGTATCGGACTTGGACATCGGAGAAGTCAGTATCCAACGCTGTGGCGGGAGGGTACGCCCGACAAATTTCACAGTTTCCGGCCCGATGCCAGTCTTTCCGGCCACTTTCCTCTTGGGCTGGCGCTTGCCGGACCGTAAGCAATTGCCTACCGTCGCGCCGGCCTAGCCCACCAGAGGGAATCTAAAGAGAGGTGATACGCCGATGACCCAGCCTTTGGACCATCACGACGCCCTGATCTACACGATGGTCACGATTTCGGCCGTGGATCGCGCCATGACCGACGCCGAGCTGGCCCGTATCGGCGAGATCGTATCGAATCTGCCGGTTTTCGACCTGTACGACGCCGACAAGCTGGTCCCGGCCTCGCGGGCTTGCGGTGAGATCCTGAGCGGCGACAGCGGGCTTCAGCTGGTTCTGGAGTTGATTCGCGACACCCTGCCGACGAAGCTCCGCGAGACGGCCTACGCCGTCGCGCTCGAGGTCGCGGCGGCCGACCTTTTTGTGCGGCCCGAGGAAACACGCTTCCTCGAAATGCTGGCCGATACGCTCGATCTCGACAAGCTGACCACGGCGGCCATCGAGCGCGGTATCCGCTCGCGCAATACGGTCATCTAAGCCCTCTTCCGCACTTTACCAATTTCCAACGCTGACGCGCGCGACCGGCGCGCGCAGCTTCACTTGTTGGTATAGTCGCGCTTCCGTCGCGTGTTCCGATTGAAGGAGGTCTGTTATGTGGGGTTTGGAGCGAAAGCCGTCCCGGTTCGCACGGGATCTCGACCTAGGCGATGTTCACGACCAGCTCGATGCGCTGCGCGGCTTCGTGCAGGAATTGTCGCGGGACGTCGGACAGGACGCCAGGAGCTCGTACGGACGCGCCCGCGACATGGCAGCCGAGGCGGCGCGCGATGCCGAAGAGACCATGAAGGACAACCTTGCGGCCTCGCTTCTGTTGGCGCTCGGACTTGGCGTGGCGGTCGGCTACTTCATCAGCCGTGGGCGAAAATAGCGATCAGCGGGACAGCTTGGCCGCGCCCGAGTAGAGCGCGCCGCCGATTACGCACGGTACGGCAATCTGGGCTTGGCCCAAGGCCGTAGCCGCCATGCAGCCCGTGGCGATGGCGATCGAACCCGCGGTCATGCCTTTCGACATGCCGGCCTCGGCGGTGAGCTGCTGCCTCTCGGCATCCTCGATCGCACCGTATTGCTCTTTGCGTATCTTCTCGGCCTCGAACAGTTCGGCCGCCTTGATCACATCGTTCAGAGGCTTGGCGATTTCCTCCGGCTGGTTCGGAACCTCCGAGCGGTAAAGGTTGATCAGGTCGCGGTCGCGTTCCGCATAGGACGCCAGCGTCCATTTGGCGGTGCCGCCCGTCGTGACCATGTCGAGATTTTTCGCCGTCGAACCCCACCCGGACGTGAGCTTGCCGAAGAAGCCTTCCTCGCTGGCGCCCTTGGACCATTGCAACGCCGGCAGAATGCGTATGACCGGCTCGTGCTGCCCGGTGGCGGCGTAGTAGCCCCAATGGGCATAGACGGCTTGCGCCCCGCCAAGCTCCAAGCCGAGCTTCTGCAAGGTCGGGCGGCGCCCATTGATAAAGTCCTCAATGAGCGGCTGGCGAAGCGGCATCTTGTCGGCATTCTTCGTCAGCAGGTCCTGCCAATCAGGGCGCCCCGAATAGGCGATCGCCCGGATGATGACCTCCTGCTCCTTTGGCGGCATGGGAAACATCCGGGGGATGAGCCCCGGGCCATCGTTCGGATTGGTACCGAGCACGCCCGCGATGAAGCCGGCGCAGAACCAGCGCTGCTCTTCGTCTTTGAACAGCCCATGGTCGCGCATGGCGTGGACGGCGTCGGGCACTTTCCAATATTCCGGGCGATCCCGGTAGTTCGACACCCAATCCAGCAGCCGCTCGGCGGACGAGAACTCCGATGGCGACGACGCGGCCGGTGCCGTGCCTGCCGGAGGCGTGCTCAAGGTCGGCCGCGCGTAGATGTGCTGAGGTGCCACCTGCTGCGGTGAGACGGGCCTGATCTGTTGGGTCCGCACGACGGCACGCTGCTGGGGCGGCGGCGGGGCCACCTCCTCGCGTGCGGTCGTGTCCTCGCTGGAAGGCTGCACGGCTGGCGATTCCGGTGGGCTCAAGCGCCGGGGCGAGACCGTGCTCTTGGAGACGGAGCTGCTGTTCTGCGCAAGGAACACCGCACCGGACTGAGCGGCGCAAGGCGTTGCCGCACTGAGAACGCCGATGGCGGCGAGCGCTAAAGTCGTGGCGATACGCATGTCATCAGCTTCCTCCCCCAGACCCTGAAGTGCTGACGAATTACACGAATATAGTTAATGCCCGCGGGCCCCCGGCCAACGGGCAACATCATGATTTTCAATCGTTTCGTGGCGATATGAAGGCCGGCCGGTTAACCATAACAAAAGGTTACCGCCATTTAGGCTGTTTCCAGGCCTGGTTGACCGACCGCCCTCCCGAACTTTGCGTCACAGAAGGGCGGCCGGGGCCTCGCACTTACGCCGCTAGGGAGCGATCCTTTACGCGCGAGGGAGACCCTCGTGTCCGTTGCGCATCTCCTGGGTCACGTTGGCAGCTCTTGTTTGTCTCAAAACGCGGGTTCGTTTCCTGTTGCAAGCAATGTGGGCGCTTCGGTAGCATTATTCCAATCGATAGGATCGATGATGAGTATCGATCACGCTAATTTAGGACGGCTCGACCTCAATCTCCTGGTCGCCTTCGATGCGCTTTTGACCGAGCGCAGCGTGACACGCGCCGCCGCCCGCGTCGGTCTCGGCCAATCGGCCATGAGCCACAACCTCGCCCGCCTGAGAACGCTCTTCGGGGATGAACTGTTCACCCGTGGCGGCGACGGAATGCGCCCCACGCCCCGGGCCATGGCCCTGGCGGACCCGATCCGGCTGACTTTGGCGCAAGTTCAATCGGCCGTGCTTCAGCGGGAGGACTTCGATCCGGCCACGGCCCACCGTGTCTTTCGGATTGGGCTTGCAGACTCCATCGAGGTCGCTGTCATCCCGGCCCTCATCGAACGCCTGCAAGCCATCGCGCCCGGGGTTGAGCTCCGCCTGAGCTCGACCAATCACATGAGCATTCTGGAGGAACTCGACAGCGGCAACCTGGATCTCGGTATTGGCGTGTTCGACCAGGGTCAAACGCATCACAAGCGCCGCCATCTTTATACGGACAGCTTTCTCTGCCTGTTCAGCCCCGAGCAGCTCGAGTTTGCGCCACCTATTTCCTTGCAAGACTACCTTCGGTGGCCGCACGTGCTCACCAGCCTTGGCGAAGCGCGCGGCGCGGTGGATGAAGCCCTGGCAAAGCACAAGCTTCGCCGCAATATCGTTGTGACTACACCAGGCTTCATGGCCGTACCGTTCATCGTTCGCCGCTCACGCGTCATCACGACGATGCCGTCACGCTTAGCGCGGTACTTCTCAGAGGCCTTCGGGCTGGCCACGAGCCCCGTCCCGATCGAACTGCCGAACTTCACCATCTCTCTGCTCTGGCATACAAGTTTCGATCACGATCCGGGACATTTGTGGCTGCGCCAGACCGTGGCAGGCGTTGCCCCCGACAGCAGTTTGGCGCTTTGATGCGCCCTCCGGATGTGGACAAATGCCGTTTTTTCCGGGCGGCGGTTGCATATTAGCTTCATCATCGACGCGGAATTGAAGCACGTGGAGCTCGCCACCGTGGCGAGGCTGCCGGTGCAACCCCGAAGGAGGGACTTTCATGGCTGAGACAGCAGCTGCAAAGGATCGATCGTCAACTGCGCTGAGCGAAGTCTTGGCCGATAGCTGGTGGGCCGTAGGCTTGCGGGGCCTTTTGGGCATCGCTTTCGGCCTGATCTGCCTCCTTGTCCCCGCGGCCGCGATCCTCGCCCTGATCCTCCTGTTCTCCGCCTACATGCTGGTGGACGGCGTGCTTGCGATTGTTTCGGGCATCAAGGCCGCCCGTAACGGCGAGCGGTGGGGTCTGTTGATCCTCGAAGGCATTGTCGATCTTGCCGCCGGCATCATTGCCTTTCTGTGGCCGGCGATCACCACAGTCGCCTTTGTCATCCTTATCGCCGTGTGGGCCATCATCTCCGGCGTCCTAATGATCACCGCCGCCCTCGCCTTGAAGATCGACCATGGGCGGTGGTGGCTTGCGCTTGCCGGCATCGCGTCTGTGATTTTCGGCATCGTGCTGCTCGTGGCGCCCGTCGTCGGTGCCGTGGTGCTGACATGGTGGCTTGGCGCCTACGCGATCGTGTTCGGCATCTTCCTCCTCGTCCTTGCCTTCCAGCTTCATGGCAAGAAGGAGGACCAGGCCACGCCGAAGAAGACGCCGGCGAAAAGCGCGGCGCGCAAAGCACCCGCTACAAAGACAGCCGCCAAGAAGGCCCCGGCGAAAAAGGCCGCGGCTAAGAGGGCTCCAGCCAAGAAGAAGACCCGCGCCAAGAAGGCCTCGGCTAGGAGAGCTCCAGCCAAGAAGAAGAGCCGCGCCAGGAAGGCTCGCGCCTAGTAGCTACGAAGGGGCGGCTCGCTTGCGCCGCCCTTTCCTCTCGTGCCTCTGAACTCGCGCCGTTTTGATCGCGCCCATGGTTGTCGCAGCCAGGGCGGCGCGGCACACTGGCCGCCATGCAGAACGTCTTCGACCAGAGCGACGGCCTGATCCGTCTCGGCGTCTTTGCCGGCGTTTTCCTCGTGATGGCGCTCGTCGAGTTCGCCTGGCCGAAGCGGACACTTGTCGCCTCGAAGGGGCGCCGCTGGCTCACTAATCTCGGTATCAGCGTGACCGCGAATGTGGTGCTGCGGGCGATGGCGGCGTTAGCCGTGCCCATCGCGGCCATCGCCGCCGCGTTCTACGCACAGGCAAACGGGATAGGACTTCTCAACGCGGTCAATTGGCCGGGTTGGATCAAGATCGTCATTGCGCTTGTGGTGTTCGATCTCGCCATTTGGGCGCAGCATCTCGTCTCCCACAAGGTCCCGATCCTCTGGCGCTTGCACAAGGTGCATCACGCCGATCGCGATATCGACGTCACGACGGCGGTGCGTTTTCATCCGTTTGAGATCGCCTTGTCGATGCTCTGGAAGATCGTCGTGGTGGTGCCGCTCGGCGCCTCGCCGTTTGCGGTGTTCCTGTTCGAGGTCATCCTCAATGGCTGCGCCATGTTCAATCATGCCAATGTCGCGCTTCCCGCTTGGCTCGACCGCACTTTGCGTCTGTTCATCGTGACCCCCGACATGCATCGCGTGCATCACTCTGTGCTGCGCCGGGAGCATGACTCAAACTACGGCTTCAATCTCTCGCTTTGGGATCGGCTGTTCCGCACCTACACGGCGCAACCCGAGGGCGGGCATCAGCGCATGAAGATCGGACTGACGCCCTACCAAAGCGAGGACCCGTCCCGTTTCGGTTGGAGTCTGTTGCTGCCGTTTTGGCCCGGGGGTGGAAACACGGCCACGACAGAGGTGTCTAAGGAACAACTGCAAGGCGGCGCACATCGCGACGGCGACGCCGCCTAGAAAAAGCTCATCTAGAAGAAGCTCATCTAGAAGAAGCTCATGGGGAAGTAGCGCAGGAACAGTTCCTCGTAGCGGCCGCTCGCGTGCACCTGCTCCAGCCCATAGGTCAGGATCTCCGCCATCTTGCGGTTGCCCTTCTTCACGGCAATGCCGACACCTTCTCCGAAATACTTGGCATCAAGGTACGGCCCACCGCGAAACTCGCAGCACGCTTGGCTTTCCGCGCCGTTTAGCCAGAACGTCAAACTCACGCCGTCGCCAAAGATGAGATCGATCGCGCCGTCGCCAAGCGCCTTCTGTGCGTCCTCGGCGCTGTCGAAGGCGGCTATCGCGCTCTTGCGGAAGAACTTCTTCAGATACGCCTCATGGCCCGTCCCTTTTTGGACGCCAATCTTCAGGCCCTCCACGGTTTCAGGCCGGATATCTTGGTTGTCACTGCCCTTTCGGCCAGCGAAGCGCGCCGGGGTGGCGTAGTATCGGGAGGAAAAGTCCGCCGCCTTAAGCGCCTCTTCGGTGATGCGGATCGAGGCGATCGCCGCATCGGCCTCGCCGCGGTCAAGTGACGGGATCAGGTCATTCCAATTCGTGGGGTCGATCTCACACTGAACTTCGAGGACCTCGCAGATGGCTCTGGCGAGATCGACGTTGAAGCCGGTCAACGCGCCCACCTCGTCGTAGTAGTGGAACGGCGGATAGTCCGAATCGGTGATGAAGCGAATCCGCTGCACCGTCTTCAAGTCGGGCTTCGGGCGAAGCGCGTCCCCCTGCCAGCTGTCGGGGACGATCATGGTGCTCTTCGCCTGCGCGTGCGCATCGGCCGCCCACAGGCTCAAGCCAACAATGACCACCGCCGCCAGCGGGGCAAGAATCACGTTTCGCATCGTCAATTGAGAACTCGTTCCGCCGCGTGCCTTCTACATGTTCCTCTTAGCGCGGCTTCGCCGACGCCGCCAGAGCGATGCATCCTGTTAAACGTGTATTGTTCTACATCTCTACTATTACGTGTTTTTTGGGTTGTCTTCGCTTTGGCTTTGCAAGCGTCTTGGGCTTCTCCAGTCCGCCGATATGTAAGGCGCTTACCTTCGATGCCTTCCATGATCGCATCGACGCGCATCTTGTCGTTGATGCCTAGAGCGGAGCGGCGGTTGCAGCGAAAATCGAACGGCAATGTAGCGATGCAGATAGGCCTAGCCGCAATGTTGATAAGCGCCTTTGATGCCGCGCTTGAAGATCGAAAAATAGCCTTCGACGGTGTTGGTGTGAACATCGCCGCGAGCGCACTCCTTAGTAGAGTGCTTCACGGTCTAGTGGCTGGCGAACTCACCGCCCACGTCCTTGTATCGACGGCCTTCATCGGTAAACAGCTTGGTCTCGCGGTCCAAGTTCCCGCGCAAACCAAGGGCCAACCTCGAAGAGGCAGAAGGTTCAATGAACCACCCAACCAAAAAACCATCTCAGCCTAGTCATTGAAAAATTGGAGCGGGTGAGGCGAATCGAACGCCCGACACGTAGCTTGGGAAGCTACTGCTCTACCACTGAGCTACACCCGCAGCCATTTGCCCTATTACAACGAAAAGAGAACAACAAAAAGGAAATGCCCCTTCACAGAGTGGTGAAGCCATCGGGTCTTGCGGTTCAGGGCCAGGCACTTGTTAATGCGCGGAGTTGGAGGGCTCGATGATCGACGCCGCGCTCGTTGAGAGCCAAGAAAAATTCGACAATCCCGACCGGACCGCCATGGGCGAGCGCCGCGCGCGCGTGCAGCTGGCTGCGTTGCGGACCCTGTGGATCAATACCGGCAGCCTGTGCAACATCGCTTGCCGCAATTGCTACATCGAGTCGAGCCCAGAGAACGATAGGCTGGCTTACATCTCACGTGCCGAAACGCACGGCTATCTCGACGAGATCGCGGCGGACGGCTGGCCCGTGACCGAGATCGGCTTCACCGGCGGCGAACCTTTTATGAATCCGGACATGCTCGGCATGCTCGAAGACGTGCTGACCGGCGGCTTCTCGGCGTTGGTGCTCACCAATGCCATGCAACCCATGTTGCGTCCGCGCATACGCGACGGCCTTCTTCGCCTGCGAGAGGCATACGGTCCGCGTCTTGCCATGCGGGTGAGCCTCGACCACTACTCCAAAGCGCTGCACGAGGAAGAACGCGGAGCCCACACCTACGACAAGACGGTCGAGGGAATTGACTGGCTCGCCGCGAACGGGTTTTCGCTGACGCTCGCAGGGCGCACCTGCTGGGGCGAAAGTGAAGGGCGCGCACGGGCCGGCTACGCCGCGCTAATCGCCGAACGCGCCTGGCCGGTCGACGCGGAGGACCCCGCCGCCCTCGTGCTGTTTCCCGAGATGGACGAACACGCTGACGTGCCCGAGATCACAGAAAACTGCTGGGGCATCCTCGGCAAATCCCCGGCCGAAGTGATGTGCGCCACGAGCCGCATGGTGATAAAGCGGCGCGGCGCGGAGACGCCCATGGTGCTGCCTTGTACGCTGCTCCCTTACGATCCGACCTTCGAGATGGGCGCGACCCTGGCCGGGGCATCGCATGCCGATGGCGGCATGTTCGACCACGGCGCAGTAAAGCTCTGCCACCCACATTGCGCCAAGTTCTGCGTCCTTGGCGGCGGCGCATGCTCCGCGTAACGTAAGGACCGACATGCCGCTGACACGACGCGAGACACTTGGACTGGCCGGCGCCGCGTTTGCGGGCGCCGTTCTACCGTCCGGCTCGAAGGCAGAACAGAAGAAGATCAATACGGTGATCTTCGATGCGTTCACGATCTTCGATCCGCGCCCGGTCTTCGACAGTCTCGAAGAGATCGCGCCGGGCCGCGCCAAGGAGCTCGGCAATCTGTGGCGCACGCGGCAGTTCGAGTACACGTGGCTGAGGACGGTCGCGAGCGAGTACGAGGATTTCTGGAAAGTGACGCGCGACGGGCTCGTCTATGCGGCCGAAGCGCTTCATATTCCGCTCTCCCCCCGCAAGGCGCAGCAAATCATGAACGGCTATCTTCAGCTCCAGGCTTGGCCGGACTCCAAGGTCGCGCTGGAGACGCTGAAGGAGCAAGGGCTCAAGCTTGCGTTTCTGTCGAACTTGACGCCACGCATGTTGAACGCGGCGATCGGAAGTTCAGGTCTTAGCGGCATGTTCGCCAAGGCCATCAGCACCGACGCGGTGCGCACGTTCAAACCCGACCCGCGCGCCTATCGCTTGGCCGTTGAAGTGCTGCGCACGCCGCGGGACCGCATTCTCTTCGCACCGTTCGCCGGCTGGGATGCGGCCGGCGGAAAGTGGTTCGGTTACGAGACGTTCTGGGTGAACCGCCTGGGCACGCCACCCGAAGTTCTCGGCGTGAAGGCCGACGGCATGAGCCGTAACCTGGACGGCCTCGTCGAGTATTTACGGCTGCGCGGCTGACGCTTCTTCACCGGCCTTGATCTCGAAGGGAAGGCTGAACGTCGCCGACTTGTCACTGTTCTCGTCGGCAAATTTCAGCTCGGCCTCGTATTTCCCCGCGGGCGCCTCGGTGAAATCGATGGTCACCGCCGCCATGATCTCTAGGTTTTCTTCGTGGCTATCGAAGGTGAAGGTGGCAAAGCCGTCCTGCTGCCCGATAACCGTGCCTTCCTCATCCTTCAGGACAAGGTCTACCGTGAGCGCGGCGTGGTTCAGGGCGTCTTTCGGCTTCCAAGTAAACCCAACTGGCTCGACATAGAGGATCAGCTTCTCGCCCGGCTTGAAGACGCTGTCCGGCCGCGGATTGTAGATGCCGAAGCCCGTGGGCGGCTTGGTGACGAAAAGCGCCTTGCGGAACAGCAGCGGACCGTCGTTCCACACCTGTAGCGCCGCTTTGCGCATCGTGTCGTAGGCTTCGAGGTTCTTGCCATCCTTGGCATCGCTCTGCGCCTGCTTGGCCAAGCCGGTCAGGTTTTCTGCAACGGCAGTGCTCCCGAAGCTCGCGCCGGCAAATACCCCAAGCGCCAAGATAAATGCCGCATGCTTCATGTTCGCCTCCAAAAACCGCCGTTTGATTGTATAGCTGGACCATCGCATACCGCTTGGATACGCGCTACCGGTGCGATGGTTCCTGTGGAGCCGCCAGTGAGGCCGCTCAGAACGGGTTGTTCTCCGATTTTCCCCGCGTGGCAAAGAATTCGCGCGCGATGGCGAAAACCACGGGGCTCAGCAACGCGAGCGCGATCAGGTTGGGGATGGCCATGAGCGCATTCAGCGTGTCGGCCAGGAGCCAGACGAAGCTGAGCTTCACCGTGGCGCCGGCGATGGGCGCAAGCGACCACACAATTCGGAATGGGATGATGGCCTTGACGCCGAGAAGATATTGCCACGACCGCTCGCAGTAGTAACTCCAGCCAATCAGCGTGGTAAACGCGAAGACCGCGAGCGCGATGGCAATTATCTCGCTGCCCACACCCGGCAGCGCCGTCTCGAATGCGAGGGATGTCAGTTCGGCGCCCGTCTTGCCGCTAGTCCACGCTCCCGTCGTCAGGATCACCAGCGCGGTGAAGGTGCAGACGATGATGGTGTCGATGAAGGTTCCGAGCATGGCAACGAGGCCTTGACTCACCGGCCCCTTGCACTCGGCGGCGGCATGGGCGATGGGGGCGGAGCCGAGCCCTGCCTCGTTGGAGAAGATGCCGCGCGCAACGCCGAAGCGGATTGCGGCCCACACGGCCGCGCCGGCGAAGCCGCCTGTCGCCGCGATGGGCGAGAAGGCATGGGCGAAGATCAGGCGAAAGGCGTCCGGCACAGCGTGGATGTTCAGCAAAATAACTACAAGGCCGGCGCCGACATAGGTGATCGCCATGACCGGCACGAGCGTGCCGGCGAACGCGGCGATGCGATGAACGCCGCCGAAGAGCACCGATCCGACCAGGATCGCCAGCATGACGCCCGTCGTCCAAAATGGGACCCCAAAGGCGGCCTCCAGCGCGTCGGCCACGGAGTTAGCCTGTACCGTGTTGCCGATGCCGAAGCCGGCAAATCCGGCGAACAGCGCGAAACAGGCGCCGAGCCAAGCCCAGCGGGGGCCGAGGCCGTTCTTGATGTAGTACATGGGGCCGCCGACATACACGCCGCGCTCGTCGACTTCGCGATAACGCACCGCGAGCACGGCCTCGGCGAACTTGGTGGCCATGCCGACCAGCGCCGTCATCCACATCCAGAACACCGCGCCCGGTCCGCCGATAAAGATGGCGGTGGCGACGCCGGCAATATTGCCGGTGCCGATGGTCGCGGCGAGCGCCGTCATCAGCGCGTTGAACGGGGTGATCTCGCCTTTGCCTTCGGCGGCGCGACCGCGCCACAGCATCCACAGGGCCAAGGGCAGATTGCGCAAGGTGCGGAAGCGCAGACCGATGGTAAGAAAGATGCCGACGCCGAGCAGGAGAACCAGCATGGGCACGCCCCATACGATACCGCTCAGCCATTTCACGGCCGATGTAAGCGCTTCCATTCCGAACCCCCGTCGTCGTTTGGATTGATTGCCCCCGCCGGTTGCGGCGGGTTAGCCGCGAACCGTCATTCCTGACGGAAGTGCTTGGACAGTTTCAGACCTTGGGCCTGATAATGCGAGCCAATGCCCTGACCGTAAAGGGTCTCCGGCACCTCGGTGAGCCTGTCATAGACCAGCCGGCCGACGATCTGGCCGTCCTCGACGATGAAGGGAATATCGAGGCTGCGCACCTCGAGCACCGCTTTGGCGCCGGGCGCCTTGCCTTCCGCGTAGCCAAAGCCGGGATCGAAGAAGCCGGCATAGTGGACGCGGTACTCGCCGATCATGGGATCGAACGGCGCCATCTCAGCCACGTATTCGGGCGGCACGGAGACGCTTTCCTTCGACGCAAGGATGTAGAACTCGTTCGGATCGAGCACGAGGCGTTTGTCGCCGCCAAGATGCACGGCCTCCCAATATTGGTCGACCGCGTAGCCCCCGACATTATCCACGTCGACAACACCGGCAAAGCGGCGGGCCCGGTAGCCGATCAGACCTTCGGGCTCGATGGGCGCGAGACTGATACGCAAATTCAGGCCGTCGCGGATCGCGGCCTCGCCCTCCACGAGCCCCACGTCGGAATGAATGGCGCGCAAATGCTTGTCGCCCACGCGGCCTGGTGCTTCGTCGGACTGCTGGCTAACGCGGCGCCGGAAGCGAATCTGGTTCAGCCGCGAACCGGAGCGCACCTTGATGGAGAACGTGCGCGGGCAAATCTCGGTATAGAGCGGGCCTTTGTAGCCCTCCGCCACGCTGTCGAAACTCTCCTGATAGTCGGCGATCAGTCGCGTGAACACGTCAAGCCGGCCCGTGGAGCTCTTCGGGTTGGCGAAGGCGGCGACGGTGCTACGCAGGCTCAGATGTTCCATGAGCGGCACGAGATAGACGCAGCCGGCTTCGAGCACGGCGCCCTTGGTGAGGTCGATCTCGTGAAACGTGAGGCCGGCCAGCTTGTCGCGCACGGTCGCCTTGGTGCCGGGGAGGAAGCTCGCGCGGATCCGGTAGGCCAACTTGCCGAGACGCAAGTCCAAGCTGGCGGGCTGGATCTGGCTGTCCTCCAGTTCCGGCGCCCCGGCGATCTCCCCGGCGGCAATCAGCGCGCGGATGGCCTGGCTCGGCAGGACGCCTGTCCGCCCGAGCGCACGATTGCGCCCCTCCCCCGGTGTCACCGGGGGATCCTCGGGCAGCGCCTCGAATAGCGGGTCGGATTGGCTCATGATCGATCTTCTTGGCATTTGCCGGGGCTTCGGTCACCCTAAGCTCGGCCTTCTCCCCCAGATTCACAAGGGGCGAGGCACCTGCGGGGGCTTGACGGGGCGGGCTCAGGAGGCGATGACTTGGCCCTCGTGGTGATTTGGCCGGCCGGCTTGCAGCCACGTAAAACAAGTCGCTAAAAGGCCGTGGACGCGTATATCCCGGCTTTTGGCGACCGCCAAATCCGGGTTTTTTTGTGCCGCCGGCCGAGACGCATTTGAGGAGCTTGACCATGGCCGGAAACGACAAGAAAGGCCGCCGTAAGGCGTGGAGCCCCGCCACCCAGCTGATCCAAGAGGGGACGCTGCGGAGCCAGTTCGGCGAGACGTCGGAGGCTGTCTTCCTCAATTCCGGCTATGTCTATGACAGCGCCGAGGACGCCGAGGCGCGCTTCAAGGGCGAGGCGGAGGGCTATGTCTATAGCCGCTACGCCAACCCGACCGTTTCCATGTTTGAAGACCGTATGTGTGCGCTCGAAGGGGCGGAAGCCGCGCGCGGAACGGCGAGCGGTATGGCGGCCGTCGCGGCCTCGCTGCTGTGTCACCTGAACGCCGGCGACCACGTGGTTTCGGGCCGCGCGCTGTTCGGGAGCTGCCGCTACATCGTGGAGGAGCTGCTGCCGCGCTACGGCATCACCTCGACCTTGGTCGACGGGCGGGACCTTTCCGCCTGGGAGGCGGCGGTGCAAACCAACACCCGCGCCTTCTTCTTCGAGACGCCGACCAATCCCGTGCTCGAACTCGTCGATATCGAAGGCGTCGCGAAAATCGCCAAGAAGGCGAATGCGCTGACGATCGTCGACAACGTGTTCGCAACGCCTATTGGTCAAAGACCGATACAGCTCGGCGCGGACATCGTCGTCTATTCGGCGACCAAGCATATCGACGGCCAGGGACGCTGCCTTGGCGGTGTTGTGCTGGGGCCGCAAGAGTTCATCGAAGAGACCTTGCACACTTATCTGAAGCATACGGGCCCGTCGCTCAGCCCGTTCAATGCTTGGGTGCTGCTGAAAGGCCTGGAGACGCTGCCCTTGCGTGTGGCGCGGCATTGCGAGAGTGCGGCGCGCATCGCCGACTTTTTGGCCGAACGGCCGAACGTGACGCGCGTCTACTATCCTGGCCGCACCGATCACCCCCAACATGCGCTTGCAAAGAAACAGATGAGCACCGGCGGGCCGATCGTCGCCTTCGAAGTCAAAGGCGGCAAGACCAATGCCTTTACAATGTTGAACGCGCTCGAGCTGTTCCGGATCAGCAACAATCTTGGCGACGCCAAGAGCCTTGCCACGCACCCGGCGACGACCACGCATCAGCGTCTGACCCCGGAAGCCCGTGAAGAAGCCGGCATCTTCGACAACACGATCCGCCTGTCCGTCGGGCTGGAAGACGCAGGCGATCTGGAGGCCGATCTCGACCAGGCGCTTAAGGCTGCGCGCTAGGGCCGCAAAAACACGTAACCAACCCTCTTGCTGAGGTGCTGCATTGTCTTCTGAACTGTCCACCGCAAAAGACCTGCTCGCCAAGCTCGTCGGCTTCGACACGACGAGCGCGAAGTCGAACCTTGCGCTGATCGATTTTGCCGAGGACTATCTGGCAGGCCACCGGGTGAGCGCCACCCGCGTCGCGACCGAGGACGGGAAGAAGGCGAGCCTATGCGCGACCATCGGCGATGGAGACGGCGGCATTGGTCTTTCCGGCCATAGCGACTGCGTTCCCGTCGACGGCCAAAACTGGACGAGCGATCCGTTCACGCTGACGGCACGCGATGGCAAACTCTTCGGGCGCGGCACCTGCGACATGAAGGGTTTCATCGCTTGCGTGCTCGCATGTGTGCCGCGGTTTAAGGCGAAGCCCCTGAAGGAGCCGGTCCACATTTTCATCTCCTATGACGAGGAGGTGGGGTGCGTTGGTGTGCGCCCGATGATCGCGCGCTTCGGCGCCGACCTTCCCAAGCCGCGCTTGGTGATTGTCGGCGAGCCGACAGGCATGCAGGTCATCGATGGCCACAAATGTATCGATGTCTTCAACACCACCGTGACCGGCAAGGAAGCGCATTCGAGCCTGCCCGCGCTCGGCGTCAACGCGATCTCGGCCGCGGCAAAGCTCATCGGCGAGATCGACCGCATGGCCGCCGAGGCCGCGGCCTGCGAGAACGACCCGCATTTCGAGCCGCCCTACTCGACGCTCGGAGCGGCCATGATCGACGGCGGCACGGCGCCGAACATCGTGCCGAACTCTTGCGACATTCTCTGGCAGATGCGCGGGCTGCCCAACACCAAGATGAAGGACGCACCGGCGCGGTTGGCCGCCTTCGCGGAAGAGACGTTGCTACCGGAGATGCGAAAAGTGGCGCCCGACGCCAATGTCGAGACCGAAACGAAAACTTCCGTCCCCGCGTTCTCCGCAACGGCGAAATCGGAGGCCGTCGCGCTTGCCATGTCGCTCACCGGCGCGAACCGTGCCAGCGCCGTGTCCTACGCGACCGAAGCCGGCCTTTTCGAGCAGGCAGGCTGCCCGGCCGTGGTCTGCGGGCCCGGCGACATCGCCCAGGCCCACGCGGCCGACGAATTCGTGGCGATTTCCCAGCTCGAAATGTGCCTGAAGTTTCTCGACGACCTGACGGCGCGCTTGCGGGCTTGAGCCTACTCGGTGTTGAACGTCTCAGGATCGAAGTCGTAGAGCGCGTTGCAGAACTCGCAGGTCACGCCCACTTTGCCGTCCACGATCATATCGGCGAGGTCTTCCGCCGAGAAACTGGTCAGCAATTCCTCCACGCGCTCCCGTGAGCAACTGCAATAGGTCTCCAACGGAATGTGCCGATAGGCGCGCACCGTCTCCTCATGAAAGAGGCGGTAGACCAGCCGGTCGGGCGGCAGCAGCGGATCCAGCAATTCGTGGTCTTCGACAGTCTCTGCCAGCATCTTAGCGCGGGACCAATCTTCCTCGAATTCCTTCGGGGTCTCGACGCCGCCCTCGCGGGTCAGCTTCTGCACGAGGAGCCCGCCGGCCCGCCAGGTCCAGGCGCCTTCGTCGCCGCCCTCGCCTGCACGATAGTGGCGCGCCACGGCGAGGCGAATGAAGGTCGGGAGCTGCTCCGACTGGCGGAAATAGGTGTCGGCGGCTTCCGTGAGGCTCTCGCCTTCCAGCGGCACGACACCTTGATAGCGCTCGGTATCGAGCCCCCGGTCGATGGTCATGGCCAAATGGCCCTGGCCGAGCAGCGCGGCATCGTCGTCCGTGTCGAGCGCCGCCAGCCGCTCCGCATCGAAACGCGCATAGCCTCGCAAAGCGCCGGGCACGAGATAATCCGCCACGAGCAGATCGACCGGCCCGTCGGTGGTGGTTTGTAGGATCAGCTTGCCGTCGGATTTGAGCGAGGCGCCGAGTAGGGCCGTCAGCGCCACGGCCTCACCGAGAAGACGCGACACGGGTTCGGGGTAAGCGTGGCGCGACAGGATGGTGTCCACGGTCGGCCCGAGCTTGACCAAACGGCCGAGCACGTCGGCTTGCTCCGCTTGGAACGGCAGGACTAGGTCGTCGTCAGGAAACGCAAGTTCGATGGGCGCGTCCGAGGAGGGATCGCTCACCGCCTGGCACCGCGTGTTTTGGTGCGCGAGGTCTTGGTGGTGCGCGTCTTCTTGGCGGCGGTCTTCTCGGCGCTCCGCGTCTTCTTCTTCGTGGCGCTGCGTGTCTTCGCATTGCGCGTCTTGCTCTTGGTGCCAAGCCGGCCACTGCCCAAGCACCAGGCCAGAATGGCCTTCTGCACATGCAGCCGGTTCTCCGCCTCCTCCCACACGGCGGACTGCGGGCCGTCGATCACCGCGGCCGTCACTTCATCGCCGCGATGGGCGGGAAGGCAGTGCATGAAGATCGCATTTCGTTTGCCTGCGGCCATGATCGCTTCGTCTACTTGGAAGGGACGGAGCGTGGCCTTGCGCTTGTTCTCATCGTTGTCGCCCATGGACACCCAAGTGTCGGTGACAACGCAGTCCGCGCCGTGTGCCGCCTCCCGCGCACTCTCCATGACTTCGACCTTGGCCCCTTCGGCATTCGCCCAGGCCAGCAGATCCGGCGCCGGCGCGAAGTTGGCCGGCGCAGCGATGCGCAAGGTGAAACCGAACCGCGCTGCAGCATGGACCCATGACGCGGCGACATTGTTGGCATCGCCAATCCAGGCGATCACGCGGCCCTTGATCGGCCCTTTGCGCTCCTCGAAGGTCAAGACGTCGGCCATGACCTGGCAGGGATGGGAGCGCGCGGTGAGACCGTTGATCACCGGGATCGTCGCGTTGTGCGCAAATTCCAGCAGCGTCGCATGCGGCCCCGTGCGCAGCACGATGGCGTCGACATAGCGCGACAGGACCCGCGCGGTGTCGGCGACCGTCTCGCCCCGCCCTAGCTGCATGTCTTGCGGATTGAGCGCGATGGACGTGCCGCCGAGCTGATGGATGGCGACGCCGAAGGAAACTCGCGTACGCGTGGACGGCTTCTCGAAAATCATGGCAAGAACCGCCCCGGCCGGAACGCCGAGCGCTTTCGGCACCCGGCCGGACTTTTTCATCGCGGCGGCGGTATCGACGATGGCGCGCAAGGTGGATGCGTCCAATGCGTCGAGATCGAGGAAATGCTTAGGGGTCGGTGACATGGGTGAACCGTCTCGAAAGGAAAGCTAGGGCCGCTTAGGAAGCGCCGGACTTCAGCGCGGCGCAGGCGGCGTCTATCGTGGTGCAAGCAAAGTCAATCTCGTCCTCGCCGACGATCAGGGGCGGCAAGAGGCGCACGACATTGTCGCCGGCCGGGACAGTGAGCATTCCCCGCTCGCGCAAGCCGGCGATGAGTGTCTTGTTTTCGACTTGGCATCTCAAGCCGACCATCAGTCCCTGGCCCCGCACCTCGGCGATGATGTCGCTATGCTCATCGGCTAGGCTGGCAAGCCGTTGTTTCAACCTTAGGCCCATCTGCGCGACATGTTCGAGAAAGCCGGGGGCCAAAACGACATCGAGCACAGCATTGCCCACAGCCATGGCGAGCGGATTGCCGCCGAAGGTCGAGCCGTGCGTGCCGGGCGTCATGGCATCGCCCACCGCTTCGGTGGTGAGGCACGCGCCGACGGGAAAGCCGCCGCCGAGCCCTTTCGCCGAGGCCATGATGTCGGGCGTGATGCCGGCCCATTCATGCGCGTAGAAGCGCCCCGTGCGGCCAACGCCCGATTGGACCTCGTCCAGCACGAGAAGAATCCCCGTCGCGTCGCAGAGCGCCCTTAAGTCCTGCAAGAAGCGCCAGGGCACTTCCCGCATGCCACCCTCGCCCATGATCGGTTCAAGCAGCACGCCGGCAGTCTCATCGCCGATGGCGGCCGCGACGGCATCGATATCGAAGCCCGGGACCTGATCGAAGCCCTGAACGGGCGGGCCGAAGCCTTCCAGATGCTTCTCCTGACCGCCCGCGGCAATGGTCGCCAGGGTACGGCCGTGAAAGGCGCCCTCGAAGGTGACGAGGCGATAGCGTTCGGGCGCGCCGTTGACAAAATGGTAGCGCCGCGCGGCCTTGATCGAGGCCTCGACGGCCTCGGCGCCGGAATTGGCGAAGAATACCTTGTCGGCGAAGCTGGCCTCAACGAGACGCTCCCCCAGCCGCTCCTGTCCGGCGATGTGATGCAGATTGGAGACGTGCCAGAGCTTCTGCGACTGCTCCGTCAGCGCCTCGATAAGCTGCGGGTGCGCGTGGCCGAGCGCAGTCACCGCGATCCCGCTGGAGAAGTCGAGATAACGCTCACCCGTCTCGGTAAAGAGAAAGGCACCTTCGCCCCGCGCGAAGGACAATCCGCTGCGGGCATAGGTCGGAAGGAGGGCCGACATGAAAGTTGCGTATCCCTGAAACAAAATTGCCGCCCAAGGGCGGCAGCAAGCGAAGTCAAAGTGTTAGGTGTCGCGAACTTGCCTGTCAATCGACACTAACAACCGCTTTTCCAAGGTTTCTCCACGTCTCAAACGCCCCGCAGGTTTGTGTTCTCAAGGCGGAAGTGGCAAAATCCGCTTGTTCCGGTGGAAAACGGGGCACCCAAGCGTGGCGGACGCTTGTCGGAGTCCACCGGGTTTAGTAGGGTAATAATCGCTCGGCTACTAGATGTCGTGGGTGCTGCGGTGCCCGAGCGGTCATTCTCGCCAGTATTTCCGAGTAATTCGAAAACAAAAGCCGTCTCACGGGACGGGTGGAATCTGAGTCCAGACGAGGAGGCCAATCATGGCTTGGACTGACGATAGGGTGGAACTGCTGAAGAAACTCTGGGCGGACGGACTGAGCGCGAGCCAAATCGCGGGTCGCTTAGGCGGCGTGACCCGCAATGCGGTCATCGGCAAGGTTCATCGGCTTGGGCTTTCGGGACGCGCAACGAGTTCGCGATCGAGCGCGCCACGGCCACGGCGCAGCCACGCACCGCGACCAAATCGCGGACCGGGACTGACGTTCGGAACGCGGGGCAATGTCGCGCTGAAGCCGACCTTCGAGGCGGAGTACGAACCAGTGCCGGCCCCGGTAGCGGAGCTTGTGATCCCGCTGCATGAGCGGGCCAGTATCCTTACGCTCAAGGAGTCGATGTGCCACTGGCCGATCGGCGATCCGACCGAGGAAGACTTCCACTTCTGCGGACGCAAGAAGGACGGCCCCACGCCATATTGCGATCACCATGCGCGCATGGCGTATCAACCGGCGCAAGCACGGCGGCGGCGGCAAGCAGGCGGCTAAGGATCGGCTGACAGGAACACGAATAAAGGCGCCGGAGGATCCGGCGCCTTTTTCATTTCAGCGGGCGGAAACTTTTCTAAGCAGTCTCTTCGAGCTTATCGGAGAAGGCGTAGCCCGCGCCCCGAACGGTACGAACCGGATCGGGCTCGCTCCCGCGCATCATGGCCTTGCGTAAACGGCCGATATGCACATCGACCGTCCGCTCGTCCACGTAGACATTCCGCCCCCACACGCCGTCCAAGAGCTGCGCGCGGCTGAACACGCGGCCGGGGCTCTGCATGAGAAACTCCAGAAGGCGGAACTCCGTCGGTCCGAGATGCACCTGGCGTCCGTTGCGGGTCACGCGGTGGGAGTCCCGATCGAGCTCGATATCGCCAACGGACAGCACCGAGGCAATGCGCTCCGGATTGGTCCGCCGCAGGATGGCCCGGACGCGCGCCATGAGTTCAGGCAGCGAGAACGGCTTGACCACATAGTCATCGGCCCCGGTGGTCAGGCCGCGAATGCGATCGGTTTCCTCGCTGCGGGCGGTCAGCAGGATGATGGGGATGGTCCGGGATTCCTTGCCCGTGCGCAAACGGCGGCAAAGCTCCAGCCCGGAGATGCCCGGCAGCATCCAATCCAAAACAACGAGATCGGGCGAGCTCTCGGCAATGGCAATCTCTGCCTCGTCGCCACGATGGACGACATCGACTGCATAGCCTTCCGCTTCCAGGTTGTAGCGCAGGAGAAGGGCCAGTGGCTCCTCGTCCTCGACAACCAGGACCTTCGCTCCTCCGCCGCTCACTTCATTCGTTTGTAGCATCGGCTCGACCGGTATCAGTTAGACGACGTTCCGCGTGAGCTTCACTGGCGTTGAGCTCGTGGTGTCGCCTTTGGGGCGCTGATCGGTGATGGCCCGGCCGTGCACCAGGTAATAGACCGTCTCAGCGATGTTGGTGGCATGATCGCCCACGCGCTCGATGTTCTTGGCACCGAACAACAGATGGGTGCAGAGCCCGATATTGCGCGGGTCCTCCATCATGTAGGTCAGCAACTCGCGGAACAGCGAGTTGTACATGGCGTCGATCTCTTCGTCCTTGTACCAAACATTCAATGCACGCTCAGCGTCGCGCTCGATGAACGCATCGAGCACTTCCTTGAGCTGGCTCAGGGAAAGCTCGCCCATATGCTTCAGGCCCAGCATGAGTTGCTTGGGCTGCTGCTCGGTCACCACGGCAACCGCACGCTTGGCGATGTTCTTGCCGAGATCGCCGATGCGCTCCAGATCGGTGGAGATGCGCAACGCCGCCATGATCTGACGAAGGTCGTAGGCCATGGGCTGGCGGCGGGCGATCATCACCACCGCCTGCTCTTCGATCTCGCGTTGAAGATCATCGATGGCCTCGTCCTCGTTGATCGTCGCGGCCGCAAGATCTGGGTCGCGGCGCTCCAGCGCCTCGAAGGACTGCCCGAGCACTTGCTCGGCAAGCCCACCCATCTTGGCGATCTTGTTGTTGAGAAGCGCAAGCTCCTCCTCGTAAGACCTGACGATGTGTTCGTGCTGCTGTTCCATTGAGGAAACTCCTGAAGAGCCGGTATCAGCCGAAACGGCCCGTGACGTAATCTTGCGTCCGCTGGTCAGCCGGATTGGTGAATATCTTGGACGTCTGATCGACCTCGACGAGCTTGCCGAGATGGAAGAAAGCCGTGCGCTGGGAGACGCGCGCCGCTTGCTGCATCGAGTGGGTCACGATGACGATGCAAAGGTTCTCTTTGAGTTCGTCCATCAATGTCTCGATCTTGGCCGTGGCGATCGGGTCAAGGGCCGAGCACGGCTCGTCCATGAGCAGAACCTCGGGGTTCACCGAGATGGCGCGGGCGATACACAGCCGCTGCTGCTGGCCGCCGGAAAGGCCGGTGCCGGGCTCGTCTAGACGATCCTTCACCTCTTCCCAGAGCCCAGCCCTCGTCAGGCTGCCCTCCACGACCTCTTCGAACTCGGCCTTCGTCCTGCACGTCCCGTGAATCCGGGGACCGTATGCAACGTTCTCGAAAATGGATTTGGGGAAGGGGTTCGGCTTTTGGAAGACCATGCCGACGCGGGCCCGGAGCTGCACCGGATCGACGCGGGGGGCGTAGATGTCCTCACCGTCGAGCCGGATGTCGCCTTGGACGCGGCAAATATCGATCACGTCGTTCATGCGATCGAGACAGCGCAGGAACGTGGACTTGCCGCAGCCGGACGGGCCGATCAGCGCCGTGACCGACTTGTCGAACATTTCGAGGTTCACGTCGAACAAGGCCTGCTTCTCGCCATACCAAAGGTTGACGTCGGCCGCCTTCATCTTCGGGTCGCCCTGCTCAGCAGGCGCTTCGCCTCCTGTCTTTTCCGGCACTGCAGGCGCCTCGACCTGGATGGATGGTCGCTCTTCCACCTTCGCCTCCAAAACTATGTCCTCTTCTACCACTTTCTTTGGAACATCTGTCTCAGCGTGATCGCAACAAGATTCATGATCACCAGGAAGCCGAGCAGCACCAGGATCGCCGCCGAAGTGCGCGAGACAAAGCCACGCTCGGGACTGTCGGCCCAGCTGAAGATCTGGGTCGGCAGCGAGGTCGCTGGCTCGAGAAGTCCCATATTCTCGACACTCGGAATGAACGCATTCATGCCGATCAAGAGCAGCGGCGCCGTCTCGCCCAGTGCTTGGGCCATGCCGATGATGGTGCCGGTCAGAATGCCTGGCAACGCCAAGGGCAACACGTGATGCAGCATGACCTGATGCTTGGAGGCGCCGACACCCAGCGCCGCCTCGCGGATGGACGGCGGCACCGCCTTCAGCGCGGCGCGCGTGGTGATGATGATGGTCGGCAAGGTCATGAGGCTGAGCACCATACCGCCGACGAGCGGGGCCGAACGCGGCAGGCCGAAGAAGCCCAGGAACACTGCAAGACCGAGAAGACCAAACACCACCGACGGCACGGCCGCCAAATTGTTGATGTTGACCTCGATGAGGTCGGTGAGGCGGTTCTTCGGCGCGAACTCTTCCAAGTAGACCGCCGCGGCGATGCCGATGGGGAAGCTCAGCATGAAACAGACGAGGAGCGCGTAAAACGAACCGGTGATCGCCCCGGCGAGACCCGCGCGCTCCGGGAAGCGGCTGTCCGCGTTGAAGAAGAGCTCCCAGTTGAATGGCGTGCGCAACATCCCTTTGTCGACAAAAACGTAGTACGCGGCGAGCTGAGCTTCGTTGAAACGCGGATTGAGAATCGTCGGCTCTTCGCCTGCAGCCAGCGTGGCGTAGTGCTCAGACACGGGGAAGTAGATCTGGACGGTCTTACCGACAATGGCCGGGTCCTCGGCGACGGTTTTCTCGATGGCCGCAGGCGCGTCCGGCGCCAACATTTCGAACAGCGAAGAATCCCGCACGCGCGGGAAGTAGGCCTGCAGGCTGTTTCGCGCCAAGTCGACGTAGTCTCCGTCCTCGACCGCGGCCGGATCGACGTAGACGTCGAGCTTGAGGCTGGTCCGCCCGTCGTGCTCGACGACCACGTTCCGGTTCTGAAGTCGCTCAAACCACTCTTCTTGGACCCAGTTCAGAGCGTCCATATGCTTCGGGATGACGCCTTTGTAGAGCTGATCGAAGGGATCGGAGAGCGCGATGGGCAAGGTGATGGTCTTGCCGATCGAGTCGGGGTGATCGACGACATAGTCCCGCAAGATATAGGCCGCGTGCGAGGTCAGGATCTTGCGGACACTGCGCTGCTGATCCTTGGGAACGTCGGGAATGGCCTTGTTGAGCGCCGCTTTGATCAACCCGCGGTAATTGCCGCTGGCCGGATCCTCTGCATCGACCTTGCTTGCATCAACATAGATCGGCAGGTCGACCTTCGTTTGCAGGAAGGCCGGAAAACCCGTCCTGACCAGCGAGGCAACGAGTACGCTGAGAAGGCCAACGGCCAGGGCGATGGCAATGATGCCGTATGCCTGGAGGCGCCTGTCGGCCGCGTAGCGCCTGCGAACGCGCCGCCGGGCCTTGTCCGAGTTCCAGTCGATCGTCCCAGCGGGAGTTAGAACCTGTGCGTCACTCATATTGTTCTCGATATTTGCGGACGATGTGCAGGGCCAGGACGTTGAGCGCCAACGTGACCAGGAACAGCACGAGGCCAAGGGCAAAGGCTGCAAGAGTCTTCGGATTGTCGAACTCGGTATCGCCGATCAGAAGCGTCACGATCTGCACCGTCACGGTGGTGACCGGCTTGAGCGGGTTGGCCGTGAGGGTCGCAATGATGCCAGCGGCCATCACCACGATCATCGTCTCGCCGATGGCGCGGCTGACGGCCAAAAGAACGCCGCCCATGATGCCGGGCAACGCCGCAGGCAAGAGCACCTTGGTGATGGTCTCACCTTTGGTCGCCCCCATGGCGTAGGAGCCGTCGCGCATGGCCCGCGGCACCGCGGCGATCGCATCGTCGGACAGCGACGAAATGAAGGGAATAATCATGATGCCCATCACCGCCCCGGCAGCGAGGGCACTGTTGGGAGCGATCGGCATCCCAATCATCTCGCCGAACTGGCGCATGGCCGGCGCGACGGTCAGAACGGCGAAGAAGCCGTAGACCACGGTCGGAATGCCGGCCAGTAGTTCAAGGATCGGCTTGATCACGGCACGGATCCTGGGATGGGCGTACTCGGTCAGGTAGGTGGCCGAGTAGAGCCCGATCGGCGTCGCCACCAGCATGGCGATCAGCGCGATGAGCAGCGTGCCGGCGAAGACCGGGATGGCGCCGAATGCGCCGCCCGCCGTGACCTGGCCTTCGCGGATCGGAATTTGCGGTTCCCAGTTGAGGCCGAAGAAGAACTCGATCGGGCTGACCCGATCGAAGAAGCGCAAGGCCTCGATCAAAAGCGACAGCACAATGCCGAGCGTTGTCAGCATCGCGATGAGCGAGCACGCGATCATAAGGCCGCTCATGATGCGCTCGGCGCCATGGCGGGCCCGGAAGTCACGGCTGATGCGCCCGCCCGCGAGCGCCAGCCCCATCAGGGCAATGCTGACGGCAGCGGCGAACATGCTCCAGCGGGCGATGGTCTGCCAGCGATTGTAACGCTCTGCCGCCTCTAAGACGGTCGCCGATGGCTCGCCGAAAATATTGCCGGCGGCAACCGACTTGATCTCGCTTAACAGCAGGCTGGTCTGCCCCGCTGTCAGGCCATCGGTCGTCCCCGCTGGCAGGCTCGCCAACAGCAGGTTGTCGATAACGCTCCCCTGGAACAGGAGCCAAACAAGAACAAAAAGAATGGATGGGAGGCCTACCCAAGCGGCGACGAAGGCGCCGTGATAGCTCGGCCGGGAATGGAGGTCCTGTTCGCGGCCCTCGACCGCGGAAACGGCCCGGCGCCGGCCAAGGAAATAGCTGACGACCGCCAGCACGAGGAGCACGAGAAGAACATACCCAATCATTGTCGCCTGCCGCTCCCCAACGGACGCACCTCCCTTAGTGGAGGCCTATCCGAGAAAAATACGTTGTTGCCCAAGATCGGTAGGCGTGGCCGTTCAGTCGCCAACGGCCACGCTCTTCGATTGCGTCATGCGAAGAGATGAACCACCCGGCCCCTTACGAGGTCGGTGCAGCCATCTTCGTTCCGTCCTTCGCGGCGTCCTGCATCTGCTTCAGCTTATCGTCCGGAAGCACGACCAAGCCGCGCTCGTTGAGATAGCCGTCAGGACCCATGGCCTCGTCGCTGACATACTCGGTAACGAACTCGTTCATGCCCGAGATGACCTTACGATGCGGGTTCTTGATGTAGATGAAGAGCGGACGGGACAGGCCATAGCTGCCGTCGGCGATGGTATCGAAGCCGGGCTTGGCGCCACCAACCTTCACGCCGTTGAGCTTGTCCTGGTTCTCGTAGAGGAACGAGTAGCCGAAGATGCCAACGGCATTCGGATCGGCTTCAAGCCGCTGCACGATCAGGTTGTCGTTCTCGCCGGCCTCGATGAAGGGGCCGTCCTGACGCATGGGGGTGCACTTCTCTTTGACCAAAGACTTGAAAGCCTTCTTGTCGAGCTCGCCCTTCTGCTTCTTGAAGTAGTCAAGACCCTTGCAGCCCTCATGCATGCCAAGCTCGACGAATGCATCGCGCGTACCTGAGGTCGGCGGCGGGCCGTAGGCGGTGATCGCCACGTCCGGGAGGGACTTGTCGATGTCGCTCCACTTTTTGTTGGGGTTGGGGACGAGCTTGTCGCCGTCCGGAACCTCCGAGGACAGAGCGAGGAAGATCTGCTCCTTGCTGAGATCCATCGGCCCGCCCTTGTTGGACTGGGCAATGGAAAGACCGTCATAGCCGATGAGCACCTCGGTGATGTCGTCGACACCGTTCTTGGCACACAGCTCATACTCGGACTTCTTCATGGCGCGGGATGCACCCGTGATGTCCGGCTTATCCTCGCCGATGCCTTGGCAGAAAATCTTCATGCCGCCGCCGGTACCGGTTGATTCGACCACCGGCGATTTCTTGCCGGACTTCTTACCGAATTCCTCGGCAACAGCTTGGGTGTAGGGAAAAACCGTCGAGGATCCGACGATCTTGATCTGGTCACGGGCAAGCGCCGGGCCGCCCGTACATAGAGCGGCGACGGCAAGCGTCGACGCTGCAATAGCAATCCTGTTCACTGTGCTCTCCTTGTCATGGATTTGAGCGATTTGAGCCTCCGCTAGCGCGAGCTACGCCGCCAGCTCTGCGGCACGCTAGTCCCCAGTGTTAATTGTTTTATGACAGCGATGATTCGGCTTTATGACAGTCTAAATCACTGATTTTGTTGATTTTTGGAGAGAGTCCGCTGTGGAAAACGCGAACGGCCGTCAGCTCGCGCGCGCTTCGTTAACGCGCGACTCGTTGAGCATAATCGTGAAGGAGGAACCGTTGCCCGGATCGGAGGCGATCGCCAGCTCGCCGTGATGGCGGTTCAAGATGTGCTTGACGATGGCCAGACCCAGGCCCGTGCCACCCTTTTCGCGACTGGACTCCACGTCCACCCGGTAAAAGCGCTCCGTAAGCCGCGGCAAATGCTCGGCCGGGATGCCCGGCCCGTCGTCCACCACGGAGATGACAAAGCGGCCCGCGACCTGACGCCCGAGCGTGGGAATGTGTTTGGCCTCGATCCGGACGTGACCGCCGGGACTGCCGTATTTGAAGGCGTTCTGCACGAGATTTTGCAGCACCTGTAAGAGTTCGTCGCGGTCGCCGCGGACGATGGCCGGCTGGCGGAAGCGCTGGACATCCAGTTCCATGCCGCTGTCGGCGGCAATCGGCTCGAGCGTATCCCTGGCGTGTCCCAGGACGTCGTTGAGATCGATCCGATCGCTCGGCGGAAGGTGGGCATTCATCTCCACGCGGCTGAGAGATAGCAGCGTGTCGATCAGGCGGGTCATGCGCGAGGCCTGCTCAGCCATGATCGGCAGGAAGCGCTCGCGGGCGCCGGGATCTTGTTTAGCCGTGCCCTGCAAGGTCTCGATAAAGCCCCTGAGCGATGCGAGGGGAGTCCGCAGCTCATGGCTCGCATTGGCGATAAAATCTGCCCGCATCTGATTGATGCGCTCCACTTCCGTGAGATCGCGCAGGAGCACGAGGATACTGCCGTCGCTCTCCGAGCCGCGGGCCAGCGGCGCCACGGTTACCGCCATGCGGCGGCCTACCGGAACACGCTGCGCATAGATGACGGTCACCGCTTCGCCCACGCGCGGCGCGGCACTGACAGCGTCGAGAAACTCGGGCGTGCGGATGACGGAGGAGATGTGGATTCCTTCGCGCAAAGAGGTGAACAGTCCCCGCGCGGGCGCATTGCAGGACAGCACCTGGCCCGCGCGATCGAGCAGGATGACGGGATCGGGCAGCGCCTCGGACATGACATGCATGGGCGAGTTCAAGCGGGTCAGTGACGGAGACGGCGGGAACTGCCGATCGAGTGCCGAGTCCACATCCTGGCGCGGAAGCAGGGCCACGGCGCCGACGAAACTGGCGAAAGCCGCGAGTGCAATTTCCACAGACAGGTCGCCGAGAGTCACGAGCGAAGCCATGATCACGGCCACGATCACGATCTGCCATAGAGCCGCCCACAGGCGCGTGGCGAGCTCCCGCGTGCCCCGCCGAAGAGCCTGGCTCGCGCGCCACAGAAGGCCGGATGCGATGGGCCGAGCGCTATGTTCTACTTGGTTGCTCAATGGCTTGACCTACGAGCCCCAACGAATCGCCCCGGATTGGGGGCGCCTATGATTGCCCCTCGAATATCACGTTTTTTAGACATGTCGCCGCCGGTTGTACGACACAGTGATGACAGCGCAGTCCGATCGTCATCTATCCTGCCAGCCCTTCACGAGATGTGGGGCGCCGAATGGGCAATACCAAGACCGCCGCGCTATCATCCATCGTTTGAAAGCAAGGATCGGGGTGCGGCGCTCACCAGAAGCCGCCATAGTCTGGACAGCGACTGACCTCGAAGGACACTGGACCGAAGGACACTGGACCCATGTCTGCCGCACCCATGTCTGCGCCTGCGCCGCAACGGCTCGAACCTGCCGGCCGCCTCTCCGACGAGGCCTGCTGGGAGGCCGTGCTCGGCCGCGATGCCAGGTGCGATGGGCACTTCTATTACTCGGTCGACACGACAGGCATCTATTGCCGGCCCTCCTGCCCCGCGAAACGGCCGAAACGGGCGCATGTGCGGTTTCACGACACGGTGGAGAAGGCCGAGGCCGCGGGCTTCCGGGCATGTAAGCGCTGCCGTCCGGGTCAACCTTCACTGGCCGCCCAGCATAGTGCCCGAATCGCACAAGCCTGCCGGATGATCGAGGCGGCCGACACGCCCCCGCCGCTTGCCGCGCTCGCGGCCGCGGCCGGCCTCAGCCCCTATCACTTCCACCGCCTTTTCAAAGCAGCGCTAGGCGTGACTCCAAAAGCCTACGCCTCGGCGCTGCGCAACAAGCGCGTGCGCGAGGGCCTGCCCCAAGCCACGACAGTGACGGAGGCGCTGTACGATGCGGGCTTCAATTCATCCGGCCGCTTCTATGCCACGGCAACGGAGGCTCTCGGCATGAGTCCCAGAACGTATCGCGACGGTGGCGACGGCACCGAGATCCGCTACGCCACCGGGACCTGTTCGCTGGGCGCGATACTCGTTGCCGCGACGGACAAGGGCGTGTGCGCGATATTTCTGGGCGATGCGCCCCAAGACCTCGTTGTGGAACTGCACGAGCGTTTCCCGCGCGCCGCGCTTGCCGAAGGCGATGCAGGCTTCGCCGCGCTCACCGCCAGGGTCATCGCTACCGTCGAGGGCCCAAGCGCACAAATCGACCTGCCACTCGACATCAAGGGGACGGCGTTCCAGCTACGCGTGTGGGAGGCGCTGAGGCGTATTCCGCCAGGCACGACGGCAAGCTACGCGGAGATCGCTGCAAGCATCGGTGCGCCGGAGGCCGCCCGCGCGGTTGCCGGCGCTTGCGCGGCGAACAAGATCGCCGTGGCGATACCCTGCCACCGCGTCGTGGGCGCCGACGGCACGTTGTCCGGCTACCGTTGGGGCGTGGCGCGTAAGCGCGCGCTTCTCGGCAAGGAGAAATCGGGCAACTAACGCGCAAGGCTCTTAGCGGGTCAGCCCCTTTTCGGCGAGTTCCTCCAGATAGCTGCGGAAGCGCGGCTCCTGGTTCTCGCCGAGATCGCGCAAGTACTCCCAAACGTAAAGCCCGGTGTCGTGACCATCGTCGAAGACGATGCGCACGGCGTAATTGCCCACAGGCTCGAGACGCGAGATGCGCACATTCTTCTTGCCCGGCACCGTGATCCGTTGTTCCGGGCTGTGGCCTTGCACCTCGGCGCTTGGGCTCAGCACGCGCAGGACTTCCGCGGGCAGGTCGTAGCTTGCTCCGTCGTCGAAGCTCACGATGAGGGTGCGCTTGTCCTTGTCGAGCTTGAGCTCCGTGGGCCAGGCCGTCATTTGGCCCTCTCAGCCAAGGTCGATCTCGCCTTCGACCACGTGATCGAGGGACGTGCCTTTGGCGGTGAGCACCATTCTCACCTTGAGCTTGCCGCCGAGGTCTCCCTCGCGCACAACCCGCTCGATCGCCTGCTGAGAGGTCACGCCGACCTCCTTCAGGAACCGCCGCAGTGACATGTTGAACTGTTGCTCGTCCATCGCTTGGCCTCCTTCTCTGCGCCATCCCATGATATGGAAGAGGCTACACATCTATACTAGAGACGAAACCCCATTATATTCAGAGAGTCATGGCGGTCACTTCACAAGGCAAAGGCCGCACCACCAAGACGCGGGCCGGAGCGATGAAACAGAAACGCACGGTCAAAAGCCGGAACGCGCCAGCCAAGGCGCTGGCCGACCCGCGCTATCGCCCCCGCGTGGTCAAAGGCGCCAAGGTCTATAGCCGCAAGGATCAGAAAACACCGGGTGAGGACGACGGCGCGTAGATGAGTGAACTTGAAGATGAGCTTGCCCCGCCCCTGATCGACCGGTTCGGCCGCGCCATCACCTATCTTCGGGTGTCGGTGACGGACCGCTGCGACTTCCGCTGCACCTATTGCATGGCGGAGGACATGACCTTCGTGCCGCGAAAAGAGCTCCTGGCGCTGGAGGAAATCGACCGGCTGGCCAGCGCATTCATCGCGCGCGGGGTGCGGAAGGTGCGGCTCACCGGCGGCGAACCCCTGGTGCGGCGGAACATTTTGTGGCTGATCGAGGCGCTGTCACGCCATCTCGGCGACGGTCTCGAGGAACTCACCCTCACCACGAATGGCAGCCAGCTCTACCGGTTCGCGGACGCACTGGCGGATCTCGGCATCAAGCGCATCAACGTCTCGCTGGACACGCTGGATGCGGCGAAGTTCCGCGTGCTCACACGCTGGGGTGATTTCGATCAGGTCATGCGCGGCATCGATGCGGCGGACCGCGCCGGGCTCAAGATCAAGATCAACACGGTGGCGCTGCGCGACATGAATGAGGACGAGCTCGAAGATCTCCTGCGCTGGGCGCATGGCCGGGGCTTCGACCTCACGCTGATCGAGACCATGCCCTTGGGCGAGATCGACACCGATCGCACCGACCAATATCTGCCATTGTCCTTGGTGCACTCACGGCTGTCTCAACATCTCACGCTCACCGACATCCCCCACCGCTCTGGCGGTCCGGCGCGCTACATGCAAGTCGCGGAGACCGGCGGCCGGCTCGGGCTCATCACGCCCATGACCCATAATTTCTGCGAATCCTGCAATCGGGTTCGCGTGACCTGCACGGGCACTCTCTATATGTGCCTGGGGCAGGACGACGCCGCGGACCTAAGGGCGCCATTACGGGCCAGCACGTCCGGCGCGCCGCTCCACGCCGCGATTGACGAGGCGATGGCGCGCAAGCCCAAAGGCCATGATTTCATCATCGACCGGGACGCCAGACCGGCCATTTCCCGGCATATGTCAGCCACGGGCGGCTAAGTCCAACTACGGTTAAGAAATCCTTCCGGCCAGCAAATTCCCCAGGCTTTCCGCGCTTTTGGCACGCATCCCGCTTTCTTAGCCGGGTACGCGGCGAGCAAATCCATCCGCTTACTGCTCGTGGCCCAGGACCGAATCCATACGCAAATGCTTCGAGACCCGCAGGTCGTGCACAATGCGCTGAACGTTCCGGGCGCGGCCCCGCAGCTTGGCGAGATCTTCCACGCCTCCGGCTACGCCCCGCGCGTGCTGCGATATGAAGTCTACAACGCGAAGGGACGGCTTCTCTTCACCAGCGGCCAAGCCAATCTTCGTCTCGACGGTCCGCCTTTGAACGTGACGAACAACGCCACCCAGCAAGCCAGCGTCGTCAGCCTGCAGTCGGGCGCGGGCAACAATGATCCTTCGAACTTCGCGGTGTTGCGCGTGCCCATCAACTTCGCCGCAAATGAACGCGGCACGCTCATCGTCTATCTGGATCAAAGCGACCAGGCGAGCGTGCTTTCAAGCTACTTCAGCGTCATTGCTCTTGTGACTCTCACCCTGCTCGGCGTCGGCGTCACCATGCCCGCGGCCTTTGCATGGATGCGCAGCCGCGAGCGGCGGCAGGCCGAAGAGCAGGTGCACTATCTCCAGAACCACGACGCGCTGACGGGCCTCGCCAATCGCCGCGCCTTCGCCGAGAGGCTTGGCGACGCCACGGCCCGCATGAAGCAGGATGACACGCACATCGCGGTCATCTGCCTGGACATCGACAAGTTCAAAGAGATCAATGACTCGACCGAGCATGGCGGCGGCGACCAGGTGCTGCGCGAAATCGGCGTGCGCATCAATGAGACCTTGCGAGACCGCGACATCATCGCACGTCTCGGCGCCGACGAGTTCGCGATCGCGCTGGTCGACGTCTCCAATCTCGGCGACGTCATGGCCTTCATGAACCGGTTGGTCGCGGCCTTGCAGCTGCCTTTCCGTATCGCCGACAAGGAAATCCTCATCACCACCAGCGTCGGCATCGCGCTTGCACCGGCAGACGGCGACACGGCTTCTGCCCTGCTACGCCATGCGACGATCGCCTTGTCCCGCGCCAAGGGCGACGGTGGCCAGCGCATGTGCTTCTTCGAGGAGAGCATGGACAAGGCGCTCCAGCGCCGGCGCACCGTGGAACACGAGCTTCGCCTGGCCCTCGGCCGCGAGGAGTTCGAGGTGGCCTATCCGCCGCAATTCGACCTGGCGACGGAAGAGCAATGCGGCTCGGAGGCTTTGATCCGTTGGCACCATCCGCTGCACGGCAAGATCGCACCGGAGCACTTTATTTCGGTTGCCGAGGAGACGGGACTGATTGTGCCGATCGGCGCGTGGGTGCTGCGCCGCGCGTGCTGTGACGCTGTGAGCTGGCCGGAGCATCTGACCGTCGCCGTGAACCTGTCGCCGGCGCAGTTCCGCGACCGCGACATCGCCGAGACGGTCGCCGACATTCTGCACGAGACGGGGCTGCCGGCCGAGCGCCTCGAACTGGAGATCACAGAGAACCTCCTGATCAACGACACCGAGGAAGTCCTGGGCAAGCTGAACCGCCTGCGCAAGATCGGTGTGAAGATCGCCATGGACGATTTCGGGACCGGCTATTCGAGCCTGAGCTATCTTGCCCGCTTCCCGTTCTCCAAGATCAAGATCGACCGTCAGTTCATCCGCAATATGGCGCGCGACCCGGCGATGCGCGCGATCGTCCGGACGATCATTGCCCTGGGCAAATCCCTCAATGTGACCATCACGGCTGAAGGCGTGGAAACGCCCGAACAGGCCAAGATCTTGAGCGAGTTCGGCTGCGGTGAAGTCCAGGGCTTCTTGTATGGCCGTCCCGAGGCGGCGCAACCTTACGCCAAGCTGGAACAGAGTGCGGACGGCAAGGTCACCCCCATTCGCGCCCGCCGCCGCAGGCGCCCAAGCGCGGCATAGCTTCACGTCGCTTTCTAGATCTCGATTTTCAGCGGTTCGCTAACGGATATTCCGCCATCGGGGCGGCCTGTCTGCCGCCGAGAAAACCCTTGTTGGGGGACTTCGCCTGCACCGGTGCAGTGCGCTTTTGTGCGTTACCGCGCGAGCGCGGCTTGACCCGCGCCTTTCGGACCGGCTTGCGCGCGACGGGCGGTGCGGGCGCGACGACCGTGGCGGCCGAGGGTTTGCGCAACGGGACCGGCACGATCGCAGGGGACGCTTCCGGCACCTCTTGGGACCAGATGACCTCTTTGGACTCGATGCTGGCAATCGCCTCACCGTCGATGCCGCCGTCCGCATCGGGCGCGGGCACGCTTTCCACGAGCGGCAGCGCGGCGGGCTCGACAGTCCGAGGCGGCGGCGCGGTGGCGATGACCTCCAAAAGCGCGGCTTGCGTTTGCAGCACATCGGGTGATGCAAACGCTTGCGACAGCGAGCCAGTGATCTCCCCAACGGCGGAGGCCGGCATAGCGTCAAGGTCGGAACCCGGCGAGGCACCGAGGACAGCATCGAGGACGGAGGCCGGCAGGGCGTCCTCGTCGATGTCGCCCTCGCCGATATATTCCGGCAGCGGCAGCGCCGCCGTCTCGGCCATTGCCGTCTCTAACGTCGGCGGTGGTGTGCTCCGCACCACGACCTGGACGGCGACAGTGCCTTGGGCTTTGTCGGCCGGCGCGGGCAGCGTGATCATGATCGGTAGCGCGAGCGCCAGCAGCGCGGCATGGGCCGCGCCAGCACCGAAGGCGCACATCGAAAGACTTGGTTTCTCGTCGTGGAGCACTGAAGGACTCCGCCGCTCACGTTCCCCCGCGCAACGCGTAACGTCCGCTCCAATCCGAGTTATCTGAGTCGCCCGGCTCCCGGCAAGCCTCTAGTTTTCCATGACAATTTTCGGCGCCGGGCGATCGGCGTCTTTGTGGCGCTCAAGCTCGGCCCACGCCTTCGCGGCGATGCCGCAATAGGCCTTGGCGGGTTCGCCGTCCGGATCAGTCGCCACCACGGGCTTGCCCGCATCCGACGTCTCGCGCACCGCCATGGTGAGCGGCACTTCCCCTAAGAACGGCACGCCGAGCTTGTTCGCCTCCTCCCGCGCGCCACCGTGACCGAAAATGTCGGAGCGCTCACCGCAATGAGGGCAGAGGAAGGTCGACATGTTCTCCACAATGCCGAGCACCGGCACGTTGACCTTCGTGAACATGTTCAGACCTTTACGCGCGTCGATCAGCGCGAGGTCCTGGGGCGTGGAGACAATGACCGCACCGGCCAGCGGCACTTGCTGCGCCATGGTGAGCTGCGCATCGCCAGTGCCGGGCGGCATGTCGACTACGAGCAGGTCGAGCTCGCCCCAAGCCACGTCCTTCAGCATTTGCGATAAGGCCGACATGACCATGGGCCCGCGCCAGATCATCGGCGTGTCCTCGTCGACGAGAAAGCCCATGGACATGATCTTCAGTCCATAGGCACGCATGGGGTCGAGCTTGTTGCCGGCGAGTTGCTGCGGCTGACCTTGAATGCCAAGGAGCCGCGGCATGGACGGGCCATAGATGTCGGCGTCGAGCACGCCGACCTCGAGCCCCCGGTCTTTCAGCGCCAGCGCAAGATTGACCGCCGTGGTCGATTTGCCGACGCCGCCTTTGCCCGACGCCACTGCGATGATGTGCTTCACGCCCGGCACGCCGCCAGGGCGATGGCGCGCATCGCGTGCCGCGCCCGGCGCGGTGGCGCCCGGGCCTTGCGGTGCTTGGGGCGGCGATGCTTGGGCCGGCGATGATTGCGGCGGTGGTGCTTGCCGCGCGCCGCCATTGCTGGCGACAGCGCTGACGCTTCCCGAGCCCGGCTCCCGGTCGGCGGTGAGCGTCACGGTGACACCCTCCACGCCCGGCAGGTCCTTCACCACCGTCTCGGCCGCCTGGCGCAAGCCCTCCAGCTCGCCCGCGCGGGCTGGATCGATGGAAATGGCGAAGTAGACCTTGCCCTTATGGATCACCACCTCGGAAACGAGGCCGAGGGAGACGATATCGTCCTCAAGATCATCCGGGCCTTTCACGTCTTTCAGCGCTGCGAGAATGCAGTCTTTAGTCAATGTCTCTGTCATCATGCCAGGGAATGTAGTGAGGAAGCTGTTGCAACGCAAAATGGCCAATGAATGGGCCCATTGGAGCGGCCCCGACAACGGCATCAAAGGACGCTTCACCTGGCTGTTCTGATACTTGAGCACGGCAAGAAAAAGCCCGGCGCGAGGGCCGGGCTTTGGAGAGAATCGGGAGCCAGCGCGGGCGGGGTTTGGGGGTAGGGTGCGCACCGCGCCGGACCCGAAAGCACAACGCGAAGCACCCGAAACTGTTCCATATCGAGGTCCCAGGCCCGTCACATTTTGTCCGCTTCAATGAGGATGGATGGGCCGCTAGAAGCGTCGGCGCATCCGTTTTATGCGGCGAATTTTGCCCCTTTATCATTGGCTTATCCCCAAGATTGGACGGACTGCCCCGATGCCGTATTGCGGCCGATACCCTTTGGCGTTCCAAAAAATACGCTGCGAAAGCCTTCTTTAACCTGCTCCGGGCCATTCTCGGTCTGGACAGGGCGGAGCTCCGGTACATTTCGTAAGATTTCTCGCCCAGCAGCCACTTCCACGAAGCCTAGGGGGCAAAATGCGCGTTGTGGGCGGTTCGGATGGGTCTCTGACGTCTCGCCAGGCGGATCTCGAAGGGCATCTTGATGCCCTGGCGCGTTTCGTCGAGCGCCACAAGGGTCTCCCGGCCCTTGAGTGCACGCTGGTCCTGCGCTCGGCCGGTTCGGTTCCGGCACAGGCGCTGACGCTGATGAAAGACACGCTGGCGGATGCGAGCGTAGGAGCCAAGGCGATCGTCGTCAGACTGGAGCCCCAGGACGACCTCAAGCAGATTTACGACACACTCTGCGCCTTGAGCCCGGAGACGGACCCTGCGGCCCTTATCCGCTGGGCGCGCGATCCGCGCCTGCTCGAGGCCCATGAGCAAGTCACCTACGGCGCCGATATGTGCTGGGCGGGCGATGCCATGCGCCGGGATGCCGACAAGCGCAATCCGCTTGCCCTGTTCGAGATGGACGCAACCGACGCCGCGACCCGCGCGATCCATGCCTTCAGGGCTTTGTGGAGCGCGTCAGTTCCCGTGCCGGGGCGTCACCTCGGTACACCGGGCCCGGTCAAGCCGTCAGCCGCCTATGCCCCAATGGACGATGCGCCGTTGCCGGCTGCGCGCAAGCGCATTCAGGGGTGGCCTCTCGTCCGCCACTAGGCGTCACCTCCCGTGTTTTGTAAAACTCCCGTCACAATCATCTCCCAGAGGTGCAAGGATTCGCACCTCACAGCTGATGACGGAGTCGGTATGCGCGTCAGATTTCTATTCCTTCTCACATCTTTGCTCTTGGCCGCCGCGCCCGCGCGTGCGCAAGACACGGGCAAACCGATGGCAAATCTTCTGAAGCAGCCGGCCTATGTCTCTGCCTGGAAGACCATGATGGCGGGCGCGGCAGCGCCGTTTTGGATCCACGAATACGCCAAGACCCTGGATGGTCCGCCAACGCCGGTCCTCCCCGTGGAGCTCTTCGGCGAGACCTACCTGTTGGGCTTTACCTGCAAACCCAATGCCTGCGAGGGCAACCAGCTCTTTGTGCTGTTTGCGCCGCGCGGGCGGGACGCCTGGGGCATGCTGGCCGCCGCGCCAGCGATCTCGTGGCTGGGCAGGCCGAGCCAGCACATCAAAGACGCGATTACGGGCGCTCTCAGGAAGTAGATCCCGTCGAACGCGGCTGCCGCGGCGCCTCCGTGTGCTAGACCAGAGGTCCAATGGTGCAAGAGACCATGCAGGCCATGCTGCTTGAGACGGTCGGTACGCCGCTCAAGGCCAGCGAGCTGCCGGTGCCGTCGCCGGGGCCGCACCAGATCCTCCTGAAAGTGCTCGCCTGCGGCGTCTGCCGCACCGACTTGCACATCGTCGACGGCGAGCTCGACCACCCGAAGCTGCCTCTCGTGCTCGGTCATGAGATCGTCGGGCGTGTCGAGGCCGTGGGCTCAGAGGTGACGGGCTTCACCATCGGGGAGCGGGTCGGCGTGCCATGGCTCGGTTACACGGACGGCACCTGCCCCTATTGCCGGATGGGCCGGGAGAATCTCTGCGACCACCCGCTATTCACCGGGTACCAGATCGACGGGGGCTACGCGGCCTACACCGTGGCGGACGAGCGCTACTGTTTCGCGTTGCCGGAGGGCTATTCGGATGCCGAAGCCGCGCCGCTGCTCTGCGCCGGGCTGATCGGCTACCGCTCGCTGAAAATGGCGGAAGAGGCCTTCTCGGGCGAGCCGGGGCGAACCAAGCGGCTCGGCATTTACGGCTTCGGCGCGGCGGCGCATATCGTGGCGCAGGTGGCGCGCCATCAAGGCTGCGAAATCTACGCCTTCACCAGCCCGGGCGACGAAGAGGCGCAACGCTTCGCGCGCGACCTCGGCGCGGTGTGGGCAGGCGGTTCGGACGAGGCACCGCCTGAACTGCTCGATGCGGCGATTATTTTCGCACCCGTCGGCGCGCTTCTTCCGGCGGCGTTGCGGGCACTACGCAAGGGCGGCATCGTGGTGTGCGGGGGCATCCATATGAGCGACATCCCGCAATTCCCCTACGACATTCTATGGGAGGAGCGGGTGGTCCGCTCGGTGGCCAATCTCACCCGCGACGACGCGCGGGAGTTTCTGGCGCTGGCGCCCCGGGTCCCCGTGAAGACGACGGTCGTGCCCATGAAGCTGTCCGAGGCGAACGAGGCGCTGTCCGCCTTACGCGAGGGCAGACTTCAAGGCGCCGCAGTTCTCATTCCCTAGCTGCGGAATTCCTACTACTATAGATGTATTGCGCCTGAGAGGATTTTGCGGTTTTCCGCGGGGGAAACGCCCCAACACTGGGCCCCAGGCATGACCAAGATACTCATCGTCGACGACCACCCCATGTTCCGCGAGGCGCTGCACGGCGCGGTCAAGTCCGCATTGCCGGATGCGGCCGTCTTTGAAGCCGGCAACATCGAGGCGGCTTGCGAGGCCCTGCGCGAGAAATCGGGCATCGATATTGTTCTGCTCGACCTTTCGCTCCCCGGGACCGCCGGGTTCGAAGGATTGATGCTGTTGCGGTCGTCCTTCCCGCGCATTCCGATCATGATCGTCTCAGGCCTAGACGATCCCAGGATCGTGCACGAGGCGATCCGGCTGGGCGCGGCCGGCTTCGTACCCAAATCCGTCGATAAGACGACGCTGGCCAATGGGTTGTCGGAGGTGCTGAGCGGCTCGGTGTTCGTGCCGGCCGAGTTGGCGCAAGCCCTGACGGCCCCACCCAGCCTGTCGGAGACGGACGCAATCGCCGACCGCGTCGCCGAGTTGACGCCGGCACAAATGCGCGTCCTGCAATTTCTGCGTCATGGCCATCTGAACAAACAGATCGCTCATGAACTCGGCGTGAGCGAGACGACCGTGAAGGCGCATGTGTCGGAGATTCTACGGAAGCTCAATGTCGTGAGCCGTACGCAGGCCGTGATTGCGACGGCGCAACTCGACTTCGAGACCATCCTCGGCAGTGAGCCCACGCACCACAGGACCTAAGCCTTCGAGGCGGAATTTCCCAACAGATGCGCCATCAGCGCACGCAACTCGGCGGGCTTGATCGGCTTGTGCATCAATTCGCAGCCTGCTGTCATGACCTCGGCGACAGTATCGAGGCCGCGATCGCCCGTCATGACGATGGCGGGAACGTCGGGCCCGACGGTTTCGCGCAAGGACTTGAGGGCGGCAAGCCCCGTCTGGCCTTGGTCGAGATGGTAGTCGACCAAGATAATGTCGGGGGGGCCTTCCAACTTCGCGAGCTGCGGAGTCAGCTCCTCCAAGCTGCGCGCCGATAGAGTTTGGCAGGACCACCGGTCCAGCACCTGCCGCATGGCGTCGAGCGCGACCTCGTCGTTCTCGATCAACAGCACGACGGCGCCGCGCGTATTGTCGACGCTGCCGGCCCATAAGGCCGGACTATCGCTGGGGGCGGCACCCGCATGCTCAAGCTTGAGCCGGAAGGTCGAGCCCTTGCCGAGCGCCGACTTGACCTCGAGCGGGTAGCCGAGCGCCGCGACCGTCCGTTGCACGATGGCGAGCCCGAGCCCGAGGCCCGTATGGTTGCCCTCGGCCGCCGCCGCACCGCGATAGAACTCCTCGAACATCGTTTCGCGCTCGGCTTCGGAGATACCGCAGCCCGTGTCCACGACATCGACCACGCACTCAGCATCGCGCGTTCGCACGCCAACCAGGACGCCACCCTGTTTGGTATAGCGCACGGCGTTGGACACGAGATTCTGCAACACGCGCTGCAGCATGAGCGGATCGCTGCGCACTAAGAGACCGCAACGCCGGACTTTGAATTTCAGACCTTTGGCCGCGGCCTGCGGACCGAAGCTCGCCTCAAGGACCGATAACACCGTGTCCAAGGGGAAGGTCTGCAAGTCGGGCGTCACGACACCCGCATCGAGCTTGGAGATATCGAGCAGCGTCTTGATCAGATCTTCGATCGTCTGAAGCGACTGTTCGATCTGCCCGGAAAGACGCTGCGCATCCTCGCTTTCTTGCATCTCGGACAGCACGGAAATCGTCAGGCGCGCGGCGTTGAGCGGCTGCAAAAGGTCGTGGCTGGCGGCCGCCAGGAAGCGCGTTTTACTCAGATTGGCGCGCTCCGCCTCGTCCTTGGCCAAGACCAGGGCCTCGTTCGAGCGCTCCAGGCGCCGCAGCGCCCAGGTCAGCTCCTCGGTGCGCGAACGCACTTTGGCATCGAGACCGATCGCCGTTTGAAACAGCGAGAAGGCATTGCCCTGCTGATCCATCGAGCGCTCGACGCGGTCCATCAGAACCGCGTTGATCTTGATAAGCTTCTCCAAGCGCCGCTCGAGCGCCGCAGGTCCGTCACCGGGCTTGAGGTCATCCCACTCGATCGACATCAACTGCGCTCCCGGCTGCCGATCGCGACCCCTGTGAAGGTCTGATTGAGATGCATGGCGTTGTACTGTTCGCCGTAAGTGTGGAAGCCGGCAACGTTGTAGCGGCGGTATAGATCGCTAATGGTGTGCTTAATCTGCCGGTTCTCGGCATCGAGCCGGCGCAGCACGCATTCGAAGCCGAGCACGAGATCGACACCGCCGACTTCTTCGTCGATCCGTTTCAGCTCCGAAGCCATTGAGGCAACCATGTCGCGCGGTTGCGCCACTGTCAGCACGACACCATCGTCGATGGCGCAGAAGAACGACAGCGAGCCATCGTCGTTCACGCGCTGAATGGATCTGCAGTAATAGTCTCCACCAACGCGCACGACGACCGGATGCGAAGCGAAACTCATGGGCGCAAGCGACGAGGCTTCGATGCCGACCGAGCTTGCATATTCGAGAGCCGCCGGCTCGGCATTGAGCTCATACACCGTCCGGCTCTCCGCATCGGATGCCGTCACCACCAGCTTGGTGGGGGTGGGTTCGAAGTGATCGTGGTTGAAGACATGCACAGGGTAATCGGTCGCGACCAGCAGCAGAAGCGCTGCATCGTGATGGACGCGTCCATCCAAAAGCAAGCTTGTGCCCTTTAGGACGAGATCGTCGCCGGCGGACCCGCCAACGAGCGGAATGCCGTCGAGCGCCAAGGCAATGGCCGAGACGATCACCTCCTCGCACCTGGAGAGTCCGTCGATGAGAGAAACCGCAAACCGATTGCCGCCGCTTTTGCCAAGTCGATCGAACTTCGCGCGCAACGACCGGACCGCTTCGGTCCCCCGCTCGACGGTGAGGTTGTGCACGTCGGGAACGACCCCGCTGACGAAACTGAAGCCTTCTTTCGGAAAGGCGAAGATCAGCAAGGTGCCGTCGCTATAGCCGCCGGGTGTGATCTCGCCTGACGTGCTGCAACCGACAAGCGGAACGCCATCGAAGTGTTTCGCGAAGGCGCCGGCCAACACGTCCGGCTCGTATCGCCGGGAGAAGAAAACGAGAAGTTGTCCGATGTGCGAAGCGTCGAGGACGCTGGCCAGCTCGGCCACCGCGACGTCGGCGCTATCTGCCTCCGTCCAGGCCGTCTGCACGCCGCACGCATGACGCTTCGCTTGAGGCCCGCCTTGCAAACGCTTCCTCCACGCGATGCCGCCCCAATTCTTGATTTTCAGCGCAATCCGGCGATTTCTTCCGCCAGCGGTTGGGGGGGCACTGCCAACATGTTGGTCAAAGGTAGAATACCACCCGGGGAATCCCGCCGATAGTCTCCTTCGCCGAGCCCACAATCCCTCTTCCGTGGGCCGTTCGTTGAAGAGTTCCGCTCTCTAGAGTTCCAACCAATCGAACACCATTGCCTTACCACACCTCACCGCCCCCCATTTGGGGGTGGTTCTTTATCGCGCCCGGGCCCATTGGGTCCGCTTACGCCCAAAGTACAATTTTCATGGTCAGCAGGCTGCCTTTAGTCTGCGAGGCTAGATTAGAAGACGCCCAGAAAACGCGACCAGTAAGCTGGCTGGTTGGGAGGTTTCCATGTTGCATGAAGTCATCGAGACCCTGAATTCGCGCGTGGCTTTGCGGCCGCGCTACGACAACTTCATCGGTGGCGATTGGGTCGCCCCCGTCGACGGTCAATATTTCGACAATGTCAGCCCAGTGACGGGCAAGTCCGTGTGCCAGGTGGCGCGCTCGCAGGCCGCCGATATCGAGCTTGCACTCGACGCGGCGCATAAGGCGCGCGACGCCTGGGGCAAGACGGCGCCGTCAGAGCGCGCGACGCTGCTCAACAAGGTCGCCGACCGCATGGAGGAGAACCTCCAACTGCTCGCGACCGTTGAAACCATCGACAACGGCAAGCCCATCCGCGAGACGACCGCGGCGGATATCCCCCTCGCCATCGATCACTTCCGTTATTTCGCGGCCTGCGTCCGCGCGCAGGAAGGAACCCTCGGGGAGATCGACCACGACACCATTGCCTACCACTACCACGAGCCGCTTGGCGTGGTGGGCCAGATCATCCCGTGGAATTTCCCCGTCCTCATGGCCTGCTGGAAGCTTGCGCCGGCACTTGCCGCCGGAAACTGCGTGGTGATGAAGCCCGCCGAGCAGACGCCCATGTCGATCATGGTTCTCATGGACGTCATCGGCGACATCCTGCCCGCTGGCGTGCTCAACATCGTCAACGGTTTCGGCGTCGAAGCCGGCAAGCCGCTCGCTCAGAACAAGCGCATCGCCAAGATCGCCTTCACCGGCGAAACCACGACCGGCCGCCTCATCATGCAGTATGCGTCGGAGAACCTCATTCCTGTGACGCTGGAGCTTGGTGGCAAGTCTCCCAACATCTTCTTCGACGACGTGATGGCCGAGGACGACGATTTCTTCGACAAGGCGCTGGAAGGCTTCGCCATGTTCGCGTTGAACCAGGGCGAGGTGTGCACCTGCCCGTCGCGGGCGCTGGTGCAGAAGTCGATTTACGACCGCTTCATCGAGAAGGCCGTCGAACGGGTGAACAAAGTCAAGCAGGGCAACCCGCTCGACGCGGACACCATGATCGGCGCACAAGCCTCCAACGATCAGCTGGAGAAGATCCTCTCCTATATCGACATCGGACAGAAGGAAGGCGCCAAGCTGCTCGCCGGCGGTGAGCGCAACGTACTCCCCGGCGATCTCGCCGAGGGCTACTACGTCAAGCCCACGGTGTTCGAAGGCCACAACAAGATGCGCATCTTCCAGGAGGAGATCTTCGGCCCGGTCCTGTCGGTGACCACGTTCGAGGACGAGGAAGAGGCGCTTGAGATCGCCAACGACACGCTATACGGCCTCGGCTCGGGGGTGTGGACCCGCGATATCAACCGCGCCTACCGGTTCGGCCGGGGGATCCAGGCCGGACGGGTGTGGACGAATTGCTATCACCTCTACCCGGCCCACGCGGCCTTTGGCGGCTATAAGAAATCGGGCATCGGGCGCGAAACCCACAAGATGATGCTCGATCACTACCAGCAGACCAAGAATGTGCTGGTGAGCTATAGCCCCAAAGCACTGGGATTCTTCTAAGAACTGGCACCCAAGGGATTGCACAAGACGGCGCCTGGCAGGACTTGTCCCGCCGGGCCCGCCTCACAATATTCACCCGTGGCAATCGCCTAGGCGTGCGGAAGCGCCTCGACGAGGGAGACGGGAGCGATGGTAGACAGGGTGCTGGTGACAAACGCCGCCCTCGAGTTGGTGGAGAAGCTCAGGTCGCTCCATGGCCCGCTGATGTTCCATCAGTCGGGCGGCTGTTGCGACGGCTCCGCGCCCATGTGCTATCCGGCCGGCGAGTTCACAGTTGGAAGCAACGACGTGCACCTCGGCGAGATCGGCGGCTGTCCTGTCTACATGGACGCCGACCAGTTCGAATATTGGAAGCACACCCAACTGACGATCGACGTGGTGGAGGGGCGCGGCTCAGGTTTCTCGCTGGAAGCGCCGGAGGGTGTGCGCTTTCTCACGCGAAGCCGCGTCTTCACCGACGAGGAAGCCGATGCGTTGGCGCGCGCCGAGGACGCCGCCCTGCAATCAAATATGCCGCTCAAGGGCCGGCGTGTCGTTATTGCCGACGACGATCGCATCATTCGTGAGTTTCTATCGCTCCGTTGCGCCCAGTTGGGCCTGACGGTCGAGACCGCCGAAGACGGGGCGGGCGCCGTCGATACGATCGCGGGAGAAGACACGGATCTCCTTATCGTCGACCTCAACCTACCCGACATGAATGGCTTCGACATCGTGGAGCGGCTCGCCAAGTCCGAGCCGAGGCCGCCCGTCATCGTGTTGACGGGCAGCACAGACGAGGATTTGAAGCGACGCTGCCGGGATTTGAACGTGCCGTTCGTTCACAAGAACGCCGACACCTGGAATGTCCTTGAGCCCCTTATTCGCGAGATCGTGGGGGCGCGGTCAGCGTCGAACGCTTAAGCGAACGAACTTGTCCGGGGGCGAGGTGCGCCGTCATCCCCTCTCGTCGGCGAGCGCACACCCTCGACATCGCCGATCATGGCCTTGGCGATTTCGTGCTCGCCCATGACCACGAGATTGGCGCCCAGCTTGACCAAGTGATTGATCTCTTCTTCGGAGTGGGCCCGGGCGATAATTTGCAAGACCGGGTTGATGTCGCGGGCCTGCTGGACCACTTGCCCGCCTTCGAAGGCGTCGGGAATGGCGACGAGCAGACAGCGGGCATCCCCGAGATTGGCAGACTGCACCACTTCCGGATCGGCGGCGTTGCCGACGAGCGCCTCGATGCCTTGGCTTTTGAGATCGGCCACGTCGTCTGCGTCGTCCTCGACGATATAGAGCGGCGTCCCGCGCTCGCGCAGCTGCTTCGATATGAACTTACCGACCCGGCCATGTCCCACCAGGACGACGTGGTCGGTGAGGGTCGTCGGAACGATTGGCTCGCGCGTTGGAGTCGCCTCCTCTTCCTCGGTCTCCGCGTCCATGTCGGTACCTTCAGGAACCACGCCTTCCGCGGCGAGCCTCTCGCGCCGGGCAAAATAACCATCGAGCGCGGCGAACAGCAGCGGGTTGAGCAGGATCGAGATGATGGCGCCGGCGAGGATCAGATCGCGTCCCTCCTGCGGCAGGACACCGAGGCTCTGGCCAAGACTCGCTAGGATGAAGGAGAACTCACCGATCTGCGCCAACGAGGCGGAGATCATCAGCCCGGCGTCGTGGGAATATCCGAACGCGCGGACGATGGAATAGGCGACGATCGATTTCGCCACGACGATGATCGCTACGGTGGCGAGCACCGCCAGCGGCTCGTCCATCATGATGGCCGGGTGGAACAGCATGCCCACGGAGACAAAGAACAGCACCGCGAAGGCGTCGCGCAAGGGCAGCGACTCGGTCGCCGCCTGCTGGCTCAACTGAGACTCGCTCAGCACCATGCCGGCGAAGAACGCGCCAAGCGCCAGCGATACGCCGAACAGCTCGGCGGCGAGAAATGCGAAGCCGAGAGCAATGGACAACACCGCGAGGCGGAACAGCTCGCGGCTCCCCGTATGCGCCACGTAATGCAGCAGCATGGGGATCAGCTTTTTGCCGACGACGAACATGACGAACGTGAAGATCGCCAGCTTACCGATTACCTCGGCGCATTGGCGCGCCATCTCCGTCAGGTCGGGTGGTGCATCGCCCTCGAACAATCCGGTGATCGCCGGCAGCAGAACCAGGGCCATCACCATGGCGATGTCCTGAACGATCAGCCAGCCGACGGTGATCCTGCCGCGCTCGGTGTCGATCAGGCGCCGCTCCTGGAGCATGCGCAAGAGGACCACGGTGCTCGCCACGGACAGGGCCAGGCCGAAGATGAACCCGGCGCCCAGGCTCCAGCCGAGCATCCAGCCCACGCCCATGCCGAGCGGGGTGGCGACCAGACCTTGCAGCACGGCGCCCGGAATGGCGATGGCGCGGACGGAGAGCAGGTCCTTGACTGAGAAATGCAAGCCAACGCCGAACAGGAGGAGGATGACGCCAACCTCGGAAAGCTGGTTGGCGATGTTCTGGTCGGCGCCGACGCTGGGCGAGAACCCGATGGCGATGCCCGCAACGAGGTATCCGACCAGCGGGGGCAGCTTGAGGCGGTGAGCGACGACGCCGAGACTGAAGGCGAGCACGAGGCCAATCGTCAGCGTGGAAACGAGTGGCGGGACATGCAGCATTATCAAGAAGCCTTCGGCGGGGTCGCCGGCGAGCACTGTCGCCGACCTTAGCCTGACAGCGAATTGTGACGGCCACAGCCCCTCCCGTCCAGAAAGGACCGCCTAAAAACGCATAGAATCTGCGGCATTTACGCCGTTGGGCATCTCAACTTGACAGTCCGGTGCCGCATCTCCATGTTGCAGAAACATTGATTGCTCGCGATCGCGCGAAGCTGCCACACCTGTGGCGCCTCATCCCGAGACAATTTCCCGATTTTCGTCTGCCCCCAGATAGCGCGTGGGGTGAGGCAAGCGTCCTCACGGTCCATTGGCGTTCGCGCCGGTGCCGGGACGCCGAGGAACATTACTTGACACCTTCTTTCGATATGTTCGGCCTTGCCGAACCGTTGCGGCGTGCGCTTAACGCCGAGAACTACCAAACGCCGACCCCTATTCAGGTCCAGGCGATTCCAATTCTAACCGAGGGCAAAGACCTGCTCGGCGTAGCCGAGACAGGGTCCGGTAAGACGGCCGCCTTTGCGCTGCCGCTGCTGCACAACCTCTCCGGTGATACCAGCCCGCGCAAGCCAGGCATGCCGCGGGCGCTCATCCTGGCCCCGACGCGCGAACTGGCTGGCCAGATCGCCGACCGGATCAACGTCTATGGGCGCCACCTCAAACTGCGTACGGCCGTCATTTTCGGCGGCGTGGGCCAAGGCCAGCAGGTCAAAGCGCTCCGTGCCGGTGTGGACATCGTGGTCGCAACGCCAGGGCGCCTGCTCGATCTGTGCAATCAGCGCCATATTCGCCTGAGCGAGGTTCAGACGCTCATCCTCGACGAAGCCGACCGCATGCTCGACATGGGCTTCATCCACGACGTCCGTAGAATCGTCGGCTTCTGTCCCAAGGAGCGCCAGACCCTGCTGTTCTCGGCGACCATGCCGCCGTCGATTGCAAAACTTGCGCACGACATTCTGCGCAATCCCGTCCGTGTGGACATCTCCCGGGCCAAGGTCGCCGTCGACCGCATCGCGCAACGCGTCTATTTCGTTGGCGCGCGGGACAAGCGCACACTGCTGACCCAGCTGGTCACGGACCCGGCACTAAGCCAGGCGGTCGTGTTTACGCGGACCAAGCGCGGCGCCGACCGCGTGTGCCGTCATCTTGTCGAGGCAGGACTCACCGCGGCGGCCTTGCACGGCAACAAGGCGCAAAATGCCCGCGTGCGCGCACTGGACGGCTTTCGTTCGGGCCGCGTGCAAATCCTCGTCGCCACTGATATCGCGGCGCGGGGCATCGACGTTCCTGGCATCTCGCATGTCATCAACTACGAGCTGCCCAACGAGCCGGAGAGCTATGTGCATCGTATTGGACGCACGGCTCGCGCAGGCGCACAAGGCACCGCCCTGTCGCTCTGCGACAACAGCGAGCGGCCTTACCTCAAGGCCATCGAGCGGCTGATGCGCGTCGATGTCAGTGTGGTGGAACACACCCTAGCGGAACGCGAGGACACCTCGCCGCGTCCGGGCAACCGCAACGGTGCCAAGAGGCATGCCGCCAAGAAGCGCCGGACCAATCGGGGCCGCCGCCCCAACCGAGCCGCGGGCAAGAGCCGCGGTGCAAACCAGCAACAGGAAGTACGACTATGAACAAGACAATCTCACGCATGTCGGCAGCGCGGCGCAGCGCCGAGGCGATCCTGAGCCAAAGCCAGAAACGGCAGGAAAGCTTCAAGCGCGAGCAGCAGCAGGCGAGCGATGCCTTGGCGGAGAAGACCGCGCGGCTACGCGAGCTTCGGCTGGCCAAGGAAGCCGCCGATCGCGAAGCCGAGGCCGCGGTCGCCGCAGCAGCACCTAAGCCGAAGAAGCGCGCCGCGGTGCGCCGGTCCAAACAGACCTAGACACGGGAGGCCCTTTAGAAGATGGCGTTCAAACCGAACTACAATTTCCAGAAGGCTGAGCGCGCCCGAGCAAAGGCGCAGAAGAAGCAGGAGAAGCTGCGGCGCCTCGAAGAAGAGACCGCAAAGCGCAAGGCTCTCCGGGACGGCGTGCCTGAGACCGGCACGCCGGACGAGGATGCCGGAACGCCCACGGACGACGCTTAACCCGCGGGACAGCACCATGGCCAGGAAGCAGCAAGCGCGCCCAAGCGGCTTTGTCTTGTTCGACGTCATCTACGAGGACGGCCGGCAGACATCGAACCGGAAGGTCCCCGCCACCGAGCTCGGCGGCTTGGACGGGGACGCCCCCGCGCGCACCATTATCGAGGCTCAGGATCAGACGATTGCCGAAATGTCCGGCAAGCCCCGTTCCCCGATCAAGTCATTGGCCCGCTCGCGCAAAGCCAAGGCTAAAGCCAAAGCCTCCTAGCCAAAGCGGTTTCATCGCCGCGCTCCTCGACTATAGTGTGGCTCCCGCCGCACCTGCGGTGTCCCCAAGCCGCCGGTCGAGGCGCATTCTGGCCCGGAGGAAAATTCATGCAAATTCTTGTCGCCGCCGTGAAGGGCGTGTTGGCGTTCAGCGTTGCGATGCTCTTTGTTGACGACGCGAGAGCGCAGGTTCCCATCGAGGAAGACGCCGGCACGATCACGATGACCGGCACCGTCGAAGAAATCAAAGTCCCTGAGCGCGTCCTGATGGTCGTCGGGCCCGGCGGCAGGACGATCGTCGGCGTGATCAGCCCCGACGTGAAGGACATCAAGACGATCAAGCTGAAGGAGAAGGTCACCATCCAGTTTACCCAGGAGGTGGCCGTGGCGCTGCGCAAGGCCGATGGCGTGCCGGAGGCGGTCAAGAATAAGTTCGCAGAGAGCGAAACCGCCGATATGGGGATGAACGCGCCGACGGTGGCCGAGCAGAGCTGGAACAATCTCACGCCATCGGGTGGCACGGCCAATCTCACCACGATCGAACTCACCGCCACGATCGCGGCAGTCAATAAGAACCAGCGCACCGTGTCGTTCGCCGGAACCGGCGGCATGACCCGGACCGTCTATGTGCCGCCGAGCATTGTGGGCTTCGATCAAATCCAAGTCGGCGACAGGGTGGTCATCGAGATCACGCGCACGTCGATCGTCAACGTCAAGGCGTTGTAGTGCGCGACGAAAGCCAAGCCTGAAACGACAAAGGCAGGGAGATTGCTCTCCCTGCCTTTTTTGTGTCCGATGCTGCGCGCGGCAAGCTACATGGTCGAAACCCCGACCACCTCGTGATCGGTGATCACGCAGTTCCAGGCGGCGACGGCCGGGAACTCACGCAGATCCTGCCGCTGCCGCAAGAACTGCATGGCCGCGAGATAGCCGCCATGCCCCAAGCAAGCGTTCGGCGACATGCCCTCGGCGAGGAATTCCATGGGCACGGGCACGTCGATGCAGCCGGTCGCGATCGCGGCGGCCATGCTCTCGGCGCGCGTCACGGGCTTTTCGTTGTTGTAGTCCTTGCCGTGGTTGGTGGGCTCGAGTGGCACCGTCACGCCACGGCACGCCTTGACGATGAGCTGGACGAAAACAGTCTTTTCCTTGTCCTCCCCCATGCGGGTCGGCCGGTCGGAGGCGTCTTCGGCGACAGCGGGGCCGCACATCAGTGCACCCAGCGCAAGCGCGGCGATTACAGGACGAATCATGGTGGTCGTCTCTCGGTCTTGAGAGCTGGCGGCCGCGCTCTCTTCGAGAACCTCGCATCGCGGCTGGCCGGTGCCGCTTTGGGCTCACGCCCTTCCCCCAACTGGGAAGTATTCTAGCGGTGCCTGCCAAGATTCCCAAACCATGTGCTTGGCAATTCGGGCGGGAAACGACCGTTTTTCCTCAGGACGCTGGCGTTCGGGGTCACGATGCCGTGACGGCCTGGCAGCCATATTCGGCTGCCGATGCCTTCAGCCAGCGCCAGAAGCTGTCCGCCATGCTGCGGTTGAGGACGATGTTGAAGCTCTCCGCCTCGCCCTCCCGCCAGAGAGCCACGCCCATATGCGAAAGCGTGCTGGTGGCGGCGCTGCCGGCCGGAAAGACGCGCAGGTCGAGGTCGATGGCCAGCCCCTTGGCAAGACAATCGCGCGCGCGCGGCCCGCTGAAACGCAAAGCCCCACGGCCGCTGCTCTGATCGGCGACGGACGCGCACCCTTCGAGCTTGGCGGCAAGATGCGCTGCCAGGTCTTCGTTGCCAATCGTCTCAGACACGGCAAGCCATTGGCCGGGACCGGTGCCGATGAACATCACGTCTTTGCCGAACGCCACGGTGGAGCCCTCGGGCAGCGCCGCGCCATAGGCATCGCGCACGCATGATTTCAGCGCATCGGTTTGTCCTTCGCGGACCTCGAGACTGGCGAGGCCAAGCCCCACGCGCTCAGTGACGGTCACGCCCGCCTCGCCGTCTTTGGCGCCGATGCGGCCCGGCGTGAGAATGCCCTCAAAGGCGGAGCGGGATGTCAGCTTAGACACGGACACGCTCCCCATCCGGATCGACGAAATGCGGTGCGACGACCTCGGCCAGCATCTCGGCCTTGCGCAACGGATCGGCGACCTTCACCACCTCGCCGTGGCGTGCGGGGCCGTTCTCCAGGCCCAGCGCTATGTCAACTAAAACCCTCAGTATTACTGCACACCGCAAAACCGATTGCAAACCAATTAATTCTTTACGGGCCCAAAGTGGTACGTTACATTGCCGCCGACTATCGCAAAGCTACGAGGTCACACCGTGAGCGACCAACCGACACGGGATGAAGAAACCATGCTGGCGCGCTTGTCGAAGCCGACCTCTGGCGTGGGCACCATCACAGCGTATTTGCAGCGCGCGATCGAAACCGGCGCGTATAGCGAGGGGGACAAGCTTCCGCCCGAACGCCAGCTCGCCGAAACCTTCAAAGCGGCGCGCTCGACCGTGCGCCGTGCGCTCGACAGGCTGGAGCGGGACGGGCTGGTGTCGCGCCGGCTCGGCAGTGGGACTTTCGTGGGCGCCTCCGCGGTAGCCGGCCAGCGTCCCGCGGGTCTAGTCGATGAACTCAGCCCCTTGCAGCTCATCGAAGCACGGCTCGCGGTAGAGCCGTTCACGGCGCGGCTTGCGGTCCTGCACGCCACGCGACGTCATCTCGACGACATGGACGCCATCCTGGCCAAAGCGGAGGCCGCAGCGCATGACAAAGACGAGTTCTCCAAATGGGACGGCGAGCTCCATCTCCTCATCGCGCGCGCCTCGGCCAATCCGCTCCTGATCAGCGTCTACCGCCAGATCAACCATGTGCGGCTGCACGCCCAGTGGGACGCCATGAAGGAGAAGATACTAACGCCGGATGTGATAGACGAATACAATCGTCAGCATGGTGGCATTCTCCGCGCCATCCACGTGCGCGATGCGCAGCTTGCGCAAGCACTGATGGCTGAGCATCTGGAGAAGGCGCGCGACGATCTGTTGAGGGCGGCAAACCCTTAAGTAGCGGGCCAATGCCAACTCCGGACGGCAGCCGCCGTTAACACTACGGCCCATAAGACTGCACCTGAGCGCGGTCTTTGCAACAAATCCCAGTTACCTTGGCTGGCCATCGCTGGCACCGACATCGTTCTCTCTCTAAAATCGGCGTGAAACCGAGGCGAGAACCAGGCTAACCCTTTCTGCTTCTTAATGTTGCCGGCCCAGTGCTTCCATTACGATGGGTTTCGAGTGGCCGATGACGAGAGTAATGATGGATTTCCGTTGCAGATACATGAGACCCGCCGAGGGTCTTACCAAGCGGGCGCACAGGCTGGTCCTAACCGGTCTTTGCGTCACGGCCGCGACCTGTCTTGGCGTGCCCGTCCTGGCGCAAACCATCCCACCGGTCGACACGGAAGTGGTGCGAGAGGCGCCCGTGGTACGCAAGCTGGAACTCTCCGGCACGGTTACATCGCCGCACGCGTCCCAGATTTCCACCTCCGTGGGCGGCTTGGTGAGCAAGGTCTATTTCGACAGCGGCGCGCATGTGAAGACCGGCGATCTCATGCTAGAGCTCGACGCCGAGCTTGAGGAGGCCGCGTATGAGCAGGCCGAGGCCCAAGCGGCGCAAGCCGCCGGCGAGGTCAAGGACGCCAAGCGCCGCTTGCGCATCGCCGAGAGCCTGGCCAAGCGCAAATACGGACCGCAAAACGAAGTCGAGGCCAGGCAAGCCGAAGTCGACATCGACACGGCGACGCATGAGAGTTTCAAGGCCGAGCAGAAGCGCCGCCAAGTCGTTCTTCAGCGCCACCAACTACCGGCGCCTTACGACGGGGTGATCTCCAAACGCATGGCCGAGGTCGGCCAGTGGGTGACGCCGGGGACGGCCGTGTTCGAGCTCGTGGCCATGCACGACTTCCGCGTGGATGTGCCCGTACCGCAAGACTATTACGCGCGATTGCGGCAGGGCGCGGACGTTAGGATCGAAATCGACGCGCTGCCCGGCGAACTCGTGCCGGCAACGATCGGCGCGCTGATCCCGGTGAGCGATCCGGATGCGCGCACGTTCACCTTGCGGGTCCTTCCCAAGCGCAACGACATCCCCATCACGCCCGGCATGTCAGCCCGCGTCCTAATCGATCTCGACACAGGCAAGCAGGACGTGGCGGTCAACCGTGACGCCCTGATCCGCTATCCGGACGGACGCATCACCGTGTGGGTCGTGAAACAAGACGGCGATACGGTTAGCGTCACCGAGCGGCGGGTGGAGATCGGACTTGCCTTCGATGGACGCGTTCAGGTCCTTAAAGGCCTGAAGGAAGGCGACCGCGTCGTGGTTCGTGGCAACGAGTCCTTACGCGAAGGCCAGACCGTCAAGCTGGCGAGCTGAGGCAAGAGACGTAAAGCACAATGCTCGAGCAGATCGTCAAGCGCGGAACCCTGGTGACGGTCATCGCCCTGATCGTGTGCGTGCTCGGTATCGTTGCTGCCTTCCGTATCCCCGTGCAGATGATTCCAGATCTCGAGGTGCGCACGGTCACGGTGCACACGCGCTGGGCCGGCGCGACACCGCAGGACGTCGAGAAAGAGATCGTTATCGAGCAGGAGGAATATCTCCGCTCGATCCCAAGCCTTGAACGCATCATCTCGCGCGCCTCCAGCGGCGCAGCACGCATCGAGATGGAGTTCCCCTACAATATCGACCTCAACGAGACGCTCATCCGCATCAACAACGCGCTGAGCCAGGTCCCCTCTTATCCGGAGGACGTGGACCAGCCGCGCGTGCGCGCAAGCTCCTTCAGCGCCAACTCCTTCATGTATTTCCGTGTCTCGCCGCTGCCGGGTAATCCGCGCCAGCTAAACATGGACATGATGCGCGACTTCATCGACGACAATGTCCGGGCGCGGCTGGAGAGCGTCACGGACGTGTCCGATGTGGGGTTCGGCGGCGGCGCGGAAAAGCAGATTCAGATTCTGTTCGATCCGGCGGCGCTGGCCGAACGAAAGATCTCCCTCACGGATGTGCGCCGCGCGGTGGCGGCGCGCAACCGCGATACCTCGGGCGGCGAGATCGAAAGCGGCAAGCGACGCTACCTGCTGCGGACCATCGGCCGGTTCGACAATCCAGAGGACCTCAAGGAGCTGATCATCGCCCGGCGCGGTGACAACATCATCCGCCTCGAGGACGTTGCGGACGTCCGGCTCGGACATTTTGAGATCTACACACGTGCCTATGTGAACGACCAGCCCATCATCTTCCTGTCGATCCGTCGCGAGGCCGGCTCGAACGTCATCGCCATCAAGGAGGCGGTGATGAAGGAGGTAGAGGAGATCAACCGCGAAGTCCTGATCCCCACGGGGATGGAGCTGGAGCTCACGGCGGACGACGTCAACTATGTCGAAGCGTCTATCCGCAATGTGTGGACGAACCTGTCCATCGGCGCAGTGCTGGCGACGCTGGTGATGTGGCTGTTCTTGCGCTCCGCCAAGGCAACCGTGGTGGGCGTGATCGGTATTCCGATCTGTACCATCGCGGCGTTTATCGGGCTGATGGTGGCAGGGCGGACGGTGAACGTCATTTCTCTTGCGGGGGTTGCTTTCGCCATCGGCATGACGCTCGACAACACTATTGTCGTGCTGGAAAGCATCGACCTGGAACGCCGCAAAGGGCTGGACCGGCTGAAGGCCGCCATCGAAGGCGTGCGCAAAGTTTGGCCCGCGGTGCTCGCCTCGACACTGACCACGGTGCTCGTGTTCGTGCCGATCGTGTTCATCCAAGAAGAAGCCGGGCAGCTATATTCCGACATCGCCATCGCCGTGTCGGCCTCGATCCTCGCCTCGATGATCGTCGCCATCACGGTCGTGCCGACGGCGGCTGCGCATTTCGACCTGACGCCGCAAGACAATAAGGCCGTCGATCGGGCAGACGGCGCCATTGTCAAAGGTGTTGGTTGGCTCGTGGGCGGGCCGATCCGGCGTTTGCTCTGCATCTTGGGTGCGGCCGGCGCCAGCGCGGCGATCATTCTGCTCCTGACGCCGCCGGCCGAATATCTGCCGGAGGGCGAGGAGCCCAAGATGTTCGCGCGCCTCAGCGCACCGCCCGGCTACAACCTCGACACCATGACTGAGATCGGCACGGATCTGCAGGACTGGCTGCTGCCTTTCGTCAAGGACGATCCGGCGCGGTTCCATCGCGGCGAGACCGAAGTCCCGGCCATCAAGTACTTCTTCTTGATGATGGAGGCGGACTCCCTTCGCATCATCGCCGAGACGATCGATCCCGGCGATATCGGCAAGCTGATGAAGGTCGTCGGCGAGAGATATAGGACCTATCCGGGGATGCGGCCCTTCGTGTCGCGCGGCTCGATCATCACCAGCAATGACGGCGGCACGCGCAGCGTCAGCTTGGATATCTCGGGCCCGCGCCTTCAAGACATCTACAACGTCGCCTCCACGGCCTATCGGCGCGCCGGCGAGATCTTCGACACGCCACGTATTCAAGCCGAGCCTTCGACGCTGACCCTGTCGCAGCCGCTGATCGAGGTGCGCCCCAAATGGGACCGCGCCGCCGAGCTTGGCATGACGTCGGACGACGTCGGCTTCACCGTCGCGGCACTGACGGACGGCGCCTATGTGGGCGAGTTCTTCCGCGACGACGAGAAGATCGACATCTATTTCTACAGCAAGGATGCCTTGCGCACCTCGCTCGACACACTGCCCGACATGCCCGTCTATACGCCGCAAGGCACCATCGTGCCGCTATCGTCGGTGGCCGACATCAAGGAGACGGTGGACACCAACTCGATCCGGCGCATTGACGGCAAGCGTACGGTGACACTCAACATCATACCGCCGGACGACGTGGCGCTGGAGACGGGCGTGGAAATTGTAAAGAGCCAACTCGTCGATCACATGAAGCGCGCCGGCGATGTGCCGTTCGATGTGAGCATGACGATCTCAGGCGCCTCCGATCAGCTCGACGCGACGCGCGAGGCGCTGGCTGGAAACTACATCGTGGCGGTCGTCATCATCTATCTGCTGCTCGTCGCGATCTTCACCCATTGGGGCTATCCGCTGCTCATCATGACCGCTATTCCGCTCGGCGTGGCGGGCGGTCTCGTGGGGCTCGCACTGATGAACTTGGTGGGCGCGATCCTGCCGCAGTTCGGGGTCGCTCCGATCATCCAGCCCTTCGACATGATCACCATGCTCGGCTTTCTGATCCTCATGGGAACCGTGGTGAACAATCCGATCCTGATCGTCGACCGCGCGCTCTACAATCTGCGCGAGATGGGACTCGATGCGAAGGACGCGGTGATGGAGGCGGTATCGTCGCGGCTTCGCCCTATCGCGATGTCGACAGTGACCACGATCTGCGGCCTGGCGCCACTCGTGTTTATTCCCGGCGCCGGAACGGAGCTCTATCGCGGCGTCGGCGCCATCGTCCTGTTCGGCATTCTGAGCACGGCGATCATCACGCTGACCTTCCTGCCGGCGCTGTCCATCACCGTGTTCCGGCTCGCCGGCTATGGCGCGAAGGCAAATGCGAAACGGGGCCGGATCGAGGCCTCGCCCGCCCCAGGCGAGTAGCGGCGTAAGCCCACAATAGACATCGACGGAACCAGCTCTAATGTCCGCTATGTGCCAATAGGAGACAACCACGCGGGATGACGCGGCTAACCAGACCTCAGTCTAGCAATTGCGCTGGAAGCTCGTGGTCTGGGATCTTTGTCAGATCCTTCGTGAAGGTGTCCGTGAGGACTTTGGCAAGTGTCGCCGGCAACGCCTGCCTGACCTCACCTAGCACCTTCGGCGGCGCTACCAGAACGAATTCAGGACGCCCTTTGCTGGCGCTGTTGTGCCGCTTCCTGAACAAAAGTGGGCCAGAACTTGCGCAAATCTCGCGGGAACATCACGGCAATTTTTATAGCCGCGCCGCGATCAACATACTTCGACAGCACGTCGAGCACGGCCAGCGCTCCCTGCTCTACTTCGTCTTCCGTCGCACGAGGCAACTCCTGCGCGATGTGCGCAAGGAACGCTTCTTTATGGCGCTCTTTGGTCGGCTTGTTTGTCGGGTCCCAGCCTTCATAGTAGAGCCCGCGCAACAGCATAGGCAGCTGTGCGCCGAGATGCGCCGCGCTCTCTGGACCGATACGATCACGAAGAGCGTGTAACACCGCCCGCAAGCACGAGTAGGCGCGATGGCGGTCTGTGGTGTTAAGCCGATCCATTACAGCTTTGAGCCAGCGATTGGACTCCTGAACGGTCGTATCAAAAGTATCGAGGCCGGTGGTCATGGGCTTTCCTCCTTGCTGCTCGAACTAAGCTCAAGACTCAGGGCGTCTGGAGCTCCTTCGACCACGCATCATGATTATTCGGAAGGTTGAGGCCAAAAGAGAAGCACCAGTACAATCGTCCAAATAATGCCCCAAACAATCCAAGTGATGTTCGGGTGATCCACCTGCCACTCTAGGATGCGCTTGTGGATGCTCATAAAAATGATCTCATCTTCCCGAGGCTCCTATTTTGGGACGAGCTTGGGTCTTAGCCCTTCTTGATCTCGATCTTCTTCTCGCGCTTTTGCGCATCGTCCGACTTGGGCAGAAGAACCGTTAGGACGCCGTTCTTGACGGTTGCCTCGATCTTGTCGGGCTCAATGCCATCGGGCACGCGAAACGAACGCTGAAAGGCGCCGAAGCGACGCTCGGAACGATAGTAATCTTTCTGCTTTTCTTCGGACTCCTCCTTCTTCTCGCCCTTGATCGTAAGCACGCCGTCGGCAAACTTTACGTCAATGTCCTTCTCTTCCATGCCCGGGAGTTCGGCCGTGACTTGATAGCTTTTGTCATGCTCGACGATGTCGACGGCGGGTGCCTGGGCAAGACCAAACTCGCCGCGCCAAAATGGTTCCGCACTCAACATGCCGCCCGGTCGCTGACCCGAAACGGCACTGAAATCGTCGAATAGTCGGTCAAACTCACGCCGTAGGGTCGATAGTGGATCCCATACACCGACGTGACGGGGGCTTTGCTCCGGCTTTGCCGGAGCGTTGGATGATTTGTCAGCCATCTCCTTACTCCTGCTCACAACTGGGGTAGGAGAAATCATCACCGACTGCGCCCTCTGTCATTGAGCTGCGTCAAGATCCCAACTTCTCCCAGCGGCGCAGGTCAGCTGTTTTGATGAGAACGTTCCGACCCAGTCGCGAGCCGCATGTCCGCTTTGGGTCATTAGCAGACATTGGACGTCTATCGAACGATGTCCGCTTTACCCCCTAAAGCAGACATCCCGAGCGTCGAAATCGATGTCCGTAAAGTGCCAGAAGCGGACATCAATGCCGCACTCTGCGAAACGTGTGCGCGTCTCGAGGACATGAGACGATTGCTGGCGCGTTGAAAACAATGCTGACCAACCCGGCTTTGACTTTCCTGGTGGTCGTCAGTGAGCATCCAGCTTAGAAAGACCAGCTTTCTCCAAACCCTCCTTGATGTGCTCCACTAAGCTGCAGTTTGGGACGTAGGAGGATAGGAATCGCTCAGGATTCTTCGGGAACTGATGATTGAGCAGGACGAGTTGTTGCAGTTCGAGGGAGGCGGCCGTTTTAAGCCCGAGCTGGGCGAGTGCCGCAGCGCGGTCAATATAGCCCCAGTACCAGTCTCGCATTCCGAAGCGCATCGCTGCGTGTAGCGCGTCTTCATATTCACCATTCGCATAGGAGACAACGAAACGAGCGTGGTGGATCCAGCCGGGAAGGCCCGTCTGATCGAACAGGTCCCACTCTGGTCGATCGCCAAAGTCTGACGGATCCGAAACCAAAGCCAGCATCCAAGTCCCCTGTGCCCGATTGATTCTTGAATTGTGGGGCTCCGTTAGCGCCCGACCGATCTGTGCAACCGCGTCTTTATTGCCCAGATGCAACGCCAAGAAGGAATCAACGAACTGGACGCGCGCATTGTCTGGACGGGCATCTTTGGCACGATCGATCAAATCCACCACATACTGCACGGCACGCGGATCGTCATCGTATCCGTGCTTGTGGCCATCAAGGAGGAGATCGGCATACGCGGCAAGAAGATCGGGATGATCAGGGTGGCTGGTGAGCTCAACCTGAACCGCGGCTGAAGCGCGTTGATGGGCCGCCATCGTCGCAATGCCTTGATACCAATCTGCCCACCGCAAAGCGGTAGCAGGGCCATTGTCCTCATCTGATCGTGCGTGGCTGAATGAGGGCACATAGCAGCCGGGCGCAAACCGGATAACGATGTCGTCCTTCTGGCCTTCGGCCGAGTAGTAGAGCGCAAGCGCATTCCGCAAACGATTGAAGGCAACCCTGACACTGGAGTCCTTGGAGCTTCGAAACTTCAAACCCTTACCGAGTGCGAACCGCCCGACAGTAGTTGCGCCAAGTTGTGCGGACTCGCCGGCCAGGGTTGACTCGACGGTATACCGAAGTATGCGCTGCAAAACAGGGGCGTCATGAAAACGTTGGCTGCGGCATATCTCGGACACCTGCCGCATTATCGTTTCGGCGTCGGATGACGGTTGAAGATCTCCCAAGCCAGTACCCTCCCGTTGCTCGGCGATCGGATTATAAGGCCCCTTGGGTGTTAGTAACAGCTTAGCTAAGGATGGAGTTTTTGTTAGCCTCAAACCGCCTTGATGCTTGCCCAAGCATGACGACCGGGAGAACTAGCATGCTGAGAACCGCTTTTGTTGCGCTCATCCTTCTCATTACAACCTCAGCAGGTGTGGCAGCTGAGACGGCCGACTCGGCATACATTAATGGCAAGATCTACACGGTGGACGCGACAAAGCCTTGGGCCGAAGCAGTCGCCATAAAGGACGGCAAGTTTATTGCGGTTGGCAGCAATGAAGCGATCGCGGCCGTCACGGGCGAAGGCACGAAAGTCGTCGATCTCGATGGTGGGTTTGCAATGCCTGGCATTCACGACACGCATGTGCATCCACCGCTTGTCTACGGTCACGAGGAGGCAGGCCGTCTACTATTTTCTGAGACGAACTCCCCGGACGAAATAATCGAGATCGTGAAGGAGTACGCAGCAAAGAATCCCGATATCGAGATCATTAGAGGAGAAAAGTGGGCTGCGGGCGATTTCCCGGGAGGCAAGGCCACAAAGGCTTGGCTCGATCCGCATTTCTCGGACCGTCCCGTCTATCTGATCGACGAGACAGGCCATAATGGCGTCGTCAATTCGAAACTCCTGGAAATGGCCGGGATCACGAAAGACACCCCTGACCCAGAGTTCGGCGTCATCGACCGCGATCCCAAGACGGGCGAGCCGACGGGTTATCTGTCCGAGACAGCAATGAGACTCATCGGTCTTCTTGTCGGCAGGCCCGACGAAGACGCCTGGTATCGCTCAATTTCGCGCTCGCTCGATCAGATCCGCGCCTATGGCACGACCTCCATCGTCGATATGGCCGTGGGGCCTGAAATTCTTGCGGCCTACAGGCGCCTCGAAGAGGAGGGAAACCTGAACTTTCGGGTCGCCGCCACAATCGCGCTGAACGACTATCAGGCGGAATTCACGACCGCTGAGGAATCAGAAGCCGTACTTGCTAAGCGTGATGAGTTGGAAACGCCACTAATCAAGATTGGCCTCAAATACTGGGCGGACGGTGCTCCTTTGAGCAAGACGGCGCTGCTGGTGGAGCCTTATTCCGACGATCCCAGCACGTATGGAGAAATGACCATCGGCGAAAAGGAACTAGAGCGCATTGTCCAAGCCCATAAGGATGGCATACAGGTTCGCATGCACGCGACCGGCGATGGAACGACGCGCAAACTTCTCGATACGATCGAAAAGGCTCGGGCAGAAGATCCCAAGCAGGATCTCCGGCACCACATAGGCCACCTGATGGTAGTCCACAAAGACGACATTCCGCGATTCAAAGAACTGGGCGTCATCGCCGAGTTCTCGCCAGTGATGTGGTACCCAACGTCGCTTGGTGAGGTCGCGTCCGCCTATGTCGGAAAGGACAGGTACGCCAGATGGCACCCAATCAAGGAATTCGTGGAAGCCGGTGCGACTGTAACCTTCGGCAGCGATTGGCCGGCAGGTACGCCGGACGCCGACCCGTGGCGTGGCCTCGAAGCGATGATCACACGCAAGGATCCAGCGACAAACACGGGTGAGGCCCTTGGCCAGGGAATCGACCTTGAGACGGCGGTCAAAGCTCTGACCATAAACGGCGCCAAGGCAATGATGCATGAGGATGTCGCAGGCTCAATCGAAGTTGGAAAACATGCCGACATGGTTCTGCTGGATCGGAACCTCTTCGAGATCGACCCAACGGAGATCAGCGATGTGAAGGTTCTCCAGACAATATTTGCTGGCAAGCCTGTCTACTCTGCGAACTGACCTTCGGGGTATTGTAGAGAATGCAGCAAATTAACCCTCTTCGATGCTCGTTAGCGGTTGCCCCCGTTATTGCTATGCTGCTCGTTGCCTGCAGCTGGCAGGTCGCATGGGCCTGTGGAAACGCGCTGATTTATTCCTTCTTATTCGCAAAACATCCGGAGGCCGGCATCGCATATAAAGCGGAGCTGGCAGCGCGCAAAGATGGACTGTACCAGGCCGCACAATTCCCAAACCAGCCTGGAGTGGGCTACCACAAATGGTCGTTCAGCCGGGCCACTGCGGCCCTAGAGCGCGTTCACGAGCGACTGCGCCGTCATGCGTCTGCCAGCGGCGATGAAGTTGCGGCAAATCTCATGCTGGTAGATGAGATCTATGTCGCGGAACTCTCGACTAGTTGGGAAGGGCCTCGGTTTGCGAAGTCGTTGACTGGGTTACAGCAGTCCCCGCGTGTTGACGCTTACACAACGGTCAATGCGCTTATTGCTCTGGAAGATGGCAATGTTGACTGGCGGAGAGCTGTTGAGCGTGGCCTTGTGGTGCCAGCCAGTGGCGTGACCAATGCCCACCTCGAAGATGTTGTTGGCAAGCTGTACATACCATAAGCGTTTTTGAGAATTCTTGCGGATAAGACCTGTAGTGCGGGGTGATAGAGCTGAGTGGACACAGTCCAGGTTCGTTGATGAAACGAGGGCACGATGCGCGTGATTGCAATCCTACGCGGGATGCGATGTCTAGTCTTCGTTCTATTCGTCTTTTGTGCGCTGTTTTGCAACAAGGCGATCGCACAACCTGTTTCTGGTTCGACGCGCGCGCCTATTGATCGTGGTTTCGACAATTCCCCGGATGACATCGATAGCCAACTCAGGGAATCTGACGAACGAGCGGATAGCCTAATTCCAATCGAGCCACTGCAACCGCTACACGACCAATGGGTTCGGATAACGCGCGAGTTGCGAGACTCGATAGGACTTGATCTTGGCCTGAACTACACGGGGCTCTATCAGAAGTCTGACGAGGCCCTCCCCGGAAAGTGGTCTGAGGCCAGTGGCGGAGACTTTGACGTTTTTGGACGGTGGAACCTCTTCAATCAGGGCGGCGCTTGGCCAGGGGCGCTGGTCTTCGCAACGGAAGCCCGCCACCGATATTCGAACATCCCGCCTTCCCAGTTGGGTGAAGAAGTCGGCTCACTTTGGGGCACGGTGGTCAGCTTCGACACGCAGGACTACGCGCTTAAGCAACTGTACTGGGAACAGGGATCTTACGCGGACCAACTCATCTATCGGGCCGGCAAAATGGATCCGTCCGACATTTACGATGGAGGCCGCTTCGTTAGTTCCAACTATGCGTTCCTTAGTCCTGCATTCTCAGACACGATGACAATGCCGTTGCCCGCCCCTGGGCTGGGGCTGGCTGCTGCGGTTTATCCATCGGCGAACACATACATCATGGGAGGCGTCCACGACGCCAATGGCGATGCAAACAGCTTTGGCCAGCTCGATCGCGGCGAATTTTTCACGGCGATAGAATTGGGCGCCACGCCAAACTACGGCAGACCTGGA
>NZ_JBFFQD010000005.1:0-80116 GCF_041573655.1 Methyloceanibacter sp.
CATCTTGAGCTGCATGGGCGTGCAGTTCTGCGCCTCATCGAGAATGACCATGGCATGGGAGAGAGTGCGCCCGCGCATGAAGGCAAGCGGCGCAATTTCGATGACGCCGGTCTCGAGCCCGCGCTCGACCCGCTCCGGCGCGAGCACGTCATAGAGCGCATCGTAAAGCGGACGCAAATAAGGATCGACCTTCTCGCGCATGTCGCCGGGCAGGAACCCGAGCCGCTCGCCGGCCTCGACCGCGGGCCGCGACAGGATCAACCTATCGCAGCGCCCCGCTTCCAGGCACGCGGCCGCAAACGCCACCGCAAGATATGTCTTGCCGGTACCGGCAGGGCCGGTGGCGAACACCAGGTCGTTGCGCTGGAGCGATTCGAGGTAGGCGCTCTGTGCCGGCGTGCGCGCGGTGATGAGCCGCTTGCGCGTACGGATCTGCGCGGCGGGAGCCTTCACGTTCGCCTCGTTGTCGGTTTGGATCGCATGTCGTATGGCGCCGGCCACGTCTCCGGCGCTGATCATCTCTCCTTCAGCCAACCGGGCGTAGAGCTGCTCGAGCACCGATTTTGCTGCCGCGCACGCCGCGTCCGGGCCGCGTAACGCCACGGCGTTGCCGTTGACCGTCGCTTCGACGCCAAGGCGATCCTCCAACACGGCGAGGTTTGCGTCATAGTCTCCAAGGAGGTCACGCACGAGCTGGATATCGTCGAAGTAGACGACCAGGGGCTCTGCGCCTCCATTGGTCTGCGCTTCGAAGCGCCTTACCGCTGATCCACGCCCGCGCGTCAATGATGTCTTCCGAACACTCGCCTTGTTGGTCAAACGGCTGCCTGAGCTGGCTCGCGCCATTCAAATCTCGATTTCATGACACCGCTAAGACTGTTCGGCCCAGCCGCCGAGATGTCAACCTCGGCAATGTGACCTATCAACGATTCCGGGCCGTCCACATGCACGGCTTGGAGATAGGGTGAACGCCCGGCGATCTGCCCCGGTTTCCGCCCTTTTCCTTCAAAAAGGACGGGCAGTGTGCGGCCCACAATGGCCCGGTCGAAGTCGCGGCGGCTGTCCTCGATCAGGGCTTGAAGCACAGCAAGGCGCTCTTTCTTGACGGCCTCGGGCACTTGACCCTCAAGGCTCGCTGCGGGCGTGCCGGGCCGCGCGCTATACTTAAATGAAAAGGCCTGCGCGAAGCCCACGCGCCGCGCCAATGCCAGCGTGTCCTCGAAGTCCTGATCCGTCTCGCCGGGGAAACCGACAATAACGTCTGTGGACAGCGCGAGGTCGGGCCGCGCGGCGCGAATGCGCGCGATCAGCGCCTCGTACTCCTCGGCCGTGTGCTTGCGGTTCATCGCGGCGAGGATTCGGTCCGAGCCTGATTGATAGGGCAAATGGAGATAGGGCATGAGCGCCGGTTCATCGCCGTACAGGGCGATAAGATCGTCATCCATGTCGTGCGGATGGCTGGTGGTGAAACGCAAGCGCTCGACGGCCGGGACTTCTGCCAGCCGTTTCAGCAGCCGCGCCAGCGACCACGTCGCGCCGTCCGCCGCTTCGCCGTGATAGGCGTTGACGTTCTGCCCGAGCAGCGTCACTTCACGCACGCCGCGCGCGGCAAGCCGTTTCACTTCGGCGACGATCTCATCCGGTGCGCGCGAATATTCCGAGCCGCGCGTATACGGCACCACGCAGAACGTGCAGAACTTGTCGCAGCCCTCCTGTACGGTCACGAACGCGGACACTTGCCGCCTTGCTGTGGTGCGCGGCGGTAGCGCCGCGAACTTGTCCTCCGCGGGGAACTCGGTCTCGACGGCGCGCTTTCCCGAAGACGAAGCATCGGCCACGAGATCGGCGAGGCGGTGGAGGCTTTGCGGTCCGACAACGATGTCGACCACGGGCGCGCGCGCAATGATCTCCTCGCCTTCGGCTTGGGCAACGCACCCGGCGACTGCCACCACCGTGTTGCGGCCTTGTGACTTGCGCGCGTTCTTGCTCTTCCGTATCCGGCCAAGCGCGGAATAAACCTTCTCGGCCGCCTTCTCGCGGATGTGGCAGGTGTTCAAGATCACCAGGTCCGCATCGCTCATCTCGTCGGTCAGTGCGTAACCGGCAGGCTGAAGCGCCTCGGCCATGCGTTCGGAATCGTACGCATTCATCTGGCAGCCGAAGGTCTTGATATGGAGCTTCTTAGCGCTTGTCGTCATGGGCTGTTTGTTGGGCTCGCGAGCGCATTCGTCAAGGGGTTCCCGCTATTGCTGGAGGCGCACGGTCACGCTGTCCGCCGCGCCGGTCGCGTCCGTCACGCTGAGCCGCACGAAGCCGGGCCCATCGGGGGCGAAAAACACGGTGCGCGGTGCGTTGGTGGTCTCGAATGGTAGGCCGTTCACCATGACGTTGAGCGGTGGCGTGCCGCCTGCGATCTTGACCGCGATGGGATTGAGCGTCTCGCCATCGCCATCAAGTGCCAAGCTCGCGCCGTGCGGCGGAAACACAATTCGGACGGCTTGCGTCATCGCTTCGCCTTGGTTTCCGCGCGATGCGAAACGCCGCAAAGGCGGCGGCAGTTGCGAGGTGCGGGCGGCAAGGACGCCGTCCGGTGCCGGCGGCAGCGCCTTCGGTGTCTGCGTTGCCCGCGCGAAGGCGTCGAACAGGATCGGCGCAGCGGCGGTGCGGCCCAAAAGGCCGGTGACCGGCGCCCCGTCGGGCCGGCCCACCCACACACCGATCGTGTATCTGCCGTCGAAGCCCACGGCCCAGGCGTCGCGGTATCCATAAGATGTGCCCGTCTTGAAGGCGATGCGCCCGCCGGCCGCGTTGGGTGGCGGCGGCGCTCCCCGCAGCACGTCGCCCACATGCCAGGCCGCGGCGGGCTCCATCAGGCGCATTGCCGGGCGTGCCGGCTCCGCCAGCCGCTCTTGGAGGGGGCGAACCGTGCCGTGCCGGGCAAGACCCGAATAAAGAGCCGTGAGGTCGATCAGCCTGACGCCGATGCCGCCAAGCCCGAGCGCCAGGCCGGCCGTCTCGTGCTTCGGCAGCTGGAGTGACGCGCCCGCCTCGCCGAGACGCGCCAGCAGCCGGCTCGGGCCCACCTGATCCAGTACCGCGACGGCCGGCACGTTGAGCGACAATTGCAGCGCTTTGCGCACCGTGACGGTGCCTTGGAAGGTGAGGTCGAAATTCTCCGGCGCATAATCCCCGTAACGAATTGGCCGGTCCTCGATCAGCGTTTCCGGGTGAACCAGCCCGTCCTCGAACCCAAGCCCATATATAAATGGCTTGAGCGCCGAGCCCGGCGAGCGCAGCGCGCGCGTCAGATCTACCTGACCGGCGCGGGCTTCGTCGAAATAATCGGGCGAGGCGACGCGCGCCAGGATATCGCCGGTCTCGTGCTCCACCACCACGATGGCCGCCGACATAGCCTCGCCGAGTTGGCCTGCGCGCTCCCGGGCAAGGCGTTCGAGCCGGCGCTGCAAGTGTCCGTCGATGGTGAGACGAATGATCGAACCCGACTGCGCCACCGCTCTCGCTTCGTCCGCGGCATGGGGCGCGGAGAGCGGCATGGGCCTGCGCGTGGTGGGGACGGGCTCCAACTTGGCGCGTGCGATCTCCGCCGGACTGAACAGGCCGCTGCCGGCGATGCGGTCGAGCACGCGGTTCCGTGCAGCGTGCGCCCGCTCCGGGTGCCGGTCGGGGCGCCGGTACTCCGGCGATTGCGGTAGGGCGACCAGCAGCGCGGTCTCGCCAAGGGTCAGCCGGCGCGGCTCCTTGCCGAAATAGGCGAGCGATGCAGCGCGGATGCCTTCGAGATTGCCGCCATAAGGCGCGAGCGACAGATAGAGCGAAAGGATCTGCTCCTTGTCGAGCGCCGCTTCGAGTTGTAGCCCCCGCACGGCCTGGCGGAACTTGGCATAGAGCGAGCGCTTGCGCCGTGGCTCCAACAGTCGCGCCACTTGCATGGAGAGCGTCGAGCCGCCGGATATAATGTGTCCCTCAGTGCCGAACTGATAGGCCGCCCGCATCATGGCGCGCGGGTCGACGCCGTGATGATCGGAGAAGCGTTTGTCTTCGTAAGCAAGAAGCGCGTCCACGAAGCGCGGGTCCACGTCGCCGCGCGTTGCCGGAAGCCGCCAGCGGCCTTGCTTGGTGAGATAGCCGCGCAACAGGTCGCCGTCGCGGTCGACCACGGTCTTGGAGTATTCGAGCTTGTCGCCGAGCGGCGCCGGGCCAAACGTCTCGACGAGCCCGGCGGCCGCGCCCGCAAATGCCGCGGCGATCCACACCGCGCCAATCGCGGCATAGCTTGCGCGACTCCTCAGCGTGCTCATTTGCGCGGCGTCACTTTAACGGCGCCGGTGTCCGTACGGCCGAAGCGGTCGGGCCGGTACATGTCCTCGACGAAGGCCTGCGGCAGCACATAGTTACCGGGCGACACGGCACGGACCATATAGGCGACACGGAACACGACAGGGCTGTCGGCCTTGCGGTCGAATGCCGCCACGAAGCGGTTGTCCCGGAAGCCGGTATGGACGGGGGCGGCGCCTTGCGTGATCCAGGACAGCCCGCCCGTGTTCGCCGAGGAGACGAGGCGCGGATTGTCGATCTCGAAACCCGCCGGCACATAGTCGGTCAGCGCGACGCGGCCGAACTGCGGCTTGGCCTCGGTAACCGTCAACAGCACCACGTAGCGCTCGTTCTGTTTGGCGGTGGCGATGTCGACCGCATCGCCGTCGAGCCGGTGGAACGTCCGCTCCAGGGCAAAGCCATGATCGGCGGCCGGCTCCGGCGTCGTCGGCGCGCCGCTCACCGAGATCACCGCGTCGAGCGGTGTGTCGCCGCTATTAGTCACCGTCACCGGGTTGATGCCGATATCCTCCTCGCTGAACGAACGGTAGAGCGGGCCGGTCAGCGTGCCTTCGTCGCTGCTGCCCTTCACCACGTCGAGGCTGACGTTCTGCTGACCCAGCGCACGCGCCGCCAGCACCAGCCACGCATCGTCTTGCGTCGATGTATATCTCACGCGGTTGCGCGCCTCGCCGATCTGCTTCGTGGCGTTCACGAGGATCGGTTTAGCCGCATTGCCTTCGGCCGCGAGCGTGACCACGGCGGCTGCATCGCGTAGGCGCGAGCCGAAATCGATACGCCCATGCGTGGTGATCGTCTCGATCGGCAGTGCGCTTGCCGCCGTGCGGAACGCCTTCTGTGCGCGCACTTTGTCGCCGAGCATCGCCAGCGCCGCGCCGATCTCGGCCTGCGCCGTCGGCGTGCCAAGTTGGCTGAGCTTCACGTCGGCGATGTAGCGCAGGTCGCCCACCGGCGCCATGCCGTTGCGGGCCAGCACGTAGAGCGCATAGGACAGCGCCAAGCCGCCGTCATTGGAAACGTCGGGTGCGGTGCTGACATAGTTCCGCAAACGGTTCAGCGCGAGCTTGAAGCGTTCGTCCGGCACCTTGTGCCCATTGGCGCGCGCCCGCGTCAGAAAATCGGTGACATATGAATCGAGCCACGCATCCGCACCGCCCGGCGACCACAGGCCGAACCCGCCCTCATAGCCTTGGCGCGCCAGCACGGTCTCGATCGCCTTGTCGACGCGTTTCTTGACATCGGGCGCCCCGGCAAACTTCGACTCCAAGCCCAGCTCGTCGACATAGAGCAGGGCGATCGCCTGGCTCACCACCTGCTCCGTGCAGCCGAGCGGATAGCGGTCGAGCGCGGCAACAAGGCTCGCCACGTCGAGCGCCGCCGTTGGCGTCACCGATAGCTGCACGCTGGCAGTGCCCGGCACGAGATCGGCAAACACGTCGTTGGTGACCGTGATGCTCTGGCCAGGCTCCAGCGGCGTGACCGTGCGCCGTGCCAGGATCTGCGTTGCCGGATTGACGTTGAGCGTGAGCCGCCGTGCGACCGAGAAGTCCTCCGGCCCGGTTACCGCGATATCGATCGTGCTCTCGCCGACGCCGCGCGCGGAGATCGGGAAGGTCGCCGCGCCACGTTTCTTGGCAGCGAGCTTTATCGCACTGTCCGGGCGTCCGACGCTGAGCGGACCGTCGGTGGTGACAGCGATGTTGTACGTCCCGCTTGCCCCTTCCACATTGTCAAGATCCACGCGCAATGTGGATTTATCGCCGGTGAGCAGGAAGCGCGGCAGCGTAGAGGTCAACACCACGCGATCACGCACCACCACGTCGCCCGACCCATGTCCGACTTGGGTATCGCTCCAGGCAACCGCCATGACGCGCACCGTGCCGGTGAACGCTGGAATGTTGAATTCGACCTCCGCTCTGCCGTCGGGCCCCACCGTGACGATGCCGGAATAGAGCGCGAGCGGCGGACCGGTGGGCGGGTTGCCTTGCAGCGCGCCGGCGCTGGCATCGCCGCCAGTGCGGATCGACCCGCGCGTGCCTTGCATGCCGTCGATCAGCTGGCCGTAAAGATCGCGAACCTCGGCGGAGAGCTTGCGTTGGCCGAGATAGTATTCATCCGGGTTCGGCGTTTCGTAGCCGGTGAGATTGAGGATGCCCACGTCCACAGCCGAAACGACGATACGCGCCTGCTCGCCACTTGCGAGATTGGCCAGCCGCACGGGCACGCGAAGCTTGGTCTCGGGCCGGATCAGCTCGGGCAAAGTGAGATCGACACCAATCGTGTGTTGCGGCCTGTCGACACTGAACCACTGTACGCCGATGGCGCGGCCCGGCATGCGTTTCTCCGCCGTATCGAGCGGCCGCCGCAGGGTCGCGAGCACATAGGCGCCGGTGCCCCAATCGTCGCCCACGGCAAGGGGGATCTTCGCCAGCCCCGGCTCGACATCCGTCGTGGTCTGGGCGAGCAGCCGGTCGCCGATCACCGACAGCGTGACCGTACCGGCGCTGCGCGCGGTCACCGCGACCGTCATCGCGTCGCCGGCGCGATAGCCGGACTTGTCGAGCGCGATCTCTAAGAAGTCCGGCGTGTCGGCGGAGGCCTCCGCGTACCAGCCGGAGTCAAAGCCATACGTGGTGAGCGGGCCCGACGGGTCGGCGCTCTCGACCTCCAGGCGGTAGCGGCCCCAAGAGACGGGGACTTCGATATGGCCAGGCTCGCCGGCCTCCACGCCAATCGTTCCGTTGGCCACGCGGCGCGTGACCTTGATCGGCTCATACCGCCAGTTTCCGTATTGCCGGTACCATTGATACTTGGACTCGATGCGCAGCAGCTGCCATTTTAGGTCCTTGGTGCCCACTTGGCTGCCGTCCGGCGCAACCATCACCACGTCGAACTTGGCGATGTCCTGGTCGCCCAGCGCGGAGCCTTTGAACAGCGGCTTGACGCCGATCATGTCGGTCTTCGGTGTGACGGGCAGCGAAATCTGATGTTCGATCGCGCGGCCGCCCGGCTCGGCGAGCCGCAGCACGACGGTTGCCGCCAGGGGCCGCGTCGACGCTGGCACCTTATCGAGCGCCACCTCGAATTTCGCCCGCCCTTTGGTGTTCGTCTCCGGCAAGTCCGCAAGCGGGAAACTCTCGGACGTGAAGTTGTCGCCAGAGTCCGGCCCGTTCAGACCGAACGAATAGCCGGGGAAGCCGGGCCGCTCAGTCGCGGGCGCGATCTTCAGTTCGCCATCGACGGGAAGGCTCGACGCGGGCGCGCCGTATAGGAACCGGCCATCCAGCGTGATCTCGGCGGGTGCCGACGGAGAGAGGCTCTTGGCCCCGGTCGAGATGTCGAACTCAAGCCGCTCGGGAACGTAGTCCTCCACCAGGAAGCTGGTGTCGCCGATCGGCGATCCCTTCGGGTCTGCGTAGACTTTCACGCGATAGGTGCCCGTCGGTGCGGAGGTAATGATCGGCACGTCGAGCGACCTGCCGCCCGAGCCTTCGTCAGACACGACCTCGCGCCGGTACTCGATGCCGTCTGGGCGATCGACGATGAGCGTCAGGGCGATATCAGGCACTGCGATGCCCGCCGCGTTGCGCAGGAGCGAGGTGATGTGCACGGTCTCGCCGGTGCGGTAGACGCCGCGCTCGGTGAACACGAACGCATCGAGGCCTTTGGGCGCCGCCCGTCCCGCGACGCCGCGGTCTGTTAGATCGAAGGCCGGCGATTTGAGATTGAGAAAGGCATAGTCGCTGCTTGCGCCGGAGGCGACAAGCATGGCCGGCGCAAGACCGCCATCGCCGCGCGCCAGTCCGGCTGCGAAGGTGACTGCGCCTTTGTCGTTCGTCTTCGTCTTCGCGAGCACTTCATTGTTGCGCGCGATCAGCCGGACTTCGACGCCGGACAGCGGCGCCGTGCTCGCCAACGAATTGACGAAGGCGTGGATGCCGTCCGATCCGGAATAGGCGGTGAGCCCGTAGTCGGACACGATGAACCACTGCGTGGTCCGCTCCGAGTATTCCTCACCCGGGACGTCGGCCGGACGCGCAGCCAGAAGATAGACGCCCGGCTCCATCCGCTTCACCGCCTCGCTGATGGGGAAGCCGGTGGTGACTTCTTTATTGAGCGTCTTTTCGACCTCGAGTTCGCCGGTCCAGATGCGCTCGCCCTTTTCATCTGCGACGGTGCTGAGATCGTACGGGTAGAGATTGCGCTCAAAATTATAGCCAAGCACGTTGTCCAGCAGATTGCGGTCGCCGATCCGGTAGATCGTCACGTCCAGACGGCCCGTATTGACGCTGACCAGCGGAATGCCCTGCTGCCCTGTGCTCGGCAATACATAGGCTTTGCCAGCGAGCCGCACCGATGGCTTGCGGTCGCGCACATAGATGGTGAAGTCGGCGTTCTTCACCAGGTCCTCGTTGACGGCCGATGGCAGGCCTTCCCGCAAAGTGACGTCGTAGGTCTCGCCGTGCTTCAGCCCCTCGACGCAAAGCTGCTTGTCGTCCCCGGACAGCGCCGGCTTGTCATCACCTGCGACGGCGACGAAGGGCGAGAAGTCAGCGCGCTTCCTCAAGGGTTCGGTGAACTGGAAGCAGGCGCGTGGGGAGGCCGCATCGGAGTCCACGCTGAAGTCGGCAACGCGGAAGCCGTATTTCTCGCGTAGTTGATCGTAGGTCGCCTTCAAGCCGGGGTTGGTGTCGAGCTTGAGCGCCAGGCTCAGCGCGTTCAGCGCCGGGCGCCAATCGCCGCCTTTGCCGAAGGCGGTGGCGAGTGTCGCCAGCGCGGCGGCTTCGCCCGCGGGCGTCTTGGCCAGCCGATAGGCGATGTAGGCCGCGGTGCGTGCATTCTGATAGCGGGCGGTGCCGTCATCGTTCTCGTCAGGCGGGATGGCGAGCCAGATATCGGCCAATCGGCGCCAGGCCTCCGCATCGTCCGGCGCCACGGAGACGATCTGCCCATAGATGAAGGCAGCGGCTCCGAGGTTCTGCTTGCGGAGCTCGACGGCGGCTAATTCTTTCAGCTTGCCCACGGGCAGTTCGACGGTGCCGGACTCGTTCTTTAGGTCGGCGGCCAGCGTAATGGCGGCCTCGTCGAGAGCGTCGTCCTGGTAGGTCTTGTCGGCGGCGAGTGCGGGGGTCGAGACGAAAACGAGCAGCGCGGCGGCAAGGCCAGCGCGAAACCATGCGACCATGGATGTCCTCCAAGCGCCCGGCTCTCGGCAAAAAGCGGAGCGTGGAACCTATCGTAATGGAGCCGTGTGACAGACACCAGAGGGATGCACGGGGAGGTCGAGGGTGCAGTCCACTACGCAGAGGCAGCGATGTCCTGGGCAATCTGGGTAAGCTCGCCGCGTAGCCATTGGTGGCATTCATCCCGGTCGTAGCTCGAGTGCCACATGAGCCGTAAGGGAAAGTCGACCGGCGGTACCGGCTGGGCCACGCGCGCGAGGCCGAATTGCTTCTCAAGGATCGACGCCAGCGAGGAGGGCAATGTCAGCAGAGCGTCGCTGTTCAGCACAACGAGAACGCCAACAAGGGCCGAGGAGACGTAAGACGAGACGTTGCAGCTCAGCGCTTGAGCGGCCAGGGCCTCGTTTAGGAGACTGAGCGCGGGGAGCGAATTGATCGCCACATGGTCGGCGGCCACGAACGTGGCGGCGTCCGGCTTTCGCTTGGTGAAGGCGTGCCCCGGCCGCGCCAGGGTGGCGAGCGTATCGTCGAACAGCTTCGCGACACGAACGTCTGGGGCATTCACCAGAGCACCCTCGATATCGATCACGAAGTGCCTCCGGGCGGTGCGTAGCGCATCGACCGTCTCGTCTCGATGCGACGGCGCCCAGTTCACGTGGACGTTCGGTGCGGCCGATTCGAGCCGTTTTCTGAGGGGCTCGACCAGAATGAGTTCGCCGGCCTCACTCGACGCTGCGGCAAACTCGCGCACGGAAAGCGACGGATCGAACGGGTTGCTGGGCCGCAGCAGGCTCTCCATACCAGCCAGGATGACGTGAACAGTGGGAGCCAGCTCCAGCGCCTTGGCTGTCGGCACCAGCCGCTGACCGGCCCGCACAAACAGCTCATCGTCGAAGATTTCCCGCAGTTTAGCCAATGCGTGGCTGATCGCGGATGCGCTCCGGCCCAATCTTTCAGCGGCCCGCGTGACGCTTGCATCGACCAAGAGCGCGTCGAGGGTCACGAGCAGATTGGCGTCGACCTCTTTAAGATGCATTTCATTCAACTATTCGGCTGAAAAGAGTTCAGTACGTTCATGTTAGCGGCTGGGCTAGGGTTTTGACAAGATATTCGGCCGCCCAGCCCGAATGTCTGGAGCGTTCTTGCCCGAGCCTGGACGCTTCCTCATCTCAACCTTGCGGCGGCCTGGAGGTCCCGGCCGAAGGGCCGCCGCATTCTTCGCCACCTAGATCGGATCGAAACCGCGAACTAGATCGCGAACTAGACTGGTTGGTGTAAAGTCCGGTTTGGGCAAGAACCAATTTTCTGAGGAGCTCTCTAATGACGCGGGGTGATGCTCTTACCACCTGCTCACGCCTGACAATCTTCTCCTTTCTCGCGGGTCTATTGTTGTGCCTCGCCAGCGTGCCTGCCAGCGCACAGTTCTATGTCCGCTCGCCAGACGTCGAGAAGGGCGAGCTGACACTCGAAGGGCACGGCCAGATCTATTCGGGCCCGGGCGAGGACGAGCGTCGCCGGCAGTCCCATGAGCTTGAGGGGAAGTATGGCTTCACCGACAGGTTCGAGGGCATCGTCGAGTTAACTGCCCGCCAGAACATTGGCGAAAGCCTGAAGGCGCACCGGTTCGAACTCGGAGGTCAATATGAACTCGTGGAACGTCACGGTGACGGCTGGGGTCTTGCCTTCCGCTCCCTCTATGAGTGGGCGTTACAGGACGGCGATCCTGACGAAATCCTGTTCGGTCCGCTCGCCAAATATGTGCGAGGGCATGACTCCTTCACCATCAACACGTTCTTCATCGGCCAAGTCGGCAATCACGTCGACATCGACAGCCTGGAGCTCCTAGTAAATTGGCGCCTGAAGCACGAGTTCAACGAAGCCTGGGGGGTTGGCGTGGAAGGTTATAGCAAGATCGGGGATCTCTCACACGCGGGCACGTGGGACGAGCAGTTGCACCGGGTCGGTCCGGTTGCCTATCTTGAACTCGAAGGCATGCCGGAGTGGGAGTTCGCCGCAGGCACGCTGTTCGGCGTATCCGACGCAACTTCGGACGTCACCTTCAAGTTCGATATTGAGGCTGTATTCTAGATGATGTTGGTCGGCGCGCACCTTAGTCAGCCTTCGCCCGGGTTTGGTGCCTGCTGAACCATAGGCTCTCCAGCTCTTTGCATGTTTGACAGGGGGTCCCATCTACGCACGCTTTTGTTGAGAGGGCTCCCCCCATGTTGTTTCGGAGGGGAACAAATGGGAACATAGTATTAGCCCTGAAAACGAGGAAGCTGTGGCTGTCCGCGCGACTGTAAGTGGCGAGCCTGCTGCCGACATGGACCACTGGGAAGACGGGAAGGTCAGGCAGGAGGCGAAAACCCACAAGCCAGGAGACCTGCCCTTACCTGTGCCAGGGCTGATGCCTGAGCGGGGATGCTCGGACGTCGCCGGAAAGCCTTTTCAGGTCGCTCCGAAGCCTTGACACAGCTGATTATGGTCAAGCGACTTCAGAGGGAAGTATGCGGAGATCAAATCTCTCTATTCACGGTCTGCCGCTCGCGGGATGGTATGGGGCAGCCCGAAATTCTTGTCTCGGGATTGCTTTTGGAGCCGCGATCGCACTTGCCGTGTCGGTGCCAGCAAGTGCTCGGTGTGACCTCCCCGAACCCGACATCGCAGATGGTTCGAGGCACATTCCCGACGAAGCAGTTGCAGCAATCGACCCAGGCGGCGTTCGCCGCGCCCTTTCAAAGTATGGGATCGCTGTCGGCGGTCTTTACACCGCCGAGGCCTTTCACAATTGGGGCGGCCTTCAGGATGGCGGAGCCTATGAGGGCGTGCTTGAACTCTACGCCAATGCCGATATGCACAAATTGGGTTTCTGGGAAGGCCTTTGCTTTTTCGCAAATGGCTACCAGATCCATGGGCGTCAAATTACCGCTGGGTATGTGGGCGCTCTGGCGCCGGTCTCCGGCATCGAGGCGGTACCGACGACTCGGCTATTCGAAATGTGGCTCGAGCAGCATATATTTAGTGAGACTGTGTCTATAAGATTTGGCCAACTTGCCGCCGACGCGGAGTTTTTTCTAAGTGAGAGTGCCGGCTACTTACTGAACGCCACCTGGGGATGGGCGTCCAAAGCTGCAGAGAACAACCCAGGCGGCGGGCCGGCCTATCCTCTCGCCACACCGGGCGTGCGCGTCGCCGTTGCGCCGACCGATAAGCACAAATTGATGCTCGCGGTCTTCAATGGCAATGCCGCGCCAGAATGCAACAAAGGCGGGGGCGATCCTCAGCGCTGCAACCCTCACGGCTTGGAGTTCGAGCTCGACGATCCTCCACTGCTCATGGGCGAAGGCGATTACAGCTACGACCTTGCTGGCGGGACCCTACCGGGGGTCATCAAGTTCGGCACCTGGTATCACTTCGGCACCTTCGAGCACCGGCGCATCGATGTCGGCGGTGAACTCATCGGCGTTACCGGTAATGCTGCAAAGCCTTTGAAGCACAATTGGGCGCTGTATGCAGTCGTCGACCAGTTACTGTGGCGTGTCCCGGGAAGCGAGGACCCTCACGGTATCAGCGTTTTCGCGCGAGCCGCTGGCGCACCGAGCGATCGTAACCTAATCGACTTGTATTTCGACGGCGGCTTCACATTCACGGGCATGATTCCGAGTCGGCCGAACGATGCACTAGCCGTTGGCTTAGCCTATACCGGCATTTCTCATGAGGTTTCTGCTTTCGATATCGACTCAGGCAAACCCATAGCACGCAACTATGAAGCGCTGTTGGAGGTAACATATACATTCGAGTTTACCCAAGGCTGGATTCTGCAGCCTGACTTTCAATACTTCTGGAACCCAGGTGGTAATGTTGCAGGGATTGATGACGCATTGGTTTTGGGAGGCCGCTCCACACTTAGATTCTGACAATCAGATCACACTTAGTGGAAACGCCAAAGCGTGGGGCATGTGCGTGGCATGATATATAGGACCAATTACCTTGCATCCGGCTGCGGTATAGCTTTATTCGCGTTAGCGTCAAGTATGCCATCGCGTGCAGAAGTTGAAATTTATAACCCGGAGGCCATAGTTCCTCCCCAGTGTTACACCAAGCACGAAGGGCGGTTTAACGCCTGTTACGTCTGTCACCAAGATCATAAAGGTGGCGAACGGCTGAACGCCATGAATGATCAGCGCCTACAATCGGAGTATGACTTTGCTGAAGTGGCGCTCAAGAACCACTGGACAAATCTGTTTGTTGATAGGCGACCGCTTATCGCAAAGATCGATGACCGGGAGATCTTGGAGTACGTCGATGACGACAACTACTCGGGGTTAGCTAGTCGATTAGAGCTCTCGGGTTGGCGAGGCTTCATTCCAAGAATCGACCGCCTTCATGAGGCGGCTGCTGCTTTTGACGTCAGAGGTTTTGCCCGCGACGGAAGTGGCTGGGTCGCCTTCAATTACAAGCCGCTGCCAAGTACTTTCTGGCCAACGAATGGCTCGACTGACGACGTAATGGTTCGGTTGCCGGACAAATTTCGTAAAGACGCTGACGGCAACTACAGTCCAGAGATCTATCTGATAAATCTCAGTATTGCCGAGGCAGCAATCAAAAATTTGGACGAGGTCTCTATTCCAGAAACCGACGAGCAACAGATTGGTTTAGATCTCGATGGCGACGGAACTTTGAGGGCCAGCGTGAGTCGACTGAGAAGGCCGGAGAGTTACATAGGTTCTGCAGCCAATCTCCCCGTCGTTAGCTTTCTGTACCCGGCGGGTACAGAGTTTCTGCACACTGTTCGTTACTTAGGAATTGGGGAAAAAGGAACAATAGAACATGCCCGCCGGCTTAAGGAACTGCGCTATATGCGGAAGCACACGTTTCTGTCCGCCGCAGAGGTTCGCGCCCGCTACGAGGCCCTTAGGCAAAAAGAGAACACAAGCAATGAATCTGAATCCGTGGATCATCAGGCTGGCGTCAAGCCAGCGGGCGAATACGGCTATGACAACGGTTTCGGTTGGTATGTCCAAGGGTTCATTGAAGACTCCAAGGGGGAGCTTCGGCCGCAAGGGAGCGAAGAGGGCCTGTTCTGTATGGGGTGTCACGCCAGCATAGGGGCCACAGTAGACAGCACTTTCGCATTCGCCAGGAAAGTTACCGGAGCACGGGGCTGGGGCTATATCGATTTGCGGGGGATGCCCGACGCGCCGGTTGTGGGGCAAAACGTCGGTGAGATTTTACAGTACTTCCGCCGAGTCGGTGGGGGCGATGAGTTCCGGGAGAACAAGGAGCTACTAAAGCGCTTCTTTCGAAAGAGTGGCAGCATACGTGAAAATAGGGTCCGTTCGAAAGATGTCTACGAGCTGACTAGCCCGTCACGCAGCAGGGCTTTAGCCCTAAACAAGTCCTATTGGACGATCGTGCGTGAGCAGAGTTTCATCCGAGGGCGAGATGCCAACCTATCCCCAATGGATAATGTATTTCGTACCGTTGATCCGAAAGAGGCGCCTACACTGCCGGCGTCCAAACAATTCCATAGCGACATTAGGCTAGACTGGCCGGCCCGCTGATGACGGGATCTGTTCGCGTTTAATCCGATGGAAGTACCACGCTGGCAGAACGCGATCAGCAAGCAAGAGAAATTATGAAGTGTTCTTTTTGGATCTTCAGTCTCAGCCAGCAATACAATTGCAACATTGGTCTCAGGCGTGGAAAACGGCGAGTCCGTCTTGCGCATTTCCTATTCTCACCGCAATTCCCGGTCTAAGTCGCAAGCGTCAGCACCAAGATCCTTCATGAACCGCAAGCACATCCAAAAGCCGCAAGTTCCCGCGCGCGTTCCCAACAAGCCGCAAGCGTCCGCCAAGCTGTCCAAATGGTGGCGGCCCGACCGCTTGCACCTGGCCGCGCTGATGGGCCCCTGGAGCCGCAGCGCGAAGATCGGGGCGGCGGTCGTCGGCGCGCTGGTGTTGTTCTTAGGGATTGTGAACTTCGCCCTGTCGACTGATTGGATCGAAACGCGGGTTGCCTCGCATATCAAAGAGAAGACGGGCCGCGATCTCACGGTGAACGGCTCGACGCTGCTACTGTTCACGCCCGGGCCCTATGTCATCATTTCGGACGCGAAGATCACAGATCCGGACGCAAGCGCCGGTGCCGATCTTTCCGTCGGCAGGCTCAAGATCAATCTCGACTTCGCCGATCTGTTTAGCCGCAACGTCGAGGCCGAGCAGATCGTTTTCGTGCGGCCCGTTCTCACGGTGCGCCTCGGCGAGGAGGATAAGCCTCCGCAATGGACCGGCGTCGATCCGGACGCCAAAGGCGCAATGCCTTGGAAGAGTCGTTTCGCCAAGGCCCAAGCCTCAAATCTCTCATGGGGTGGCGATCGCCAACTTCATCTCAAGGACGTGCGCATCGAGGACGGGACCATCATCATCGTCCGCGACGATGCAAAGCGTGAGCGGCGCATCGAACACATCAACGCGCAAATGACCATGCCGGCGCCGACGGACCCTTTGGTCGGCAAAGGTACGTTCGACTGGAAGCGCCAGACCGTCGACTTTAGTTTCGAGGTGACGACGCCCGCCGACCTGAGGGCCAAGCGGCAAGCGCGCCTTCAGCTCGCCCTCGACTCACAAGCGATCGCCGCGCGGTTCGACGGTAAGTTCGTCACAGCGCCTGAGATTGCTGGCGCGGGCACGCTCTCGGCCAAGGCCCACTCGATCCCGTCGATCCTGGCTTGGGTACGCGAGAGTCCGGATGTTTCGAGCGCGCTCGGCGATGGGGAGCTTGCCAGCGACGTCTCTTGGACCAAGAACAAGATCAGTTTTAGCAATGCGCGCTTCGCGCTTGAGCATGCGCGCGGCGACGGCGAGGCCGTCATCACGCTGAAGCGTCCGCGTCCGCATGTGCGCGCCGCTATCGCGCTCGAACATCTGGACCTCGATCCGTTTCTTCAAAGCGGCAAGACTGAGGATGCCACGGCTCCCAAGGATGCAATCACGAACGCTGTGGCCGTGCTGCCTGTGGCCCAAGCGCCAGTTAATCAAGCGCCGGTGACCGAAGCCCCCGCGGCACAAATGGCAGGTCCGATCGTGCCCCAGTCAAATGCGGCGCTTGAAGCTGTGCCCCAGCCAAGTGCAGCGGCCCCCGCCGTCTTCGACGCCGATGTGAACCTCAATATTCGCAAGACCCGCGCCGGCCGGATCACGATCGGGCCGAGCGCGTTCGTAATCGCCTTCCGCAACGGCGTGGCGACCACCGGGCTCGGCGTGGAGCTTTATGGCGGCCATGTGCGCGGCACGCTGGCGGTCGATGCGACAAAGCAGGTCCCGGCCTTCGACGGCGAGTTTCACTTGGATGACGTTGAAACCGAGCCGCTCCTGAAAGATGCCGCGCAGTTCGGCATGGTGTCCGGCCGGGCCAAGCTCAAACTGAAGATGTCCGGCGCGGGCGGCGACGCCGACACGATCAAATCCTCGCTGAAGGGCGACGGCAGCATCCTCGTCAGCGACGGCGCGATTGACGGCATCGACCTCACCGCTTTGATCCGTGGCCTTGGCAAAGGCGACTTCGATCTTCGCCAAGGCGCGGGCGCAAAAACGGCGTTTAGCGATCTCGGCGGCAGCTTCACCATTGCGGACGGCATCGCCGAGACGCAGAATCTCAAGATGATCAGCCCGCTTCTGAAGGTCAGCGCGGACGGGACGGTCGACCTTGCCCGGAGCAATATCGACATCCTGGCCCGCCCTGAGATTGTTGCGGGGCCTGAGGGCAGCGGCGGCGCCAACGAATTCGCCGGCCTGGGCGTGCCGGTCCGCATCGAAGGCCCGCTCGACAAGCCGCGCATCCAGCCGCAGATCGGCAGTCTCTTCGCCGACACCGAGAGTGCATCGAAGACCGTCAATAAGATCGGCGAGATGCTGCAAAGGAAGTTCAAGGGCAAGCCCGTGGGCGAAGCCATTGGGCGGCTCCTGGGCGGTGTCCAGATCGGCAGTGGCCAGCAGGCGCCGGCTCAGGCTCTCGCCGGTCCCCAAGCGGCGGAATCCCATCAGGGCAATACGGGCGGCACGGAAATGCAGGAAATCCCGCGCTAACGCGGGCTCACTCTTTCTTCTTGCTCTTCTTGCTGACTTGCTTGCCGAGACGCTTGTCGAGCGCGGCCATCCCCTTGGTGAAGCCGTCGAGCGCGGCGACGGTCTTGATCGCCTTTCCGTTGAGCGCGTAGACCGTGAGGCTGCCTTGCTTCGAAGCCGCCATTTCCTTGCGCATATCGTCCTGCACCAAGAGCAGGGCCTTACAGCCCATGGGCAGACAAGTTTGAAATGGCATGCGGTAGATCTTCCGCGTGTCCGGCGAAAACTCGACGCCACTCTGAAGTGCAACACCCGTCGGGCCGTCCACGCGCAAAACCAGTTTGCCCTTGGATCCGTAGGTCACGATTACGCGGAACACCAGTTTCTGCGTTTCCTTTTCGACCAGCGGAAGCACCAGCGAGCATCGCTCCTTGGCGCTTTTGTCCCCACCCTCCTTGCCGCAAAGCAGCGTCCAATTACCGTAACTGCCGGCCACTTTGGTCTCTGCCGTAGGTTTTCTGGCGGCCGGCATGGCCGTCTTCTTGGCAGCGCTTGAGCCGCCAGTCTTGTTTTGTGCGAGTGCCAAATCTGCCGCAGCGAAGCAGGTGATCGCAGCGAACGTCAATGTCAGCCCAAGGGTCTTCAGTCTCGCCGCCCCTCCTTTCGCCAACACACTACTCCTTGATCCAAACGTCAATTGGTTCACCTGGCAACACGCGCCTGCGAGAGCTTACGCGGGTTCCAGTGCGTTCCTATAAAAATCTGAGATTTCTGATTTAGCAGAGAAATCAGTTCATAGACGAACCGCTTTACGACCTTTTTAAACCTGTGGGACCACACTCTGAAAGAGCCTCGCGGCATCGAGGCGCAGGCAGCGAAGGACAGTAGAGGGCCCTATGATCACCGACCTTCTTATTATTACGATTTTTCCGATGGCCATGGCATTCGCGGCCGCCAGTGATCTTTTTTCCATGACGGTGCCGAACTGGATCTCGCTTCTGCTGATTGCAGGCTTTGCTGTGCTCGCACCGCTGGCTGGGCTAGGCTTGGCGGAGGTTGGTTTTCATGTCGCCTTGGCCGTCGCTGCGCTTGTTGTGACGTTCACAATGTTCTCCTTTGGCTGGATTGGCGGGGGCGATGCCAAGTTGTTCGCGAGCACTTGCTTGTGGTTAGGCCCGGAGGGCTTACTTTTTTATGCGGTCTATGCCTCTCTTCTTGGCGGCCTTTTGACGCTTCTTATCATTGCAATCCGGTCACTACCCATGCCTGCCGCGCTCGATTCCCAAGGTTGGCTCTTGCGCCTGCACAGCCCGAAGGAAGGTGTGCCATACGGGATCGCGCTCGCAGCCGCGGGCCTGCTGGTCTACCCCGGTACCCCCATTATGGCGGCGTTCGGTGGCTAGCTCCTAAGTAGTCATACGGCGCTTGTGCCGCGTGACCCTAAAGGGGCGGCAAATGGCCTTCATGAGATTTTGGATAGTCCGCGGCGTCCTCGGCCAAATTGGCGCGCTGTTGCGGCTGAAGAGGCCCCCGGTCTGGCCGCAGGCGCCCAGAAGAGAGGCCGCGGCGGTCGTCGCCAGAAGCGCGAGGACCATGGAGCGTCGAGGGCAGGAAACGTGTGGCATTGCTTAAGCAATCCTTAACGGGCGCGGACGCACCCGGGCTGCTGGTTTCACTGCCGTCATGATCTGGGACAGGCGTATAAATAGTATTAACCATGAGCCATTTCCCCCATGGTCCTAGGGCGGATGCGAAGGCGAAAAACCCTTAGACGCCAGCTCTTTCGCGCATCTCGGTCCGCGCGCCATCGGTCCATTCGGCCATCGCCGGCATGGCATAAATAGCGCCGACATAGGCGCCGGCCGTGCCGTCGTCGCCGTACCGCTCCAGCTTCACGCCATAGGTGCGGAAGCGCGTCGCCACGGGCGCGTACATCGCGTCCGCATTGGTAAAATCGCCCAAGAGAAACGGCCCGATCTTGCCGAAGCGCGCCCGCGTATCCTGCCAGATCGCGACCACGCGCCTGATGTTGTTCTCCAGCGCCTCGCTCAATTCCGGCATGGGAAGCTCTGAGAGCAGGTCCATGGGCATGTCGTTGCGCAGCGCCTGAAACCCCGCATGCATCTCCGCTGACACCGAGCGGGCCGCCGCGCGTGCCTCCCGGTCTGTAGGCCACAGCTTTGCCTCAGGGTGCTGCTCGGCGAGATATTCGACGATGGCCAGGCTGTCGCAAATGATGCCGATATCGGTCTTGAGCGCCGGCACCTTGCCGGACGGCGAGTGGCGGAAAATCTCGGCCTTGCTGTCCGCCTGGCGCAGCTGCACCCGCTCCTCCTTGAAGGGAACTCCGCAGGCCTTCAAGGCAAGCCACGGGCGCAAGCTCCACGACGAGTAGTTCTTGTCTCCGATTACCAGTGTGTAGTCCGTGCCCGTCATGAAACCGCCTTCCGCCTAACCGTCTTCCACCATTGTCATGGTTCTGCTCCCCTGCCATTAATGCGCGGCGCCTTCAAGACAGATGCGGACATTTCATGCCAACAAAAGCGACGACGCTCGACACCACGCGCCACCACCTCGAAGACCTGTTGCTTGTCGACAGTGCCGACGCCACGCCGATCACGCTGATTTCCTCGGACGACGATCTCGAATGCCTCACGGACGTCGAGCGCCGCTGGGCCGAGGCCCGCGGCTGGAAGACCACCCAAGGCGCGGTGCTGGCCGTCCCCGACGAGACCGGCGCTGTGGGCCGCGTTCTGCTTGGCACTGGCGGCGCCGACTGGGCGGAGACACCGCTGCTCACCGGCTCGCTGCCGGCAGGGCTGCAAGCAGGCGACTATCGCTTCGATAGCCCACTGCCCGATCCCGAGCTTGCCGCGCTTGGCTTCCTTGCCGGCTGCTATCGCTTCACCCGCTACAAGTCTGCCAACGACCAGGCGCTGCCGCGCCTGGTACGCCCAGAAGGTGCGAACCGCGACATGGTCCTGGCGCTTGCGGAGGGGCTCTATCTCGGCCGCGACCTAATCAACACGCCGGCGAGCGATTTCGGCCCCGCCGAGCTGGAGGCCGCCGCGCGCGATCTTGCCAATACGTTCGGCGCCACCGTCAAAGTCACGGAAGGCTCCAGTCTTCTCTCCGACAATTTCCCGATGATCCACGCCGTGGGCCGCGCCAGCGACCGTAGCCCGCGCCTTATCGACATGCACTGGGGCGCGGACAGCGCGCCGAAGGTGACGATCGTCGGCAAAGGTATTTGCTTCGACACTGGCGGGCTCAATCTCAAGCCCGGCGGTGCCATGGGGCTGATGAAGAAGGACATGGGCGGGTCGGCGGCGGCGCTCGCCTTCGCGCTCCTTGTGATGCGCACCAAGCTGCCGGTCCGTTTGCGCGTGCTGATCCCGGCGGCCGACAACTCCGTCGCGGGCAACGCCTTCCGTCCCGGCGACGTGCTGACCAGCCGGAGCGGTCTGACAGTGGAGATCGGCAACACGGACGCCGAAGGCCGGCTCGTGCTTGCCGATGCCTTGAGTCTCGCCGATGAAGAAGAGCCGGACTATCTCGTCACCTTCGCCACCTTGACCGGCGCCGCGCGCGTCGCGCTCGGCCCCGAGCTGCCGGCCTTCTATGCCGACGACGAGGCGTTCGCCGGCCAGGTGCTTGATGCCGCTCATGGCGTCGGCGATCCTGTCTGGCGCATGCCCTTCTGGGCGCCTTACGACAAGCTGCTCAAAAGCAATGTCGCCGACGTCAGTCACATCTCAGACGGGCCGTTTGCGGGCTCGGTGACGGCGGCACTCTTCCTCAAGCGCTTCGTGAAGAAGGCCAAGCGCTTTGCTCATCTCGACATCTATGGCTGGGTGCCACGGGCGCGGCCGGGCCGCCCGCAAGGGGGTGAGCCGCAAGGCGCGCGGGCGCTGTTCGAGGTCTTCCGCCGTGAGCTCGGCTCATGACGAAGCCGCTCGATCCGCGCCGCCATGTCTACCGCGCGGATCTTGCCGCCGAGCACTTGCGCGGAACCGTAGAAGCCGAGCGCTATGTGAGCGGCGAGCGCCGCCAAGTGGCCTCAAGCGCGCTGCCTCTGCGCCGCGCGCCACGCTTCGACGCAACGCTTGATACCGAAGCACTGCATGGCGAGACGCTCACCGTTTACGACGAGGATGAAGGCTGGGCTTGGGTGCAGCTCGATCATGATGGGTATGTCGGCTATATGCCGACCGAGGGGTTGATCGCGCCAACGCACAGCCCGACGCACCGTGTCTCCGCTTTGCGCACCTACATCTTTCCTGAGCCTGACTCAAAAGTGCCTCCGCTCGCCATGCTGAGCCTCAACGCGCGCGTCGCTGTCACAGAAGACTCTGGACGCTACCTTCCATTGGCCAATGGCGGCTTCATCTATGCCAGCCACGTCGCGCCATTAGGCGAGGTCGCGGACGACTTCGTCGCGGTTGCCGAAACCTTCCTCGGCACGCCCTATCTTTGGGGCGGGCGCACCAGCGTCGGTCTCGACTGCTCGGGGCTCGTGCAGCTCGCTGCCTCTGCCTCTGGGTATGAGGTACCGCGCGATGCGGACATGCAGGAGGCGGAAGCCGGCGAAGAAATCGCGGGAGGCCAAGGTGAGACGCTCGCCCGTGGCGATCTCGTATTCTGGGACGGCCATGTCGGCATCATGACCAGCCCGGACGAGTTTCTGCACGCCAACGCGCACCACATGGCCGTGGAGAAGGAACCGCTGCGCGACGCTGCGGACCGCATCAAAGCGGCAACAGGCTTCGAGATCAGCGCGATCCGGCGTTTTCCGAAGAACCCTTAAGTCGAAGACTTTAAGTCGATACCGCGTCGGCGCGCGTTGTTTCCAGCTCGAAGGCCGCCGCGAGCAACGCCTTGGTGTAGTCGGTCTTCGGGTCGGAGAACACGTCTTGCGCCGGGCCTTGCTCCACCACCTTGCCGTGACGCAGCACGATGATCGAGTTGGCGAGCGCGCGCACGACTTTAAGATCGTGACTGATGAAGAGGTAAGCCAGCTTGTGGCGTTTCTGCAGCTCGCGCAGCAGATCGACGATCTGCGCCTGCACCGACACGTCGAGCGCCGAGGTCGGCTCGTCGAGAATGAGGAACTTCGGCTCCAGCACCAGCGCACGGGCGATGGCGATGCGCTGGCGCTGCCCGCCGGAGAATTCGTGCGGATAGCGGTCGCGCACACCCGGGTCGAGCCCGACTTCTTTCAGCGCGCGGGAGACTCGCTCGCCGCGCTCCTCGTTTGACAGGTTCGGGTCCTGAATGTTCAGACCCTCCTCGATGATCTGCCCGATCGACATGCGTGGGGATAGCGAGCCGTAAGGATCCTGGAACACGATCTGGAGATCCTTGCGCAACGGGCGCATTTCCTTGGAGTCGTAGCCGTCAATGCGGTCGCCGAGATAGACGATCGGTCCTTCGCTGGAGATTAGCCTAAGCACCGCAAGACCGAGCGTTGTCTTGCCGGAGCCCGACTCGCCCACGACGCCAAGCGTCTGGCCCTCCTTCACGTCGAGGTCGATGCCGTCGACCGCCTTGATGTGTCCCACCACGCGGCGCAAGAACCCGCGCTTGATCGGGAACCACACCTTGAGGTCGTCCGCCTTGAGAATGGTCTTGGCCGTCGGGTCCTCCGGCGGCGGCGATCCTTTGGGCTCGGAGCCGAGGAGGTGCTTCGTGTAGTCGTCCTTTGGTTTCTCGAATATGCGGCGCGTTGCGCCTTTCTCGACGATCTTGCCGTCATGCATCACGCAAACATGGTCGGCCATCTTCCGCACGATGCCGAGATCGTGGGTGATGAGCAGCATGGCCATGTTGAACTCGTCCTTCAGCTCCAGCAGCAATTCCAGGATCTGCGCCTGGATGGTGACGTCGAGCGCCGTGGTCGGTTCGTCGGCGATGAGGAGATCAGGCTCGTTGGCGAGCGACATGGCGATCATCACGCGCTGGCGCTGGCCGCCGGAAAGCTGATGGGGGTAGGAGCCGAGGCGGCTCTTCGGGTCTTCGATGCCGACCCGGGTAAGAAGATCAATCACCCGCTCGCGCGCCTTATCGCCTGTCATCCCCTTATGGATGCACAACACCTCGGCGATCTGCTGCTCGACCGTGTGCAGCGGATTGAGCGAGGTCATCGGCTCCTGGAAGATCATAGAGATCTGATTGCCGCGCACATGACGCAAACCGTCCGGCGGCAAGGCCAGCAGGTTCTCGCCCTTGAAGTAGATCTCGCCGGAGGGATGCGAGGCGGCAGGGTAGGGGAGCAGCTGCAGGATCGACAGCGCCGTCACGGTCTTGCCGGAGCCGGACTCACCCACGAGCGCGATCGTCTCGCCTTCGGCGATATCGAACGAAATGTTCTTCACCGCGTGGGTCACTCTGTCTCCGGCGCGGAAGTCGACAGAGAGGTCCTTGACGGAGATAAGATTGTTCTTGCCTGTCATGCGCTCGCTCGTTTGGTCTCGTCGGCGCAAGCCGACCGCTCGACCTCCACCGTGGCGTGGTCGAGGTGAAACTTCTCTTTCAGCCGCGCTTTGATGGCCTGCACCACCGTATCGATATCGGCGGCGTCTCCGATTACCGCGTGCAGGGTCACCATGCGCCGCGATTGGGTGATGGACCAGACATGGACGTGATGCACGTCATCCACGCCCGGGATGTTCTTCGTCAGGTCCGGCGCGATATCGCGTGTGTCGAGCTCCGCCGGTGCGCCTTCGAGCAGAATATGCGCCGACTCCGCAACGACGAACCAGCCGCTGCGCAGGATGATGAACGCCACAAGGACGGACAGCAGAGGATCAATCGGGGTCCAGCCGGTCAGCATGATGACGGCACCGGCGATGAGCGCGGCGACGGAGCCGAGCAAATCGCCGAGCACATGGATTGCGGCGCTCCGCACGTTCAGGTTCTCGCGGTCCGCGCCGCGCAACATCCAGAACGAGGCGATATTGACCAGAAGGCCCGCGATCCCGACGACGACCATAATGCCGCCGGCGACATGCGCCTCGCCCTCGGACAGCCGGTGAATGGCCTCGTAGATGATCCAGCCGGCGATGGCGAACAGCGCAAGACCGTTGGAGAACGCGACGAGCACTTGAAAGCGGTCGAAGCCGTAGGTGCGCTTCCAGTCCGCCGGCCGGCGCGCCAGCCGGAAGGCGAACCAGGCCAGCGTCAGCGAGGCGAAGTCCGTCAGCATGTGGCCGGCATCGGCAATCAGCGCCAGCGAGTTGGCAATAATGCCGCCAGCTAACTCGACGAACATAAAGCTGCCGGTCAGCAGCGCCGCCACGCCCATACGCCATTCGTTGTTGGCGTGAACTTGCATCTGACTGTGGTCGTGCGAGCCGTGCATCGGGGCGCCCTTTAGGTCAGCGTCTTGCGCGGGTCGAGCGCGTCACGCACCGCCTCGCCGACGAAGATCAACAGGCTGAGCATGAGGGCGATGACAAAGAACGCGGTGAGGCCGAGCCACGGCGCCTGCAAATTATCTTTGCCTTGCGCGAGAAGCTCACCGAGCGACGGCGAGCCGGGCGGCAGGCCGAAGCCCAAAAAGTCGAGCGAGGTTAGTGTGGTGATGGACCCGTTCAAAATAAACGGCATGAAGGTCAGCGTTGCCACCATGGCGTTCGGCAACAGATGCTTGAAGATGATCCTGATGTTGGGCAGCCCCAATGCGCGCGCGGCGGTGACGTATTCGAAGTTCCGCGCGCGTAAGAACTCCGCGCGCACCACGCCCACCAGCGCCACCCAGGAGAACGCAAGCAGAATGCCGAGCAGGATCCAGAAGTTTGGCTCGATCACGGCTGCGACGATGATCAAGAGATAAAGCTGCGGCACGCTGGTCCAGATCTCGATGAAGCGCTGAAAAATAAGATCGGTCCAGCCGCCAAAATAGCCTTGGAAGGCGCCGGCCGCCACGCCAACGACCGAAGAGACCAGCGTAAGCACGAGCCCGAACAGCACCGAGATGCGGAAGCCGTAGATAATGCGTGCGACCACATCGCGGCCCTGGTCGTCCGTGCCGAGCCAGTTCCACTCCAGCGAGCTGTTGCACGGGTGGAAGCCGCGCTCCACGGCTGCCTCGCAATCCTTATCGGTTAGCAGCCATGTGGGCTTCACCGGGAAGGCCATGGGCGGGTTCTTGTTCTGGGTGTTGTAGGAGAAGCGGATCGGCGGCCACAGCATCCAGCCGCCTTTCTCGGTGATCAGCTCCTGCACCACGGGGTCGCGGTAGTCGGCCTCCGTCTCGAACACGCCGCCGAAATCCGTCTCCGGATAGGCCTGGAAGATCGGGAAGTATAATTCGCCCTCATACTCGACCAGGATCGGCTTGTCATTGGCGATGAACTCCGCGCACAGGCTGAGACCGAACAGCACAAGAAAGATCCACAACGACCAATAGCCGCGCCGGTTCGCCTTGAAGGTTTGCCAGCGGCGCTTGTTGAGCGGGGAGGCCCACGCGCGCGGCCGGGGAATGCCTTCCGCGGCGATCTCCTCTGTGACGGCGACATCTGTTGGTGCGTCCATCAGACCTCCCGCGTCTCGAAGTCGATGCGCGGATCGACCCAGGTATAGGTGAGGTCGGAGATGAGATTGATGAGGAGGCCGAGCAGCGAAAAGATATAGACCGTGGCGAACACGACCGGGTAGTCGCGGTTCACGATCGACTCGAAGCCGAGCAGCCCTAAGCCATCAAGCGTGAAGATCGTCTCGATCAGAAGTGAGCCTGCGAAGAACGCCCCGATAAACGCGCCGGGGAACCCGGCGATGACGATCAGCATGGCGTTGCGGAACACGTGGCCATAGAGCACTTGCCGCTCGTTCAGACCTTTGGCGCGCGCCGTGATGACATATTGCTTGCCGATCTCCTCCAGGAACGAGTTCTTGGTCAGGAAGGTCGTGGTGGCGAACGCTGCCAGCGCCATGGCGGTCAGCGGCAGCACGAGGTGCCAGAAATAGTCGAGGATCTTCTCGTACCAAGGCAGCGTCCAGAAATCCTCCGAGATGAGACCCCGCAACGGAAAGATCTGCAGGAACGAACCGCCGGCGAACAGCACGATCAAGAACACGGCAATAAGAAAGCCGGGAATGGCGTAGCCGATAACGATGACGCTCGAGGTCCATACGTCGAAGCGTGAGCCGTCCTTGACGGCCTTGCGGATGCCGAGTGGGATGGAGATGGAGTACGAGATCAACGTCATCCAGAGCCCGAGTGAGATCGAGACCGGCATGCGCTCGGCGATCAACTTCAAGACGCTCGTGTCGCGGAAATAGCTCTCGCCGAAATCGAAGCGCAAATAGTCCCAGATCATCTTGCCGAAGCGCTCATGCGCCGGCTTGTCGAAGCCGAACTGCTTCTCCAGGCTGGCGATGAACTCCGGGTCCAGGCCTTGCGCGCCGCGATATTTGGACGGTGCCGCCGCGACGTCGCCCGGCACGGCGCCCGGCTGCGCGCCGCTACCGGAAAAGTCGCCGCCGCCCCCGCTGAATTTAGCCGTGGCGCCGGGATCGGTGCCGGCCAGCTGGGCGATCAGCCGCTCCACGGGGCCGCCCGGCGCAAACTGCACGATGACGAACGTCACCAGCATGATGCCGAGCATCGTGGGAACGATCAGAAGAAGCCTGCGAAGGATATAGGCGGCCAATGTCGCTGGGTTTCCTGTCGCTAAACCTGACGGTCGCCGCCCCGCCGTGGCGGCCCGGGAACCTCATCGGAAGTCTGATGCTTACTGGATTCTGGGCGGCATGGAAACCCGATGGAAGGGTCTGGAGTCATTGCAATTTGGTAAGATTTAAGGCCTTCGCGCCCTTCAGGCTGTGGGCTGGGCCCGCCCGCGCAGCGGCATCTCGCTCACCGGCTCGGTTTCCTCAGACGGACCGGCGCACTCGATACAGTCCGCGTAGATGCGCGATAGCGGGGCCGCGGTGAGCCCGTGCAGAACGATACTGAGGGCGACTGTCAAGATCGTCGTCACCGCGATGTCCTCGCCTCCCGGGATCGCCACCTCTTCTAAGACGAAGAGGGCAAACAGGATCGAGGCAAGCCCGCGCGGTCCGAACCAACCCAGGAACAGGACGGTCGGGCTGCTCACCCCTGAGCCGGCAAGAGCGATGGCGATCGGGATCATCCTGATCACCGTAAGGCTGAGGACCGCATAGACCAGCATGACCAAATCGAACGACCCGAATGCCGAGGGCAGGATCGCCGCGCCGAAGATCAGGAAAGTCAGCAGCACGAGGAAGTTTCCCTCCGCTTCGGCGAACTCGAACAGAAAGCCGCAACGCCCGCGTACGAAATTGCCGAAGACCAGCCCACTGACGAAGGCGGCAATAAAACCGTTCCCGCCAATCAACTCCGCAGCCGAGTAGGCCAGAAAGGCTAGACCGAGGATTGCGGCACCTTCGTAGCTCGCCGTCGTCCATTCTTTTTTGGCGGCCAGGTCCAGAAGCCACGCGCCGGCCATGCCGACAACGACGCCCGCCAAGGGGCCGAAAATGATCTGCTTGGCGCCGAAGATGAGCCAATTGTGACCACTTTCCGTCTGCATGGGGCCGGCAAGGAAGGCGAAGATCAAGACGAAGGGGAGCGCTATGCCGTCGTTGAGGCCGCTCTCCACGTTCAACGTCTGGCGGATGCGCGCCGGGACAAACCGGCTGAGGACCACCGATTGTCCGAGGGCCGCGTCGGTCGGCGCGAGAATGGCCGCTAACAGCGCCGCTTCCCAAAGATTGAAGCCAAGCGGAAGGGCAAGAGCGGCAACCGTGCCGAAGATGATGATCAGCGGCATACCGATCACCAGCATGCGCAAGGGCAGATTGTGGTCCTTGCGCAAGAGGCTGAGATCGATCCGCGCGGCATCGGAGAACAGCACAAGGATCAGCGTGATCTCGGCAAGCCCATGGATGAAATGGTTCTCGAATGACAGATCGGCCCATCCGAGAACAGACTCGCCAACGACCAGGCCGAAGACCGCGAAGACTAGCGGCGGCGTGATGACGGTCGTTTCGAGCCGCTTTGCAAACAGCGCGTAGAGGATGATGCCCGCGGCAATCGCGGCAAAGCCAAGTGAATTCATGGATGATCGAGGTCCCCGAGCCCTAGAGATCCGGCAGACCCCGATCATCGCCGATGGAAGGCCTGGAAGCCAGCTTCCCCGATGCCGAGGTCGCCGATCTGTATGAATCCGGCCCCTGTATTTCGCAAGATCGAGCGCTTCGATCGTTTGGCTTAGCCGCGTGCTTTGCGCCGCCCGCGGAAGAACAGGGCAGCGGCGAGAACGGCGAGCGCCAGCCCGCCCAGGATCAGCCAGAGGCGCGAACTTTCTCCTTCCGTCCCATTGCCGTCTTGAGACGGCCGCGAATGCCCGTTGGTGGGCACCTCAGACGCCTTGGCCTCATCGAACCACCAGGTGTCGAGGAGACCGCGGTCGAATTTCGGTTTCGTCTCGGGGCGGCCGAACTTGTCCCAATAGGCGACCGTGTGTGAGCCTTTGTACCAATGGGGCACCCAGTAGTGCCCAGCGCGCAATGTCCGGTCGAGCGCGCGGGCCGCAATGGTCATGTCCTCGCGCGTCTTCGCGGTCACGACTTTCTCGATCAGCGCATCGACCGCCGGGTCCTTGACCCCGGCAAGATTGAGCGAGCCGTCGAGGTCCGCCGCCTGCGAGCCGAAATAGCTTCGCAGCTCGACGCCCGGCGTGTTGCGCATCACATAGCGCTGCGTGGTGATGTCGAAATCGAAATTCTTGAGGCGCTGCTGATATTGCGCGGGATCGACCCTGCGGATGCGCGAGTCGATACCGAGTAGTTTCAGATTCTTGACGTAGGGGGCGACAATCCGCTCGAAGGTCGGCTCGAATGTCAGGAATTCGACCGTGAGCTGTTCGCCCTTGTCGTTCACGCGCTTCTTGTTTTCGATGCGCCAGCCCGCGTCATCGAGCAAACCGCCCGCCTTGAGCAGAAGCCTGCGGTCCTGGCCGGAGCCATCGCTCTTTGGCGGTATCGCAGCAGAACGAAGCGCGGCCTCCGGCACCTCCACCTCCAAGCTTTCGAACAGCGTGTGCTCCTCTGCTGACGGCTCTCCTTCCGCCTTCATCGGCGAGTTCTCGAAATAGCTCTCCGTGCGGTCGTAGAGGCCATAGAACAAATTGCGGTTGGTCCACTCGAAGTCGAAGGCGAGTGCCAGCGCTTCACGCACGCGCGGGTCCTTGAACTTGTCACGCCGCGTGTTGATGAAGAAGCCTTGCGTGCCCGACGGCGTTTCGTCCGGCAGCGTCTCTTTCTTCACCCGCCCGTCGCGAACGGCCGGGAAGTCGTACTCCGTCGCCCACACTTTTGAGGTGAACTCTTCGCGGAAGTCATACGTGCCTGCCTTGAAGGCCTCCATGCCGGCGGTGCGGTCACGGAAATACTCGAAGCGGATCCTGTCGAAATTCCACCGCCCCGCATTCACCGGCAGGTCCTTGGCCCAGTAGTCGGGGTTGCGTTTGTAGGTGATGGTGCGCCCTTGGGCGAAGTCGTCGATCACATAAGGCCCGGAGCCGACGGGCGGCTCCATGGTCGTCTCATCGAATTTCCGTTTCGTGTAGTAGGCCTTGGAGAGCACCGGCAGGGCGGCGACGGTCAGCGGCAGGTCGCGCACCTGATTGCCCTTTAAGGTATAGCGCACGGTGTGCGGATCAACGGCCTCCACATTCTCCACGTCGCGCAGTGTCTGACGAAACAGAGGATGACCCTTGGTCTTTAAGGTTTCGAACGAGAACGCCACGTCGTCGGCGGTCAGCGGACTGCCGTCGGCGAAGCGCGCTTCAGGCCGCAAGTAGAACGTGACCGACATGCCGTCATCGGCGACCTCGGCACTTTCTGCGACGAGCCCGTAAACCGCGTCGGGCTCGTCCATCGCACGGGTCATGAGCGAATCGAACAACAGGTCCAGGCCCTGCGCCGCGTCGCCCTTGAGAATGTAGTTGTTCAGATTGTTGAACGTGGTCACGCCGCCCCAACCGATCAGAACGAGCATGCCGCCTTTCGGCGCCTCTGGATCGGCGTAGGCGAGGTGCTTGAAGTCTTGCGGTAGCGCGAGATCGCCGAAGGCCGAAAGGCCGTGGTTGCGTTGGGCTGCGGTGACGGCGCTGGTCCCGAGCGCCAGCGCGAGAGCGGCGACGATAAGAGAGGACTTGGCGTGCGCCATCGCCATCAGGACTTCGATGGCTCCGCGAGTTCCTCGGCCTTGGTCTTGTCGTACCACCACACCTGCAGGAAGCCCGGCGTCAGCCCGGGAAGTTTTTTAGGTTGGTCGTAACGGTTCCAATAGGCGATACGCACATTGGGCGAGAACCACTGCGGCACCACGAAGTCGTGCCACAACAGCACGCGGTCGAGTGCGCGCGTTGCCGCGACCAGCTCCGCCCGGTCCTTAGCGAAGATGACGCGGTCGATGAGCTTGTCGATAGCCGGGTCCTTGATGCCGATCAGGTTCCGGCTGCCGTCGCGGTCCGCGGCCTCCGAGCCCCAGAAATCGCGCTGCTCGTTTCCAGGCGAGTCCGATTGAGCAAAGTTACCGACGACGATGTCGTAGTCGTAGCCGTTGAGCCGGCGTGTGTACTGCGCGGAGTCCACGAGGCGAAGCGTGCTCTTAATGCCGAGCCGTTCGAGGTTGCGCATGTAGGGCTGCACGATCCGTTGGAACAGGGGCGACACCAGCAGAAATTCGATCGTCATCTTCTCGCCTGTCTCGGTGTTGACAAGGACGCCGTCCTTCACCTGCCAGCCGGCATCCTTCAGGAGCATCACCGCCTGGCGCAAATTTTTGCGCATGCTGTTGCGGTCCTCGTTCACCGGGTTCTTGTGAACCTTGGTGAAGACTTCCTCCGGGACTTCGCCTTTCACCTCTTCGAGGATCTCCAGTTCCCGGCCGGCCGGGAGTTCGGAAGGCGCCGCGAGTTCGGAGTTTTGGAAGTAACTGCCGACGCGCTCGTACTGGTCGTAAAAGAGGTTCTTGTTGGCCCACTCGAAATCGAAGGCGAGGTTCAGCGCCTGCCGCACGCGCCGGTCCTGGAATTGCGGCCGGCGCAAATTCATCACGAAGGCCTGCATTGGCATCGTGCGCTTGATCTTGACCTCTTCGCGCTTGACCTCTCCGTCGCGAAGCGCGGGAAAGTCGTAGGCCGTCGCCCAGTTCTTGGCGCTCGACTCCGTCCAGTAGTCGAGATTGCCGGCCTTGAAGCTTTCAAACGCGACCGTCTGATCGCGATAGGACTCAAAGCGCACCTCGTCGTAGTTCCACTGCCCTTTGTTCACGGGCAGGTCCTTGCCCCAATAGTCGTCCACGCGTTCGTACGAAATGGAGCGTCCCGGACTCACGGTCCCGATGCGGTAAGGGCCTGAGCCGAGCGGCGGCTCCATCGTCGTCTTCATCGGATCGCGCGCTGCGCCGCTTCCATCTTTGCCCGTCCACCAGTGCTTCGGCAGGATGGTGAGCTGCCCCATGATCATCGGCAGCTCGCGGTTGCCTTTGGTGTCGAAGTAGAACGTCACCTCGTTGTCGCCGGTCTTCTCCGCGCGGGACACGTTCTTGTAGTAGAGGCCCATCCGCGGATTGGCGGTCTTGTTGATCTCCAGGCTGTAGATGACGTCGTCCGGCGTGATCGGCTCTCCGTCGTGCCAGCGCGCGTCATCGCGCAGCTTGAAGGTCACCGAAGAGTAGTCTTCAGGGTAGCTCGCCCATTCGGCGATGAGCCCGTAGGAGGTCGACGGCTCGTCGATGCTGTCATGCATCAGGCTCTCGTAAACGAGCTGCAATCCAGCTGCTTTCTCGCCGCGATAAAGCACTGGGTTCAAGCTGTCGAAGCCCCCGATCGAGGGCAAGCGCACCGTGCCGCCTTTGGGGGCGTCGGGATTCACAAAGTCGAAATGCGTGAAGCCGGCCTTGTACTTCGGCTCGCCGATCAAGGACAGCGCGTGATGTTTTGCGCTCTCTTCGGCGGTGGCCGAGCTGAGCACAAGAGCGGTGAGGAGGGCGGCAAAGGTTAGGCGTCGTACGATCATGGGCGCAGAAGAAAGCTTCATGTTTGAGGGATTGGCCCCCAAGAACGCGCGGGCGCGAAGAAGGACCAAAGGCGCGAAAAACTCGGCAAAAGCTAGCATGGCGGGCGGTGCGACCAAATGAATTATCGGTCATGTCGAAGCGCCCAAAGAAAAAGGGCCCCTTCAATAGAGGCCCTTTCTCAAATCCAGTTTGCTTTGGTCTAGAGCCCGTCCGGCGCTCCGTCGGGATAAACCGGCTGCGGCTGGTTCGACGGACCATCGCCCCCGGCCGGCGCCATGGAGGCGCTGCCCGGTTCGCCATCCGGGTAGACGGGCTGCGGCTGCGACGACATCCCGTCATCACTGGCCGGAGCCATCGAGTGGCTGCTGGCGCTATCGTCGGGAACGACCGGCTGCGGCTGGTTCGGCGACGGTGCCTCGCCCATATGCGGCTCGGACGGTGCGTCTGGAGAGACCGTCGGCGGTGCCGACATGACTTCGCTGGCCTCTTCCATGGCGGCATCGCCATCGCTGGCCGCCGCATCGTCCCCGCTATCTTCCGGAACGACCGGTTGCGGCTGGTTCGGCGAAGGCGCCTCGCCCTTATGCGGCTCGGAGGGTGCGTCCTCAGAGACCGTCGGCGGGTTGATGATGATCTCTTCCCGGCCTTTTTCCATCACCTCGTCGGCCGCAGGCTCGTCCGTGACGGACGGCTCCTCGGGCTCTGCCGCGAACGGGGGCTCCTCTTCCGCGGCAGGTTCCTCGGCGGGCTTCGCCTCGTCTTCGGCAGGTTTGGCCTCCTCGGCAGGCGCAGCCGGCTCAGCCTCGCCCGACGGAACTGGTGGCGGATTGTCCGTATGGCTCATCAGGAAGGCGATGATGTCGGCGCGCTTCTTGGCGTCCGGGACGCCGGGGAAAGCCATGGTGGTGCCGGCGGCAAACTCTTGCGGATTCTTCAGCCACGCATCGAGCGCTTCGTAGGTCCACTTACCGCCATGGCCCTTCAAGGCCGCGGAGTAGTTGAAGCCCTCGACGTGAGCGACGTCCGCGCCGACGACGTTGTGCAGGTTCGGGCCGACCATGGCCGCCCCGCCCTTTTCGAAGGTGTGGCACACTTTGCAGAGTGCCGCGGCTTGCTCGCCCTTGGCGGCGTCCGCCGTGGCGAGCAGCGCGAAGACCTCCGGCTTGGCCGGTGCCGCGTCCTCCGCCGCGCCTTCGTCAGCGGCCTCGGGGGCCGCCTTAGGCTCGGGGATCGGCAGCGGGTCGTCGCTATTCTTGTTCAGATAGGCGACGATGTTCGCACGCTTCGCAAGGTCAGGGATGCCGGGAAAGGCCATCGTCGTGCCGGCCGCGAAGGCTTGCGGGTTCGTCAGCCATTGATCCATATTCTCGAAGGTCCAGTCGCCACCATGGCCCTTGAGGGCCGGCGAATAGTTGACGCCCTCGTGGCTCGCGATCTTCATGCCGACGATGCCATAGAGGTTCGGGCCGATCATCGTCGGGCCGCCCTTCTCGAAGCTGTGGCAAACCTTGCAGAGGCCGACATCCTGTTCACCCTTGGCGGGATCGGCCTTGTTGAGGGCCGCGATGAAGGCCGCGCCTTCGTCAGCTGGCTCCTTCTTTTTTTCGCCGTCCGAATCCTTGGTGCCAGCCACCTCATAGCCGGGCTTCTCAGGCGGATGCTCCTGATAAACAATATCGATGAGAGTTCGTGTGCCGAAAAACAGCAGCAGTGCAACAAGCACCGCCATGGCAATTCTATTGAGGTAGTAATACTTCATGGTCGATGTCCCCCCGGCAGGCAAAGTCCACTTCTTCGTGGCTCTTGCGACGCGGGCCGAGACTATAAGGGGTCGCCAGCTGTTGCAACTCAGAGAATTGCCGCACACTCAACCTGTGGTGTGGAACTCTTCCCAAACCAACTAGCGGAAAATCATGGCAAAATCCCTCATCGTCATCCCCGCGCGCCTCGCCGCGACCCGCTTGCCGGACAAGCCAATGGCCGAGATCGCCGGAGAGGCCATGATTGTGCATGTGTGGCGGCGGGCCATCGAGGCAAATTGCGGCCCGGTCCTGGTCGCAACGGATGCCGATTCGGTGTTCGATGCGGTGGCCAAGGCCGGCGGCGAAGCGGTGATGACGCGGCCCGACCACGCCTCCGGTTCCGACCGAATTCATGAGGCCCTCCAGCAGGTCGATCCCGACCGGCGGGTCGATACCATCGTCAACCTGCAAGGGGATTTGCCAACGCTCGATCCCGGCCTCGTGCACACTTGCGTCGCGGCGCTGGAGGAGGGCAACGCCGATATCGGGACCATCGCGGCGGAGATCGTGCGCGACGAAGAGCGCACCAATCCGAACGTGGTGAAGGTCGTGGGCTCGCCGCTTCCGCGCGGGGGCATCTTGAATGCGCTCTATTTCACCCGCGCCACGGCGCCGCACGGCAACGGCCCGCTCTACCATCACATCGGCATATACGCCTATCGGCGCGCGGCGCTCGAGCGTTTCGTTGCGCTGCCGCCTTCGCCGCTGGAGACCCGGGAGAAGCTGGAGCAGCTCCGTGCGCTGGAAGCGGGCTTACGGATTCATGTCGGGCTCGTTGACACGGTTCCGCTCGGTGTCGATACTCCGGCCGACCTTGCGCGGGCGCGTGAAATTCTAACATCCGCCTGAAGTCCCAACGTTTTTCAAAGCATTTCCAAGCAAGACCTATGGCCAGAAAGCGCTTGAATAGAATCGCCTTCCAGGGCGAGCCTGGCGCCAATTCGCATTTGGCCGCGCGCGACGCCTATCCGAACATGGAGGCGATGGCTTGCGCGACCTTCGAGGACGCGCTGGCCGCCGTGAAGACCGGCAAGGCGAGGTTCGCCATGATCCCCATCGAGAATTCGGTGGCGGGGCGGGTTGCCGATATTCATCATCTTCTGCCGCACTCGGGCCTCTACATCGTCGCCGAGCACTTCGAGCCCATCCGCCATCAATTGCTGGCGCTTCCGCGCGCCAAGCTGACCGGTCTCAAGACCGTGCACAGTCACATCATGGCTCTAGGCCAGTGCCGGAAGGCCATTGCCGCGCTCAAGCTGAAGCCAGTCACCGAGGCCGACACGGCAGGGGCGGCGCGTCATGTGCGCGAGGCGGGCGATCCGACGCAAGGTGCTATCGCCTCGAAGCTTGCTGCTGAAATCTACGGGCTTCGCATCGCTAAGAAGAACATCGAGGACGCCGCCCACAACACGACGCGCTTCGTCGTGCTGGCGGCCAAGCCCGTCAGGCCCAAGGCGTCCGACGGTCCGGTGCTCACCACATTCGTGTTCCGGGTGCGCAACGTGCCGGCCGCGCTCTACAAGGCGATGGGCGGTTTCGCCACCAACGGCGTGAATATGACGAAGCTGGAATCCTACCAGCTCGAAGGCTCGTTCAACGCGACCATGTTCTATGCCGACATCGAGGGTCATCCGAGCGAGCGTCCCGTCAAGCTCGCCATGGAGGAGCTCGGTTTCTTCACCAGCCAAGTGACCGTGCTCGGCACCTATCCGGCGAGCCCCTTCCGCGCCAAGCTTAAGGCCTGAGCTGCGGGCTATTCGATCACGAACGAGACACCCATGACGCATCTCGTGCCGTCTAGCTCTCCCAAGAACTTGCATACGCTCAGGGTTGTCCGGCCCTTCCCGGACTTGCCGACATACTCGCGTCGGAAAATGGGCTCACGAGTGCGCAAGACTTCTTTGTCGTCGGTTCTCAGCCGGTCGGCGTTTGCTGACCATGGGAGTTCGTAATCGGTCTTGCCGGCGACGTCCTCCTTGGCAAACGTGTTGATGGATCGGTTGCCCCAAACGTAGCGGCCTTCCTCATCCTTGGCCCAGAAGAAGAAGGGCATGGCATTGAAGACTTCGAGTTGGCTGCTCTGCATGGTCGTGTCCTAGTCCTGCGCCAGGCCGCGCTTCAGGTCCTCGAGGGTCAGCGCGGGCGTCGTGTCGATGGAGGCGTTGAGAGCGGCAAACATTGGCTCATTCAATTTCGCCATCTGCGCTTGGTCGGTCTCCTCAAAAAAGATAAAGCCGGCGCGTTTGCCGTTGATCGTCGCGAAATAGGCCGCCTCGGCGTTGGTGGCTTTGACCAGCGCCTCGATCGCCTCGCCGATCGTGTGGTCGGCGAAGGCCTGGTTGCCGCGCTCGACAGGAATCGTAAATCGCATCATCAGCCGCATGGAAACTCCCTTGGCTGGAAATTCGCCGTCACGACTTGCGCATTTTCTTGGCGATTCGCTCCGCGGTCGCGACGTCCGCTTGCGGAATGATCGGCTTGTTGTTCCAGCCCGGCCGCGATGAGGTGGACGTGTACTCGCCGGGCTCGCACTTCGTCACCGGATGAGCGGCGATCTCTGCTGCAAGCCGGGCCTCTTCTTCCTCGCGCGTTTCGCCTGTCAATACACGCTTAGCGGGCCTGCGTGAGAACTGAGGCTTCGTCTTTTTGTCTGTGCTCATTGTTTGTCTCCGATTGGAATGCGAGGAATCCACTGCACTGATGTGGTCAAACTGGGGTGCCTTTACCAGAAGCGGCCGCCCGCACCCACAATTATTGTGATCAGGCCGAGCGTGAGGTTGGCCGCGACGATGTAACGAATTTGAGCCAAATATTTAGCCGCCTGCGAAAATTCGCTTGCATCCACAGCGGCGCTGAATCGTCGCCACGGTGCAAAGAACAGATGCGCGAACAGCATCATCATTACGATGCCAATGCCTTGCATGATATGGACGGACGGTCGCACGCCCGCGAAGCCGCCGAGATAAAGAAAGATCATTCCATAGCCGGACGCTAGCAGCACCGTGATGCACGCCCACACCCAGGGGAAGAAGCGGCCAAGGACGCCGCGCCAGAGCCCAAGCCGCGTCTCGGGCGGAAGCGCGCCCGCGCTGGGACGTAAGGCCATATAGGCGAAGAACATGCCGCCGACCCAAACTACGGCGGCGAGGATGTGGAGTGCGATGAGGAGGGCCACCGCGCGAAGCTAGCACACCATTGAGCATGACAGAGATAGGAGAGGCTCCCGAATCGGCTTAATCTCTCACGTCTTTGTCCCCGACGAAACGGCGAAGATAATCGGCTGGCCTGTGAGCCCATTCCAGTTCGAGGTCGGCGTCCATGATGGCGCCTGGGGGGTGCTGAGCTTCCGCTGCATCTGGATCGGCGGCACGTTCTGGCTGGCCGCCGGGCTTGGCTGGGCACTCTTCCTGCTCGGCGCGACCTATGGGCATATCGACCAGACCCTGAAGACCGACGACTACGCGCCCTACAACTTCCTGATGATCTTTTCCGACGGGTTCATTGGGATTTGGCTCCTCGTCCTGCTCTTCCTCTATTGGCGCTGCGGCGGATTCGAACGGAAGTCGTGACCGGGTTGCCAGGAGGGCCTCATTCCCCGATATACTGGGCCAGGGAGGTTGGCAGCAGGCGCGTGCCTCGCCAACCGGGTCAGGTCCGGAAGGAAGCAGCCCCAACGAGCGTTTCGCGGGTTGTTCGTCCAGCCTCCCACCTTGCCTCCATCGTGTCGTACAGGTGGCGGGACTGCCCCGATGTCTGAAGCCGTGGCGTGAGTGCTGGACCCTCGATGGCTGAAGCCCAAGATCAACCGAAGAACGCACCGGCGAGCCACGCGGCGCTGGCGCGGAAATACCGTCCGCAGGTCTTCGCCGAACTGATCGGTCAAGAGGCGGTGGTGCGGACGCTGCGCAACGCATTTGCCACCGGCCGCATCGCTCAGGCCTACATGCTCACCGGCGTGCGCGGGGTCGGCAAGACCACGACCGCGCGGCTCATCGCCCGGGCGCTGAACTATGAAGGGCCGAACGGGGAAGGCGCCACGCTCGACATCACCGAAGAGGGCGCGCATTGCCGCGCCATCTTGGAGAGCCGCCATCTCGACGTCGTGGAAATGGACGCCGCATCCCATACGGGCATCGACGATGTGCGCGATCTCATCGACAGCGCGCACTACAAGCCGAACACGGCCCGGTACAAGGTCTACATCATCGACGAGGTGCACATGCTGTCGAAGCAGGCCTTCAACGGTCTGCTTAAGACGCTGGAAGAGCCACCCGAACACGTGAAGTTCATCTTCGCCACCACCGAGGTACGCAAAGTCCCCGTCACGGTCCTGTCCCGTTGTCAGCGCTTCGATCTGAGGCGCATCGAGATCGAGGCGTTGATTGCGCATCTGGGTGGCATTGCCAAAGCCGAAGGGGTGAAGGCCGAGCCGGCGGCGCTGGCGCTTATTGCGCGCGCAAGCGAGGGCTCCGTGCGCGATGCCCTGTCCATCCTCGACCGCGCCATAGCCTTCAGCGATGGCACGATCAACGCGGAAAGCTTACGCGAGCTGCTCGGGCTCGCCGACCGGAGCCGCATTTTCGATCTCTTGGAGATCGTGCTGAAAGGCGACGCGGGCGGTGCGCTGGTCGCTCTCGATGCGCTCAATCGCGACGGCGCTGAGCCGGGTCAGGTGGTTACAGACTTGGCGGACGCGGTCCACGCCGTCACCGTCGTGAAGGCGGCCGGGGCTCGAAGCGCAGATCCGGCCATCAGCGAGGCGGAGCGCGCACGCGTCGAGGACCTCGCGGGGCGCCTCACCATGCCGGTGCTCGCCCGCGCCTGGCAGATGCTGCTGAAAGGACATGACGAGGTGCGCAACGCGCCGCGCCCGCTGGCCGCGGCGGACATGGTCCTGGTGCGGCTTGCCTATGCCGCCGACCTGCCGCCCCCCGGCGAACTCGCCCGCCAGCTGAAGGAGGGTGGAGGCGCGAAAGAAAACGGCGCAGGGCGTTCCCAACCGCCTGCCCGATCGGAGTCCAGCCCCGCCACTGCACAAGCGCCCGCCGCTTCTGAGGATCCGCCGCCAAGGGAGAGCGAAAACCCGGCACCAGAGCCCGAGGCTGAGCCTGAACCTGAGGCGCCGAACTTGCAGAGCTTCGAGGATGTCGTGGCGCTGGCGGACGCAAAGCGCGACCTCAAGCTTAAGAACGCGCTGCTGGAACACGTGCGGCTGGTCCATTTCAAGCCGGGCCAAATCGAGCTCAATCCGTTGCCGACCGCCAAACCCGATCTGCTGCAGGAACTGATGCGCAAGCTGAAGGGTTGGACCGGACGCGTCTGGATCGTGTCGACGAGCGAACAGGATGGCTCGGAGCCTTTGGGTGCGCAGCGCCGCGACCAGGAGGCCCGCGAGATCGAGCAGCTTCAGGCTCACCCGGCGGTGCAAGAGGTCTTGCAGCATTTCCCGGACGCGCGCATTGCCGAGGTGCGGTCGACCGCGCAAGGCACAGACGACGAAGAGAACGGGGAAGCGCCCGAGGACGAATTCAAAAACGACGGGACGAACTAGGACCACGAGATGAAGAATTTCACGCAGATGATGAAGCAGGCGCAGGAGCTGCAAGGCCGCATGACGGAGATGCAGGCCGAGATGGAGCACATGACCTGCGAGGGGCGTGCCGGCGGCGGCCTGGTGGTGGTGACCCTCAACGGCAAGGGCGAGATGGCGGGCGTCAAGATCGACGCCTCCCTGCTCAAGCCGGAGGAGGGCGAGATCCTGGAGGACCTCATTGCGGCCGCGCATGCCGACGCCAAGACCAAGGTCGAAGAGGCCATGAAGGATAAGATGGCGTCCCTGACTGGCGGTCTTCCCCTGCCGCCCGGCCTCAAGCTCTTCTGACGGCCGATGGCGCGCGCGGCAGCTGGCCCCGAGATCGAACGGCTGATTCAGCTCCTGGCGCGGTTGCCGGGGCTTGGACCTCGCTCGGCACGGCGCGCGGCGCTGCATCTCGTCAAGAAGAAGGAGCAGCTGCTGGACCCGCTGGCGGCATCGCTCGCCGAGACGCGCGATACCATCCTCACTTGCGAGACCTGTGGGAACATCGACACGCAAAGCCCTTGCACGCTCTGCCGCGACCAGACGCGCGACCGGTCGATGATCTGCGTCGTGGAGGAAGTCGGCGACCTGTGGGCGCTGGAGCGCGCCGCGGTGATCAACGGGCTCTACCACGTGCTCGGCGGCACGCTGTCGCCGCTTGACGGCGTTGGCCCGGACGACCTCACCATCCCGATGCTGATCGAGCGCGCGCGCTCAGGCGAGGTCAAAGAGGTGCTGCTCGCGCTCAACGCCACGGTCGAGGGCCAGTCAACGGCGCACTACCTCACCGACCAACTGGCGGGCTGCAACGTGTCCGTGTCGCGGCTTGCCTATGGTGTGCCGATAGGCGGCGAGCTCGACTATCTCGATGAAGGTACGCTCGCCGCGGCCGTCAAAGCCCGCAAGGCGATGTAGCGCGCTGCGTCATGAGTGACACGCAATATCCCTGGCCGAAGAAGACTCGCGAGCTGCACAACCACCATTTCGACTCCACGGTGTGGAACGAATTTCAGTTCCGCGACGACGACATCGTCATCGCCACCTACGCCAAGTCGGGCACCACTTGGGTGCAGCAAATCGTCGGGCAGCTCATCTTCAACGGCGATGAGGACATCGAGGTCGGCACCATGTCGCCTTGGATCGATCTGCGGGTGCCGCCGAAGGAGGCGAAGCTGCAGGACATCGAGACGCAAGACCATCGCCGCTTCGTCAAGACCCACCTGCCGGTAGATGCGCTCGTGTTCTCACCGCAAGCCAAATACATCTATATCGGCCGCGATGGGCGCGACGTGGTGTGGAGCCTCTACAATCATCACGTCAACGCCAAGGAGAGCTGGTACCAGTCGCTCAATGATACGCCAGGTCTGGTGGGGCCGCCGATCCCGCGGCCGCCCAACGACATCCGCCAATATTTCAACGAATGGCTCGAGGGCGACGGCTATCCCTTCTGGCCCTTCTTCGAGAGCATCGCGAGCTGGTGGGACATTCGCGACCTGCCGAACGTGATGCTGCTCCATTTTGCTGAGTTGAAGCGCAATCCCCCCAGCGCCATTCGGCGCATTGCGGCCTTCCTCAACGTGCCCATCGACGAGGCCGTCTTCCCTGTTATCGTCGAGCACTGCTCATTCGAGTACATGAAGCAGAACGCGGCGAAGTCGGCACCGATGGGCGGCCGCGCCTGGGTTGGCGGTGCCGAGACTTTCATCCATAAGGGCACGAATGGTCGCTGGCGTGACGTGCTGACGCCAGAAGAGATTGGCCGTTACGACAAGATCGCTCGCCGCGAGCTGGGTGAGCCCTGCGCCGCCTGGCTAGCGCAGAACTAGGCAGCCGAACTCGCCATGCGCAAACGGATCATTGTTGTTTCCGACAGGATGCAGAAGGGCTATCGCTATGAGTTGAGCGCCCGGGTTGGCCGCAATTTCGATCCGGAATTCACGCCCGACTTGACGCCGCGTGAGATGTTGCGGCTCGGCGTATTTTGCGGCAAGTACATGACCGACTCCCGCAAGGAATTTCCCAAGAGCTGGTTTGCCGGCGCCAAAATTGCCCCAGAGGGCCGCGACTGTTCGCTCAACTTTTTTGGCGTCGACGCCAGTCAGCCGCTGTCCGTATGGCGCGAGAAGGGGTGGATTCATCCCGACGATCCGCGCGGCTGGTTCCAATGGTATTGCCGCTACTATTTGGGCCGCCGGATGCCGTATGAAGACCAGCGGCAAATCAAACGCTGGAAAGCGATGCGCCGGCACGTGCGGCAGATTGAGAGGAACTGTGAGCCGGGCGATCCGTTCTGCCGCCCGAGGCAGCGGCAGGCTCTCCTGCATTGGGCTTATGACAGCCGCAAGATCTGAGTCGTTCTCGAACGTGATCCTTGCGCCGCCTGGCTGGCGCAGAAATGAAGCTTACCCCGCTTAAGGCGTGGGTGTGTCGCCTTCGTAGTCGCGGATGATGCGCTCAGCCTCGGCGCCGATTTTCTCCCAGCAGACTTCCGGCAGATCGGCATTCGTCAGCAACTCTTGATTGACGTCCGCTTCAAGCTCGCCGCCGATCCAAACGCCGGCGAGAAGGCCGACCGTTGCGGCGGCGAACAATCCGACGATCCACAAGAGCGTAGCGCCGCTCACGAAGCCTCATCCTCTTTGTCGTCCTTCCCCCGCCAAGGCGCCACTATGAACAGCATCAGCATGCCGGGAATCGCCAGGAGGGAGCAGATGATGAAGAACTGCGTCCAGCCCACGGACTCTACGATGAAGCCCGTCGTGGAGTTCGCCACCGTGCGCGGCACGGCGATGAGGCTTGAGAACAGAGCAAACTGCGTAGCGGTAAAAGCCTTGCTGGTTTCCCGCGCCATGAAGGCGGTCAGGGCAACCGTGCCAAGCCCGACGGCGAGATACTCACCTGAGACGACGACGAACAGCCCGGCAAGCGTATGCCCCGCCTGGCTCAGCCAGATAAAGGGAACGATGGTGAGGAGCTGCACGAGCCCGAAGATCCACAAAGCCTTGTTGATGCTCAGCTTGAGCATGGCAGCGCCGCCGATCGTCGCGCCAGCAAGCACGGCCCATAGGCCGGCGAACTTGGCCACGCTGCCGATCTCGGTCTTGCTGTACCCCATGTCCAGGTAGAAGGGCGTGGCCAGCGCCGTCGCCATGTTGTCTCCGAGCTTATAGAGAAACAGGAAGATGAGGATGGCGAGGCCGGCTTTGATGCCATCGCGGCTGAAGAACTCGACGAACGGATCGATCACCGCCTCGCGCAGCGTGTGCGGCGCCAGCTGGTCGTCGCTCACTTCTTTGACGAGCAGCGTGGTCACAATGCCGATCAGCATGAAGGCGCCGGTAATCCAAAATACGGTCGACCAGGGCAGGTGGTCGGCCAGGATCAAGGCGAGTGAGCCCGGCACCAGGCCCGACAAGCGGTAGGCGTTGATCCAGAACGACGTGCCGGTTCCCAGCTCGTCGTCGGCCAGCAACTCGCGCCGATAGGCGTCGATGACGATGTCTTGGCTGGCGCTGAACAGGGCGACGGCGAACACGATCCACACGATCGTTTGGATCGAGGTCGATGGATTGAAATGGCCAAGCAAGCCGATCGACAACAGCAGGAGCACTTGGGTCAGCAGCGCCCACCCACGCCGGCGTCCCAAGAACGGCAGCTTGAAGCGGTCCATGATTGGGGACCACAGGAACTTCCACGTATAAGGCAGCCCGACCAGGGCAAACAGGCCGATCGTGGCAAGGTCGACTCCGTTGTCGCGGAGCCAGGCCGGCACCAGCGACACCAGGACAAACAGCGGCATGCCCGAGCTGAAGCCCAAGAAGATGCAGGCCAGCATCTTCTTGGTGAAGAGGATCTGGGTCCAATGACGCCGCTCAGGCGCGGCCGGTGTTTCGGTGGTTCCCCCCGTAGCCGTCATGGGCCCCTCTTATCAGCCGCTCGGGGCCCCGTCATGGTCCGCCAAGCGCCTCTCCCGGAAAAAGAGCCTGTCCCGGGAAAAGCATCCAATGCGCAGCGTCAAAATCTATCTTGCGAATAGTTTGCAATTGCAGGTAAGCTGCAAGGCGAAAAGGGCGTAATTCAGCTATTTGGAGGCATTGTTTGAAAGCGCATTGGGTTCGGCGGCTCCAAGGACTGGGCGCCGCATTGGCTATTCTTGGGCTGAGCGCGCTTGCGGCTTGCGGAGAGCCTGAGAGTTCAACGTCCACGGACGGCAAGTTCCACGTCGTCACCACCTTCACCGTCATCCAGGACATCGCCCAGAATGTCGCGGGCGACGCGGCGGTCGTGGAGTCGATCACCAAGCCCGGCGCGGAGATTCACGACTACCAGCCGACGCCGCGGGACATCGTCAAGACGCAGGACGCCGACCTCGTCCTGTGGAACGGCTTCAATCTCGAGCGCTGGTTCGAGAAGTTCTTCCAGAACATCAAAGACGTGCCGAGCGTTGTCGTGAGCGACGGCGTGGAGCCCAGGGGCATCACCGAGGGTCCGTATAACGGCAAGCCCAATCCGCATGCCTGGATGTCGCCCACGAGCGCGCTCATCTATGTGGAGAACATCCGCAAAGCGCTCGTCGAGCACGATCCGAAGAACGCGGACGTCTACAACAAGAACGCGGCCGCCTATGCGGAGAAGATCAAGGCAATGGACGCGCCCTTGCGCAAGCGCCTTTCGGCGATCCCCGAGGACAAGCGCTGGCTCGTCACCTCCGAAGGCGCCTTCTCCTATCTCGCCCGCGACTACGACATGCGCGAGGCGTATCTGTGGCCGATCAACGCCGACCAGCAAGGCACGCCCCAACAGGTGCGTCACGTTATCGAACTGGTCCGCGAAAACAATCTCCCCGTCGTGTTCTCCGAGAGCACGGTGTCCGACCGCCCCGCACGGCAAGTCACCAAGGAGTCCGGGGCACGCTATGGCGGCGTGCTCTACGTGGACTCGTTGAGCACCGAAGGCGGGCCGGTACCGACCTATCTCGATCTGTTACGTGTGACCGTCGAGACCATTGCCAAAGGCTTCGACGATGAGCGCGCTTGATCTTCTGAAACAAGAGCCTGCGCCCGCGCCCCCCGCCAGCATCGAGGTGCGGGACATCAGCGTCACCTATCCCAACGGCTTCACCGCGGTGCACGACGCATCGTTCGAACTCTGCCCTGGCACGATCTGCGCGCTGGTCGGCGTCAACGGCAGCGGCAAGTCGACCATCTTCAAGGCCATCATGGGCTTCGTGACGCCCTCGGCCGGCGAGGTGCGCCTAAGCGGCCTTCCCGTGGAGGAGGCCGTCGCGCAGAACATGGTCGCCTATGTGCCGCAAAGCGAGGACGTCGACTGGAACTTCCCGGTGCTGGTCGAGGACGTCGTGATGATGGGCCGCTATGGCCACATGAACATGCTTCGCGTTCCGACGCGGGAGGATCGCCGGAAAGTCGACGAGGCGCTCGAGCGGGTCGGCATGAGCGAGTACCGAAACCGCCAGATCGGCGAGCTGTCCGGCGGCCAGAAGAAGCGTGTGTTCCTCGCCCGTGCGCTGGCCCAAGAGGGCCGCATCATTCTGCTCGACGAGCCTTTCACCGGCATCGACGTCACCACCGAGACGGCGATCATTGATCTCCTGAGGGAGTTGCGCGAGGCCGGCCATCTGATGCTGGTCTCGACACACAATCTCGGCAGCGTGCCAGACTTTTGCGACCAGGTGGTGCTGCTCGACCGCACCGTGCTCGCTGCGGGACCGACCGCGGAAACCTTCACGCAAGAGAACCTGGAGCGCACCTTCGGCGGCGTGTTGCGCAATTTCGAGCTGGGCGGCCACGCCCTGCACGAGGACGAGGATTCGCGCACGCTCAACGTCCTCACCGACGACGAGCGCCCGCTGGTGTTCTATGGCGGCAAGCCCCGCAAGCGCGGCGAAGAGGACAAGCGCAAATGAGCCTCGTTCTCGCCGAGCTCCTGATTCCGTTCGGCTACGATTATATGTGGAAGGCGATGTGGGTCAGCGCGCTGGTCGGTGCGGTCTGCGCGTTCCTGTCCTGTTATTTGATGCTGAAAGGCTGGTCGCTGATGGGCGATGCGTTGGGCCACGCCATCGTCCCCGGGGTTGCCGCCGCCTATATCATCGGGGCGCCTTTTGCACTCGGCGCATTCTTCGCCGGCATTCTCGCCGCGCTCGGCATGGCCTTCGTCAAGCAGCATTCTAGGCTCCGCGAAGACGCCATCATCGGCCTCGTGTTCACGACAATGTTCGCGCTCGGCCTGCTCATGGCCTCGCTCTATCCGACCTCGGTGTCGATCCAGACCATCGTGCTCGGCAACATCCTTGCCATCGCCGATGAGGACGCCTTGCAGGTGGTCATCATCGCCGTCGTGTCCTTCGCCATTCTGCTTTTCATGTGGAAGGACTTGATGGTGACGTTCTTCGACGAGACGCACGCGAAGAGCATCGGCATCAACACGGGCCGCGTGAAACTGATCTTCTTCACCGTGCTTAGCGCTTGCACCGTAGCGGCGCTTCAGACCGTAGGTGCTTGCCTCGTCATCGCCATGGTGGTGACGCCGGGCGCCACGGCTTATCTCCTGACCGACCGCTTCAGCCGACTCATTGTCATCGCAGTCGCGTTTGGCGCGGTCACGAGTTTCGTCGGCGCCTACCTCTCCTACTTTGTCAATGGCGCGACAGGCGGCGTGATCGTGACGCTGCAAACGCTGTTGTTCCTGGCGGCTTTCTACTTCGCGCCGAAGCATGGCGTGCTTGCTGCGCGCCGCAAGCGCCGCGCCGTCGCGGAGGCCGCCGCATGATCGACCCTATCGCATTCTTCACCGAACCTTTCGCCTACGATTTCATGCAACGTGCGGTCGGAGTATCGCTTCTTGTGGCCGCCGTCTGCGCCGTGCTGTCCTGCTATCTGGTGCTGAAGGGCTGGTCGCTGATGGGCGATGCCATCAGCCACGCCGTCCTGCCGGGCATCGTCATCGCCTTTGTACTGGGGATACCGCTGGTGATCGGTGCGTTTGTCGCCGGTCTCGCTTGCGCGCTCGCAACCGGTTACCTCAAGGACAACAGTCGCGTGAAAGAAGACACGGTGATGGGCATCGTGTTCTCCGGCATGTTCGGCTTTGGCCTCGTCCTGTTCACCAAGGTCGAGACGGACCAGCACCTGAACCACATTCTATTCGGCAACATGTTGGGCGTGACCGCCGCCGATCTTATCGAGACGGCGATCATCGCCGGCGGCACGCTGCTGATCGTGCTCGCCAAGCGCCGCGATCTGTTGCTCTATTGCTTCGATCCGAATCACGCGCGCGCCATCGGCCTGCCCGTGCGGGTGCTGCACTACGGATTGCTCGTTCTGCTCTCGCTCACCATTGTGAGCTCGATCAAAGCCGTCGGCATCATTCTGGTGATCGCCATGCTGATCGCGCCAGGCGCCACGGCCTATCTCTTGACCGACCGTTTTGAGCGCATGCTTGTGATCGCCGTCGTGGTGGCGTGTACCTCCGCCGTCCTCGGCACGTTCATTAGCTTCCATATCGATGGTGCGACGGGCGCGTGCATCGTGCTGGTCCAGGCGATGGCGTTCTTCGCCGCCTTCCTCTTCGCGCCGAAACGTGGGCTCTTGGCGCCAAAAGGTTTGCCTTCGCCCACGCCCACTGGCGGCGGCGCCCCGGCGCCGCACGGCCTGTTCGGTAATCCGCGGGCAAGCCTCAGCGCGTTTGGGTCTGGGGGTTCGAGCGCCGCAAAATCTCGAAGATCAAGGCCGTCGACCAGCCGATCAGCATGACGCCGTTCAGCGCCGTCATAGGCCCCAGTAGGTGCCATTGCGGTATGGGCACCACATCGCCGTAGCCGAGCGTCGTGTAGTTGCCGAAGGCGAAATAGATCAGGTCGGTGTCTGGGGGTGCGGCCCCTACCCAGTCATAGGTGTAGGCCCAAAGTACCACCTCGCTGAAATGCCCCGCGACGAGCAGAGTGCCGGTGGCCACGATGACGAGCGTGTAGCGCAGGAAGCTCGGGATCGAGCCTTGGTCCATCCGCAGCCGGTGCACGGTGGCGACGATGGCGCCCACCAGAAGGGCGTGGATGATGAGATTGGCAAGGCTTGCGCCGCCGCCCACGATGACCTGGTCGAACATCGAGCCGTCCATCGTTGAGAGCATCATTCCCCCGCGAGTAAGTCGGGTTGCCGGATGACGCGGGCACGCGGCGTCTCGCGGCGCGGCTGCGGCGCCGGCTTTTGCCGCCCCTGTGGCGCAACGGGCGCATGACTGAGAGGCTGGCCGCCATTCGCCTGCGGGGCGATCTCGCTTTGCGGTGCCGGCTCGTCGAAGTCGAGGGTCTCGATCTTGCGTCCGCGCTTGGTGATCTTCTCCGACGAGGTGAGGATTTTATCGATGTCGTCGTTGGCTTGGCCGAAATGCCGTTGCAGGTCGAGCACCCGGTCGCGGAAGCGGCCCATGTCCGTCATCAGCGTCGCCACTTCTTTTTGGATGAGATGGGCCTGCTCGCGCATCTGCACGTCCTTCATGATGGCTTGCATGGTTTGCACTGCGAGCATCATCATATTTGGGGCGCAGATGACGATGCGCGCCCGGTGCGCTTTTTGGATGATGTCCGAGAAATGCTCGGCAAGGTCCGCGTAGATCGCTTCGGACGGCACGAAGAGGATGGCCGTGTCCTGGGTTTCCCCGGCGATGAAATAGCGCTCCGCCATCGCCTCGATATGGCGGGTGACGTCGGTGCGCACCCGGCGTGCGGCCTCTTTCTTTTCCCGTTCGCGCTTGGCCGTGCGGAACGCTTCGAAGCCCTCCAGCGGAAACTTGGCGTCGATCACGATCCCCGCCGGCGTGTTCGGCATATGCAGGAGACAGTCCGGCCGCTTGCCGTTGGAGAGCGTCGCCTGGAACGTATAGGCGCCCGCCGGCAGCCCGTCCTTGACGATGGTCTCCATGCGCATTTGGCCGAAGGCCCCACGCGCCTGCTTGTTGGCGAGGATCTCCTGCAAGCTCACCATGTTCGAGGAGAGGTCCGTGAGGTTCTTCTGCGCCGTGTCGATCACCGCCAGGCGCTCGTTGAGCTTGGAGATGGAGTCGTGCGTCTTGCGCGCCGTCTCGTTGAGGTCGCTGCCCACCTTGTGGGTCATGCGGTCGAGCCGCTCGTTCACGGCGCGCGCCAGCTCCCCGTGCCGGGTCACGCTGACCTCGGCCAGCGTCTGAAGCCGGACGCGCATCTCGCCAAGTTGGGTGTCGTTGGCGGCGCCTTCGCGCTTTCGCCGCACGATGAGCACGATGAGAATGATCGCGAGCGCAAGCAGCGCAAGGACAGCAAGCCCTGCGAGCGCGAGGGCCACATGGACCGGGTCGAGCGTGATGCTCCCCACCTGAAGGGGCTCAAGAGCCATAAGACCAAGCTATAGGCTGATTCGCGAGTTCAGACCAAAACAGGAACATGTTGACCGAGCTGCGCCCGGTCCTTATGTCAGCCGGGAACCCATGACGCATCTCTACCCCATCATCATCATCCCGGACCCGGTGCTGCGCCAGGTGGCAGAGCCCATCGAGCGCGTGGACGACGATCTGCGCCGGCTCATGGACGACATGCTGGCCACCATGTACGACGCGCCCGGCGTGGGGCTGGCGGCGCCGCAGATCGGAATCTCGCGCCGGCTGATCGTCATGGACGCGACGGGCGACGATGAGCCCAAGGACCCCATCGTCATGGTCAATCCGAAGATCCTCGACCGCTCCGAGGAATTGCGCGTCCACGAGGAGGGCTGTCTGTCCATCCCCGAAGTGACGGCGGAGGTCGAGCGCCCGGCCGTTAGCCGCGTCGCCTTTCTCGACCGAGAGGGCGAACGCCAAGAGCGCGTGCTCGAAGGCCTCCTCTCCACCATTGTCCAGCATGAGGTCGATCATCTCGACGGCGTGCTGTTCATCGACTATTTGTCGCGGCTCAAGCGCGACATGATCGTCAAGAAATTCACCAAGCAGAAGCGCGCCGAGGCGATGTAGCCGCCAAAGGCTTCACTTCGCACCTCAACCAGCCTAAGACCCGGACCCATGCGCATCATCTTCATGGGCACGCCCGATTTTGCCGTGCCGGCGCTTCAAGCGCTTCTGAAAGGGGGTCACGAGGTCGTCGCCGTCTATACCCAGCCGCCCCGCGCGGCGGGGCGCGGCATGGCCTTGCGGAAGTCGCCCGTGCACGAGGCGGCGGAGGCGGCCGGGCTAGAAATACGCGTGCCGAACGATCTCAAGAGCCCTGCGGAGCAGAAGCGTTTCGCCGCGCTCGATGCGGAGGCGGCCGTCGTTGTCGCCTATGGGCTCATCCTGCCCAAACCAATTCTCAATGCCACGCGGCGCGGGCTGTTCAACATCCACGCCTCGCTCCTGCCGCGCTGGCGGGGCGCCGCGCCCATCAACCGCGCGATCATGGCGGGCGATGCCGAATCCGGCGTGTGCATCATGCGCATCACCGAAGGGCTCGACGAAGGGCCGGTCTGTCTCATGGAGCGCGAGTCCATTGGGCCGGACATGACGGCGGGGCAGCTGCACGACGCGCTCTCGGAACTTGGTGCAAGCATGATCGTGGAGGCCCTCGCGGCACTTGAGAGCGGGACGCTGCAATGTCTTGCGCAAGACGATGCGAACGCCACCTACGCGGCCAAAATCAAGAACGCGGATACGCGGATCGACTGGTCGTTGGCAGCCAAGGTCGTGCACAACCATATTCGCGGGCTTAGCCCGTACCCGAGCGCTTGGTTCGAGATCAACCTTGGCGGCAAGCGCGAGCGTGTGAAGGTGCTCGACTCCAAGCTCGCTGACGGCAATGCGCCTGCAGGTATGCTACTCGATGATGCGCTGACGGTTGCGTGCGGGGAAGGCGCGGTGCGTCTCACCGAGGTTCAGCGCGCCGGCAAAAAGCCGATGTCGGCCGATTCCTTCCTGCGCGGTATAGACCTTCCCGCGCGCACGGTTTTCGATTAGCCATGCCCCGCTACAAGCTCACCCTGGAATATGACGGCACACCCTTTGTCGGCTGGCAGCGTCAGGACGGGCAGATGTCGGTGCAAGGGCGGCTCGCGCAAGCGATCAAGGATTTCTCCGGCGAGGATGCGATGCCGGGCGGTGCCGGGCGCACCGACGCCGGTGTCCACGCCATCGGCCAAGTCGCCCATGTCGATCTCGAACGGGACTGGGCGCCGGCCAAGATCCGCGACGCAATCAATGCGCAATTGCGGCCCGAGCCGATCTCGGTGCTGGATTGCGAGCAGGTGCCGGACGGTTTCGACGCGCGCTTCTCCGCAAAGGCACGGCACTATCTTTATCGCGTCGTCGACCGGCGCAGCCCGCTGGCGCTGGAGCGGGGCCGTGCCTGGGGCGTGTTTAAGCCTCTGAACGCCAAGGCCATGCACGACGCCGCGCAAGGCCTCATCGGCCATCACGACTTCACGACATTCCGTTCCACCGAGTGCCAAGCGGCTTCGCCGGAAAAGACCCTGGACCGGCTGGAGGTCTCCCGCCACGGCGAGATCGTCCGGATCGAGGCGTCTGCCCGCTCCTTCCTGCACAATCAGGTGCGCTCCATGGTGGGGTCGCTGAAGCTCGTGGGCGAGGGGCGCTGGACGAGCGGCGACCTCAAAAAGGCCTTGGAAACCAAGGATCGCGCGGCTTGCGGGCCGGTGGCGCCGCCCCAAGGCCTTTACCTGGTGAAGGTGGACTATTAAGCCAAGTCCACCTTCAGCAAGGCGACCTTCAAGGGGGGATCAGCCAAGCGCATGATCAGGCGCATCGCCACTGTCGGCGGGCTCACGCTCGTCTCACGCCTCACTGGCTTCATCCGCGATGTGGTCATGGCTGCCATTCTCGGCGCCGGACCGATGGCCGACGCTTTCTTCGTCGCCTTCCGCCTGCCGAACCATTTCCGCGCCATCTTCGCCGAAGGGGCCTTCGCCGCCGCCTTCGTGCCGGCCTATGCGCGCACGCTGGAGGAGGCGGGCCTGCCGGCGGCCAAGCTCTTCGCCGATCAGATCGCCGCGGCGCTGGTCACCATCAATCTGGTGCTGCTCGCCATTGCGCTTCTGTTCACACCGGAAGTCGTCGGGCTTCTCGCGCCCGGCCTTGTCGGCGATCCGGAACGCTACGATCTCGCGGTCGCGCTCACGCGCATCACCTTCCCCTATCTGGCGCTTGTCTCGTTGGAGACCCTGTTCGCCGGCGTGCTCAACGCCAATAACCGCTTCGCCGCGGCGGCCAGCGCGCCCGTGCTGCTGAACCTCTCGGTGATCGCCACACTGCTGCTGACGCCCTATTTTCCCGATGCCGGCCATGCGGCGGCTTGGGGTGTCCTCATTGCCGGTGTGGCGCAAGCCATTCTGTTGGGCTTTGACGCCGAGGCCCACGGTTTCGGCATTCGCTTGCGCATGCCGAAACTCGACGAACCCACCCGCAAATTCCTTAAGGCCTTAGGCCCGGCCATTCTCGGCGCGGGCGGTGTGCAGCTCGCGCTCTTCGCCGATACGCTGATCGCGACCTTCCTGCCCACCGGCGCGCTGTCAGCGCTCTACTACGCCGACCGCATCAATCAGCTGCCCATCGGCGTCGTGGGCATCGCCGTCGGCGTCGTGCTGTTGCCGGAGATGTCGCGGCGCTTGGCGGCGGGGGACGAGGCGGGCGCGGCGTCGGCCCAAGCGCGCGGCATCCAACTGGCGCTGCTTCTGACCGTGCCGTGCGCAGCCGCAGCCGTCGCCATTCCCGACCTCATCATGCGGGCGCTGTTTGCGCGCGGCGCGTTCACGGCGGCCGATGCGCTTGCCGCGGGCAACACCCTTGCCGCTTACTCGATTGGACTCATTCCCTTCGTGCTGCTGCGGAGTTTCACCGCGCCCTTCTATGCGCGCCGCGATACGCTGACGCCGGTGAAAGCGGCGCTGCTCGCCGCGACCGTCAACATTGGCTTGAAGGTGGTGCTGATGGGCCCGCTGGCGCAAGTCGGCCTTGCCCTCGCCACCAGTATCGGCGCCTGGATAAATTTGAGCTTGCTTGCGTATTTCGCGCGGCGCCAAGGCTTCGCCGTTTCGGGCACGGCCATTGGCGGGCCTGTCGCGAAGTTGCTCATCGTTGGCGTCGTGTTTGCCGGCGCGCTCTTTGCCGGCGCTTACGGTCTTCACCAGGCGCTTGCCTCGATGACCCATTTCCGCGACGAGACGGCGCTGGCCATTCTCGTGATCGGCGGCGGCGTGCTCTACTTCGCGCTCGTCGCGGTGGTCCTTGGCCGGAATTGGTTCATGGGGCTGTTGAAGGATGTGTCGACTGCCGCCGACACGGATGCGCCCGCCGAACTCGACGAGCCTGATCCCACGGACGATTCCGCCGCGCTGCCGGACTCCGAGCCGCCGCCCAAAGGCTAAGCCTTTCGCAAGTCCACAAGCTCGACATCGTCCACGGCGATCTCACGGCCCAAGAAGATGGCGCCGACGCGCGCAAACCGTTCCGGCGAATCCGTCGCGAAGAAACGGATCGAGGCGTTGCTCGCGGGCCCTGCGGAAGCCGCACCTGCGTCCTCAAGTGCGTCTGCGACGGCCGCCGCCGTGGTCTCCGCCGAATCCACGAGCGCGATGTTTGTCCCCACGGTGCGGCGGATCGCGTTCGCCAGCACGGGAAAGTGCGTGCAGCCAAGCACCAGCGTGTCGGGGGCGTCGTCCCCATCGAATAGCGGCTCGAGATAATGCTTAGCAGTGGCGAGTGTCGCCGGCGTTTCGGCCCAGCCTTCTTCGGCGAGCGCCACAAAAACCTGACACGGCTGCTGGACGACGTCCGCGTCCGCCATCAGCCGCTGAATGGCCCGCGCATAGGCGCGTCCCTGCACGGTGCTTTCGGTCGCGAGTACGGCAATGCGCTTGTTCTTTGTCGCAGCGACTCCCGCCGCGGCGCCCGGCTCAATCACCCCGATCACGGGCACCGGGTCCCATGACTCCTGCAGCACGGCAAGTGCCACGGCAGAGGCGGTGTTGCAGGCGATCACCACCATCTTCACGCCTTCGCCGACGAGGAGCTGCGTGGCTTGCAGCGCGTAAGCCTGGACGGTTTCCGCGCTCTTGGTGCCGTAGGGCAGCCGCGCCGTATCGCCGAGATAGACGAAGCGCTCATGCGGGAGGCGTGCGGCAAGGGCCCGTAGCACCGTCAAGCCGCCCATGCCGGAGTCGAAGACCCCGATCGGCCGGCCGTCACCGCCCATCGGGTCCCCCGGCAAACGCCTCGAAATAGCGCTCGATGAAGCGCCGATAGATCGCGGTCAGTTGCTCGAGGTCGCTGACCTTGGCGTTCTCGTCCGTCTTGTGGATGGTCTGGGTAGTAAGCCCGAACTCCACGACGGGGCAGTAGTCCTTGATAAAGCGCGCGTCCGAGGTGCCGCCGGCCGTTGACAGCGCGGGCGTGAGTCCCGTGACCTCGTGCACTGACTCGCTCAAGAGAGCGTCGAGCGGACCCGGCTCGGTGACAAACACATCGCCAGGCGGATCGAACTCCAGCGTGAAGGTGAGTTCGGTGTCGTTGAGGGCCGCCCCCACTTGCTCCCGCAGCATCTTCTCCAGCGAATCCGGTCCATGCCGGTCGTTGAAGCGGATATTGAACTTCGCTTCCGCGCTTGCCGGGATCACGTTCGTCGCCGGGTTATCCACGTCGATGCTGGTGACCTCAAGATTAGACGGCGAGAAATGCGCGCTACCGTAGTCGAGCGGTTCGTCGTAAATCCTGGTCAGCGCCGCGATGATGCCTTTCACCGGATTGGCGGCAAGATGCGGATACGCCACGTGCCCTTGCTGGCCCGCGACCTTCAGCCGGCCGTTGAGGCTGCCGCGGCGCCCGATCTTAATCGTCTCGCCAAGCTTGTCGGTATTGGAGGGCTCGCCGACGATGCAGTGGTCGGGCTTCAGGCCCTTATGCTCCATCCACTTGAGCACTTTCCGCGTGCCGTTGATGGACGGGCCTTCTTCATCGCCGGTGATGAGCAGGCTGATCGTGCCGTCGATCTCGCGGTTCTTCGCCTTGGCGTAGTCGAGCGCCGCGGACGCAAAGCAAGCGATTGCGCCCTTCATGTCAGACGCGCCGCGGCCGAAGAGCACCCCGTCGGCGATCTCCGCGGCGAAGGGCGGATGGCTCCACAGGGCCTCGTCCCCCGGCGGCACCACGTCCGTATGGCCGGCGAAGCACAGATGCGGCGGGCCCTCGCCGATCCGCGCCAGGAGATTGTCCACCGGCGGCGTGCCGTCTTCGCTGAAGGTGAGGCGTTCGCAGGCGAACCGCGCCTTCGTCAGCGGCTCGATCAGAACGTCCAAGGCGCCCGCGTCCTTTGGCGTGACGCTGGCGCAGCGGATCAAGAGTTGTGCGAGCGCTACGGCCCTTTCGCCGGGCGTGGTCATGGATTGGTCCCTTGGGTTCCGGCGCGACGGAGCGCCGCGCCCGGAGAACATGACGGGGCCCCGGCCCCCTGGCAAGCGGCGAGGCCTGCTCGGCCTTATGCATCAGCGAAGCTTTTGAGGACTAGGTGAGGGCCGTCAGCGGGTCGCCGCCATAATTGTTCGGCCCCGGCGTGCCCTTCAGAATGCCCAAATCGATGAGGAACCAAAGGCCCACGCCCAGATTGACCAGCATGCAAAGCCAGCCAAGCCCATTGAGTTCGGCAGGTGTGCCCGTCATGCCCCAGGCGTCGAACAAGCCGGCCAGCAACGAGGGCACCAAGCCGTAGAGCGCGGTCTTGCCCGGCTTGTCCCGGTCCTGGAAGCGCTTCGCGCACAAGGCATAGGTCGGGAAGAACAGGACGAGTGCGACGAGGGTTGCCAGAAAACCGCCGAAAAAGCCCCCGCCGAAAATAAGCTCGATGATCAGCCCGAAAGCCAGGCTGATGATGGCGAGAATGACCACGCCGACCCACCATTTGGCCCGGTTGAGGCGTCCGTCAAACGAAGCGAAGAGATATTGTAGGTCCATCATTCCCCCCTGGACGGCCTTTCGCGACTCAGCCTCTGAGTTTGTAAGGCCGAACGGCCGTCTTGCGAAGAGGGATATGAACCCAACGCCGTGAAACCCCGCGCTGGGTTAACGGGATATCTCAGTCGCGCAACAGCTCGTTGATGGAGGTCTTGGAGCGGGTCTGCTCGTCCACCGTCTTGACGATGACGGCGCAGTAGAGCGAGGGGCCAGGCGAGCCGTCCGGCAGTGGTTTGCCCGGCATCGAGCCGGACACCACCACGGAGTAGGGCGGCACGCGGCCCTGGTGCACGAAGCCCGTGGCGCGGTCGACGATCTTGGTGGACTGGCCGATATAGACGCCCATGGAGAGCACGGAGCCCTCGCCGACGATCACGCCTTCGGCCACCTCGGCGCGCGCGCCGATGAAGCAATTGTCCTCGATGATCACGGGGTTCGCCTGCAAGGGCTCCAGCACGCCGCCAATGCCGGCGCCGCCCGACAGGTGCACGTTCTTGCCGATCTGCGCGCAAGAGCCGACCGTAGCCCAGGTGTCGATCATGGCGCCGCTATCCACGCGCGCCCCGAGATTGACGAAGCAAGGCATGAGCACGACCCCGGGCGAGATATAGGCCGAGTGGCGCACAATGCAGCCCGGCACGGCGCGGAAGCCTGCTTCCTTAAAGTCCTTCGCCTTCCACTTCTCGAACTTGACCGGAACTTTGTCCCACCAGGACGAGTCGTCCGGCCCGCCCTCCATCCGGTGCGGATCCTCCAAGCGGAACGACAGCAAAATCGCCTTCTTCACCCATTGGTTCACGGCCCACTCGCCGTTCGTCTTCTCGGCCACGCGCAGCTCGCCCTTGTCGAGCAGGTTCAGGACCTCCTCGACTGCGTCGCGCACGACGCCTTTGCTGTTCGGCGTGATCTCTGCTGCGTGCTGAAAAGCGCCGTCGATGAAATTCTTGAGATGATCGTGAGACATGGGACTCCGTCAGGTCAGGCAGAATTGTGCTTGGGGCAAGCGCGTCGCGGGGCTCTCGGCGTCTTCGGCAAGAGCGCTCGCGATGGCGGTGAGGAAAGGCGCAAGCGCCTCGGTACGGTGATGAATGTAATCGGGCAGTATGGACCACGTCTCGTGGCTCTGATGCTCGGGCCGGCCGGTCGCGCGGCAATCGATCCAGACCGTGGTCATGCCGATCGCTTGCGCGGTCTCAAGATTATGCGGCAGGTCGTCGAACATCGCCGCGTTGGCGGTCTCGATGCCGTGCGTGCCGGTGAACCGGTCGAAGGCTTCGCGTGTCGGCTTGGGGTTCACAAAGTCGAGCGCGCGGATGTCGAAAATGTCCTCGAAGTGATCGAGCACGCCGAGCTTTTCCGCCACGGCCTCGGCGTGTTTGCGCGAGCCGTTGGTGAACACGAACTTCCGGCCCGGCAGTGCGTCGATGGCGGCGACAAGCTCGGGCGAAGGGGCGACAACGTCAAGATCGATGTCGTGCACATAATCGAGAAACGAGTCCGGGCACACGCCGTGAAGCCGGATAAGACCGGCGAGCGTGGTGCCGTGCTCGAAATAGTAGCGCTGCCGCAAGGCGTGTGCGTCTTCGATGGAGAGATCGAACGCATCGGCGATGAACGCACCCATGCGCTTGTCGATCTGGGAGAACAGATCGCAATCGGCCGGGTAGAGCGTGTTGTCGAGGTCGAAGACCCACGTCTTTACATGGCCGAAGCCTTGCCCTTGGGTAGCGCTCATCGCGGCGCCCTCGTGCGGCTGCCGCCAGGGCGCTTGCGTTCGATCAGCGTACCCACGCCGTGCTCGGTGAACAGTTCCAGCAGCACGGCATGTGGCACCTTGCCGTTGATGATGACCACGGCCTCGACGCCCTCCGAGATCACGTCCACGCAGCCCTCGATCTTCGGGATCATGCCGCCGTTGATGGTGCCGTCATCGATCAGGCTTTGCGCTTCCGCCGTGGACATGGAGCGCACCAAGCGGCCCTCTTTGTCGAGCACGCCGTCCACGTCAGTGAGGAGTAGGAGCCGCTTCGCCTTCAGGGCCACGGCCAGCGCCGAAGCAAAAGTGTCGGCGTTGATGTTGAGCGTCTCGCCGTCTGGTCCGACGCCGATCGGCGCCACCACCGGGATCAGGTCCGACTCGATAATGACGTCCATGATATGCGGTTCAACCAGGCCGGGCTCGCCGACGAAGCCGAGATCGAGGACCTGCTCGATATTTGACTGAGGGTCACGCACGCGCCGCTCGAGCCGCTTGGCCCGCATCAGATTGGCGTCCTTGCCGCAAATGCCCACGGCCTTGCCGCCCTGGTTGTTGATGGCCGAGACGATCTCTTTGTTGACCGAGCCGGCGAGCACCATCTCCACCACGTCCACGGTCTCCCGGTCGGTGACCCGCAAGCCGTCCTTGAATTCGGATTTGATGTTGAGCCGCTCCAGCAGCTTGCCGATCTGCGGGCCGCCGCCATGGACCACGACCGGGTTCACCCCGGCCTGCTTGAGCAGCACGATGTCCCGGGCGAAGTCGCGGGCAAGCTCCGGATCGCCCATGGCATGGCCGCCATACTTCACCACCACCGTCTTGCGGTCGTAGCGCTGCATATAGGGCAGGGCCTCCGACAAGGTCTTGGCGTTGGCGTGGACGGAAGCGAGTACGTCCGCGAGCGGGCCTGCGTCCTTGGGAGGCGCCGGGTCTTTCGACTTTACCTGGGCTGTCTTGGTCTTGGCCATTTGCGCCTTATACCGGCGCTTGGCCTCAAGGCACAACGCCGTTTGGTGCCAAGGTTGCCACTGCGGCCCGCAATTCCGGAATGCCGGAGCCGGTTCGGGCCGAGGTCACCAGGATTTGGGGGTAGGCTGCCGGGCGTTTCGACAGCTCGTCCTCCGTCTTGGCGATCACCGCCTGAAGCTCGCTCTGCTTCGGCTTGTCCGCCTTGGTCAGTACCGCCTGATAGGACATGGCGGCCTCATCCAGCAGCTTCATGGTGTCCCGGTCGTTAGCCTTGATGCCGTGGCGGGCATCGATCAGCAGGAACACCCGCTTCAGCTGGCGGCGCCCCCTCAGATAGTCCCGGATCAACTGGGTCCAGCCTTTGACCTCCGATTTTGGGGCCCTGGCATAGCCGTAGCCCGGCATGTCCACCAGATAGAGCTCGCTCTCGGGGCCGAGTGTGAAGAAGTTGAGCTCGCGCGTCCGCCCCGGCGTGACCGAGACGCGGGCCAGCGTCTTCCGGCTCGTGAGCGCATTGATCAGGCTCGACTTGCCCACATTGGACCGTCCGGCAAAGGCGATCTCCGGCGTGCCCTCGTCGGGAAGCGCAGCGATGCTGACAACGCCTTTGACGAATTCGCTCGGCGCCTTGAACAGCTCTTCGCCCCGGGCGATCTCGTCGGCGGTGAATTCGGGGTGGTCCATCGCTATGGAGTGCCCGCGTTCGCCGGCGATGACAAGAACGAGAATTGGCCCTTACGCCGGGCGATCCTCGCCGCCATCGGTCTCAGCGTCCTCCGCCTTCTTGGCTGAAGCCTTCTTGGCTGAAGCCTTCTTGGCCGCGCCGGAGTTCGTTTGCTTCGCGGCCCGCTTCGCCCGCCGCGCGGCCTTGGCGCTGCGCTTTTGCGCCGCCTCGGTTTTGGCCGACTTGGCTTCCTCGTTCTCGTCCGCCGCCCCTTGGGACGGCTTGATGCCGAGATTCTCCAGCAGCGGAATGTCCACGCCCTGGCGCCACATGATGAAGGACTGCTGGAGGATGGAGAGGGAGTTGTTCCACGCCCAGTAGATCACGAGACCGGCGGGGAACGAGGCCAGCAGGTAAGTGAAGATCACCGGCATCCAGGTGAAGAGCTTCTGCTGCATCGGGTCCGGCGGCGCCGGGTTCAGCTTCATCTGGAACCACATCGTGAAGCCCATGATGAGCGGCCAGGCGCCGATCATCAGGAACGTGGGCGGATCCCAGGGGATAAGGCCGAACAGATTGAAGACGCTCGTCGGGTCAGGCGCCGACAGGTCCTTGATCCAGCCGAAGAACGGCGCATGCCGCATCTCGATGGTGACGAACAGCACCTTATAGAGCGCGAAGAACACCGGGATCTGCACCAGGATCGGCAAACAGCCCGAGGCTGGGTTCACCTTCTCCTTCTTGTACAGCTCCATCATCGCCTGCTGCTGGCGCATACGGTCCTCGCCGTAACGCTCCTTGATCTTCTGCATCTCGGGCGCGAGCTTCTTCATCCGGCTCATCGACACGTAGGACTTGTTGGCGAGCGGGAAGAGCACGAGTTTGATGAGCACGGTGACGATCAGGATCGACACGCCGAAATTGCCGACCAGCTTGTAGAAGTAGTCGAGGGCGTAGAAGAGCGGCCGCGTCAAAAAGTAGAACCAGCCCCAATCGATCAGGAGATCGAATTTGGGAATGTCGTAGGTGGAGGCGTATCCGTCGACGACGTTCACTTCCTTGGCGCCGGCGAACACGCGCCCCGAAACTTGTTCGGTACCGCCGGCCGCGACGGTCAGCGGTCCCATCAGGTAGTCGGTCTGGAAACGCGTCCGGTCGCCGTTCTGTGTGCCGGCGAACTTTGCATCGAAGCTCTGGTTCTGCTCCGGCACGACGACGGTCGCCCAATATTTGTCGGTGATGCCGAGCCAGCCGTTCTTGCTCTTGAACGTGGCGGGTGGATCGTCGATCGCCGATGAATAGCTGATCTCCTCCAGCCCATCGTCGACCACCCCGATCAGGCCTTCATGCAGAATGTAGAAGCCCTCGACCTCGGGGAATTCGTGCCGGGAGACGAGTCCATATGGATAGAGCGTGACGGCGTCGGTCCCTGTGTTGGTGACCGTATCGTCGATCGTGAACATGTACTTGTCGTCGACCGAGATGGTGCGCGTGAACTTCAGCCCTTTGCCGTTGTCGTAGGCGAGCGTGACGGGCGTGGCGGGGGTGAGCCGGCCTTGGCCTTCTGCCGTCCACAGCGTATCGCCGGTGGGTAGCCCAAGGTCGTTGCCGCCGGCGCCGACGAAGCCGCGCTCGGCGTAATAGGCGTGCGGTCCTCCGGCAGGTGACAGGAGAATGACCTGCGGGCTGTTCGGGTCCACGGTGACGCGATAGTCCTTGAGCGTCAGATCGTCGAGGCGTGCGCCTTTCAGCGAGATCGAGCCCCGTACGCTCGGCGTGTCGATTTCAACGCGGGGCGAGGCGGCGAGCGCCGTCTTCCGCGTCAGCCCCGTTGGCGAGCCTTCCGGCTGCGGCGCCGTGCTGGCGCCTGGCTGCGGCGCCGTGCTGGCGCCTGGCTGCGGCGCTGTGCCGGCGCCTGGCTGCGGCGGTGCGCTGTCGGCCGAAGGCGTGGGCAGTCCTTGCTCGGCCTTCTGCGCGGCCTGCTGCCCCTCCGGCGGGGTCTCGGGCACGAAGAAGAACTGCCAGGCGAACAGCACAGCCATCGACAGCACGATGGCGAAGATAAAGTTACGGTTGTTCTCGTCCATGTCGCTTTCAGTTCAACGCCGCTTCTTCGCCAAGCGTGTGGAAGTTTCTAATCGGATTTGGGCCTGCGGCGCCTCTTGGCCGAAGAGGGTTCGTGCACTTTGGCCAGCGCGCGTTCAAGATCCTTGATCAGATCGGTGAAGCGCCGTTGTACCGTGCCTCCCCGCGCGATCAACACATAATCATAGCCTTCCGAGGCGTGCGCTGAGCCGGTCAGCCGCACCGCCTCCTTGAGGCGTCGTCTGGCCCGGTTGCGCACGACCGCACCGCCGAGGCTTTTGGTCGCGGTAAAGCCGAAGCGGGCTTGGGTGGGAGTAGCGGGCGAACCCGCGCGGCTGCGGCGTGCCTGGAGCACAAGCGAAGGCGTGGTGAAGCGCGTGCCGCCCCTCACATACAAAAATTCTGGCCGGGTCTTGAGACGTCCGATGGCCGTCACCGGGTGAGGCGGATATCCGCCGCTCCTTAGGCCGACAGGCGCTTGCGCCCCTTGGCTCTGCGCCGTGCGATCACCTTCCGGCCCGCTTTGGTCGCCATTCGAGCGCGAAATCCGTGGCGCCGCTTGCGGACGAGCCGCGATGGTTGATAGGTGCGTTTCAAGGACTTTCTCCTGCCGTCCCTCCACACCCCTAAGAATTGGGCGGGTCTGGGAGGCGTAAAAGGTTCGGGGCGGCTTATAGGTTCTGTCCGCCTACAAGTCAACAAATCCGGGCGATTCTGCGCCAAATCGCGCGCCCAAGGGCCGGAAAGCGGGAAAGTCCGGCCCCAACAGTTGTGGCGGTGCACAAAAGTCGGTTAATCAAGGAGGGCTTCCCGCTGCAACGCGCGCGCCTTGTCTGAGGCCGCCTCGTCCAAGCCAGTCCGCCAGAGCATGCCAGTCTGCCAAGTCGCGCTTCCAGGGCCGTGTCCCATCACGTCGAGTGACGGCCCATCACAAGGGTGCGAAAAACCGTTTTCACGGCCCGTTGGGTCAGCCTATCTCTTGGCTGTAGGCAGCCAAGGAGTACCCTCAAACATGGATACCGTGTCGGATATGGCGCGCGGCGCCGCGGATTGGCTCAAGCGGCTATGGCCTCTTCTGCTGATCCTCGGGGCAGGCGGCTTCATCTTCGCCATGGGCTGGCACCGCTACCTGACTTTGGAGCACCTCGCCGGTAACCGGGAGACCTTGCGCGCCTTCATCGAGGGCAATCTGCTCTTGGCGCTCGCAGTCTTCGTGGCCCTCTATGCCCTCACCGTCGCACTCTCTCTGCCTGGCGGCGCGGTTCTGACCATTGCCGGCGGCTTTCTATTCGGCTGGCTGGTCGGCGGCGCCGCTTCGGTGATTGGGGCGACCCTGGGGGCGGTGGCCGTGTTCATCGTCGCCAAGAGCGCCTTGTCGGACGTGCTTCAGGCGCGCGCCGGCCCGATGCTCTCCCGGTTCCGCGAGGGCTTCCACCGCGACGCCTTCAGCTACCTTCTGTTCTTGCGGCTCGTGCCGATCTTTCCGTTCTGGCTGGTGAACCTCGCGCCCGCCCTGCTGGGCGTTCCCTTCACGACCTATGTCGTTACCACCATCCTTGGCATTATCCCGGGAACATTTGCCTTCTCGCTGGCGGGCGCCGGACTCGATAGCGTCATCGAGGCCCAGCAGGCGGCCCATCAATCGTGCCTTGCAAAGGCGGGAGAGGGCGGTCAAGAGTCGTGTCCGTACGGGCTCGATCCGAGCGCGTTACTGACGCCGGAGCTGATTGCCGGGTTGGTGGCGCTCGGGGTCGTGGCGCTCATTCCGGTGGTGGTGAAGTGGTTCAGGCGGCGGGCGGCCTAATCGTGGTGAGAGGGATTTAGGCGAATGGAAGAGGTGCTTAAGCCCGATCTCTGCGTCATTGGCGCAGGCTCAGGCGGCCTTTCGGTTGCGGCGGCAGCGGCCCAGTTCGGGGTTCCCGTCGTGCTGATCGAAAAAGGCCTGATGGGCGGCGATTGCCTCAACTATGGCTGCGTGCCGTCCAAGGCGCTGCTCGCGGCGGGTAAGCGCGCCGACGCCGTTCGCACCGCGTCCAATTTCGGTATCGATGTTCTCGAAGCGCAGATCGATCACCGCGGCGTCCATCAGCACGTTCATGGCGTCATCGCCGCGATCGCACCGAACGACTCCGTAGAGCGGATGACCGGGCTTGGCGTCCGCGTGATTCAGGCGCAGGCAAACTTCCTCGACAAGTTCACGGTGGAGGCGGGCCGCGTGCTGGTCAAAGCGCGCCGGTTCGTGATCGCCACCGGTTCGTCGCCGACGGTCCCGGCCATTCCCGGTCTCGACGAGGTGTCGTACCTCACGAACGAGACCATCTTCGATATCGGCGAACGTATTCAGCACCTCATCATCTTGGGTGGCGGCCCGATCGGGCTCGAACTCGGTCAGGCGCATCGCATGCTCGGTTCGCACGTCACCATCTTCGACACGGCGGACTTCATTGCCAAGGAAGATCCGGAGGCAGCCAAGGTCCTTATCAAGCGCCTCGAGGAGACCGAGGTGGAGATGTACCCCAACACGCGCGTGGAGCGCGTCGAGCCGTCGGTCCAAGGCCTCGCCGTGCACTTCAACAAGGACGGCGAGAGCGTCATCATCAAGGGCTCTCATCTCCTCGTGGCCACGGGCCGCAAGCCCAACTTGAAGCAGCTCACTCTCGACCGCGCTGGCATTGCTCACAGCGACGCCGGCGTCAAGGTCGACGAGCAGCTCAAGACATCCAACCGCCGCGTCTATGCGATTGGCGATGCCATTGGCGGGGCGCAGTTCACCCACCTGGCGAACTATCACGCCAGCATCGTCATCAAGAACGCGCTGTTCCGTCTCAAGCCGGATGTCAGCGCGGTGAACATTCCCCGGGTCATCTACACTGATCCCGAACTGGCGCAGATCGGCCTCACCGAGCAGGAGGCCAAACAGAAATATCGGCGCATCCGCATCTACCGCTGGCCTTATGCCGACAACGACCGCGCCCAATGCGAGAAGCAGACCGACGGCTTCATTAAGGTTGTCACCAAGAAGGACGGCACCATTCTCGGGGTCACCATCGTCGGCGCCGAGGCCGGCGAACTGCTCCAGCTGTGGATCGTGGCCATGGCGAGAGACATTCGCATCGGCGATCTGATCTCGCTGGTCCTGCCCTATCCCACCCTGTCGGAGCTCTCCAAACGCGTGGCGTTCGCCTATCACCAACCCATGCTCTCCAAAGGCTGGTTGCGCAGCATTATCGGTATGTTGCGCCATTTGGGCTAATCGCAGTTTTCGCGGGAAACCCCCTGAACTTGCGCTATAATTCACCTTCGCGGCCCATGAGGCCGAAAGCCATTCGCGAGCGTTGCCGTTGAACGATCAAGCGTCGCGCCAGATGCCGGCCGAAAAAAGCATGACCCGCTATGTGGCGGGGCTTTCGACGAAGCTTCTTCTGCTCACCATCGTTTTCGTCATGGTGGCGGAAGTGCTCGTCTTTGTGCCGTCCGTATCCAACTTCCGCCGCCAGTGGCTGATGGAGCGGCTGCAAGCGGCGCAAATCGCCTCGCTCGCCGCCGAGGCCGCGCCGGGCGGCCAGCTTCCCGCCGCACTCCGCGACGAGTTGCTCGACAGCGCCAGGGTCAAGGCGATCTCGGTGAAAAAAGAAGACAAGCGCGTGCTCATCGTCGAGATGGACATGCCGGAGGAGGTCGACGGGGCTTATGACCTGCGCAACGCCACGTGGATAAACCTGATCGCCGATGCGCTCATGGTCTACGTCGCGCCTGACGGCCGCATCATCCGCGTCGTCGGCGAACCTGGCTTGAATACGGGCGAGACGATCGACGTGGTGATGGAGGAAGGCCCCCTCAAGGCCGCCATGGTGCAATACGGCCTCGACATTCTTGGATTGTCGATCCTCATCTCGGTCATCACCGCCACGCTCGTCTTCCTTGCGCTCGACGCGCTCCTGGTGAAGCCCATGACCAAGCTCACGCGCAACATGGTCCGCTTCGCCGAGCAGCCCGAGGACCCGACGCGGATCATCGCGCCCTCCGCCCGCCGCGACGAGATTGGTGTCGCCGAGCGCGAGCTTTCCACCATGCAGCACGAGCTGTCGCAGACATTGTCGCAGAAGACGCGGCTGGCCGCGCTTGGACTTGCGGTGAGCAAAGTCAGCCACGACTTGCGCAACATGCTGTCGAGCGCGCAGCTCCTGTCGGACCGCCTGGCCGAGGTCAAGGACCCGACCGTGCAGCGTCTTGTGCCGAAGCTGATCGCCTCGCTCGACCGCGCCATCCGGCTCTGCGTCCACACCCTGGACTTTGGTCAGGCGCAAGAGACGCCGCCGAACCGCCAGCGTTTCGAGCTCGGGCAATTGGTGGACGAAGTGGGCGACAGTCTCGGACTGCCGCGCAAGGACATGATTGCCTGGGAACTCGATTTGGAGGATCGCCTGGAGGTCGACGCCGACCGCGACCAGCTCTATCGCGTCTTAAGCAATCTCTGCCGCAACGCCGTGCAGGCGCTCGAAAGCGAATGCCGCGGCGTCGGCGCCATCATGGTCACGGCTCGCCGCGAAGGCGCCGTGGCGTTGATCGAGGTTGCCGACACCGGCCCCGGCGTTCCAGAAAAGGCGAAGGAGCGCTTGTTTCAGGCGTTTCAGAGCGTGGCGCGCAAGGGAGGCTCGGGGCTTGGGCTCGCCATTGCCTCCGAGTTGGTCCAGGCTCATGGCGGGCAGATCGCGCTGGTCGGCAATGAAGGCGGCGCCACCTTCCGCATCACCATTCCCGACATTGTCGTCGAGTTGAAGCAGGCAAGGCGGCGCCGCGCTTAAGTCTTTTCAAGAGCGTCTGCTACTTGGTCTTCTCGGCGCTGACCGGCTCGCCGTCCATCGAGCCGCCCTTGTAGGCGGTCTTGGTGTACTTATCGCCGTCCTTGGCGATCCTGGTGCTCCACTCATCGGACCACGTGATCACGACCGCGCCGCCTTCTTCTTCCTTCCAAGACCCGTCCAGGCTCTCGCCGGCACGATCGCCGGAGGCGATGCCGTTCTCGGCCAGGGTGATCGTCATTGGGTTGCCTTGCGTGTCTTGGGTTTTGTAGGTGCCGATGGCGCCACTGGCGCTGCTGTCGCCGCCGGAGGGCGCGTCGCAGCCCGCGATGGCGAAGGCGAGGAAGCCTGCGCCGAGGATGGCGACGGCTTTGCTCAGGAAACGGTGCATGGTGCTTCTCCATTATTATTGGTGGGCGCACCATATCGGAAATCGGCATGGATTTTGGCTAAACTTCCAAGCCTTGCCTTCGATGTCCCAAGGTATTACCTAGGCGGAACGCGAGCCCCCGAAAAGCCGGGCAGGTTTCGCAGGCAGCCAATCCCGCTCAACATGATCGCGGAATTTCGGCTTTTAGCGCCGGTAGCTCAGCTGGATAGAGCACCAGACTACGAATCTGGGGGTCGGGAGTTCGAATCTTCCCCGGCGCGCCAATAATTTCAAATAGTTAGACCTTGACGCCCTTGAGAGTTAATTTCGCGGGGTAAACCATGGGGTAAACGGCCCGTGGAGACCGCCGCGACCGAGCGGCGTCAGCATCGTAAACCTCTATTGCTGTAAAGTGCCGTTCGTGTGTGGGAGCCAACTGAGGGAGGCTCCCATGACATCATCACGCCGGTTTCCGGCACCCTGGACGGTTGAGCAAGTTCCGGGTGGCTACAAGGTGCTGGACGGCAATGCTGGAGACTGGCTCAGCATTGTTTATGCCGAAAGGCGGCGTCGCGCAGCATCGAGGGCGCTGTCTATTGCGATAACTTTTCCGCCTTGGGCGCTTGCCAGGTCTTCAGTTTCTCCAGGTCCGGCACGTAGAGCCGGAACTGGGAAGCTAGGTCGAGATCCTTGCGCTCGATGGGCAGCCAGTTCTCCTCGGGCACGCCCTCCGGCTTCTCAGCGGCGATGTGGATCTCAATGCCGCCGTCCTCGTTGAGCTTCATGCCACCATTCTCACCGACGCTGTACTTCTTGCGGTCGTTGGGGATGAAGAAGCCCTCGTCGAGGTCGTAGAGCGTCAGCGACCAGAAGGCCTTGGCGGGCGGCATTTCCTCCGCCGACATGCGGATGACATAGTCGTGCTGGGCGTTCAGGGGAGCACCATCGGTGGTGACCAGCTGCGGGTAGACTGCCTCCTCTTGCGGAATGCCGATCGGACCGGAGATCGAGGTAGCCACGAGCGCGTCAAGACTGGTCTCGCCTTTGGGTTGGAACATTACTGGCGCGATAGCGTCGTAGGTTTCCTGAGAGGCGATGTCCCGGAGGATCCCGCGCTGGATCTTCTGGGCGATCTCGCGGACTTGCTTGCCGTTGATCTTGGCGAACTGTTCCGGGTCGGAGGCCTTGCCCGGTTCCACGCCCAGGGGCCTGTAGGCCGCGAGGACCGCCTGATCCTCAGCATTATTGGGATCGAAGGTCGTGTGGTTAAACACGAACTGCATGACCTCAAGAAGGTTTTTCTCGAAGACATCTGCATCCGTTTCGCCAACCGGCGGAAATGCAACGTCGTCGATGGGCTTAGGCTCGCCACCCTCGTACTCAGATAAAGTGACGAGCTTGAGCGATTTCATCTGGTCGGCGATCTTTTTGAAGCGTTCCGGGTCGTTGGCATGAGGCATGATCCGGAACACGGCCGACACAAAATCTCCGGTCGCTTCAAAGACACGATCGATACCTTCAACGGGCTCTCCGTCGTAGCCCTCGGTCCGCGCAGAATACAACAACATCTTCTCAGGCTTGCGAAAATCGCCCAATCGCGTTGACATCGGAATATTGACGTAGTGGTCGTAGCCCGTGACCATCAGGGAGACATACTTTGAGTCGAATGCGGGAATCTCAAGGATCACCGGATCTTTCCGCAGATCGATCAAACAGCTCAGGTAGAGCGTATCGTTATTTGGGCGAGCGATCTCTTGTAGCGTGTGGTCTTTAAGCTCTGTATCAGGATCACAAGTGTTCCAGCCTCCCTGCTTAGCTGCGAACTTGTTGTTCACATTGTACATAGCGACATACTGGTAGGAGCGTTCGACCAGGTTTTCGATATCCGCTTTGCTAAGCTGGCCGTCGCTCTGAAGGGCCACAGACCGCCCCTCGACCAATTCACTGAATGGCTGAATGGCCTCCTCCACCGAGTCTAGGACCTCTACAGTTGCCTTCTTGGCTTCTTCTAGAACCTCTCGCGCCGCTTCGCTGGCATGATCAAGGGTCTTTGTCGCTTCTTTGGCGTCATCTAGTGCACGCTCAGCAGCGTCTCTCTCGGCTTCTAAGGTAGAACTCGTAAGCTCTTTGGCGCGGTCAATCGCATCCAGGATTGCCCGCTTTGCAGCTTCAATTGCCTCGTTGGTTGTTTCCTTTGCCTCGTCAATCACCTGCTCAGTCGATTGATCAGGAGCCTTTGTCTCCACCTCTTCCTCTGCGAACGCTTTTGTTGGCAAGAGTGCAAGGACGCAGAAAATCGTCACCAAAACCAGGCGCCTCGAGGTCATTCTCATCTACTCCCTAAAGTGCAGAAAAACTCCGCGATCATCACAACGCTTACTCAAACATCTGCCTTTGATATGAATCAGAGGGGGCGCAATGTCCGCTTCTGGCACTTAACGGACGTCAATCTGGATCACGCTGATGTCCGCTTTGAGGGGCAAGGCAGACATCATCAAACTGCGGTCTGATGTCCGCTAATGACCCAAAGCGGACAAAGATTGTCTCAAGACTGTCACCGAGCTTCTCCCAGCACCTCGGTAAGTCAACAAGCGCTAGGTTGACGTGGATCAAGCCACTTGGGCGCTCTGATTGTCATACTTTACATGAGAACAACCCAAATCGAGTGGGAGGTAACTCAAATGAGAACTATGCGACTAGCGCTCGTTGTGCTCGGAGCGATGCTTGCCAGCATGGTGGCGCAGGTGTCGGCATTCGCCCAGCAGGACAAACCGAACATCCTTGTGATTTGGGGGGATGACGTGGGGCAATCGAATATTAGCGCCTATACCAAGGGGCTTGTCGGTTATCGCACTCCGAACATTGACCGGATCGCCGACGAAGGCATGATCTTCACGGACTACTACGGCGAGCAATCGTGCACCGCCGGACGATCATCGTTCATCACAGGCCAGAGCGTGTTTCGCACCGGACTTTCCAAAGTCGGGCTGCCGGGTGCCGATCTCGGGCTTCGCGAAGAGGATCCGACAATCGCCGCACTCCTTAAGGCGCAAGGGTATGCGACTGGTCAATTCGGTAAGAACCACCTTGGTGACAAGGACGAGTTTCTTCCGACCAACCATGGCTTCGACGAGTTCTTCGGCAATCTCTATCATTTGAACGCGGAAGAAGAGCCAGAGAACGAGGATTACCCGGATGATCCGGAGTTCAAGAAGAAGTTTGGTCCCCGCGGCGTGATCCACTCTTGGGCACAATCTGACGGGACCCAGAAGATCGAGGACACCGGCCCGCTCACGAAGAAGCGTATGGAAACGGTCGATGACGAGACCTCAGATCGTGCCATTGCCTTCATCAAAGAGCAGGTCGAGGCTGGCAAACCTTTCTTTGTCTGGTGGAGCGGCACGCGTATGCATTTTCGCACGCACGTAAAGCCGGAGCTCCGTGGGATCTCAGGGCAGGACGAGTACGCTGATGGCATGGTCGAGCACGACATGCATATCGGCAAGTTCCTAAAGGTGCTCGATGAGCTCGGCATTGCCGACAACACCATCGTATTCTATTCGACTGACAACGGCCCGCATTACAATACTTGGCCGGACGCTGCTGCGACCCCATTTCGTGGGGAAAAGAATACGAATTGGGAAGGCGGCTGGCGTGTCCCTGCCATGGTCCGTTGGCCCGGGAAGATCAAAGCAGACTCGGTCTCTAACGAGATCATGCACCATATGGATTGGCTGCCGACATTTCTAGCGGCGGCGGGCCAGCCCGATATCAAGGAGAAGCTTCTAGAGGGGGATGTTGAAGCGATCGGGCGTACCTACAAGGTGCATCTCGACGGCTACAACACACTCCCTTTCCTCACCGGTCAGGAAGAAGAAGGGCCTCGCAAGGACATCTTCTACTTCTCAGATGACGGCGACCTGACGGCGCTCCGATACAAGGACTGGAAGGTGCTTTTTATGGAGCAGAAATCGCCGGGTACGTTCCGTGTTTGGATGGAACCCTTCGTGCCTTTGCGAGTGCCGCTGATCGAGAACCTACGCCGCGATCCTTATGAGCGAGCAACAATCACCTCGAATACGTATCACGACTGGCAGCTCGATCGCGCGTTCGCGTTGGTCCCCGCTCAGGCCTATGTGGGCAAATTCTTGGAGACCTTTAAGGAGTTTCCACCACGGCAGAAGGCAGCAAGCTTTAGCCTCGACCAGGTCATGGAGAAGTTGAGCGCGCCAGGTGGCGCGCAGTAGGCGGACCTGAAAGATGCAATTAGATGGCGGGAGCGCTGACTCCCGCCATTCGTACCTGCCAGCGTGTCTCCCGTCTGGTGTTTGAACTTTCGCTTCTGGCTCTTAGCGAACGTTCAGGCTGATGCTGACCATATCCGCTTTCGGAGGCAAAGCGGACCATAGATAATAGGAGTAGATCCAAATGAGTAAGACAGTGCGAGCTTTGACCCTCAGCGTGATGCTGCCCTTTGCAGCTTTTGCGACGACATCCGCGATTGCCGAGGATGAACCGAGTGCCGGTAAGGGCGCTGCAAAAGGCGCTCTGGTAGGTGGAGCCGTTGGTGCCGTTACTGGAGGCGGCGCAGCCGCAGGTGCTGCTGTTGGTGCCGCCGCTGGCGCAACCGCCGGCGCGATCAAAAAGAATAAGGATGACGACAAAGAAGAAAAGAAAGATAATTAGGAGACGTGGCACCTTGAGCCTTTGTATGGCTCCACCACTACCTTCCCTGAGAAGCCGCGCGTCCCCCGCGGGGCTTCTGTCTTTCTGGAGTAACAAGACCGACGGCCGTTATTGGCGCTCAGCCGACATATAGGGTGAGAGGCCGCGCATCAACTTTGGGACGCGAAGCGGTCGTTAATGGTCTGAACTTGTGGGCCTCTTAGGTCCTTAGGTGCCCCGTATGGGCCTTCGGCCGATTAGAGGCACCGCCTTACGTCTTGACTTGTCGTGCCTTGTCGTTCGCAATCTTGAACGCCACGACGATAGTGTTCTGGCTCTATAGGGGGATTGTGTCATGGAAGCACTTGTACCGATTCTTACTCAGATCATTACAGGCATCCTAGGCGGTCAAGCTGTTGGTGCGGTGTTGCAACAAGTCGCGATGAGTCAGTTGACAAAGATCATCAGCGGTGCAGTCGGTGGTGTTGCTGGAGGCACACTTCTCGGGAGCGTGCTAGGAGGCGCTGCGGGTGCTGATCCTGCTGCGGGCGGCGCGCTAGGCGGCCTTCTCAGCAATGCTCTTGGAGGTGCAGGCGGCGGGGCAGTGCTTACTGGAATCGCGGGTGCGGTTATGAAGGCGATGAACAAGTAGCGGCTGTCAGCAGGGCTAGTTCGCACCCGGTTTGCTACCTTTTCCCCACGGGGTCGTGTTGTTCACGTCGCACGGCCCAATGTCCGCTATTGGCACTTAGCTGACCTCAGTGCCGAAGCTGAGGATGTCTGCTTAGGGGTGTAAAGCAGTCGTCGCTCATCCATGCCGCAATGTCAGCTAATGACCCAAAGCAGACATCATGGGGTAATATGACTTGCCGAGAACTTAGGACAATAGCGGGGTTCAGGCCCCGATAGCGCACTGAGGGATAAGCTTTAGTGTCGGGGAGGACGCATGAGGGAAGTAATCGGGTTTCGCCCACTGCTTGTCGCGAGTCTCATGCTCACGGCAACCGTTGTTTCGAGCAACGCCCAAGATACGTCGGGTGTGAACGCCGACGTCTATAAGGGTCGGCCCTATTCGCCCTATGCGGACCGGGCCTTTCCGAGCCGGGTCTATTTCGGCGATACGCATGTTCACACAGGATTGTCTCCTGACGCTGGCGGCTCGGGCACGACGCTGATGCCGCGTGATGCCTACAGGTTCGCTCGTGGCGAGCAGGTAGTCTCCAATAGTGGTCAGCCCGTCAAGCTCGCTCGACCCTACGATTTCTTCATGATCACCGACCACTCGGACGCGATGGGTGCGATCACTGATATTATCAAGGGAACGCCGAACATCATGGCGGACCCGGATGGGCGCCGCTACCATGAGGATTTCAACGCCGGAGGCAAGCAAGCTGAAGAGGCCATGTTCCGGCTGATCAATGAGTTTTCCCAAGGCGAGATTTCCGACGCCATCAACTATCAGCCCGGCAATCCGAACTATCGGCGCGTATGGGATGACATCATCGCTGCGGCCGAGGAGTTCAACGATCCGGGGCACTTCACGACGTTCATCGCCTTTGAGTGGACTTCGCTCGTCAAGGGCAACAACCTGCACCGGAACGTGATCTTCCGCGATGGTCCGGAACGCGCGAGTCGTGTCGAGCCCTACACCACGACGCCGCCCATCGGCAGCCGCAATCCGCGCGATCTGTGGAAATGGATGCAGGCCTACGAGGACAAGACAGGCGGTAGCGTGCTCGCAATTCCTCACAACGGTAATCTGTCGAACGGGATGATGTTCGCGCTGCAAGACGATTTCGGCGAAGGCGCGCCCTACGACGCGGAGTACGCGAAGCAGCGGCAGAAGTGGGAACGCCTCTATGAGGCCACCCAATATAAGGGCGACGGCGAGACGCATCCGCTGCTCTCGCCCGAGGACGAGTTCGCCGACTACGAAACCTGGGACTTCGGCAATCTCGACGTGAGCGCCGCCAAGACAAAGGAAATGCTCCCAGGCGAATACTTACGCAGCGGACTGCAGCGCGGGCTTCTGCTGGAAGAGAAGCTTGGCGTGAACCCCTTCAAATTCGGCTTGGTCGGCGCGACCGATACCCATACAGGTCTCAGTACGATCGACGAGGACAACTTCTTCTCCAAGTTCATTTCATACGAGCCGAACCCGCATCGGGCGACGCACGAGGGCAAGAAGAACGAGGAGCTTGGGATCGAAGGCTTCACGGGCTGGAAGTACAACGCAGCCGGCACTGTGGGGGTATGGGCGACGGCCAATACCCGAGGAGCCATCTTCGATGCCATGAAACGCCGCGAGACTTACGCAACCACCGGACCGCGCATGCGCGTGCGGTTCTTTGGCGGCTTCGATTTCGATGAGGAAGATGCGGCCCGCCGCGACCTCGCGGTTCTCGGTTACACTAAGGGTGTGCCAATGGGCAGCGACCTCACGGGTGCGCCGGATGGTAAGGTGCCGCGCTTCCTTGTCTATGCCTTGCGCGATCCGATTGGCGCTAATCTCGATCGCATTCAGATCATCAAGGGCTGGATCGGGGCCGACGGCAAGCCGCAGGAGAAAGTCTACGATGTGGCGTGGTCCGGCGCCCGCAAGCCCAGCGCGGACGGCAAGGTGCCGCCGGTCGGCGATACGGTTGACCTCTCGATCCCGGCCTGGACCAACACGATCGGCGCCGCTGAGCTCGGCACGGTCTGGACCGACCCGGACTTCGATCCGAATGTAAGGGCGTTCTACTATGCGCGGGTGATCGAGATCCCGACACCCCGTTGGACGGCCTATGATGCAGCGAAGTTCGACTTGGACCTACCGGACAAGATTCTGCTCAAAGGCCAGGAGCGGGCATACACATCGCCTATTTGGTACGCGCCTAAGAGCTGATGTCTGCTAGTGGCACATAGCAGACGTAAGTCTCGGAACTGGCCATGTCTGCTTACGGGCGTAAACCGGACGTCCCAAATTCGCCCTCCGATGTCAGCTAATGACCCAAAGCGGACATCACTTTCGGCTGAGCGGCCGGCATATGCTGGCCTTCTTCACGACCCCCAGTTCGCCTCATAGAGACGAAGCAGGTTCCCGCCGAGGAAGCCGCGGATTTCGTCGTCCGTCCGATGGGCATTCGTTCCAACGCCGTTCCAGACTTCCATAGGGACAGAATTTTGAGGCTCGTTCAACCATGCATTCTTTCCTGACACCGCGCTGACATCAGCCGCGAAGCGATTGAAGGAGCGCGAGATTCCGGTCAACAGTTGGAACCCGTTGAGATGCCCATCAGTTTGAAGAACTTATGACAAACGCTCCATCCACCGCATGGCCTGAGCCGGACCCTTGTTCCTCACTCAAATAAGATGGCCGAAAACGCATAGTCACGTTTGGCCTTTTCATGTTTTGCTCCATCAATCTGTGGCTGCTCTGCAGACATCCTTGCCAGAATTTCTCGACGACCACACAGACCACAACGCGACGTCAACCTTTAAGTTGAATTTGGGGCAGATCCTGATCAGGGCCGCCAAGCCCAACCCGTCGCGCGCTGATTGCGCACCGATCTGGACGAACGAACGAAATAGGGAAAAGCAAATGACAGATCCGTTTCCGAAAATAAAGCCTGAGCTGTACGACGAACTCAATGCCAATTTGGATACGACCTGGCCGCACGATCCAGTCGTGCCAGAACTGCCGCCAATGCCGACGACAGATGATCCGGGGATGAACCAGAACGCATTCCTCTGGACCCATTTCAACGACAACGTCTACCCCCCCAGGGACGAAGGTGTCCCCGAGCGGCGGACGCGGATCGTGACAGAAGACGACCCGCTCGAAGTCGACGTCTACTGGTCAATGCGCAGCCCCTACAGCTATCTGGCGCTGAACCGGATCGTCTGGCTGAATTCCAACTACAACGTGGAAGTGAACATTCGTCCCGTTCTGCCCGTTGCCGTTCGCTCGACCAAGGGCGGCAGCGGCAAAGCTGGCGGTCTGTTCAGCCTTCCGTACAAGGTCCCGGATTCGGTTTGGGACACGAGACGCCAGGGCAAGTATTTAGGTGTTCCTTTCCAGTTCCCGGTGCCCGACCCGATCTGGCAGGTCTGGAATCCGAAAGACAAGGTTCCAGGGCCGGACAACTGGCTCAGCGTGCACCCGCCGGAGAAGCAGCCCTACATCTTCTGGATCACCCGCCTCGCTTGCTACGCCTCGCTGAAGGGCAAGGCGATCGAATACATCAATCAGGTGTCCTACCTGATCTGGAGCGGTGTGGTGAGCCCGAAGTCCGAAGAGGGCTCGAAGGATCCTGCAAAGGGTCACTGGCCGAACTACGTCAAGGAGTACATGAACCGGGCCGACGGTTTGGACTACGACGAGGCGATCGACTACATCCGGGCGAACCCGGAAGAGATCGACCAGGTCTGGATCGACAACGCCGAGGGCATGGCCCGGACCGGTCATGGCGGCGTGCCGCTTATGGTCATCCACAACGAGCCCTTCTTTGGCGGTGACCGTTTCGACCAGTTCTTGTGGCGCTTGCGCGAGAATGGCCTGACCCGGCGCCCAGCTCCACGTGCCCCGTTCGCCACGCCGCCGCTGCGCTGGCCCGCCGGCTTCTAAACGGCTTTCGGCCTGCGCCCGGCCAGCGGGCGCGGACTTGCAAGATCAGGCATCGCGAGATGAAGGGACCCAGGAGGAGAGTAAGGGAATCCATTTGATACCGCCCGCATAATAACGATCGTTCGGCAGCGCTTCCCTTGAGGACGTGAGCACGTTTGCTGAACAAGGCGGCGAAAATCCCTATGCGCGACAGGATCCCAGGCTTCACCGAGCGGTGGTGGAGTCCGCGTCCTTCGGAGCCACGCGCCGAAGGACGGGCGGGAGTACGTGTGCGTGTGCCACAAGGAGAAGAAGAGATGAAAGTCAAAGGCACCTGCCATTGCGGCGAGATCACCTACGAGGCCGAGGTCGACCCCGAGAAGGTGGCCGTCTGCTACTGCACCGACTGCCAGACGATGACTGGCGGGACCTGTCACGTGAACGCGGTCGTCGCCGACGACGGCCTCCGGCTTACCGCGGGCAAACCGGCCGAGTACACCAAAACTGGCGACAACGGTAATAAGAGGATACAGGCGTTCTGCGGAACTTGCGGGACCCATCTCTACGCGTGCAACGTCGAAGGGCCGAAGCACTACGGCGTTCGGGTCGGCGCGATGGACAAGCGTGCCGAACTATCGCCCAAGGCGAGGTTTACCTGCGGTCGCAGCCCGGCTGGGTCGTCGATGAAGCAAGTCTCCCGGGCAGGGAGACCCAGTAGGTGGAATGGTGAGTCGCAATCAAAGAAACCGTCGCGAGGCGGCTTCTCGGCGGGTTCGGGCCTCGCGGCGCGGCGCGCGTCAGTCAGCGTTGGTTAGGGGTCCATGTCCGCTTTGGGTCATTAGCTGACCTCGGACTGGCGATAAAACACGACCGCTTTACATCCGTAAGCAGACATCCTCGGCCTCGCTATTGAGGTCCGCTAAGTGCCAATAGCAGACATCAGGGCTACCAAGCCACCCGCCTACCGCCTTTGCCGCCGAAGCCTTGGAGATTCTCGTCGAAGGTGTAGTCGACTTTCGCGAAGACCGAGGTGGCTTAAGTGAAGTTGAACAGGTTCACACCCGCCAATACTTCGCCCCACACATTCTGCAGGTTATCGTTGAGCTGGAAGGTCGTGCCGCTTGAGATAAGCCTTGCGGAGTTGCCATCGGTGAGATTGCCCCACAAGCTCGCGATGACGAAGGGCTCCACTATGGTGCCTTCCCAGGCTTGCATGGTAGTGCCTGCCCTTTCCCCTAAGCCAACATCCGCGGCTTCGGAGATTGGGCCGGCTAAGTGCCAGAAGCGGAACTGAAGCGCTCGACGCTAAGCGTTTCCTAAACTACTTGCGAAGTTTTCTTGACGTGTAGAAGGGGCCATCGAGATGAAATGTGGACGTTGGATCGAACAAGGAATAGCTCCTCTTACGGCTAGTTTGGCGTCGGTCTTCTTATACCGTTCAGAACCAATCCGGATGAGGTTTTCGGTACACACAGCCGTCAGAATCGGTTCCCGATTGCTTCCACTAGTCTTGTTGTTGGCTGTTAGCGGAACGAGTAGCGCTGCATTCGATAAGCCGGCCGCTTCGGACCGACCGATCGAAACGGGTCAGGTTATTGTCCTGAGTGGCAATGGTATGACCATCGATCAAATCGTGGACATCGCGGACGGCAGAGCGACAATTGCAGTGTCCGAAGAAGGTATGGCGAGAATCCGTCGAGCTCGCAATGTGACTGACCACTTCATCGAAGAGAATCTGCCCGCCTATGGCATCACCACGATGTATGGAGCCGACTTCAAGACCACCTTGCCTCCGGCTGAGATGCGGCGCTTTGGGCGGATTAATATCATCCAGGAAGCCACGCGGGTTGGAGATGGAACACGACCGCTGGTAGACCGAGGCACCTTGCGAGCGGCATGGGCTTTGCTGGTCAACAGCTACGCGCGCGGCTTCTCGGGCGCCAGCCCCGACTTGGTCGCGACGTTAGTCGATCGAGTGAATACCAACACCATTCCGGAGAATGTCGAGTACGGAAACTCCATGGGCGATGCTGACCTTACCGCAAACGCCCAAGCTGCAATGAGCCTGCTAGAAGACCCCAAGTTTGAACTGAAAGCCGGAGAAGCAACAAATCTTCTAACCCACAACTTTGTCGGCGTTGCCTTAGCCGCGCAGATCGTACAGCGGACTGAAGCGCTGCTCCGGGGCCAAGAAACGGCACTCGCACTCACTATCGAGGGATTCCGTGCCAACTTGGCGCCGCTGCGGCAGCTTGATTCACGCCAGGACTCGTCGAACTCACAGAAAGTAGAGCGGGCGAACCTGCAGAGCTTGCTCGAAGGCAGCATCCTTTGGAAGGCTGACGGTCCCAGGCAGCTGCAGGACTTCTTGAGCCTTCGGGACGGCGTGCATACTCTGGCTGCGCTTCGTCTTGAACTCGATCAGTTCAAGCCGATTCTTCAATCTTTCGCCAACTCGAATCATGGTTCACCTGTTGTACTTGTTGACACTCAGGAGCTTATTTCCGTTCCAGATTACGACACGAGTCAGGTCACGCTCGGTCTAGACGGCTTGCGGCAGGCGCTGGGCCTTGTCGTCACGGGGAGTAACAGCCGTGGACTGAAGATGGTCTCTCATCCATTCATTGATCTGCCGTCCGGCTTGACCTCGGGCGATCCGGCTGCATTTGACGGGCTCTATACCCGCAACGTCACATACGCCATGAACAGCTTGACGCGAGCGGCATTACTCGAAACCACTCCCGTCCTGCTTTTAACGGAAAGCTATATGGCAGAGGGTGACGAAGACTACTCCCCCGCTTTTCCAAATTCGGTTCTGATGGCTCGGGAACTTGTCGGACTAGTTGAGAAAGTATCAGCCCTTGAGGCGTTGATAGGCAGCGTTGCGATCGAACTACGGATAAGATCAGGAGCCCTAAGTGCCAACGAAATCCCCTCTGCTCTTCGCGAAGTCCAGAGCGATATAATTAAACACTCGCCGTTGGTTCTCCCTTCAGACAAGCAATACAACCTTGCTCCTTTGTTCAAATACTACACATCCCGACATCAGCGCGCAGCCGCATTCGTTCCCCACAGAAGAAACGCGGCATCCGAGTAGCTTGGTAAATGGTGGCAACACGTCCGCTTTGGGTCATTAGCAGACTCCTTATTCAGCACCATTTTAGGTCGGCTTTGCGTGCTGGGGTCTTGGAGGAAGCTGCCGGAACGCCGAATGGGCTGGTTGCTACGGATGCCATCAAGACTGATGCGCGCGGAACATTGGGAGCTTCGCGACGGTCTCGGCCTTGGCGTTGATGGGTTTGCGGCCACCCTTGGGGTCTTTGCACCAGTACGGGATGAGGCCCCACTTGATCAGATCGAGGGAGCGCTCGCCGGTTTCGTGGTTCTCCCGAATGACCAGCAGCTCTTGGCTCGGCGCAGCATTGTAGCGAGGGCGGACATTGCCCATCCGGCTGTCGCTGACGTCAAGGCCGTCAACGATGGCAAGGCGCAAGGGGCTCGAACTTTGAATGACGCGTCCGCACATGCCTTCAGCATAGATCAGTCCCGAGTCCAGGCGTACCGTCGCAATGTCCGGAAGTAGACCCACAGCGGACATCGGCGGGCTTGGCTCACATGTCCGTTAATGACCCAAAGCAGACGTTTAGAACAGGGTCCTAAGCCTTAAGCTGCCGACTGTCAGAACATCTTCGGTCGGGTTTTTGGCTGGGTCGAAGATCACTTGTATGTCCGGCGTGATGTGGGTGAGCGGCGTCAAATAGAAGCGGTAAAAAGCTTCCAGGACATATTGGTCGTTAAGAGTCGTGTCGGTGGGCTCGCCCCACGAAAAACCTATTCCGATAAGATCGGAGCTATAGCCGAAGGGCTCTTCGAGCCCCAGGCCAACGGCGAAGGTCTGGCGAATTGCTGTCGCTCCACCGTCGGCATAGGAATACCGCACGAAAGGCACGATGTTTCCGTCCGGTCCCAGCTCCTGCTCCAATGTGAACGCAATGCCACGGCCACTTGGCGCTTTGGCCTTCTCGCGCTTGTCGCTATGCCACAGCGTAACATGGTAGAGACCGGCTCCAGGTCTGCCGTAGTTTGGCGTGGCGCCCAATTCTATCGCCGTGAAAAATTCGCCGCGATCGAGCTGGCCAAAGCTGTTTGCATCGCCATTGGCGTCGTGGACGCCTCCCATGATGTATGTGTTC
>NZ_JBFFQD010000006.1:0-78312 GCF_041573655.1 Methyloceanibacter sp.
AAGCCGACATTGTCGTAGGAGACCATGGGCTCCGACATGGCGGTGATCGTCTCGGGGAGTGCCTGCAACATCTCCGCCGTGGGGATCATGATCTTGGTGTGATCGGTATCGAAATGCTCGGCGATGATGTCGGAGTATTTGAACTCGTCGCCTGCTTCGCCGTGGGCCGCCTCGAATCCAATGGAGAACGTCTTGAGGTGTTGCTGACCGGCTTCCGCTAGAAGTCCGACGATCAGGCTCGAATCGACGCCACCCGAAAGCAGCACGCCAACAGGCACGTCGGCGATCATGCGCCGGTCGACCGCACGGCGCAGCGCATCGCCCACACGCTCTTTCCACACCGCGTGGTCCAGGGTCAGGTCATCGCGCGACCGATTGAAGGCAAGCTCCCAGTAGACGCTGTCTTTGATGCGGCCGTCGGGCTCAACGATGCGCAACGTTGCTGGCGGCAACTTACGGACCCCGCGCAGAATCGTGTGCGGCGGCGGGACGACTGCGTGGAGCGTCATGTAGTAGGAGAGCCCTACGGGATCGAGCGCGGTGTCGACATCGCCTGCGGCCAGAAGGGCCGGCAGCGAGGAAGCAAAGCGCAAGCGCTTTGGACTTTGCGTGTAGTAGAGCGGCTTGATGCCGAGCCGGTCGCGGCACATGGCGATCCGGCCTGTGTCACGCTCGTGAATGACGAAGGCGAACATGCCGTTGAAGCGCTTCGGCGCCTCCGGTCCCCAGGCGTGCCAAGCCTTGAGAATGACTTCGGTGTCGCTGGTGGAGAAGAAGCGGTAGCCGCGCCCCTCCAGCTCTTCCCGCAGTTCCTTGTGATTGTAGATGCAGCCGTTGAACGCCAGGGTGAGACCCAGCTCCGAATCGACCATGGGTTGCTGGCCGCGTTCGGAAAGGTCGATGATCTTGAGCCTGCGATGGCCGAGCGCCACCTCACCGCGCGCCACGATGCCTTGCGCGTCAGGGCCGCGCGGCACCATCGCGCACGTCATGGCGCTGAGCGCCTCCAACGAAACCGGCGAGCCATCGAATGTGACTTCGCCGCACAAACCACACATAGATTAAAGCCTCGAGCCGGTGAGAATTTCAGGCCGCCTTGCGCGCATAGCGGAAGATAAGAGCAAGATTGGGGCCGATTTTCGCGTGGCTCTGGAAGCCCGCGTACCGCCATTTCAAAATCTAGCCATCTGGCTGAATGGGCGACTTATTGCATCGATGACAGCATCGATCAAATCTCCGGTGGCACAATGACTGGGCGAGGGGGGTCTCCATGCACATTTTTGGTGCAAATTTGGCCCATAGATACATCAAACTGCTTTGAGGTGGCCCGCCAATACGCCGCCAATTGCGCCTAATGGCCCAAACGGCGATTAACTGTACTTTAAGCCCCGGAAACGCCCTGTTTTACCGGTATCTGTTAGGCTTCTCGGGAGATCGTCAGTGATTTCAGGGTGGCCGTTGGCAGTCCTGCGGACTACGTTGAGGCGTTGAGGGGACCAACAAGATGGGCGGACGACCCCAAGTACTGGGGCTACTCGCTTTAGCTGTGGCGGTGTGGTTTGCGAGTCCTGTCGTGGCCCCGCCAGCGGCTGCTGAGATTCGCGTTCCGCTTCCGGGCGTCGACGCCAAAAAGAAGGTCAAGCGGAAGCGCCACGCCCGGCCCACGATGCCGCGCCGTAATCCGACCCGCGCGACGGCAGGCTTGTCCGCCAGTGCGGTGTCGCCCCCACAAGCGAAGAACAGCGAGGTCGCGACCGCGGCCGGCGCCACATCGTCAGCCACCGTGTCTCTTGCTCTGCCGCCCAAGCCCGAGCAGCGGGCCGAGACCGAACAGCAAACCAAGACAGCCGCAGTGGACACCGACGCCACGACCGAGAACGCGGAAGCGGAGGCTCCCGCACCGAGCGCGGTAGAGGAGGCCAAAGAGCAGATCGACGAAGGCGCTGATGCGCCAGAGGCTGCGGACGCCGAGACCGCTGCCGACGACGCCAAAGAAGAGATCGTCAACGAGACCGCAGAGGCTGCAAGAGAGTCTGCAAGTGAGGCAGCGGAGGCAGCAGAGGAGACCGCAGAGTCTGCCGCCGAAACCGTAGAGACGGCCACCGACGCCGCCACGGACAACGCCGAACAAGCCGCCGAAGACACCGCGCCGAGCTCTGAAACGGACGAAGCCGTCGAGCAGACGGCGGCGACTGATGCAGATGCGACGGCCGCCACGGACGACGAAAAGACGGCAGAGGCCGATGCCGCGCCCGCGCCGTCCAAAGACAACGAGGACGCGCAAGAGAACGCCGAGAATGAGTCGGTCGACTTAAAACCGGCGGATCCGAAACCGGCGGATCCGGAACCAGAGACAGCTGCAACGGAGACCAAGGAAGAGGACGGCCCGCCGAAGCCTGCCGAAGTTGCCGACCAGTCAGAGGATACCCCCGCCCCCGCAGAAGATGCGGCGGCGGACGCGTCCGCTGCGAAGGATACGGAGTCCGAAACGGTCCCAACCGAGACGGCGGCGCTGCCGGATCATGACGCGACCGTCGTTTTGGATGTCGCGCCCCCGCCGGACGACATCTCGTCTACCGAGGACACGAAACCGGCGACCGGTTCGGGCGAGAAGGACGTCGCGGTGCTAACGCCCCCGAGCACGCCGGACAAAATGACCCCGGACAGCGACGCCAAGGCAAACGAAACGGCGGAGCCAAACAGCGCACCAACGGACGCTGACTCCGAAGAGACAACGGCGGACGGTGACGCGGACGCCGTCGACGGTGAAGCCGAGGCCGAAGATGAGGTCGTGGCGGAGCCCGCCCCGCCGCCGGCCCATCCCGTGGTCGCGGAAATTCGCGAGAAGCTTCAAGACCCCGCGCTTGCCAAGACCGTTGCGGCGTCCGATTTGGAGGCGCTAAAGGCTTTCTATGGCACGCATGAGGGACCGCCGCTTTGGGTAACCGAAGACGCGTTCACGACGAACGCGCAAGGCGTGATTGCCGAGATCGGAAAAGCGGACGATTGGGGTCTTACGGCCAGTTCGTTCAAACTACCCAGCACCAACGATCCGCTGACGACGCCGGACGCGCTTGCCGACGCCGAACTTCAACTTTCCATCGCGACGCTCGGCTACGCGCGCGATGCACAGATTGGCCGCTTGACGCCAAAGCGAGTCAGCAAGCTGTTCGACCAACGCCCCTCGCTGCGCGATCCGGCGAGCGTACTGAAAGAGACTGCCGCGGCGAGCGATCCGAGCGCTTATCTCGTCTCGCTTCATCCGCGGCACGATCAGTTTAAGAAGCTGCAGAAAGCGTTGCTGAACGCACGACAGAGCGCCAAGGCAACGGGCCGCGATCCGGCAACGGACCAAAACGTGCAGTTGATTACGATCAACATGGAGCGTTGGCGCTGGTTGCCGCGCAATCTCGGCAACTACCACGTCTGGAACAACGTGCCCGAGTTCCAAGTGCAGGTCAGAAAGGACGGCCGGACGATCTACCAAGGCAAGACAATCGTGGGCCAACTCAAATACGCCACGCCGTTCTTCTCTGCGAAGATGCGTAACATCGTGTTCCACCCGAATTGGACGGTGCCTCCGACGATCGTCAAGGAGGACATCGCGCCGAAGCTACAGGGCACCGGTGGAGGGTTCTTTGGCGCCTCGAAAGAAGCCACGCTGCGGCGCTACGGCCTGAAGGCCAACTACAAAGGCAAGCCCATCAACGCCGACACGGTCGACTGGAAGAACGTCAACGTCCATGCCTACACCTTTGTCCAAGATCCCGGCCCGGCCAACGTGCTTGGAAAATTCAAGTTCAACTTTCCGAACAAGCACGCCATCTATATGCACGACACGGTCCAGCCGGAGCTGTTCTCCCAGCGGATGCGCACGTTGAGCCATGGCTGTATCCGTGTGCACCAGCCGGCCCAGTTAGCCACGCTCCTGCTGGGCCAAGACAAGGGCTGGAGCGCCGGCAATGTTCATAGCCTGGTAGCCAGGAACGAGAGCAAGGTGATCGCGCTGAAGCGCCACGTGCCGGTGCATCTGACCTACTTCACTGCCATCGTCGATGAGTACGGCAACCTCAGCAAGCCAGGCGATATCTACGGCATCGACAATCTCATGGCGCCGAAACTGTTCAGAAGTCCGGCCGCGTTCCCGGTACCGCCGCCCGCCGTCGTTGCCGAGTCCAGCCCCTCACGCACGCAGCAAAGGCGCAGCCAGCGCCGGCGGGGCGGCGGCGAATTCAACAACTTCATCTCCGGTCTGTTCGGAAATTGAGGCGGGCCAAGCCTGGCTGCTAAGTCTAGCCAACAAGCCTAGCTGCCGAGAGCGCCCAGAATATCCTTGGCGAACGCGCTGAGCGAAGGGTCGCGCGCGCCCATCACAAGAACGATATCGCCTTCGGTCGCGTCTTCGGCAATGCGCTCGATCAGCCACTCCCGCGATGGTGCGAACGCAGCCTGCGTACCGCGAGCCTCGATTTCCTCGATGATGTCGGCGGCGGAAAAGTCGCGCGTGGCCGTGCCGCCCGCATAGAACACTTCGAGCATCCACAAACGATCGTCGGCGTCGAGCTCATCTGAAAACGTCCGCACGAAGTCTTGGCGGAGAAAGCGGGTCGGGCCGTAGCCGTGCGGCTGGTAGACCGCCAGCACGCGCTTGCCGCGCAGCTTCGCGGTTCTGATTGCCGCGGCGATCTTCTCCGCGTTATGTGCGAAGTCATCCACGACTTCGATTCCGCCCGCACGCCCTACGGTCTGAAACCGCCGCCCAATTCCTGAGAAGCGCGACAGCGGCTCGGCCATTTCGGGAGGCGCAACGTCCACGGCCCGGCAGGCCGCAATCGCCGCAAGTGCGTTCATGACATTGTGCGCGCCCGGGACCGGCAGTTCGAACACCGTATCTTCGACACGGAAGCGGCTCGATTGGGGACCCATCTGGACGTCCAGCCCCCGCACATGCGCGCGTTCCGAAAGACCAAAGCGCAGCGCCCCCCCGGCGAATGGATCGAGCGCCGCGTCATCGCCGACAACGAGCGTCTCGCGCGTGCGGGCGCGCAACGTGGCAAACATCGCCGCCACCTCGTCCACCTCTTTGTGGTCGCGCTGTAGATTGAGAATGACACCGATGGCGGGTGTGTAGCGCACTAGCGAGCCGTCGCTTTCGTCCGCTTCCACGACGAGGAGGTCGGACTTGCCGGCATACGCGTTGCCGATCAAACCGTCGGCTTGAAGCGCGGGCAGGTCACCGCCCGTGATGACCGAAGGATCGCGATCGCTTCCCCGCAATATCTCAAAAACCATGCCCGTGACCGTCGACTTGCCGCTCGTGCCCGTGACCGCGATGGAGCGGTTGCGCGCAACGAAATAGGCGAGCATCTCGGAGCGATGCACGATAGGCACGCCGTTTGCGCTTGCCGTGGCGAAGTCCGGCACATGTGCCTCGACGGCGGTGGAGACGACGAGCGCCGCGCAGTCCTCGCCCACGCCGCTGCCGTCTTGAGGGTAGACGCCGATTCCCAGTGCTTCGAATTGCGCGCGCAAGTTTCCGCGCTCGCCGTTGTCGAAAGCGCGGTCGCTGCCGCTTGCCCGTGCTCCGGTCATCGCGTGGAACTGTGCGATAGCGCTCATGCCCGATCCGCCAAGCCCCGCATAGTGGAAGCGGGCGCCGGCGTAAGGGTCGGGGATCTCTCTCTGCTCCGGCGCGGCGATGAGCACGAAGTCGCCTTCGCGGACGCGGTCAAACAGCGCGCAGACATCCGCGTTCGTCAGACGAACGCAGCCGCGCGAAGTGGCCCGGCCGATCAAGTCCTCTTGATTGGTACCGTGGAAATAGATGTAGCGCTCCAGGGAGTCCTGCCCGGTCCCCCGGTTCACGCCGTCCTCCAGGCCGTCGAGCGTGAGAATACGCGTGAGAATGAGATCGTCGTCGCGTTGTTCGCCGCACCATGTGTCGCCCGTCGGTGCGCGCGACTGGAACACGGCGCCCGGGCACGCAGCTTCGCCGATGCGGGCCTGGATGCGATGCCAGCCGGGGGGAGTCTTGAAGGAATTCTCCGCGCCGCCGATACCGTTCAAGGCCGTGGAAACCGGCCACACGCCGGTGGCGCGCTCCTGCTCAAGCAGGGCAACATTCTGCCGCTCCACGTCTACCACGAGCAGGCGGTCGGGCAGCGCCTCCGGCGCGCCGGGGCGGCCAAGTGCAGCGCGCGCGATTTCGAGTGCGCGGTCGGATATCGAAGCGGGCGGGCTCACGCGGCGCACTCTGCCACAAGGAACAGGCGTAGCGTCACCCTTTAGTTTTCGCTTAGGAAAACAAAGCGAGGGGACCGGCGGGACGCCGCCGGCACGATCCCTCAGCCTGGCCGCTTAGAAGAGCGGGCCGCCATAGGGGTAGTAGAACTGCCAATAGCGGTACTGGTAGGGGCGCCAATAGGGCATGCAGGTCCACTTGGCGCGCCGCCGATACTGCTTGCAGCGGCGGACTTGACGGCGATAGCGAACCTCTTCGACGCCTGCATTGGCGCTGCCGACAGACTTGGTCAGGGCCGCGTGGTCGGACAGGGCAAGCGGTGCTGCGCTGACGACCGTAGGCGCGAGGAACGCCACCCCACATATGAGCGAGAACGCAATCACGATGCGCATGACAATACTCCCTGCAGTTCTCGAGCCTGATGGGCTCTTGTGTTCTACGGGGACTCTAGCACAAGGCCGTTTCCGGCCCGTTACAGCGTCGTTATCTATTCAGTCACCATAACGCCTCGCGGCCTCTCATAGCAGGGCCGCGGCGGTCAGCAAGATCACAATCTCGGCAGCCTGCTCCAGGGCGCCGATCACGTCGCCGGTCTGCCCGCCAATTTGCTCGCGGGCAAGGCGCACCAGGCCCAGCAGAACGAGCGCTACGAGTGCCGCGGCGATCAGCCCTGCGCCGAGGCCAAGGCAAAGTACGAGGGCGAAACCGCCAAGTGCGACGGCGATGACGACGGGCCCCCTTTGGGGCGTGCCAATGCTTGCCGAAAGCCCATCCAGGCGAGCCTGCGGGAGCATCGACATGAACAGCGGCATTACCGCGCGGGCACCCATATGCGCCGCGATCAGTGCCGCCGCGACGGGTGCCGGGGCGGCGAGGCTTGCAATGGCGCCCGCCCGCAACATGAAGGAGAGAATGAGCGCCGTGACGCCAAAGGCGCCGCTGCGGCTGTCGTGCATGATCTCGAGCTTGCGCGCCTTTGTCGCGCCGCCGCCGAAGCCGTCTGCTGTGTCGGCAAGGCCGTCTTCATGGAGGCAGCCGGTCAACAGCGTGGCGGCAGCGATGCCAAGCGTGGCGGCGACAAACGACCCAAGCGGCGAGGTCAGCCAATAGACGAGCGCCGCGACCGCGCCGACCAGGAGGCCGGCGAGCGGGAAGGTCCAGACCGCCTCGCCGAGATTTGCGTTCGGGGGCGCGGCAATCGGCAGCCGCGTGCAAAAGGCTAGGCCCGTCCTGAGGTCCGTGCTAATGCCGCCCATTCCCGTCCATCTCCTTTTCGTTCACAGCGTCAACGGGACACTACGCTGAAATGCCGAAGTTTTCTTCGATCGATGATCTGCGCGCCGCCGTGTCGGACCTGCCTGCGGCCAACCATGAGGTGGCGGACCAGGTGGCGGGGCGTGAGGCGCAGCTGACCAAGCCGCCTGGCAGCCTCGGCCGTCTTGAGGACCTCACCGCCTGGCTGGCGGCTTGGCAGGGGCAGAACCCGCCGCGGCTCGAGGTGGTCGAGATCCTGGTTTTCGCCGGCAATCATGGGGTCACAGCGCAAGGGGTCTCCGCCTATCCGGCCGAGGTGACGGCGCAGATGGTGGCGAATTTCGCGGCCGAAGGCGCTGCGATCAATCAGCTTACCCGGGAAGCGAAAGCAAACTTGCGGGTGATGCCGCTGTCGCTCGACACGCCCACGGCCGACTTCACCGAAGGCCCCGCCATGGCTGAGGCTGAATTTCTGGAGGCGGTTTCGGCCGGCTACGAGGCTGTGCCGGCGGCCGCCGACTTGCTCGTCCTTGGCGAAATGGGCATCGGCAACACCACGGCGGCGGCGGCGCTTTCAGGCGCGCTGTTCGGTGGCGGGGCGCGCTTTGCCGGAACCGGCACGGGCGTCGACGATGCTGGGCTCAAACGAAAACGCGACGTCATTGAGCGCGCATTGCAGCGTCATTCCGGCGCAATTGCAGATCCTCTGCACGCGGCAGCGGCGCTCGGCGGCCGCGAGCTCGCTGCCATGTTCGGCGCGTGTCTTGCCGCGCGTCACAATGCTATCCCCGTGCTGATCGACGGCTTCGTTTCCACAGCGGCGGTCGCACCGCTCAAGGCGTTGCGCGCCGATGCGCTCGATCATGCCCATGTCGGACATGTGTCAGCCGAGGCCGGACATTGTCTTCTGTTGCGCGAGCTTGGTATGACGCCACTGCTCGATCTCGGCATGCGTCTTGGCGAAGGTTCCGGCGCCGCCGTTGCGGTGCTGGTGCTGCGCGCCGCGCTCGCTTGCCACACCGGCATGGCGACATTCGAAGAGGCACAAGTCTCCGACAAACAAGTCTCAGACAAAGACGCGTGAGCTAGCCTACGGCGATGGCGTGAAAGAACGTGCCGGTAACTTGGCCGCGCCGTCCACCAGCGGGGCCGAGCTCGTTGCCTTCGCCATCGAACATCTCGGCCAATGGCGTATCGTTCCCGGTTTCCGTCACGCTCGCATAGTGGAATTCATGACCGCGCACCTCAGCGCCATTTTTGCCGAGCGCACAGTCGTACAGAAGCCGCGCCTCCCGATAACCGAGGTGAAGCTTGCGCTCTGCGAAGCTTGTCGAATGGCCCAACAGGCCCGTCATGGCATGCCGCTCGCCGTCCGCATCGATCAGCGCTTCTCCGAGAACCATGTATCCGCCGCACTCGCCGTGCACGGGACGCGTCTTGGCGAACGCGGCAAGCTGCGTCTTGAATGTGTTTCTTGCTGCGAGCGCGCCCGCGTGCAGCTCCGGATAACCGCCCGGGAGCCAGCAGGCATCGCAAGTGTCGTCGGGACCTTCGTCGGCAAGCGGTGAAAACGGTACGATCTCCGCGCCGTGTTGCCGCCAGCCTCGAACAATGTGCGGATAAAGAAACGTGAACGCGGCGTCCTGCGCGAGCGCGATGCGCGCACCGGGCGGCGGCAACGCGATCGCCGACCCGTTTCCCGCAATATGCGGCGGCGTGGCGCAAGACGCAATCGCATCGAGATCGAGATGCTGCGCCGCCAATTGCCCTAGCGCATCGAGCGTGGCGTCGAGGTTGTCGTGCTCGCGCGCCTGCACCAACCCAAGATGCCGCGACGGCAGGGCGATCGTCTCATCGCGCGGCAACACGCCGAAGATCGGAATCTCCAAAGCGCCGATGGCTTGGCTCAGAAACCGCGCGTGGCGGTCACTTGCGACACGATTGAGAATGACGCCGGCAATGCGCACGTTCGGATCGTGGCTGGCGAAGCCGCGTAGCAGCGCCGCTGCGGACTGCGATTGGCCGGAGGCATCGATCACCAGGATCACCGGCAGCGAAAAGCGCGCGGCGAGATCCGCCGTGGCTCCCGTGCCCGCACTGCCGACCCCATCGAACAGGCCCATGACGCCCTCGATGACGGCGATATCGCACCCCGCCGTCGCCTCGCCCATCAGCGCATCGAGCAACCCCGGCCCCATGGCCCAGCTATCGAGATTGACACTGTCTCGGCCCGTCGCCGCGGCGTGGAAGGCCGGGTCGATATAGTCCGGGCCGGTCTTCGCAGCCCGCACGCGACGCCCCCGGCGGCGAAGGCCGGCAAGCAACGCCAAGGTCGCAGTGGTCTTTCCGGCCCCGGACCGGTGGGACCCGACGATCAGAGCGGGCGCGCTCGTCGCGCTCATGAGGCTCTCCCCGCGTGACGGGAGGGCTCCGGCGCTCTATAGCCAAGAGCATGGATGAGACCGCCCGCCCGCTCCGCAAGGGCTGGACCACTGGCGCTTGTGCCGCCGCCGCCGCCAAGGCGGCGTATGCGGGGCTGCTGACGGGCGAATTCCCCGACCCCGTCGAGATCGGACTGCCGGGCGGTCAGAGGCCCGCTTTTGCCCTCGCGGCTACGGCGCGCGGCAACCGCGCCGCCACCGCGGGCGTGGTCAAGGACGCCGGCGATGATCCCGACGTCACCCATGGCGCGTTGATCCTGGCGACGGTCCAGCCCGGTGCACCCGAAAGCGGCGTGACGTTCTGTGCCGGCGAGGGCGTCGGCACGGTGACGCGGCCCGGGCTTGCTATTCCGCCCGGCGAACCGGCGATCAATCCCGTGCCCCGCCAAATGATCCGCGATGCCATCACCGAGGTCGCGACCGCGCTTCATGACGCGGGCGATGTTGAAGTGGAGATCGCCGTGCCGAACGGAGCCGCGCTCGCCGAGAAGACGCTGAACGGCCGGCTCGGCATTGTCGGCGGGCTGTCGATCCTCGGCACCACCGGCATTGTCGTGCCGTACTCCTGCTCGGCGTGGATCCATTCGATTCATCGCGGTATCGACGTGGCGCTTGCCTGCGGACTTGACCACATCGCGGCTTCCACCGGATCGACGTCTGAGGCCGCCGTGCAAAATATGTACGGCCTGCCCGAGACGGCGCTCATCGACATGGGCGATTTCGTCGGCGGCACGCTTAAATACGTAAAGACCCATCCCGTGCCGCGCGTCACGATTGCGGGCGGCGTGGGCAAGATGACGAAGCTCGCCCAAGGCTTGCTCGATCTCCACTCCAAGCGCGGCAGCGTCGATCTCGACATGCTTGGCGAGCTTGCCGCGCGGGCCGGCGGCTCGGACGAGGCGTGTCAGCGCATCCGCGCATCCAACACGGCGGCGGAGGCTTTCGATCATGCGCGCACCGAAGGTATCGCGCTTGGCGATGCGGTTGCGCGCGCCGCGCAGGAGACCGCATCCGGCGTCGTGGCCGGCAAGCCCGTTGAGATCGAAGTCGTGGTGTTCGACCGTCAAGGCGAACTCGTGGGCCAGGCGCCGTGTCCTCATGCCGGACCTTCCCGGTAGCGGCGTCGATAGTCCGGATCGTAGAGCGCGCTCTCCCGAAAATCTTCGGCTGCTAACGCGCGTCCTACCAGAATCAGCGCGGTGCGTTCGATGGGATCGCCTGCGAGTGCTGCACAAATGTCGCCGAGTGTGCCGCGAACGATGCGCTGTTGCGGCTGGCTGACATGCGCCACCACCGCGACAGGGCAGTCCGCGCCATAGAGCGGCAGCAATGTCTCCACCACATTGTCGAGTGCGTGGATAGCCAGATGGATGGCGAGCGTTGCACCCGTCGCGGCGAACGCTTCCAACGTCTCGCCGTCGGGCATGCGCGATGCGCGTCCCGGCACGCGGGTCAGCACCACGCTCTGCGCCACTTCCGGCACGGTGAGTTCGCGATGCAGCGCCGCAGCGGCGGCGGCGAAGGACGGCACGCCCGGCGTCAGCGTATAGGGAATGCCGCGCGCATCGAGCCGGCGCATCTGCTCGGCGACGGCGCTGAACACGGATATGTCGCCCGAGTGAAGCCGCGCCACGTCCTGTCCCGCCTCGTGCGCGGCGGTGTACTCCGCTTCGATCTCATCCAGCGATAGCGGCGCCGTATCTACGAGCCGCGCATCTGGTGGGCAGTGGGCCAGCATGTCCTTCGAAACAATCGATCCGGCGTAGAGACAGACCGGACAGCGCGCCAGAAGATCGCGCCCGCGCAGCGTAATGAGGTCGGCCGCGCCTGGACCAGCCCCGATGAAGTGGACGGTCACGCGCCGTCCTTGTGGCCCGCCAACGCGCAAGTGGCGGGACCGACAACGATGCGTGGCACGAGCAGCGCCGCGTCGGGGCCCGCAGCCGCTAGCGCCGCGGCCTCCGCCACGGAAGGAACGCCGAAGAGCTCCTTCACACGGGGCGATGAACTTTGCGTGCGTGGGCCTGCCGCTTCCAAGGCGGCTGGCTTCACCAGAACGAGTTGGACACCGCGCGCCGCGGCCGCCTCGATGATGCCGGTTTCGCTGCCCTTCCCGTCGGAGGTGGCGATGATCTCGATGGCTTCGCGTGTCTCGTCAGCCGCCGCGAGGGCCGCGTCGATCGCCGCCTCGACCTCCTCCACTGTCGTGCCCCGCTTGCAGCCGATCCCCGCAACAATCATGTCTTTCTCCAAACCCATTGTGTGACCGGCAGTGCCGGCCGCCATCCTGTCTTGCCGCCGACTCGGTCGGCTCTCGATATCGCCGCGCGTGTGAGCTCGCCACCGCGCAGCGCGTGCAGGGCGATAAATTCAGATTCGGTCTCAAGTGTGACGGCGTTGGCAACAAGGCGGCCACCCGGCTTCAGCGCCGCGATGCACGCATCCAACACACCCGTTGTACTTGCGCCGCCGCCAATAAAGATAGCATCGGGCGCTTCGAGGCCGGCGAGCGCGTCGGGTGCTTCGCCCTCGACCACTTCAAGATCGGGAACGCCGAAAGCGAGCGCATTGCGGCTGATGCACGCGGCACGCTCCGGCCGCGCTTCGATGGCAATGGCGCGGAGCGACCGATGCGCCAGCATCCATTCGATGGCGACGGAGCCGGCGCCCGCGCCAACGTCCCACAGAAGTTCGCTGCGCCGCGGCGCGAGCGACGACAGGGTGATTGCCCGGACTTCCCGTTTGGTGATCTGTCCGTCGTTCTCGAACAGGTTGTCGGCAAGGCCCGGCGCGTAGGCGATGATGCGTGCGTCCGGTGACGCCGCGACGACGTCGATTGCCAGCGTATTCAGCGCCGCCACGTCTTCGATATCGAAGGCGTCGGCGCGCACGCTGCGCACGCGTTCCCTCTCACCGCCAAGGGCTTCGAGAACGGTCAAGTTCGAAGCGCCGAACCCAATCTCGGTCAGAAGCCGCGCGAGCGTCGCCGGACCCTCTGCGTCCGAGGTCAACGCAAGAATGTGCGCACCCGGATGGAGGTGCGGCCGGATACGATCCACGGCTCGGCCATGCACGGAAAGCAACGTGGTTTCTGGGATTGCCCAACTCAAGCGCGCCGCCGCCAAGCTAAAGGCAGACGGCGCCGGGACGACCCAGACCTCCTCCGGTGGCACATGGCCGGCGAGAGTTGCGCCGACGCCATAGAAGAACGGATTGCCCGAGGCGAGCACGCAAATCTGCCGCCCCCGCATGCCCAGAACCTCGCCCACCGCGAGCGAGAAAGGCGATGGCCACGGCTTGGACTGGCCATTAATCAGAGGTCGCGCCAAAGAGAGATGCCGTGCGTGGCCGAACACGATCTCGGCATTGGCGATGAGGTCGCGGGCGCCCCGGCTCAAGCCCTCCACCCCGTCCTCGCCGATCCCAATGATGGACAGCCAGCGCGGCGATGAGGCAGGGTTCGGCATGGTTGGTTCAGAGCGCATCATGAATATCCTCATTCTTGGTGGCACCACGGAAGCCCGCGTCTTGGCTGGAGCGCTCGCGGGCCGGGCAGATTTGACCGTCACGCTGTCGCTCGCCGGACGCACGGCAAAGCCGTTGCCGCAAGGCGTGCCGACGCGTGTCGGCGGCTTCGGCGGGGTGGATGGGCTTATAGAATATTTGCGGGCTGAGAAGATCGGCGCGCTGGTCGATGCCACGCATCCCTTTGCGCAGATAATCTCCGAGAACGCGGCGCGCGCGGCTGAGGCGTGCGGCGTCCCCTTTCTCGCCTTGCGCCGGCCGGCGTGGGCGAAGATGGACGGCGATCAATGGATCGAGGCCGGAAGCGTCGCAAGTGCCGTTGCCGCGCTTGGGCAAGCACCGCGGCGTGTGTTCCTCGCGCTCGGCCGCAAAGAGATCGCGCCGTTCACGGCCGCGCCGCAACATACCTATCTGGTGCGCAGCGTCGATCCTATCGACCCGCCCCTTGCTGTACCTCATGCCATCTATCTTACCGCGCGCGGGCCCTTCAGCGAGGCGGATGATCGCGCGTTGCTCGAACGTCACCGCATCGACGTCATCGTCGCCAAGAACAGCGGCGGCGATGCCTCCTACGGCAAGATCGCCGCGGCACGTGCCATGCGCCTGCCTGTCGTGATGCTGAGGAGGCCTTCTCTGTCCGAAGCCCCGTCCGTCGAGACCGTCGACGCTGTTGTGGCTTGGCTCGATCATGCGCTCACCGCTGCCGCGGTGCGCGGCGTGTAGACGAGCGGCGCGTGGCCCTGGCGCGCAATGACGCGCGTCTCAGGTGATCCGACAATCACCAGCGTGGCCATGTCGGCTTTGACATCGTGAGCCTGGTCCAGCGTCGTGATGGTCATGGCTTCATCGTCGCGGCCTGCCGCGCGCCCGAACACAACAGGCGTCGTCGGCGCAAGATGTCGGGCAAGGCGCGTGAAAGCCTCGCCGAGCTGCCAGGGCCGTGCCTTGGAGATGGGATTATAGAGCGCGATGACGAAGCCGGCCGAGGCCGCCGCATCGAGCCGCCGTTCAATGAGGTCCCAAGGCTTCAGATTGTCCGACAGCGACATGGCGCAGAAATCATGACCGAGTGGTGCGCCGGCCCGCGCCGCCACCATAAGCATCGCCGTGATGCCGGGCACCACGACCACATCCAACGTGCGCCAGCTCTCCGGCCCGGCTTCGATCTCGCCGCACACGGCCGACGCCATGGCGAATACGCCAGGATCGCCGCCGGAGACCATGGCGACTTGCGCGCCGGACGCGGCGTCGCGCAAGGCAGCTTCGGCCCGCGCGCCTTCGACGCGGTTCCCGGACTCATGCCGCGCCTGGCCGCAGCGCTCAGGCACGCGATCGAGATAAGGCCCATAGCCATAGAGCGCATCGGCGCCATCGAGCGCCTCGCGTGCCTCAGGCGTCAGGTAACGGTCGTCGCCCGGCCCGAGCCCGACAATGGCGAGCCGCCCGGTCATCTGCGCTGCTCCCAGCCGGGCACCAGCACGATGGCGAAATAGGGTGCCGCCGTATCGAGCTTGTCGGTCAGCTTCATGACTGCCGCGTTCGCCATCGTGCCGCGTTCCACATAGATGGCGCGGTCGAGGCAACCGGCGCGCTCGCAGGCGCGGCGAATCTTCGGCAGATGCCGTCCGATCTTCATCACCACCGCAGCGTTGGTATCCGCCAGCCGCCGCTCCAGCTCGTATTCGGGCAGCGTCCCCGGCAGGACGGTGAAGATGTCGTCGCCTTGGGTCATGGGGGCGTCGGTCATGGACCAGCACCCGGACATCCCCGTGACGCCCGCGACAACTTCGGTGGGGTAGCGCTCGCTCAGCCGCACATGAATATGCATGTAGGAGCCGTAGAACATCGGGTCGCCTTCGGAGAGCACGGCGACGTCACGCCCGTCATCGAGGTGCGACGCCACGGCGGCGGCCGAGACATCGTAGAAGTTACGGATCGCATCACGATAGGCTGGTGTCTCTTTCGGCACTTCGGTGGTCACGGGATAGAGCAGCGGCAGCTCCTCGGCGCCATTCAGATGCGCAGCGACGACGGCGCGCGCGTTGCTCTCGTTTCCCGCCTTGGCGAAATACGCCACCACGTCCGCTGACTTCAACGCATCGAGCGCCTTGAGGGTGAGAAGCTCTGGATCGCCGGGCCCGACGCCGACGCCGATCAATCGTCCGGTCATATCCCCTCCTTGGCGAGCGCGTTGATCGCCGCCGCCGTCATGGCGCTGCCGCCCATGCGTCCGCGTACCACGAGATAGGGTACGCCATGTGTGTTGTCGGCGAGCGCGTCTTTGGACTCCGCCGCGCCCACGAAGCCCACGGGAACGCCGAGGATCGCTGCGGGCTTCGGCGCACCGGCCGCCAGCATCTCCAGCAAATGAAACAGCGCGGTGGGCGCATTGCCGATGGCGACGACACTGCCTTCGAGCCTATCGCGCCACAACTCGAGCGCAGCGGCGGAACGGGTTGTGCCAAGTTCAGCGGCAAGCGCAGGCACGCGTTCGTCACGCAAGCTGCAAACCACATCGTTGTCGGACGGCAGCCGCGCCCGGGTCACACCATGCGCCACCATCTGCGCGTCGCAGAAGATCGGCGCACCTTGTTGAAGCGCGCGCCTTGCCGCCGGCACCAGTTCCGGTGAGAAGTCGATCACCTCCGCCGCATCGACGCGCCCGCAAGCATGAATCATGCGGACCGCCACTTCCGCCTGCTCCGGCGTGAAGCGCGACAGATCCGCCTCGTCGCGAATGATGGCGAATGACCGCTCATAGATCGCCGTGCCGTCGCGGATATAGTCCAGCTCACGCATCACTGCTCTCCCCGGCAGACAACGCCATGCCCAACAGCTCATGCGGTTCGACGTAACCTTCCGGCTCGCCGCGCGCCGTGCCGTTATGCACGAAGCCGTAGCCTCGGCCGGTGCCGACGGCAGTGAGCGGCGCATGCGCGGGATGCGCGCAGCCCTTTGCACAGCCGGACACATGCACGGCGATACCGCCTTCCGAGGCCGGCAAGCTCTCCGCGATCTCGGCGGCGAGCTTGCGCGCCGGGATGAGCCCCGAGTTGCAGGCCGGCGCGCCGGGGCACGCCACCACGCGCCGCCGCGAATCTCGTGCATCAACGACAAAGCCGAGCGTGTCGGCTGCGGTTGCGAGCGCAAAGCCCGTCATTTCACCGATCGGCCCGATCAGCAATGTGCGTTCCGGCGCAGTTGCGAGCCATGCCGCCCCGTTGGCGCGCGCGATCTGAGTTAGCGCGATCAAGTCGAGCGCACGGGCCTGGCCAAACGGCAAAGCAATGCCGACGGCGCAGCGTCCATCCTTCAATCCGTGAAGCCCGATAGTCTGCGCGCGCTTGCGCGAAGACACCGCGACGGACGACTCCAACCAGTCACGCACTGCCGAAGCGAAAGCGTTGACGTCGGAGACATCGCGCGCACGCGTCAAAGCTCCGTGCGCGGCAATCACGGCCAACAAATCCGCCACGACGGCGGGCGCATCGCCAAGCCTCACCAGACCAAGCGGTATCGCTGTGGCCGCATCGCCGCCAAGCGAGACGAGAAGCTTCGGCCCATCGGATAATGCAACGGCGCGGAGCCGGATATCGGCGGGCAGTGCATCGAGATGGATGCGGCCGCCCCCATCGACGATCACGGAGACCTTCGGTGCCAAATTAAGATCGCGAGCGCCGATGCTGTGCCGGATCTCGGCGGCCAGTCCATGCGCATCGATCAGCGCTGCGGGATCGTCGGGAAGCGGCGTGGCGAGTACCGGCGTGCCGTCGCCTGCATCGAGCCCGAGCCGCGCGGCAGCGTCGGCGAATAGGGGCGCCGACTTCTGTGTGAGCCCGCGCACCTGCAAGCTGCCCCGCGCACTTATCTCCATGAGGCCGTTGCCGCAAGTCTGTGCGGCGGCGCAGAGCGCGGCGAACCCATCGATCCCGATCGGCCCAATAGGCACGATGCGTGCCAGGAGACCATCACCCGTCTCCATCGGCGCGGCAAGGCGCGGACAATCGCCGCGTGCGAGAGCAACGGTCATAACGCAGCCTCGCTCGCACGCGCGATCATCTCAGTGTTCAAGTCGTTGCGCCTTGGATGCCACAGGCCTTTGGCGCGCGCTGCCTCCAACCGTTCGGCAATGGCGCGCGCCGCCTCCGGATTTTCGGAGACGAGAAACTCGCGCACAGCCTTGTCTCCGAGATAAGCGCGATGCACTTCGTCGAACAGCGCGCTTGAGACGGCACCCGTCGTCTCGGCGAAGTCCACCAGCCGGTCCACGGTCTCGGCGAGCTCAGCGGCACCGCGCGCCCCATGGCGCATCATCCCATTGATGAATTTCGGGCTCGTGGCGCGGCCGCGAACGATGCGGGCCAGGGCCTGGGGAAGCGGCCGCGCGCGTGGGCGCTCCGGATTGGTCACGTCCAACATGACCAGATCGGGTGTGGCGCCCAGCGACCGGGCCGCCGCCGCGAACCCACCGATATGCGCCACGTCCTCCGCGCCCTCGAGGATATCGCGGCTCGGATCGTCCGAGGTGTGCAGCAGCAGGTCGGCATCCGTCACGCGGGTCGCAAACGCTCCAGGCCGGGCGAGGCCTTCCGCCTCCGCGCCGCCATAAGCATGCGAGGTGGCCGCCAGGTAAGCCGCGCCGAGAACGTCGTCCGGCGCATCGCGGCCCAGCAGGTCCTCGACGCCGGCCCCGTAGGCGCCCGGCGCATTGCCGAAGATCCGGGCCGGCGCCGCATCGTCGTCGCCCGCGCGCCGTGCCGCCGCCAGCGGATTGTCGTGATCGTCTTCGTCGCGGGCCGCGACCAGCTTCACGGCCGCATCGATCAGTGCGATCTGCGCCGGAAAGAGATCGCGGAACAGCCCCGAAATGCGCCAGGTAACGTCGACGCGCGGCCGGCCCATGACCGCAGGGGGCAAGACTTCCATGCCGGTGACGCGGCCCGTGGCCGGATCCCAAGTGGGACGGCAGCCCATCAGGACAAGCCCTTGGGCGATTTCCTCACCGCCGGTGCGCAAGGTCGCGCTGCCCCACAGATCGATGACGAGTGCGCGTGGGCTTTCGCCATGGGTTTGCATATAGCCGCGGATGACCTCATCGGCGGCGGCTGCGCCAAGTTCCATGGCCGTGCGGGTCGGCAACACGCGCGGGTCGGCGGTGAAAAGATTGCGCCCCGTGGGCAGAACGTCGCGGCGCCCGCGCGACGGCGCGCCTGCCGGCCCCGGCTCCACGCGTTTGCCGTCGAGCGCCGTAAGCAGCGCATCGCGTTCGGCATCTGCGCAAGCCAGCCACGCCGCGTCGTCGGTGTGCGGCGCGCGGCCGTAAGTGTGCAAGCCGTCCTTGACGGCGAGATCTTTGAGATCGCAAAGCCAAGCATCGATCTTGCGCAGCGCATCGTCGTCGCCTTCGTCGCGTGCAACGCCGGCTTCGCGCGCCAGCCCCGAGCCTTGCGCCTTGTCGACGATGAGCCGCGCCAAGCGCTCGCGCCGACGCCGGTCGAGCCCGTCGGCAATGGCGTACTCGTCGACGAGCTGCTCCAGTTCCAACGCCGCGCCGGACATTTCAGTGCCCGTCAGCGGCGGCGGCAAATGCCCGATGGTGACGCCAGCCACGCGGCGCTTGGCTTGCGCCGCCTCGCCCGGATTGGAAACGATGAAGGGATAGATCACCGGCAGCGCGCCGACGACGCTCTGCGGAAAGCATGCCGCCGACAGCGCGACCGCTTTGCCCGGAAGCCATTCCAGCGTGCCGTGCGCGCCGAGATGAAGCAACGCATGCGCGGCGACCTCGTGCTGCAGCCAAAGGCCAAAGGCGAGCAGCGCATGGCGCGGCGGCAAGGTCGGATCGTGATAGTCGGCGCGGCGATCATGTGTGTTGCCCCGATCGGGCGGCAGCGCCACGGTGATATTGCCGAAGCGCGCGGCACGGAACCGGAAGGCGCCATCGCGAAAATCGGGATCGTCCTCCGGCGCGCCCAAGCCGGCGTTCATCTCTTCGGAAATGCCTTCAGGGAGCGCGGCGAGCAGGCGGGCGTAGTCGTCCCGTGACAGCGCGAGCGTACCGTCCTCACCCAGCGATGCGAGAAGCGCAGGCGCATCCGCAGGTACGTGATCGACCGTGTACCCCGCCTCGCGGAGATCGGCGAGAAGCGCAAGCACGCTTGCCGGCACATCAAGCCCGACCGCGTAGCCATCGCGGCCGCCCGCGCCGGGATAGTCGGGCATCACCACGGCAATGCGCCGTTCGGCGCGCGGCGCTTCCTGGAGACGGACCAGCGCGGCGATCTTGTCTGCCGCCGCCTCGATCAGCTCCGGCTCCGGCCTGCTCACATAGGCGGTGAAAGCGAGCGCATCGTCCTTGGGGAGCGCCTCCTTGAAGGCCAGCGCGCCGGTAAGTACGCGCCCATCCAGCTCCGGCAGCACGATATGCATGGCGAGATCGGAGGGCCCGAGCCCGCGGGGGTTCTCGGCCCAGGCCGCGCGCCGCGTGGTGGCGATCACCGCTTGCAGGATCGGCGCGTCGGTGCCGTCGAATGGCGAGGCTGCGCCGTCGCCCGCGGCAAACGCAGTTGTGGTGACGACGGCGGCAGGCGAGAACATTTGCAGCGTTTCGCGCACGAACGCGGCGGCTTCTTTGTCTTTCAGGCTCGGCACGAAGAGCGGGGCTGGGGTCAATCCGCGTCCGGCAAGCGCCGCGCACAACGCATCGATCGGCGCGGTATCCGTGGAAAGCAGCGCGGCCCGGTAGAACAAGATCGGCACGAGAGGATTTCCGGTGGCGATTTCATCGCGCAGCACATGAAGCGGCACGGCGCCTTTGCCAGGAACATAGCCCGCCATGCGGGGGACGCGCGCCGGCTTCGGCACATCGAGGTTGCGTCCAGCGTGGCACGCAAGGCAGCGGAGGAGACCGCGCAAATTGTCGGGCCCGCCTTCGCGGAAATAGGCAAGCAACGTCTTGAGATCGTCTGTCCGAAGCGTTCCTGCTTCGAACAGGCGCGCATCGTCACGGTCCTCGCCGGGCAGGACCGCAAGCGCAATGCCGTGTTCATGCGCAGCCGCCGCGAGCTGTTCCACGCCATAGTGCCACCAGTCGAGCCCGCCGAGCAGTCGCACGACGATGATCTTGGCGTGGCGCGCCACCGTATCGATCCACAAATCAATGGACATCGGGTGACGCAACTCGCGCAAATGCGCGAGCCGCACGCGGGGCAGGACATCGCGCTCTGCGGCATAGGCGGACGCAAGCCCAGTGAGATCGCTGTCGACAAACGACAACACAACGATGTCGCCGGGCGTCTGGCCGAGATCGACCGGCTCGACGATGTCGTCGAGTGTCGCGGCGTCTGTCTGCAGCAAATGCATGCGCGTTACCCGGCGAGCGACTTGGTGACGGCGTCGCGATCGAGGCCTTTCAAGCCGATAACGACGACGCTGCCTTGGCGATCTTCCGATGGCCCCCAAGCGCGATCGTAATAATGACTGACGCGCGGACCAACGGCTTGGACGAGGAGTCGCATGGGCTTGCCCGCAACCGAGGCGAAGCCCTTCACCCGGAGCACATTGTGCGTCTCGGCGAGCGCGGTAATGCGCGCGGCGAGGGTCGCCGGATCGCCAACTTCGCCAAGCGGCACCACGAAGCTATCGAAATCGTCGTGGTCGTGATCCGCTTCGGCGTCGTGATGGGTCATGCGGTTCTCAATATCGTTCTCGGTGCCGACGCCGAGGCCCAGCAATGCGCCGGGGTCCACTTTGCCCTCGGCTACAGTGACGATGCCGATTGTGCGCGGCAGCGCGCCCGCAACCGTCGTCATCGCTCGTTTCATGCCAGGCTCGTCCAGCAGGTCGCGTTTGTTCAGCACGACGAGATCGGCGCAGGCGATCTGATCTTCGAAGACTTCCTCGATGGGATCGTCGTGGTCGAGCGCATCGTCCGCCGCGCGCTGCGTGGCGAGCGCTTCGAGATCGGCGGAGACTTGGCCGTCGGCGAGCGCGGCGCCATCCACCACGGCGACGACCCCATCCACGGTCACGCGGCTCTTGATCGCCGGCCAATGGAAGGCCTGCACGAGAGGTTTCGGCAGTGCGAGCCCGGAGGTCTCGATGACGATGTGATCGACTTCCGGCTTGCGCGCCAAGATCTCATCGAGCGCCGGCACGAACTCGTCCGCCACGGTGCAGCACAGGCAGCCATTGGCCAGCTCGACGATGTTCTCCTCTGAGCAGTTGGAGTCGCCGCAGCCTTTGAGGATCTCGCCGTCAATGCCCTCATCGCCGAATTCGTTTACGATGACTGCGAGCCGGCGGCCATTCGCATTGGCCAGCACATGGCGAATCAGCGTCGTCTTGCCCGAGCCGAGAAAGCCGGTGACGATGGTGCAAGGAACGCGGGCGAGTGACGTCATTTAGTCTCCTTCCGTGAAGCCGAGTGGCGGCGTGCGGGCAATCAGCCCGCGCTTGAGAATGTCGGGGCGGCCGCGCCAGGGGAGCAAGCCGTCTTCCGCGCGCGCCACGAGTTGCGCCCCCTCGATCAGGGCCTTCGCGTCGCGACCCGCCTCCAGGCCGCCGAAAATGTAGGTCCAGCTGCCGTGACAACGTAATGCGGCGCTGAGCGAACGGCTGCAATTGGCGAGGCATTCGATTTCGCACACGGCAACACCCGTCCCGTCGGCCGCTAGCGCCGTCTCGCGGGCGAGCTTGAGCCCTGGGCGCGGACCGTCCTCGGGGTCGCCCGGCCTGCGGCAAGTCACGCAGACATAGACCGTTGTTCCAGAACGGTTTTCTGCGTCATCGTCACGGGTAATGTCGGTGAAAGTCACCCCGGAAAGCCGCTCCTCGGGCACATGCGTCTGGGGTGTGGGACCGGAGTTTAGCTCCGGCCTTCGAGCTAACCGCCGCCGAGGCACCCCGCCCGGCCGGCCATCAGATCGACGGTAGGTCTCCTGGCTTTGCGGGTCTTTGCCGTTTGCCGCCTTCCCGGGAATGACCTCCCAGTGGCTTTAGGCTCCGGCTCGCCGCTTACAGTTGCGGGGGCAGCCGCGGATTTGGAGGACTTCCGTACCGCGTTCCCTGTTGGCTCGAAATGAGCGACCGTCGATCAGGCACTTAAGGGGCCGGGGCCCCCCTTTGTCAATCCGCTGTCAATGCGCCGCGCGGGGGCCCGCTTGCGGCGGCGGCGAACCCCGCTATAGTCGCTCCCGTCGTCGGTTCCCGCATGAGGCGGGACGCGAGAAGGGAACGCGGTGAGGGATTTTCCCGATTCCGCGGCTGCCCCCGCAACTGTTAGCGGTGAGCGCCCTCGTTAAGGCCACTGGAGCCAGTCTCCGGGAAGGCCGGGGGAAGGCGTTGACCCGCGAGCCAGGAGACCTGCCGGCGGCTCAACCTGGAACCGCGCCCTCGGGTGGAGGGCGAGAGGGGGACAATTGATGACGACTCATTCGACCAAGCCCGACACGACGGGCCTCGACGCCGCAGCGCTGACGACATCGCGCGCGGTCCCGATCTTTGCAGCCGCTCTGCTCGGCATCTTCATTGTTGGCGGCGTGGGATTTTCCCACATGGCGGTGTTCCATAACGCCGCCCACGACTACCGCCATTCCATGGCCTTTCCCTGCCACTGACGTCCAGGGAGGACCAGGACCATGGATTATTTCCGCAACATCGTTGTGGTGGCTGCGCTCGCCGGCGCGCTGGCCGGCCTCGGCATGACAGTCGCCCAGTACTTCGTCACCGTGCCCTTAATTCTCAAGGCTGAGACCTTCGAGGGGCAAGGCGCAACTCAGGCCACCGACGCAAGTGAGGCCACCGAAGCAACAGCGGCGGCTCACGAGCATCACGCGCACGAAGAGAATGCCGCCGCGCACGACCACGGAGAGGGCTGGGCGCCAGAGGACGGTTTTGAACGCACCTTCTTCAACTTCCTCGCCAATCTGATCACGGGCGTTGGCTTCGCTTTGCTGCTGGTCGCCGCGAGTGAATTATTCGGCGGCCTGCACGGTTGGCGCCAAGGGGTCTTTTGGGGGCTTGCCGGCTTTACGATCTTCACACTCGCGCCAGGATTAGGCCTGCCACCGGAACTTCCCGCCATGCCGGCGGCGGAGCTTGGGGCGCGGCAAGCTTGGTGGGCCGGCACGGTGGTGTCCGCTGCGATTGCGCTCGGCCTTCTATTCTATAGCCGGTCGCTGATCGCCACGATCGCGGCGATCGCGCTCCTCGTGCTTCCGCACGCAATCGGCGCGCCGCAACCGATCAGTCACGACAGCCCGGTTCCAGCGGGGCTGCATCACAGCTTCGTCGTGGCCGTGGCGATGACGACGCTCGTGTTCTGGGCGTTGCTCGGCGGGCTTGCGGGCTATTTCCGCGAGCGCTTCATCCGCGCCGCGTGACATGACACAGATTGAGGCAGCCGGGGACGAAGGGACGACCTTCGTCCTCGGCGGCGCCCGTTCCGGCAAGAGCCGCTTCGCAGAATCTCTCGTCACCGCGCGGCCTCGGCCTTGGGTCTACATCGCGACAGCCGAGCCGCATGACGATGAGATGGCCGCGCGCATCGCCGAGCATAAAGCGCGGCGCGAGGCAGGCTGGGAAACCATCGAAGCGCCGCACGAATTGCCCGAAGCTCTCGATGCGGCGCCGCGTGGTGCCACCGTCCTCGTCGATTGCTTGACCTTGTGGCTGTCCAACGTGATGCACGCCAAGTTCGATATCGAGAAGGTTACGCAGCGTTTGGAGGAGGCACTGCACGCCCGCGTCGGCACCACCGTGGTCGTCTCCAACGAAGTCGGCCTCGGACTCGTGCCCGACAATGAATTGGGCCGCGCCTTTCGTGACGCGCAAGGCCGCCTCAATCAACGCATTGCGTTTCACGCGGGCCGGGTGGTCTTCGTGGTCGCAGGCCAGCCGCTCATCGTGAAAGGATCGTCATGACCAAGGCCGTCGACGACAAGGACGCCGAGCGTCATCGCGCCAAGATGGCGAAGCGAAAGTCCGTTCAAGACGACGAGGTTGCCGGCAAGACTCTGGAGAAGGGCCTGCTGATCGTCCACACCGGAACAGGCAAGGGCAAGTCGACCGCGGCCTTCGGGCTGGCGCTGCGCATGATCGGCCGGGGCAACCGCGTCGGCATCGTGCAGTTCGTCAAGGGCGCCTGGCATACGGCCGAGCGCGATGCGCTTGAGAAGTTCGGCGATCAAGTCGCCTGGTATTCGATGGGCGAAGGCTTCACCTGGGAGACACAGGACCTTGCCCGCGATGTCGCGGCGGCGGAACGCGCTTGGGGCAAGGCTGTCGAGCTCATGGACGATCCGAGCTTCAGCCTGGTCATTCTCGATGAGCTCAACATTGCGATGCGCTACGACTACCTGCCGCTCGAACAAGTCATCGCCACGTTGAAGTCGCGGCGCCCCGATCTTCATGTCGTGGTCACGGGCCGCAACGCCAAGCCGGAACTCATCGAAGCCGCCGACCTCGTCACCCATATGACGCTGGTCAAGCACCACTTTGCCGCCGGCGTTAAAGCGCAGCCCGGCATCGAGTTCTGACCCATGACCGCCCGCACGCTCATGTTCCAGGGCACGGGCTCCGATGTCGGCAAATCGCTGATCGTCGCAGGGCTGGCGCGCGCGCTTGTCGCGCGGGGGCTGCAAGTGCTGCCTTTCAAGCCGCAGAACATGTCGAACAACGCGGCCGTGACCATAGACGGCGGTGAGATCGGACGGGCGCAAGACTTGCAGGCGCGCGCCGCACGCGTACCCCCAAGCGTGCACATGAACCCGGTTCTGTTGAAGCCGCAAAGCGAAACCGGCGCGCAAGTCATCGTGCAAGGGCGCGTTTACGCCACAGCCAAAGCGGCGGACTTTCAGTCGTTAAAAACCGAGCTCATGAAATTCGTGCAAGACAGTTTCGAACGCCTCAAAGCTGACGCCGACATTGTCCTCGTCGAAGGCGCCGGCAGCGCATCCGAAGTCAATCTTCGTAACAACGACATCGCCAATATGGGATTCGCCCGCGCGTGCGACGTGCCGGTCGTGCTGATCGGTGACATCGACCGGGGCGGCGTCATCGCTAGTCTCGTTGGCACGAAGGCCGTGATCGACGTTGGCGACGCCGCGCAGATGGTCGGCTTCCTGGTCAACAAGTTTCGCGGCGATCCCAAACTTTTTGAAACCGGCATGGAAAAGATCGCGTCCGTAACCGGCTGGCCGGCGCTTGGTCTCATTCCATTCTTTGCCGAAGCTCGTGCGCTCCCGGCAGAGGACGCGTTGGCGTTGGACGGTGCCGGCACGGAAAAGAACGACGCTGTGCTTAAAGTTGCGGTGCCCATCCTGCCGCATATCGCCAATTTCGACGATCTCGATCCGCTCGAGGCGGAGCCCGCCATTGAGCTCGTGCGTGTGCGCCCCGGCAGCGCGCTGCCCGGTGATGCGGGCCTCGTCATCCTGCCGGGCTCGAAATGCACGCGCGCCGACTTGGAGGCGCTGCGGGGCGCCGGCTTCGACATCGACATCGCCGCGCATGTTCGCCGCGGCGGTGCGGTGCTTGGCCTGTGTGGCGGCTTCCAGATTCTTGGCCGCGTGGTGCACGACCCTGACGGCATCGAGGGCGCGCCCGGCAGCACGGCAGGCCTTGGCCTGCTCGACGTCGAGACAACCTTGACCGGCGAGAAACGCCTGGAGCCTGCTCAGGGGGAGACCTTCGACGGTGCACCCTTCTCAGGCTACGAGATGCATATGGGCGAGACGCTGGGTGCGGATTGTACGCGGGCCTTCGCGCAGCTCACCGACGGAGCCAAAGATGGTGCGATGTCGCCGGATGGCCGCGTAATCGGCACCTATGTCCATGGTCTTTTCGCCGACGACCGCCAACGCGGCGCGTGGCTGGCACGGTTCGCCGCCGGCACGCCGCAGATTGCCTACGACTCATCCGTCGATGCGATCCTCGATCGTCTCGCCGAACATTTGGAAGCTCATGTCGATATCGATCGCCTGCTCACAATATCGCGGTAACTGCGACCAGCACGAACACAAGGGCGATCAGCAGCCCGTCCGCGCGGCCGTAGACGTCGAGTGCGGCTTGGACGTCGGCTGCCTTGAGATCGCGCCGCCCCTCGCCGAGCCACGCGCCGTCGGTCTCCTCGCCGTCATAGCGGTGCGGGCCGCCGAGAGACACGTCGAGCGCGCCGGCCATGGCCGCTTCCGGGTAGCCGGCATTGGGCGAGGCGTGTTTTCCGGCATCGCGCACCATCGTGTTCCAGGCGCCGCTGGCCGACGCACCGCCCGTCAGCGCGGCCGCTGCGACGATCAGAAGTCCGGACGCCCGCGAGCCCGGCAGATTAACAAGGTCATCCAGCTGCGCCGCAGGCTTGCCGAAACTTTCATACCGCTCGCTGCGGTGTCCGATCATGCTGTCGGCGGTGTTGATGGCCTTGTAGACGGCGCCGCCCGTCAGCCCAGCGAGCCAAATCCACAACACCGGCGACACGACGCCGTCGGAGAAGTTCTCGGCGAGACTTTCGATCGCCGCGCGCGCCACACCAGCCTCGTCAAGCTCTGCCGTATCGCGTCCGACAATATGCGCGACCTCCTTGCGGGCCTTGACCAGATTGCTGGACTCAAGCGCATCGGCAACGTTGGCGACATGCATATAGAGGCTGCGCTGCGCGATGAGCGTGCTGCAGGCGGCCCCGGCGAAGATCAGCCCGAACGGCAACAGCAGCAGCGCGGTCTCGGCGATAAAGGCGATGGCGCCGACCACGAGGATCAGGACGAAGAGCGCGATGGCACCCGTCCGGCGGCGCGACTCCGCAGGCGCGCCGTCCTTGTTCAGGCTCTTGTCGAGGAAACCGATCAAATGGCCCATCCAGGTGACGGGATGGCCGATCTTCTTCATGATCGCGTCCGGGTAACCGACGACGAGCTCGATCAGCAAAGCGAGAAGCGCTAGCGGTGCGGCCATGATCCCTCCCAACGCCTATGCGCCGCTCGTTCACGGCGGCGATCTGAACGCCGCGCGGCGCCTGTTCCCCGACGCGCCCGAGCCGTTTCTCGACCTATCGACGGGGATCAATCCCAATCCCTACCCTATTCCCCCGCTTTCGCCGCAGGTTTTTGCGCAGCTCCCACAAGAGGACACGCTCGCAAAGCTGTTAGCCTGTGCAGCAGCCGCTTATGGCGCGCCAGATGAGTCCAATGTGGTTCCGGCCGGGGGCATGCAGATCCTCGTGACCTTGATTGCAGGAGCGGCTCCACCAGGCCTTACCCGTATTGTCGGACCGACATACGCGGAGCATGCGCGCGCGCTTGTTCTCGCCGGTCATGACGTCGAGACGGTGCCTGACCTTGCCCCGCTCGGCGAGGCCGCGCTTTCACTGGTGGTCAATCCAAACAACCCCGATGGCCGGGTCTTTGCCCGCGAAGATCTGCTTGCCATTGCGGCGCGGCAACGCAAGTCCGGCGGGATGTTGATCGTCGACGAAGCGTTTATGGAGATTGGGCCGCGCGAAGAGAGTCTCGCCGGTGACGTCGAGGAGGCCAACGTCATCGTTCTGCGCTCTCTTGGCAAAGCATATGGGCTGGCGGGTCTTCGTCTCAGTGTCGCGCTTGCTGCAACGACGGCGGCCGCGCGTCTTCGCGCCGCGCTCGGCCCCTGGCCATTGTCAGGGCCCGCGCTCGAGGTCGGCGCGCAAGCATTGTCCGACATGACTTGGCTGACCGCAACGCGCGCCGCGCTGGCGAAAGACGGGAAGCGTCTCGATGAATTGCTGGAGACCGCAGGCTTGGCGCGGGTCGGCGGCACGCCGCTCTTCACGCTGGTCCGGCACGATGACGCACCGCAAGTCTTCGATCGTCTGGGACGTGCAGGGATCTTCGTGCGCCGGTTCGCCGAGGAACCAACATGGCTGCGCTTCGGTCTTCCCGGCGCGGAGGCCGACTGGCAACGTCTGGAAGTCGCGCTGCGCGGTTAGTGCGCCCAGCGGCGGCTGTAGTGCTCGGCGAGCTCGAGATTGCCTTGTGCTTCCTCAGGCAGGAGCCTGGCGATCACACCCATGGCAAGCTCGACGGAAATCTCGCTGCCGCCGCACTCTTTGAGTTGGTCGCGCAGCCAGCCATAGACTTCCTCATCGCCGGCCTTGAGCCCGATGGCGATCTCTTCAAGCATTTGGACCAACGATTCGGCTGCCATCGCGCCCCTCCAATCGAACCAAGCCCAAAGGCTTATGGCTGCGGTCTTGCGTTACTCCCGGTGCGAATCCCCGAAGAGGACCATATCGCCAATTCGCCAGGCGCGACGTTGCCCGCAGGCCACAGTGGAGGGGTTTCTGGTGAAGATTAGTCCGGCGGGCCGGTGAAGGGGATCGGCTTGATGGAGGCGGTGGAGACCGGGTCGGCCGCCAGACCGCCTGCCTCCGCGAACAACCCGCGGCGGGGCTTGGGCCGGCAGTAATGGCGTCCCTTGGACACGTTGGTCACGAGCAGGTCTAAGTGGAAGTGATTGTAGTGGTGACGGTCGCTGCCCGGGCCGAGCACGGTGTAGAACTCATCGCAGGCGCCAGCGAAGACGTCCCGGAGGAAAGCCTTCTCCCGCCGAGAGCCGCGCCACCAGCCCTTGACCACGGTGATCTGCCTGCCATCCGAAAGGCGGAACCCGGCGATGTCGATGGCGTTGCCGTAGGAGTGTTCGGAAAGCGGACCCCGCTTGCGGCCGTTCCGCCCTCGGCAGCTATAGGATGAGATCTGCTTGATCTCGACCACCGGCTTGCCGAATTGGCGATAGGCAGCCTTCTGCACCGATTTGTGAATCCAGCGATCGAGGCTTGCCGTTACCGGGCAGCCAATGGTCGCGGTCGGAGTGATGCGCACGCGACCCCCCAAGGCAGCTGACACCTTGAGCGGTGCCCGGATGCCGCAAGAGCTCGGCCCGCTGATCATGGAGACCTGGCTCACATAGGACGATTTGCGCACGCGGCCCGAGGCCATGCATTGCGCCTCCGCCCGGTCGCGCCATTCCGCGCGATCCTCCCGCGGAACGCTGCCCCCGCCACATGCCTTGAGGAAGGCGGCCGTCACCAGAAGTGCGGCCACAAACGCAATACGAACACCCACCATGGACGCCACAATGGGGCCAAGGGTCTGAAAAAATACTCAATGGCAGGAGTGCGGAGCGCCTAGATATGCGGCGCGGGCGGCACAAAAAGAGAACGCATCAGGCAAACAACAGCCAGAGCCCCATGCCGATCAGCGCCAGGGTCCAGGCGAGATCGAGATTGATCCAGCGCCGTTTCAGGATCTCAAGCCCTGCCGACTGGTAGACCAGGATCGCGATGCAGCCGGTCACAATCAGCATGGCGAGGGTGTGGACGATGACCCCCAGTGCGGCAACTCCAAACGAGTCCGTCGACACCATATGACCGCCGTGCCCGCCCATATGGGTGTGCACATGCCCCATCGGCATGAGCACCGGGATCAGCATCATGCCGGCGCCATGCGCCATGGCCATGAGGAACGACCACACGCCGATTCCTGTAAGCCCCGTCGCCGCCGTGATGCGGAGGTGATGCTGATGGCCGAAGAACCAGTGATAGAGCCCCCACGCGATCAGCAGGGCGCCTGAGAGGATGCGGAACGTGTCGGCATCGATGGTGAACCCGAGCCCGATCGCCGCGAACACCACGACGGCAATAGCGGCGGCATGGCCCAATGCAATGGGGATCAGCGAAAGCAGGATCACGCTACGGCTCTTGCGGAAGAGCCCGAGGGACGCGGCAAAGAACCAGCCCATGGCCGGGTTGAGGCCGTGGAAGGCGCCGAGCGCGATAAGGATGAGCCAGGGGGAAGAGTCAGACATGAGGCCGCGTTGTTGACACGAAAAGCCAGCCGAATGGACGTGAGATTGAGGGCACGCGTCCTTGATCGAGCGCAAATACCTCGCGGCACGAGGTCTCAGTCAAGGCCGAGAGCCTTCCGAGCCTTTGCCGTGATCGACTGGCGTGTGCTGAAAAAATCTTCCCAAGGGTCGGACTTCAGACGCTTGAGGCGCGCGGGCACACTCTCGACAGTGTAAGGCGCGCCGCTTTTTAGCCTCTTGAGTTCGTCCCAACGCAGCGGCGTTGCCACGGTTGCTTGCCGTTTCGCGCGCGTCGAAAAATTGCAGATCGCCGAGCTGCCACGCTGATTGCGAAGATAGTCGACGAAAATCTTGCCGACGCGCGTCCGCTTCAGCGGGTTCGCCGTGTAGCGGTCGGGCCGCGCGACAACGAGCGCATCCGCCACAGCTTTGGAAAAGGTCTTGACCTCATCCCAACCGGCCTTCGGGGTGAGCGGTGCGACCACATGCAAGCCCTTGCCGCCGGTCGCTTTGAGAAAGCTCGTGAGCCCCAGGTCGTCAAGAAAGCCGCGCACCTCTGCTGCGGCAGCCTTCATCACCGCGAAGTCCAGCTCTTCGTCCGGGTCGAGGTCGAACACCAGTCGGTCGGGTTTGTCGAGAGCTTTGAGTGACACGCCCCAATCATGGATCTCGAGCGCGGCGATCTGCACCAGCCCATACAGCCCGTCCACGTCGTCGATATAGAGATACGGCTTCTTCGATTGGCCGCCCGGTATCGGGATCTGCTTGATCGCCCTGCTCATGCCCTTCATGGCATGGCGCTGAAAGAACCGCTCACCGTCGACGCCCTGCGGGCAGCGCACCAGGCTGATGGGCCGGCTCGCTGCGTAAGGCAGCATGGCCTTCGCGATGCCGTCGTAGTAGCGCGCAAGGTCAAGCTTGGTGAAGCCGATTTCGGGATAGAGCACGCGGTCGGGGCTTGTCAGGGTCACCTCGCCGAATTGCACATTGCGTGCAGCTGTCTTCGCCTTCGCGGCCATGGCGGTCTCCGGATTGTTCGACGCTTCGCGGGTGACGTCGCGCGCAGGCTTGTCATCGCGTAGGCCCTGAAAGCTCGGATGGCGCAAGCGTCCGTCGCGCGTCCACTCCGCATAGTTGATCATGCAGACGAGCTTCGGACTAAGCCACACCGCGCCTTTGCTCTCCGACGCCGGCACGCTCACGAACGGCGAAGTCTTGCGGATGAGCGGTTTGAAGCGCTTGGCGAGGGCCGCATAGTCCTGCGCCTTGAAACCGGTGCCGACCTTGCCGGCATAGTTGAACGTGTCGCCATCGAACCTGCCGAGCAAGAGCGAAGCGAAAGGCTTGCCGCGCACGTCCGACTTGGAAAAGCCGCCGATGACGAACTTTTGGCTCTTGATGCATTTGGTCTTGAGCCAATCCCGGCCGCGGCCGGAGCGGTAAGGTCCGTCCGCCTTCTTCGATATGACGCCTTCAAGATGCGCCGCGGACGCGGTCTCAAAGAAGGCGGGTCCCGATCCCACGACGTGATCGGAGTAGATGAGAAAGTCCGAGACGCCCTTGGCCGCCAACAGGTCACGCAGCTTTGCCTTACGTGTCGTGAGCGGTTCTCTCCGCAAATCCTTGCCGTCGAGAAACAGAAGGTCGAACGCGAAGTAGCGGATCGCGCCATGCGGCGTATCGATGTGCTCTTGAAGCGACTTGAAGTCGGTCAATCCCGACGGCAGCACGAACGCGGCCTCGCCGTCGATCAGAGCGCTTTTGCAGGGAAGCGTCTGCATCGCCCGCGCGATTCCAGGAAAGCGCTGCGTCCAGTCGAGCCCGCTACGGCTGAACAGGGTGATGTCGTCGCCGGCTTTGCGCGCTTCGATGCGATAGCCGTCATACTTGATCTCGTGCAGCCATTCCTCGCTCGTCGGTGTGTCGGCGGCGAGCGTGGCAAGCTGCGGCGCGACGAAGGCGTGCGCTTTGACCTTTCGGGCACGCTTGGACTTTACGTGTGCTGTGCCGCTGGAGTTTTTTTTTGAGCCGCGCGCGAGGACCACACGGCAGAGTCCGCGCCTGTCGCGATTTCGTCCATGGTACGGCCTGATCTGACGCTGGTGTCGTAGTCCTCCGTGGGCTCCGCGCCATCGCCGGCGTAAGCGTCGCGCTTCTTGATCAGTAGCCAGTTCTCGCGCTTGCCGCCCCTGCGATCCTTTTTCATGCGGACCAACACATAGTCGCCATGGAGGCGCTTGCCGTGCAGCCGGAACTTCAGATCGCCTTTGGCCAGCCCTTCGTCGGGATCGTCGAGGGGTTCCCACGTCCCTTCGTCCCAGATCATCACCGGGCCGCCGCCATATTCGCCCTTCGGGATCACGCCCTCGAAGCCGCCATATTCGAGCGGGTGATCTTCGGTCTGAACGGCAAGCCGCTTCTGGGACGGATCGAGGCTCGGGCCTTTGGTGACGGCCCAGCTCTTCAGCACGCCGTCATGCTCCAGGCGGAAATCGAAATGGGTCCGCCGCGCCGCGTGCTTCTGGATGACGAAACTGTTGCCTGTCTTACGCACGCGCTTCGGCCCGGGCTCGGGCGTTTTGCCGAAGTCCCGCTTTGCCTTGTAGGTGGCAAGCGGATCGTCACTTCGGGCGCGCGTCATAGCTTAAGCCGATTTGCGCTTCGCGCCGCGCGCTGTCTTCTTGGCGCTCGACCGCGAGGGCGCGGTTTTTTTGGCGCGCGGCTTCGCGCCTGAACCTTTGCGCTTGCCTACGCTCTTCTTCAGCGCGTCCATGATGTTGATGACTTTCGCGCCGCCCGGCTCTTCGGTGACGATGTCCGGCGCGCGGTCCTCGAGCTTAGCCTGGATGAGTTCCCACACGGCGGCGGCGTATTCGTCCTTGAACTGCTCGGGCTCGAACTCGCCTGATTTTCGCGTGACGAGTTCCTTGGCCAGCTCGAGCGCTTCCTTGTCGATCTTCACATCTGGAATTTCATCGAAGAGTTTCTGAGCGGGCCGAATAGCGTCCGCATGGCGCAACACCTCCAAGAGTAGGCCCTCCTCGAAGGGCTTGATGGCGACGATGTTGCCGTGGCCGCGCAAAATGAATTGTCCGACACCGACTTTCTTTGTTTCAGTTAGCGCGCGGCGTAGGAGCACATAGCCTTCGTCGGCCATGTCGCCGTCCGGCATCAAATAGTAGGGCGTCTGGAAATAGCGCGTATCGATGGAGTCCTCGTCGACGAAGCGGACGATTTCGATCGACTGCTTGGACTCCAGTTTGAGCTCGTCGATCTCCGTGGGGTCGATCAGGACATATTTTCCCTTCTCGTACTCGTAGCCCTTGACGATCTCCTCGTTCTCGATCGCGCCGACCTCGGGCACGATCTTTTGGTAGCGCACGCGCTTGCCCGTCGGCTCGTGAATCTGGTGGAAGGCGATTGCCCGCTCGGACGTGGTGGCCGGATAGAGCCTGACCGGGATGTTGACGAGCGACAGCCGCAAATGGCCGGTCCAGAAAGCGCGCGGTGCCATGCGCCGTACTCCTTACATGAACGCGTAAAACCTCCCCGGATCCCTTGGCAGGTAAGGCCAGGTTGGGAAGGGCGCCGGCCCCGGCGTTTGCTTGAGGGCGGGCTCAGCCCCCTATCATATAGCCGTTTTTGTTAAGCATGCGTTTGAGCGCCTCAGGAAACGTGACTTTCGTGGTCTGGCCAGGGCATTCCCCGCCCTCGTCGCGTTCTGTATCGCAGACTTCCAGCCCCCAATCGGCGCTCCGGTCGTGGTGCCGGAGCATCAAGTCCCAGGCCTGCTTGCCCTCGCCGAGCCGGATTTTCTGGCCCACATAGCCAGCCAGAAAGCCGTTCACGTCCTCTTCGGGTACGCCCACGATCATATCCTTGAGCCAGGCCGCATGGGCCGGCTTGAAGCGGGGCTCCGCGCTGACGTTCTTGATCTTGCCGCTGCGAAGCGCAAGCACCTGAAGCGGCGCCTGCGAGCATGCATAGCAGGCAAACGCATAAAGGAAGGCGTTGTCACGCGTCTCGAACTCGTAAGTGCCGTCGCCGTCGAGATCGACTGCCAATAAAGGCCCGCCGTCGAATTCACCGACATCGACCGTGGTCCATTCGGAGCCGTCGGCGTTGCCGGTCACAACCTGACTCACCGAGCAGCAATGCGCGCCGCCGGTGAAGAACGACACCACCACTTCTGGATGGGCATTGCCTGGATCGAGCTCCGCGATCTGGATGCTAACCGGCGGATCGGAAACGCCGGTGCTCGGGCCGCGAAGTTCGGCGACGACACGTGGACCGGTGGCCTCACCGTCCGTCTGGTCGGAACCGCCGATCTCCGATTCAGCGCTTGCCGCGACGCGATCTGCTGCGTTGGGGTCTTCGAGATGGACCCTCACGACGGCCAGGCGCGCGACCGTTTCTCCAAGGTCGAACTCTCCCGGCAGCATGGCATCCGCCGGGATGTCCTCCAGGGGAATCTCGCCGTTGTCGGCCGGTGCCCCGCCACCCAGTCCTTCCTCGACATAGGTCAGCGTCACGCGCAAGGGACCGAGGACGAGTTCCTCGTCCACGGGCGGCAGGCCTTCCTCGCCGCCGCCGGCAACGATTTTGAGCGTGTCGTCAATGGTGCGGCTCTCCGGACCCGCCAGATAGCTGGCATCGGCGGTCTCGATCGCCTCGCTTAGGCTGGGTTCGGCGAGGGCGGGCGCGAGGCCCACAAGCGAAAGCGTCCCGAAAAGGAGAAGATACAAGGAAGCGATTGGTGACATTGCGCAGCGTTTTCCAAGTCTGACAAATAACAGCCAACGTGAATCAGTAACATTCTAGCGCGGCGCCCAGCCGGCCCCCAACCCATTGGAGGCATGAGGGTTACCGGAATACACGGCGCCCGCGCGCGGCCACAGATGGTAGGGTATGGGCTTGCGTGCAAGGGGTGCTCGGACGTATCTGAGCGCTCAGCAAGTGGCATTGGATGGACATGAACGCATCTGGTGAAACACCGCAGCCGCTGGCGCCTGCCTCCATCATCACCGGCGCGACGCAAGGCATTGGCCGCGCGCTCGTGGATGAATTCGCCAAGGGCGGCCACACATTGCTGCTCGTCGCCCGCACCGAGACGGCGCTCGCTGAGATCGCGCGCGAGACGGCGGACAAATACGGCGTCGCTGTTCACTACGTGCCGTGCGACCTGTCGACGAGCGAAGGTTGTGACCGCGTGGCCGAGGCTCTCGACGCAAACGGGCTCTACTGCGAGTCGCTGGTCAACAACGCCGCGATTATGACGGCCGGCTTCTTTCACGATCTGGACAAGGACATCCTTGTACAAAAAGTCGATCTCAATGTGCGCGCGGCGGTCGACCTCACGCGCCGGTTCCTGCCGGACATGATCGCGCGGGGGCAAGGCGGCGTGCTTAACGTGGCCTCGTTGGAAGGCTTCATGCCCGTCCCCTATCAAGCCACTTATGCCGCCACCAAGGGGTTCCTGATCGCCTGGAGCCGATCGCTCGCTTGGGAGGTCTTCGGCACCGGGGTTCGCATTTGCGTCGCCACCCCTGGTCCCATCGACACCACGATCCACGAGAAGGGCGGCGCTCAGCATTCGCGCTACATGGTCTATCTGCCCCGGCACAGTGCCGAACAGGCGGCCGAAGCGGCTTACCGGCGGTTCATGCGCGGCAACTGGGTGATTGTCGAAGGCTGGGTCAACCGGATTATCGCGAGCGGCGTGCGCTTCATCCCAGGTGTGATGCTGATCCCCGCGGTGGGCTGGTTCTTCCGGGTCCGCGACGCGGCGGGAAACCTGAAAGAACCGAAGCCCCAGAAGCATCCCGATCAGGCTTCAGGCGACTGAGCTCCGCGCGGGTATGACGATTGGGGATTTGGTGGAGCCGAGGGGAATCGAACCCCTGACCTCAGCAGTGCGATTGCTGCGCTCTCCCAACTGAGCTACGGCCCCAGGAAGTCCGCATTTAGGGAATGGCCTCCATACCTGTCAAGCGATGGCCCGCCGCGGCAGTGGAAGCGGGACAAACGGCATCCAGGCCCTCTCAAGGCTTGCCCTCGCCTACACCTCTCCGCTACATGGACCACACGGCCGCGCCAGGAGGGGTCTTTTATGGTGCCTTTGATCGGATTTCTCGTCCTTGTGATCGATCTCTACATCTGGGTGGTGATCGCGAGCGCGATTCTGAGCTGGTTGATCGCCTTCAACGTGGTCAACACCAATAACCGTATCGTCCTGACCATCGCGGACGCGCTCTACCGGATCACCGAACCGGCCTTGCGCCCGATCAGGAGTATCTTGCCCAGTCTCGGCGGCATCGACATCTCGCCGGTGATCCTGATTCTCCTGCTGTTGTTCATCCGCGACGTGGTGCTGCTCGGCTGGATCCTGCCGGCTGTCGTCTAGCCAGGGCCGACGGCACGGCCTCAAGCCTCAATATCCGCAAGACCGCCAAAGGCGTCATCCTGCCCGTTCGCCTGACGCCAAAGTCGGCGCACGATGCGGTCGAGGGCCTTCAGGACTTTGCCGGCGAGACGGTGCTGAAGGCGCGCGTGGCCGCAGTGCCCGAAGCAGGCCGCGCCAATGCCGCAGTGGAGACGCTGATCGCCAAATGGCTTGGCGTCCCTGCCTCAAAGGTCACGGTCAGCCATGGCGCCAATTCGCGCCTGAAGCAGGTCGCCATCGAAGGCGATGCGGTCATGCTCTCAGCGTTGATCGCAGCGCGGATCGTGGCGCTCTGATCAGCCGGCCTCGATTGCGCCGGCGATCTCCTCGGCAATCTCTTGCGCCGCCGCGCGCGGGTCGTCGGCGCGCGTAATGGGACGGCCGATGACGAGATAATCCGCGCCCGACTGGACCGCGATCGTCGGTGTCACCACGCGAGTCTGATCCTGAACGTCGGTGCCCGCCTGGCGGATCCCCGGCGTCACGATCAAAAAGTTGCGCAAGCGCTCATGGAGCGCCGCCGCCTCCTTGCCCGAAGCGACGATGCCGTCGAAGCCCGCATCTTGCGAAAGCCGCGCGCGCTCCTGCACCAGCGCCAGCGGTGGCATGTCGATGCCCTGTTCGGATAGATCCGAGCGGTCGAGATTGGTCAGCACCGTCACGCCGAGAAGCTTGAGCGCAGAATCGCCGCGGCCGCGCACGGCGGCGTTGAGCGTCTTGCGGTCAGTCGCATGCACGGTGAGAAAATGTGCACCGGTCTTGGCAATGGCGGCCGTGGCACGCTCGACCGTTGCCTCGATGTCGAGGAGCTTTGCGTCGAGAAACACACGATGTCCGTCTTTTGCAAGTTCCTCGGCAAGCGCCAAGCCGCCCGCGTAGATCAGTTCGAGCCCGATCTTGAACACGCCGACGCTGTCGCCAAGCTTCTTGATGAGCGCGCGCGCCTCGTCCACGTGGGGGACGTCCAGCGCCACGATGATGCGGTCCTTTGGAGATACGGTGTCCGTTGTCATGCGGCAAACTTCCTCGTAGCGACTGCCAGCGCTTCGACCACGTCGGCAAACATCTTTTGCTGATTGTCGTCCTTCAAGCTGCCGTCTTCTTCGAACGCCTGCATGGCTCGCGGCAGCGCCATCTGTTGCGGGATCACGGTGGCGCCAAGGCCCACGCTGAGAATCTCGCGAAGTTGCAACAGGCTTCGCATGGCACCGTAATAGCCGGGCGACGCACCTGAGATCGCGAAGACGCGCGTCTTGAACACGTCTTCCTCCGCTTTGACCCGCGACACCCAATCGAGCGTGTTCTTCAAAAGCGCCGGAACGGAGGCGTTGTACTCCGGGGTCACGATCATCACGCCATCATACTCGTCGAGCAGCGCCTTGAAGGCACGGGCGCGCTCGGGCACACCCTCTGCTTCCTCCAGGTCGCCGTGATAAATCGGCATGTAAAAGTCGGCGAGATCGACAAAGACGGCCTCGATTCCGTTCGCTTCGGCGATGTGTTGCCCCAGTCGGGCAAGTTTCTTGTTGTGTGAGCCCTTCCGGGCGCTGCCGGCAAAGAACAATAGACGCATACAAGTCTCCCGTTATGTCTTCTTGGTGTTGCCGTTCTCGCCAATACCGAACACCTCACGTAAAGGCACGGTAGCGGCGGCGGCGAGCGGCGTGGCCAGCGCGAGCCCGACAAGGCCGAACACGGCGCCAAACACGAGCTGGTTGAGGATCACGGCCGCCGGCGGCATAGACACCGCGCGCGCCTGGATAAGCGGCGTTAGAAGATAGCTCTCCAGAAACTGGACGCAGACGTAAAGGCCGAGCGCCCAGAGCGCCATGTGGAAGCTCTCGCCGCCCGCGACCAGGAGGATCGGAATCGCCCCGATTATCGGGCCGAGATAAGGCAGGAAGCACGCTAAGCCGGCGAACATTGCGAGCACGAAGGCGATGGGCACACCGAGGATCAGAAGGCCGACAAAGGTGAACCCGCCGATCACCGACATGGTGATCGACTGGCCGATCAGCCAGCGCCGGAGCAACTCGCCCGTCTCATACAGAAGCTCCACCACCCTGCCGCGCTTCTCGGGCGGGGCGAGCCGCGCGAGGAGGTTGACGTAAGTGTGTGGGTCCGCCGCGAGGTAGACGCCGAAGAACACGACGATCAATCCGGCACTGAACAAGCCGAACAGCGAAATCGCCACGGACGTGGCGCCGGTGGCGATGCCCCACTGGCTCATGAAGTTTCCGAGCAGCTGGGCGAGATCGATACTCTTTAGAAACGCCGTGTGCTTGACGAAGCTGGAAAGCTCGGTCGTGAGTGTCGTCACACCGGCAGCCACGCTTTCCGCCAGCAATGCGATCTGATTGGCGAGCGTCGGTCCCGCCGTCCAGGCGGCAAGCGCAAGGCCTAACGCCACAGCGATCGAGACAATCGCGAGCATCAGGAGGCGGGGCAAGCCGGTCAATTCGCTAAGGTCGTGGCTGGCGCCGTAGAGCACGATGGCGAGCAGGATGCCGGCGAACAAGAGCAGAATCGCCGTTTGCGCGTACCACAGCGCAAATGCGAGCGCGATGACGGCGAGTACCGCCACGGTGATCTTCGCGGCCTGACCAGCACTCATGGGCGCTGGAGAGCTTGCGGGGCGTTTGGTGCTGCGCTTTGCGGGCTCGCGGGCCATGGCGGTCCTGCTTGGCTATGGCGCGCGGCACTGAGGTGAAACGGGCGCGCGGAAGAAGGGCTCGTCTCACCAATCTACGTCAAAGGAGGTGGGAAGGGATAGGCGCTAGTCGCTGATACCCTCAAAGAACTCCTTCACCCGGGCAAAGAATCCGGCCGAGGCCGGGCTGGTATCCGGGTTGGAGGCATCTTCGAAGTCTTTCAGCAGGTCGCGCTGCTTGCGCGTGAGGTTCTTCGGCGTCTCGACCTCGACCTGAATGTAGAGGTCGCCTTGCAGCTTCGAGCGCAGCACCGGCATGCCTTTCGACTTCAGGCGGAACTGCTTACCGCTCTCGGTGCCTTCGGGAATCTTCACGCGGCTTCGGCCGCCGTCGATGGTCGGCACCTCGACTTGTCCGCTAAGTGCCGCCGTCGTCATGGCGATCGGCACACGGCAAAACAGATCGGCGCCGTCGCGCTGGAAGAACTCGTGCGGCTTGATCGACAGGAAGATGTACAGGTCGCCCGGTGGGCCGCCGCGCAAGCCCGCTTCGCCTTCGCCGGCGAGACGGATACGCGTTCCGTCCTCCACGCCGACGGGAATGCTGACGGACAGAGTGCGTTCGCGCATAACGCGGCCGGCGCCGTTACACGACGGGCACGGCGTCTCGATCGTCTCACCACGGCCCTGGCAGGCGGGACAGGTACGCTCGATGGTGAAGAAGCCCTGGCTCGCGCGGACCTTTCCCATGCCGTTGCAGGTGCGGCACGCCGCTGGCACCGTGCCGGCTTTCGCGCCCGATCCTTCGCAAGAATCGCAAGTGACGGATGTGGGAACGCAAATCTGCGCCGTCTTGCCTTCATAGGCTTCGGCGAGCTCGATCTCCATGTTGTAGCGGAGGTCGGCGCCGCGCTCGCGGCCTGAGCGCTGACGGGGACGCCGCGCGCCCGCACCCGCACCCATGAACTCACCGAACAGATCGTCGAACATCGCCGACATGGAGGCGGAGAAATCCGAGCCGAAGCCATGTCCGGGACCGCCGAAGCCGCCGCCGCCGTTCTCGAATGCGGCATGGCCGAACCTGTCATACGCCGCCCGGCGTTGCGGGTCCTTCAGGGCCTCGTAGGCCTCGTTGACTTCCTTGAAGCGTGTTTCAGCGCTGGGGTCGCCGTTGCACCGGTCGGGATGGCATTCCTTGGCGAGCGAACGGAACGCGGACTTGATCTCAGGATCGCCCGCGCTGCGCTCAACGCCCAGAATGTCGTAATAACAACGTTTAACCATCACCCCTCCGGACCTTCGCGACCGCTCATCCTAAGCGGCGCGCGGGACCTCTTGTTGGGCGCAAGTGGAGCCCTCTTTCACTCGAGAGCTCCACGCCGTGAAATACCGTTACGCCGACTTCTTGTCGTCGTCGTCCTTGACCTCTTCGAAGTCGACATCGACGACATCTTCGTCGGGGCTGCCGGCTTCGGCGGACGGTCCGCCTTCTTCTTCACCGCCAGCAGCGCCCTGGCTCGTCTGATACATCGCCTCGCCTAGTTTCATGGAGGCTTGGGCGACCGCGTCGACCTTCTGCGCGATGGCCTCGGGGTCTTCGCCCTCGGCAGCGGTCTTGAGCTCGGCCACGGCCGCTTCGATCGCGGCTTTGTCCTCGGCTGAAACCTTGTCGCCGAAATCGGCGAGCATCTTGTCGGTGGAGTGAACCAACGCCTCGGCCTGGTTTCGGGCTTCCACCAACTCGCGGCGCTTCTTGTCCTCCTCGGCGTGGCTCTCCGCTTCCTTGACCATGCGGTCAATGTCAGCGTCGGCGAGGCCGCCGGAGGCCTGGATGCGGATCGACTGTTCCTTGCCGGTCGCCTTGTCGGTTGCCGACACGTTGACGATGCCGTTCGCGTCGATGTCGAATGTGACTTCGATTTGCGGCACGCCGCGCGGCGCCGGCGGAATGCCAACGAGATCGAACTGACCGAGCATTTTGTTGTCCGCCGCCATTTCGCGCTCGCCTTGGAAGACGCGAATGGTCACGGCGTTCTGGTTGTCCTCCGCGGTGGAGAACACCTGGCCCTTCTTGGTCGGGATCGTGGTGTTGCGATCGATCAGGCGCGTGAACACGCCGCCCAAGGTCTCGATGCCGAGCGACAGCGGCGTGACGTCGAGCAGCAGGACGTCCTTGACGTCGCCCTGCAGCACGCCGGCCTGGATGGCGGCGCCGATGGCGACGACCTCGTCCGGGTTCACGCCCTTATGCGGCTCTTTGCCGAAGAACGTCTTCACGGTGTCCGCGACCTTCGGCATGCGCGTCATGCCGCCGACCAGGATCACTTCGGTAATCTCGCCGGGCTTGAGACCGGCATCCTTCAGCGCAGCCTCGCACGGCGCGATGGTGCGCTTGATCAGATCCTCTACCAGGCTCTCCAGCTTGGCGCGAGTGAGTTTCATGGTCAGATGCTTCGGGCCGGACTGATCAGCCGTGATGAAGGGCAGGTTCACCTCGGTCTGCTGCGTCGACGACAGCTCGATCTTGGCCTTCTCGGCCGCTTCCTTCAGGCGCTGAAGCGCGAGCTTGTCCGAGCGCAGGTCGATGCCTTGCTCTTTCTTAAACTCATCGGCCAGGTAATCGACGATGCGCATGTCGAAATCCTCGCCGCCGAGGAAGGTGTCGCCATTGGTCGACTTCACCTCGAACACGCCGTCGCCGATCTCCAGGATCGAAACGTCGAATGTACCGCCACCCAGATCGTAGACGGCGATGGTCTGGCCTTCCTTCTTGTCAAGCCCGTAGGCGAGCGCTGCCGCCGTCGGCTCGTTGATGATGCGCAGGACCTCAAGGCCGGCGATCTTGCCGGCATCCTTGGTCGCTTGGCGCTGGGCGTCGTTGAAATAGGCCGGGACGGTGATGACCGCTTGCTCAACGGTCTGGCCGAGATGGGACTCGGCGGTCTCCTTCATTTTCTGAAGGATGTAGGCGGAAATCTGAGAGGGCGAATATTTCTTGCCGTGAGACTCGACCCAGGCATCGCCGTTGTCGGCCTCCACGAGTTTGTAGGGGACGAGCTTCTGATCCTTGGCGACCGTGGGGTCGTCCCAGCGGCGGCCGATCAGGCGCTTGATGGCGAAGAAGGTGTTCTCGGGATTGGTGACCGCCTGGCGCTTGGCCGGCAGTCCAACGAGGACCTCATCGTCGTCGGTGAAGGCCACCATCGATGGGGTCGTGCGCATACCCTCGGCATTCTCGATGACTTTGGGGTTTGCCCCGTCCATGACCGCGACGCACGAGTTGGTCGTGCCGAGGTCGATTCCAATCACTTTCGCCATTTGCGAGCCTCTCTTTTCTGGCAAACCGTCCGGGCCCTGGTGCGGCACCCATAAAAATCGCGCATCTTTCGGCGCTGATCGGTCCCCAATCGTTTCGCTGCCCCTGGCCGCCGGCCAAGGGCGGCAGGGCTCCGCGGTTATATAGGTGGCAACCCTATGGCTCGCAAGGAGAAGCGGGGTTAACGCACCGGTCTCTGCCAGGTGTTTCAGGAGACCCGTTTCCAACGGCCCTCCTCTTGCCCCACCGCAAGGCGTGGTAGGACCAAGTGTCAGGTATTACAGCGAACCAAGGACGGCGTGAGACACTCCCCGCAAGCCCTCAATGAGGCCGGCCAAAGGGCCCTTTTGGCCGAGATCAGGGCTGTGATCGCGAAGGCCCCGCTCTTCGTGCCCACCATGCCCCGCTCCGGCAATCCGATGTCCGTGCGCATGACCAACGCAGGGCCGCTCGGCTGGGTCACCGACAAGACCCATGGCTACCGCTATCAGGCCACGCACCCGGTCACGGGCGAGCTTTGGCCGCCAATGCCGCAAACGGTGTTGGATCTCTGGGAGGCGCTGGCGGGTCACCCGCATCCGCCGGAGGCTTGCCTCATCAACTATTACGGGGGCGCCGCCAAGATGGGGCTGCATCAGGACAAGGACGAGGAGGACTTCGATGCGCCCGTCCTCTCGGTCTCGCTTGGGGACACCGGCATCTTCCGGGTCGGCGGCAAGACGCGAAAAAGCCCGACGGAGAAATATGAGCTGAAATCCGGCGATGTCTTCCTGCTCGGCGGCGAAGACCGTCTCGCCTATCACGGCATCGACCGCATCCTGGCCGGTACGTCGGATCTCTTGGAAGAAGGCGGCCGCTTCAACCTCACCTTGCGGCGGGTGACAAAGCCGGGATGAGCGAGGCGCTAGTCGCCGCCGCCCGGGATGTCGTCGTCAGCCGGGCCGCGCTGTGGCGCCTCAGGGGCCGGCTTAGGGCCGCCTTTTGAGACCGCAACGAGGGCCGGACGCAGCACCCGGTCGCCGATCGTATAGCCGGCCTGCATGACCTGGACCACGGTGCCTTCCGGCACTTCGGTGGTTGGCACTTCGTACATCGCCTGCTGCTGATTGGGATCGAAGCGCTCGCCGAGGGGCTCGAGTTTGGCGACGCCGTGCTTCTCCAGCATTTTCAGCATATCGCGCTCGGTGAGCTCGACCCCCTCCACGATGCTCTTGAGCGTGGGGTCTTGCGCCACGGCGTCTTCAGGCACGTGCTCAAGGGTCCGCCGTAAATTGTCGCCGATGGCGAGCACGTCGCGTGCGAAATTGGAGATGGCGTAGCGCGCCGTGTCTTCCTTCTCGCGCTCGGTGCGGCGGCGCAAATTCTCCATGTCCGCCATGGTGCGCAACAGCTTGTCGCGCATGTCGGCATTCTCGGTGAGCAGCCCCTCGAGGTCTCCGGCAAGCTCCGCGCTCGCATCCGGGTCGACAGCCGTCTCCGGCGCATCAGGCTGGGCCTGATCCTCGCCCGTCTCACGTGGATCGGAATTGTCGTCCGCCATCAGACGCCTCGACGCTTGCGGTTCGAATGGGAGGCCCGGATATCAACCGTGCGCGCCAAAAAATCAAGAGGGTGGCGGCAGCTCAAGGAACCAGGCGCCCGAGTAGCCGTGCCGTGTAGTCAACCATGGGGATGATGCGCGCATAGTTGAGCCGGGTCGGCCCGATCACGCCAAGGACGCCCACGATCCTCTGCTCCGAATCCTCGAAGGGCGAGACGATCAGCGCCGAGCCCGACAGCGAGAACAGCTTGTTCTCCGAGCCGATGAAAATACGAACGCCATCGGCGCTTTCGGCGAGGCCCAGAAGCTGAATCAGGTCCTTCTTGGCATCGAGGTCCTCGAACAGGTGCCGCACGCGTTCGAGGTCCTCCATCGCCCTGACGTCCTCCAGCAGGTGCGCCCGCCCACACACGATCAGGCTCTGACGGTCGTCCGCGTCGCCCGACCAAGTGGCAAGCCCCTCCGTCACCACACGCGCCGTGAGCTCGTCGAGCTGTGCGCGATGCGCCTCGATCTCCCCTTCGATGCGGTTGCGCGCCTCCGCCAGTGTCAGCCCGGCGATCCGTGCATTGGTGTAGTTCGTGGCGGCGCTGAGCGCCGAAAGTGGCAACCCCTCGGGCAGAGTGACGATGCGGTTCTCCACGTCGCCATCCTCCGCGACGAGCACCGCCAGGGCCTGGCCCTTGCCGAGATCGACGAACTCGACTTGGCGCAGCGTCTTGGCCTGCTGCTGTTCCGCCAGGACGACGCCGGCGCAGCGCGATAGGCCCGACAGCATTTCACCTGCCTCGGCGAGAAAGTCCTCGACCCCGCGCCGCCGGCCGCCACCGGCCATGCGCGTCTCGATCTCCTTGCGCTCCGCCTCGGTGATGTCGCCGATCTCCAAAAGGCCGTCGACGAACAGCCGCAAGCCTGTTTGCGTTGGCAGGCGTCCGGCGCTCGTATGTGGCGCGTAGACCAGGCCAATGCTCTCCAGATCGGACATGACATTGCGCACGGACGCGGGCGACAAGGTCATGGGTAGCGCCCGGCTCAAATTGCGCGAGCCGACAGGTTCGCCGGTCTCGAGATATGTCTCGACGATGCGCTTGAAGACTTCGCGCGAACGCTCGTTGAGTTGGCGCAGATTGACGGCGGCCTCGGCGGCGGCCTTCGCGCCTTTGACGTCGGTATGACCCATGGTCCTAGAAATCTAGGAGGCGTCCGCACCGGCGTCAAACGGGCACACCAGCCTGGTTAAGCCAAGCTAAGCAAGCCAGTGAGCCTTAGTTCAGTGCGCCGGTCTTCGGCGCAATCTGGGAATTGAGTTCGTCGGGCGCGCCGAAATGCGCGAAGTAGCGCGAATTGATATGTTTGACCGGCATGATGACAAATATGTCGGTCGTGCCGAATTGGTGATCGATCACCGCCCCGTCGCCGACAAAAGCGCCGACCCGCAAATAGCCCTTGATCAAAGGCGGCAAGGCTTTGAGCGCAGCACGCGTATTCACCGCATCCTTGGGCATCATGTTCATGTCGACCCGCAAATGGTCGTGCGCCCGCACACGCCAATCTTCGGGCGCCAGCGAGTTATGGTGCAGGAAGCTCAAGGCCAGCGCGTGCGCGGATGGGTCCGTCCCCGGGAAGCTGGCGCAGCCGATCATCACGTCGGCGCCGTGCTCGCGCACATACGACCAGACGCCCTGCCACAGAAGCTCGAGCGTACGCCGGTTGCGGTAGGGCTTGAGCACGCAAGAGCGGCCGAGCTCGATGAAGCTGTAGTCGGCTTTCGCCCGGATCAGCGGGGCGATGTCGTATTCGCCTTGCGTGTAGAAGCCGTCATGCAGTTCGGCGATGTCTTGGCGCAGCATGCGATAGGTGCCGACGACACTCGGCCGCCGCCAGCCTTTCTTGTTGGGATCGCCCTGGTCCATGACGAGGAGGTGATCGAATATCGGATCGAAGGCATCTTCGTCGCGGCGCGACAGCATAGCGAGCGCGCCTGGCGTGGCCGACATCTCTTCGTAGAACACTTTGTAGCGGAGGCGCTGTGCCCGTCGGAGTTCGCTCTTCTTTTGCGCGAGCCGGACTTCGAGGGGGCCCATGCGGCCGTAGATTCTCGGCTGCTGGAAGCGCCCGCGAAAGCCGGCAGGCGCACGGCGCCATCCCATGAAGGGGAGCCCGCCAATCTGGTTCGGCTTGAAGTTCAATCCGGGAAACATGGCTCCACTACGCTGTTTGCCCAAGGGTCCTTGAGTTGTCTTCATCGGCATGCCTCAGCCCGTCACTCGAGTTATCTGGGAACGCGCCAATTCGGGGATCCACCCTGGGGTGCCGCCAGCGACGGATGCAATGCAAAGCCTCGCGATTGCCCGATTCGGCCATAACACAAGCCGGTTAGCAAACCAATTCGAAGTCTATGTGACAGCCTGGGGAAAGCCTGGAGATGCGCTTGGCGCGTGTGTCAGGCGGCGCCTGCACCCGTCTCTTCTGTCTCGCGAATGTGCCAATGGGACAGGAGCGCCGCCAGGTCCCGCGTTTCGAAGGGCTTGGCGAGGTAATCGTCGAGGCCGGCCGCGAGATAAGCAGTGCGGTCCTCGGCGAAGGCATTGGCGGTAAGCGCCACGATGGGCGGCCGCCCTGCGCCGGGGCCCGCATCGTCCGGGTAAAGCGCCCGAATGCGGCGTGCGGCCTCGACGCCGTCCATGCCCGGCATATGGATATCCGTCAGCACGAGGTCGAACCCTCGCGCAGCCGTTAGGGCAGCGCGGGCTTCGGCAATGGCATCGGCGCCGTTGCGGGCACGCACGACGCGCGCGCCACCTTTCTCCAGGACGGTGCGGGCGAGAAGGGCATTGATGTCGTTGTCCTCGGCAAGAAGGACGGAGAGTTCGGCGAGACAGTCTGGTTCGTCCAATGTCGGGGCGGGGAGCGCTTCGGGCGTCGCGGCGCATGGCGCTTGGTCGTGTGACGCTTGGTCCTCTGGCGCGTGGTCTTGCGCCGTGTCGCCGAAGAGTTGGGTCAGCACGGAGAGCGGCCGGACCGGACGCACCAGATAGCCGCCAAAGCCGTGCTCACGGAACTTGGGCATGTCCGCACGCTCGCTCGGATCGATCACGACGACGGCGCGCGGGTGCTCGCAACCTTTCGCTGCGACAAGCGCTGGAAGGCGATCCGCGCCGGCCTCGATGCTCGGCTTGTCGGTCAGCACCGCGGTGAATGGCATGCCTTTGCGCGCGGCGTCACTCACCGTTCGCGCGGCGTCCTCGGGCCTGGCGCGCACCACGCTTGCACCCATGCCCAACAGGAGTTTGCCCACGAGCGCCGCCTCCATACTGCCATTCAGCACGATCAGGACATGTTCGGTGATCTGGGGGCCGGGCCAGCTCTCGCCGACCCGCTCGGGTGGCGTTGGCGTTTCAAACGGGAGGTCCGCCGTAAATGTTGCGCCGGCACCGGGCACGCTCGTCACGTCGATATTGCCGCCCATCTCGTCCACGAGCCGTTTGGAGATGGCAAGGCCAAGCCCCGTTCCGCCATGCTGGCGGGCGCGGCCCTGATCGGCCTGCTCGAATTCCGAGAAGATGCGTGTCAAAGCCTCCGGTGGCACACCGGGGCCTGTGTCGCGCACGGCGAAGCGCATCACCGCGCGGTCGTCCTGCTGTGAACCAGGGGCCATATTGAGCGTGAGTGCAACGCCGCCATGATCGGTGAACTTGATCGCGTTGCCGACCAGATTCAACAGGATCTGCCGGACACGCAACTCATCGCCGATGACAGTCTTTGGCAGGTCCGGCGCAACGAACCCGCCGATCTCAAGGCCCTTGTCGCGCGCGCGGGGGGCCAACAGCTCAACGACGTTTTGCGCTGCGTCTGCAATGTCGAACGGCGCGTTGTGCAGCTCGATCTTTCCGGCCTCGATTTTGGAGAAGTCCAGCACTTCGTCGATGAGCGACAAAAGCGTTGTTGCCGATGTGGAGATGGCCCGCGCGTAGGTGTGTTGCTCCGGGGACAGATCCGTGTCGAGCAAGAGACCGGTCATGCCGAGAATGCCGCTCATGGGCGTGCGGATCTCGTGACTCACCGAAGCGAGAAAACGCGACTTGGCGTCGCTTGCGATCATTGCATCGTCGCGCGCTTGCGCCAGCTCAAGCTCCGCGGCCCGTTGTTCGGTGACGTCGCGGCCGACGCTTTGAACTTCGCTCATATTGCCGTCATCGTCGGCGATGGCGAAGTCCTCCCACACGAACCAGCGTGCGCCTGACACAGTGGAAATCTCCACAACACGGCTGTGACGTCCACCGCCCTTCATCGCGGCGGCAGTGCTGTCGCAGCTGAGTACAGGAAGCTCGAAAACTTGACCGAGGGCGGCGTCCCGCGACGTTCCGAACGTTTGGCAGAACGCGTCGTTGACGAAAGACAGATGGCCGTCGACGTCACGGCGCAGGATCACGTCGCCCTGGTGATCGAGAAGATCGCGGTAGCGCGCTTCGCGCTCGCGGACTTCCCATTGCAGATCTTTCAGGGCTTCGAGGTTGGAGTCCAGTCGTGATGCAAGGCTTTCGACCCGCGCGTTGCCAGTCTTGCCGTTTTGCCGGAGGGCTAGGATCAAAAGCACCACGCCCGCGCCCAAGGACGCCAGCGCGAATGTCGTTATCGCGCCGAGCAGCACGGCCGACAGCGCAACAAGCGCCACGGCCAAGCCGCTCAAGGCAACCCGCGCACCAATCCCACCGGCGCAATCCGCGCCGAAGCTCTGCCAAGTCTTACGCTGCACTGTTTGACGCCGTTTTGTTATGGCCGCCGGGCGTTTTCGCCCTGACGTTTCATTGGCGCCGAGGATGGCAGAGAAAGCTTGAAAAAGGCTTTAGGGGATGCGTTTAAGCGGCGGCCTTGGCCCGGCGCAAGGTCTCGCCGCGATAGCTCAAGGCCTCGGCCACATGGATTCGGGCCACGTTTTCCTCGCCGTCGAAATCGGCGAGCGTCCGGGCCACTCGCAGCGTCCGATAATAGCCGCGCGCGCTCAAAGACAGCGCGTTCGCCGCATCGCGCAAGAGAGACAGACCTTGGGAATCGGGCGCGGCGATCTCTTCGAGCAAAGCCCCATCACATTCGGCATTGGTGCGAATCCGCGGCTGATCAAGCGCTGCATAGCGCGCCGTTTGTGCCGCGCGCGCGGCCGCGACGCGGACCCGAACCTCGGCGCTTCCTTTCTGAAGGCTGCGGCAGCACCAGATCGACGGCGGAAACGGCGGGCACTTCGATCTCAAGATCGATGCGAACGAGCATCGGCCCGGACACCCGAGTCAAGTATGCATATGCCCCGTCGCTGCAAGAACAATAAGTGAACACTCACTGCAAACCGCACAGAAGCAACGCATCTGTGCTTTGCTGGCCGCCATGCCTCGGGATCCCCGCACGCTCGCGCTTCTTGCCCACCTCGCCGCCTATCTGGTGGCCGTGGCCATCAGCGCCGCCGTGAATCTGTGGCTTAGCCCCGACAGGCTGTGGTTCGTCTGGATCGCGGCAGGCTGGGGGATCGGCGTCGCCGCGCACGCGCTCGCCTTCTGGCTGGCGCATACCCGCCGCCGCGAGCGCGTCTTTCTCGACCCGCACGCGCGCGGCTTCGCGGTCCACGCCTTCGCCTATGTGGCGGTGGTCGTGCTGCTGTTCATCGTCAACGTGACAGTCACGCCAAAAGTCTGGTGGTTCTATTGGGTCGCGCTCGGCTGGGGCGCCGGCGTCCTCGCCCATGGCTGGTGCGTGTTCTTCCGCAAATGTGCGCCTAGCGGCCGGCGGCCACCTTCTCCTCGATTACGTCCCAGATCATTGCGGCGATATCCACGCCGTCGAACTCCTTGACCTGGCGGATGCCCGTCGGCGAGGTGACGTTGATCTCGGTGAGGTAGTCGCCGATCACGTCGATGCCGGCGAAGATCAGCCCGCGCTTCTTGAGTTCAGGTCCGAGCCGTGCGCAGATCTCATCCTCGCGCGGCGAGAGCGTCGTCGCCTTGGCGGTTCCCCCCACATGCAGGTTGGAGCGCGTCTCGTCCGCGGCCGGGACGCGGTTAATCGCGCCGGCCACTTCGCCGTCGACTAGGATGATGCGCTTGTCGCCCGCGCGTACCTCCGGCAGGTAGCGCTGCACCATGATGGGCTCGCGGAAGGTCAGCCCAAGCAACTCGATCAGCGAGTTGAGGTTGGTGTCGCCCTCGGCGATGCGGAAGATCGCCGCGCCGCCATTGCCGTAAAGCGGCTTCACCACGATGTCCTTGTGCTTGTCGCGGAAGCGCAAGATCTCGTCATGCGATCGCGTCACCAGGGTCGGCGGCATGAGGTCGAGAAAGTCGAGCACGAAGACCTTCTCCGGCGAATTGCGCACTTGGGCCGGATCGTTCACCACCAGCGTGTCGGGCTGCAACCGCTCCAGAAGATGTGTCGTCGTGATATAGGCCATGTCAAAGGGCGGATCTTGGCGGAGCTGCACCACATCGTAGTCCGCGAGGTTCTCAGAACGTGGATGCGCGAGCCAGTAGTGGTCGCCCGGTTTGTCCTCCACCGTGAGGCTGTGGCCTCGCGCCATCAGCTTGCCATCGCGCAAAGAAAGATCGGCAGGCGTGTAGTAGAACACGTCATGGCCACGCCGCTGCGCTTCGAGCAACAGCGCGAAGGTCGAATCGCCCTTGATATCGATGCGCTCGATCGGGTCCATTTGAAAGGCGACTTTGAGAGCCATTTCTTGCCTGCCGCGAATGTGGATGTCTGCCGCGAGAAGCTCGCGCCGAAGTGGGCTTACGTCAAACGGGAAATGCGTTCTCGATGTGTCGAGGACACGCCCAAGGCGCCGCAAGCACCACGTCGAAAGCAATCGTGTAGGTCGTGAAATCCGGGTAGCTTGCCAGCCAGTACTGCGCCGCCCGCACGATACGCCGCTTCTGCTTGGCCGGCACGGTCCAGGCGGCTTCATCGAGTGCCTTGCGCCGCTTGACCTCGACGAACACGAGACGTCTGTCCTTCAGCGCCACGAGATCGATCTCGCCCACGGGCGAGCGATAGCGCTGCGCCACGATTCTGTAGCCCTTGAGGCGGAATAGTAGCGCGGCCAGCGTCTCGGCAAAGACACCCCGGCGATAGGATTTAGCGCGTGCGCTCATATCCCTACGTTTTGTCCGTCAGCCCAAGACCAAGTTCGTAGACGCGCGCGCGCTTCACTTTCAGCGCCTCCGTGACACTGCGCACCGCATCGCGGAAGCTGTTCGTCTCAAGCGCCAACTTGAGCTCCGATAAGATACGTTCGTCGGTAACCGCGGTTCCCACCCCGGCGTGCGGGGCGACAACCACAACGATTTCGCCCTTCAAAGTCTCGGTCTCAATGTCTTCGCTGAGCCCATCAAGCGTACCGCGTATCACGGTCTCATGAAGCTTGGTCAACTCACGCGCGATAACGGCCTCGCGCGCCCCAAACACCTCCGCCATGTCTGCCAGAGATTTGGCAAGACGCTGCGGCGTCTCGAAGAAGATGAGCGTTGTGGGCGCATCCTTCAGGGCGGCAAGGCGTGACTGGCGCGCGCCGGATTTCGGCGGCAGGAAGCCGGCGAACAGGAAAGAGTCCGTGGGAAGCCCCGCGCTCGTCAGAGCGGCAAGCGCGGCGGACGGGCCGGGCACGCTCGTTACGTCCAGTCCTTCGTCCAGGGCTTCACGCACCAGCTTGTAACCGGGATCAGAGACAAGAGGCGTACCGGCGTCTGAGATTAGCGCCACCGCATCGCCTGCACGCACGCGCGCCAAGATCTTCGGCCGCTCCCGTTCCGCGTTGTGCTCGTGATAGGGCGTGAGCGCGTTTCGCAGTCCGAAATGCGACAACAGCTTCTTGGAGTGACGCGTATCCTCCGCGGCAATCAATTGCGCACGCGCAAGGACGGCCAGCGCCCGAAGTGATGTATCGCCCAGATTGCCAATGGGTGTGGCGACGAGATAAAGCCCCGGCGCGAGCGGCCGGTCGAGGAGTTCGCCCAAGGCCTCGCCGACCCGTGCGAGGATCGCGTCACGATCGTCCTTGTTCTGATCGTGCTTTGCCATTGTCGAGGCCTCAGGCGGCGAGTTCGAGGATCAGCCGTTCGAGCACAAGCCGGCCGGACGGTGTTGCTTTGAGCTGCGCGCCGTTCCGCGCCAGCAGGCCATCGCCTTCCAGCGCATCAAGCCGGGTCGCGTCGATGGCGCGCCCGCTCAAGACCGAGAGGCGTTCAAGGTCCAGCCCCTCGGTGAGCCTCAGCGCCATGAGGAGATACTCCTCCGCCGTCTCTTGGCGGCTCAGTGCCTCATCGCCGCAAAGCCCATGGCCCTCCGCTTCGACCTGCGTCAGCCAGCCCTCCGGCGATTTCAGGGTGGAAAGCGCACGCTTCACGCCGTTCTCTGTGAGGCGTGCATGGGCGCCGGCGCCGATACCCGCATAGTCGTGGCCGCGCCAATAAAGAAGATTGTGCCGCGACTCCGATCCGGGGCGCGCGTGATTGGAGATCTCATACGCAGGCAGCCCCGCCGCCTCGCAGAGCTCTTGCGTCAAGAGATACATCGCGCTGGCCTCGTCGCTCTCCGGCACACGCAATGTCCCCGCGGCATGACGCGCGGCGAACGGTGTGCCGTCCTCGATGGTGAGCTGGTAGAGCGAGAGATGATCGGCGGCATAGTCAAGCGCGCGGGTCAGCTCCGCGCGCCAGTCTTCGAGTGACTGACCTTCGCGCGCATAGATCAGATCGAACGATACGCGGCCGAAGGCCTGCTTGGCGAGACCGAGTGCGGCGAGCGCCTCGTCCGCTGTGTGCTGGCGGCCAAGCGCCTTCAGGCTCGCATCGTCGAGTGCTTGCACGCCGAGCGACAGACGGCTGATGCCGGCAGCCGCATAACCGGCGAAGTTCTCCGCCTCGACGCTGGTGGGATTTGCCTCGAGCGTGATCTCCACGTCGTCGGCAATCGTCCAATGCGAAGCGATCGCATCGAGGATCGCCTCGACGGTGTGTGGACGCATCAGCGACGGCGTGCCGCCGCCGAAGAAGATGCTTGAGACGGCGCGCCCTGGTGCGCGCAATCCGAAGTGCCGCAGCTCACTCAGATAGCCGTCGAGGAACCGTGCCTCTTCGATGCCGCCATGGCGCACATGCGAATTGAAGTCGCAATAGGGGCATTTGGCCATGCAGAACGGCCAGTGCACATAAACTCCGAACGGCTCGTCATTCGACATTGGAGTAGGCAGCCTCGATCAACTGCTCGAAAGCGCGCATGCGGTGCGACAGCGCGTTCTTTAGCTCGCGGTCCATCTCGCCGAAGGTCTCGTCGTGACCATCCGGCATGAAGATCGGATCATACCCGAAACCGCGGTCACCGCGCGGTGGCCAGTGGATCGCGCCGAAGACTTTGCCTGTGAGCACCATGTCTTCGCCGTTCGGTGCGGCGAGAGCCAGCGCGCAGGTGAAGTTGGCGCGTGTATAGGCGCCGCCGGTCTTCTCAAGTTCCTCGTGCACTTTGACCATGGCCTTGGCGAAGTCTCTCTCCGCCCCGCCCCAGCGTGCGGAGTAGATCCCGGGTGCGCCGCCGAGCGCCTCCACTTCAAGCCCAGAGTCGTCGCCCAGCGCCATCAATTGGGCATCCGCCGCCGCCGCGCGCGCCTTGAGGAGCGCATTCTCCTCGAACGTGCTGCCGGTTTCCTCGGGCTCGGGCAGGTCAAGACTTCCGGCCGAGACGCATTCAATGCCGTAGGGTTCAAACAGTTCGCCCAGCTCGCGCACTTTGCCTTCGTTGTGGCTGGCGATGACCAGCTTCGAGCCGCGGTGAAGGGCGCCGGGCTTAAGCAACTGTGAGCTTCTGGAGTTCGACGAGCTCGGCGATCCCGCCCCGCGCGAGCAACATCAGCTGATCGAACTGCTCTTGGGCAAACGGCTCCGTCTCAGCCGTACCCTGGACCTCGACGATGCCGCCGGAGCCCGTCATCACGAAGTTGGCGTCGGCGTCGGCCTCCGAATCCTCGGCGTAGTCGAGGTCGAGCACCGCCTCGCCGCCATAAAGACCGCAGCTGACGGCCGCCACATGATCGCGCAGCACTTTGCCCTTGATCATGTTGCGCGCTTCCATCCAGGCGACCGCATCGTGGAGTGCCACCCAGGCGCCCGTGATGGCGGCCGTGCGGGTGCCGCCGTCGGCCTGGAGCACGTCGCAGTCGATGATGATCTGCTTCTCGCCGAGCGCGGCGAGATCCGTCACCGCGCGCAAGGAACGGCCGATCAGGCGTTGGATTTCCTGGGTGCGGCCAGACTGCTTGCCCGCCGCCGCCTCGCGACGCATGCGCTCATTGGTGGCGCGGGGCAACATGCCGTACTCCGCCGTCACCCAGCCGCGGCTCGACCCCTTCAGCCAGGGCGGCACCGACTCGCCGGCCGTGGCCGTGCACAAGACATGGGTCTCGCCAAAACGAACGAGGCAAGAGCCCTCCGCCTGGCGCGACACGGCGCGTTCGAGGGTCACGGGACGAAGCGCGTCAACGGCGCGGTTGGACGGACGGGTAATGGCTAAACTCCTGGAAAATAGGCCAAGGCCGCGCACCCTAGAGGAGGCACTTGCCGGGGAAAAGCCCTTTCCCCAACTCTGCCGTGGCGCGGGCTTGTGCGGTCCGGAACGAGAAGATACCACCCTTGGAACATGGCCCAGAGCGAGACCACGGCCGGAGGCGCACGCGCGGCCTCGGGGAGCGCTGCCACCAAAGCGGGGGCTGTTAGCGCCACGCCGGTTCAAGGCGCTACGCCTATGATGGCGCAGTACCTGGAGATCAAGTCGGCCAACGCCGACAGCCTGCTGTTCTACCGCATGGGCGATTTCTATGAGCTGTTCTTCGAGGACGCGGCAATCGCCTCGCGCGCGCTCGGGATCGCGCTGACCAAGCGCGGCAAGCATCTTGGGCAGGACATCCCCATGTGCGGCGTGCCGGTGCACGCGGCGGACGATTACCTCCAGCGGCTGATCGCCCAAGGGCACCGGGTTGCCGTGTGCGAGCAGACCGAGGACCCGGCGGACGCCAAGAAGCGCGGGCCGAAGGCCGTGGTACGGCGCGATGTCGTCCGCCTGGTGACGCCCGGGACGCTCACCGAGGAGTCGCTGCTCGATGCCCGGGCACATAATTTCCTCACCGCGCTGTTCCGGGCACCTCATAAGGAAGGCGCCGAACCCGTCTTCGCGCTTGCCTCCATCGACATCTCCACCGGAGAACTCCTTGCCGCCTCTGCGCGTCTCACCGATCTGCCCGGGGAGCTGTCGCGCATTCGCCCCGGCGAGGTTCTCGTTGGTGAGGATCTCGCGGGCGATGACGATATTCGCCGCCATGTCGATGAGGCCGGCGCCGCGCTCACGCCTTGCCCGCGCGCCCATTTCGACTCCGTGCGCGGAGAACGCGCGCTCAAAGAGCGGCTTGGCGTGGCCGCGCTCGATGCCTTCGGCGACTTCACGCGGGGCGAATTGGCCGCGCTCGCCGGCCTCCTCACTTATGTGGAGATCACGCAAGTGGGGCGTGCGCCGCTGCTGCGACCGCCGCGAAAAGAAGCGGCAGGGAGCCTCCTTCTTATTGACGCCGCGACTCGCACCAATCTCGAGCTGTCGCGCTCCAACCAGGGCGCACGGAACGGCAGCCTTCTCGCCGCCATTGACCGCACCGTCACCGCCGCCGGCGCACGCGAGTTGGGCAGCCGTCTCGCCAGCCCCTTGACGAATGTCGAGGCCGTGAATGCACGCCTCGATGCGGTCGCCTATCTCGTTGACGAGCCGCGGTTGCGCCAGGAGCTCCGCGAGGCGCTGAAAGCCGCGCCCGATCTTTCTCGCGCGCTTGCACGGCTGGCGTTGGGCCGAGGCGGCCCCCGCGATCTCGGCGCTGTAGCGGCGAGCATCCGCGCCGCGCACGATCTCGCCACACATATTTTGCGCGCAAGCGAGGCGCTCGGCCTGCCGCGCGAGTTGATGGGGATCGCCGAACGCCTTGCCGCCGCGCCGTCCGGGATGGAACAGGCCTTGGTTGCGGCGCTTGCCGACGCGCTTCCCGTCAACGCCCGCGACGGCGGCTTCATCCGTGACGGCTTCAATCCCGATCTGGATGAGCATCGGCAATTGCGTGACGGCAGCCGGCAAGTGATCGCGGGACTCCAGACGACCTACGCGGAGGCAACCGGCGTCAAGTCCCTCAAAGTGCGCCACAACAACGTGCTCGGCTATTTCGTCGAGGTCACGGCGCTGCATGCGCCAACGCTCACCAAGCCGCCGCATGTGGAAACGTTCGTTCACCGCCAGACCATGGCAAACGCGGTGCGGTTCTCGACATCCGAACTCGCGGAGCTCGACGCGCGCATCACCTCGGCCGCCGACCGCGCGCTCGCGCTCGAACTCGATATTTTTGCCACGCTTACGAAAGACGTCCTCGCCGAGGAGCAGGCACTGTCTGCAGCGAGCGCCGCTCTCGCCGAGCTCGACCACTACGCGGGGCTCGCCGAGCTGGCTGTCGAGCAGAGATATGTGCGTCCGGACGTTGACGACAGCGCCGCCTTCGACGTCGAAGAGGCGCGCCACGCGGTCGTCGAGCAAACGCTGGAGCGCAACGATGGCGCAAGCTTCGTCGGCAATGACTGCCATCTAGGTGAAGGTATCGGCACCGGTACGTGCATCCTCGTCGTCACCGGGCCCAACATGGCCGGCAAGTCGACGTTCCTGCGCCAGAACGCGCTCATCGTCGTGCTTGCGCAAGCGGGCGCCTTTGTGCCCGCGAAGTCCGCGCATGTCGGCATTGTCGATCGTCTGTTTAGCCGCGTCGGTGCAGCCGACGATCTGGCGCGCGGCCGCTCCACCTTCATGGTCGAGATGGTGGAGACCGCCGCCATTTTGAATCAAGCGACTGCGCGTTCCTTCGTGGTGCTGGACGAAATCGGCCGGGGCACCGCGACCTTCGATGGTCTGTCCATCGCCTGGGCGGCGCTCGAATATCTGCACGAGGTCAACCGCTCCCGCGTGCTGTTCGCCACGCACTACCACGAGCTGACCGCGCTCGCCGACAAACTGGCCCATGCTGCCAATGCCACGGTCGAGGTAAAGGAGTGGCGCGACGAGATCGTCTTTCTGTATCACGTCGTCGGAGGCGCCGCCGACCGCTCCTACGGCATTCATGTCGCCAAGCTCGCCGGCCTGCCGGGGCCGGTGCTGGCTCGCGCGGGTGAAGTCCTCACCGAGCTGGAGAAAACCGATGGGCGCTCCAAGCCCGCCGATTTGGCCGACGACATGCCGCTCTTTCAGGCCACCAAGGCGCCGTCCGGCCTCGATGAGCAATCCGCCATCGAGCAGGCCTTGCAAAGCTTGCGGCCAGATTGCATGACACCCAAGGAGGCGCTTGAAGCCCTCTACCGTCTCAAGACCTTGCTTGAGGGCGGGTCGTAAACCGTTGATATGCTAAAGTCGTTGCCCACTATGGACCAGCCCGTGTCAAGACAAGCGCCGTATTTTGACTTCGATCTCCTCCGCCAGGAGACCGGCGAACTCGCGCGCAAGCATGCCGGACAGGACACGCAGCTCCGCGCGGAACTGGTTGCCTATCTGAAACCGCTCGTCGCCGAGGCGCACGAGGTCGCGGAGCAGCAGCTCAAGCACAACGGTGATGGACGCAAATGCGCCGGCGGTCTGTCGGACTTCCAGGACGCGCTGATCCGCCTGATCTACGACGTGACCACGCAGCACATCTACCGGGTCCAAAACCCATCTTCTGCCGAGCGCATGGCGGTGGTCGCGCAAGGCGGCTACGGCCGCGCCCTGCTCGCGCCGGGCTCCGATATCGATCTGCTGTTCTTGCTTCCCTACAAGCAGACGGCCTGGGGCGAGAGCGTGGCCGAGTACATGCTCTACATTCTTTGGGACCTCGGCTTCAAAGTCGGTCACGCGACGCGGACCATCACACAGTGCGTCCGGCTCAGCCTTGAGGACATGACAATCCGCACGGCGTTGCTCGACGCGCGGCTCATTCTCGGCGACGAACGCCTCTTTGCGGAGTTTCAGCACAAGTTCCGCCGCGACGTTCTCGATAACGACGCGCGCGCCTTCATCGAGGCCAAGCTCGCCGAGCAAGATGCGCGGCACTCGCGCACGGGCGCCTCGCGCTACCAGGTCGAACCCAACATCAAGGATGGCGCGGGCGGCTTACGCGATCTGCACACGCTGCACTGGCTGGCCAAACATCTCTATCCGGACCAGGCGGAGGAAGAGTTCGTCGAGGCGGGCGTGTTCACGCGGCATGAGTACCGGAGCTTTCGGCGCTGTGAGTTCTTCTTATGGACAGTGCGATGTCACCTGCACTTTCTCACCGACCGGCCGGAAGAACGCCTGAGCTTCGATCTTCAGCGCGCTATGGCCGATCGCCTCGGCTATCGCGGACACGCCGGGCTCAGCGGCGTCGAGCGGTTCATGAAGCACTACTTTCTTATTGCCAAGGAAGTCGGCCAGCTGACCCGCATCGTCTGCACCGCGCTGGAGCTGAAGCAGCTGAAGTCCATCCCGGCGCTCGACACATTGCTTGGTTCCTTTAGCTGGAAGCGGCGCGCTAAGCTCAGGCGCACGTCGGACTTCCGCATCGAGACCGGCCGCGTTTCCACGGTCGACAAGGATGCCTTCGTCAAGGACCCGGTGAATTTCATTCGCCTGTTTGTCGTTGCCGATGAGAACAAGGCGGGCACCGCGCCGCAAGTGCTGCGTCAGATCCGATCCAACTTCCGGCTGATTGACGACAAGCTGCGCAACGACCCAACCGCAAACCGCCTGTTCTTGAAGCTGCTGATGGACTCCCGCGATCCGGAAGCCATCTTGCGCAAGATGAACGAGGCGGGCGTGCTTGGCCGGTTCATTCCCGACTTCGGCCGTGTCGTATCGATGATGCAGTTCAACATGTACCACCACTTCACGGTGGACGAGCATTTGCTGCGTACGGTCGGCTATCTATCGGACATCGAACGCGGCCGTTACGCCACTGAGCATCCGGTCTCCAGCGAAGTCGTTCGCACGATCGACAACCGCCGGGCGTTATACGTGGCCGCGCTTCTGCACGATGTTGCCAAGGGGCGAGATGAGGATCACTCCATCGCCGGCGCGCGCATTGCCCGCGAGATCGGACCGCGGCTCGGGCTGACGGATTCGGAAACCGAAACCGCCACCTGGCTGGTCGAGCATCATCTCACCATGAGCCTGTTCGCCCAAAGCCGCGATCTGAACGACCCAAAGACAATCCGCGATTTCGCCGAGCTTGTGCAGAGCCGCGAACGGCTGAAGCTTCTTCTGATCCTCACCGTGGCCGATATCTGCGCCGTGGGGCCCGGCACCTGGACCGGCTGGAAGGGTCAACTCCTGCGGACGCTGTATTTCGAGACCGAGCCGCTGCTAGGCGGGGGACACACCGAGCTCACCCGCACAGAGCGCATGGCCCGCGTACAGGACGCGCTGCGCGAGCGCTTGTCCGACTGGCCAAAGAAAGAGCTGGAGCGTTTCATCGATCGCCACTATCCGGGCTATTGGCTCAGGACCGATCTCGACGTCATTACCGAGCACGCCAAACTCGTACGCGATGCCGAGGGGCAAAACCGCGAGGTCGTGACGCGCATCTCGACCGACGCCTTCCGCGGCGTGACCGAGCTCACGCTGCTAGCGCCCAACCATCCACGCCTGCTTGCGATGGTCGCGGGCGCATGCACGGGCGCAGGCGCCAATATTGTGGACGCGCAGATTTCGACGACACGCGACGGCATGGCCCTCGACACCATTCACTTGGAGCGCGAATTCGACCACGCCGAGGACGAGGAGCGCCGCGCCCGGAAGATCGCGGTCTCGATCGAACGCATGTTGAAGGGTGAGACACGCGCCATCGATCTCATTCGCGCGAAGAAGAAGCCGAAGTCGCGGCTTTCGGCCTTCACTGTCGAACCACAAGTTGTCATCGACAACACGTTGTCCGATGCGCTGACCGTCATTGAGATCAACGGGCTCGACCGGCCCGGTCTTCTCTACGATGTCACGCGCGAGATTTCCGATCTCAACCTCGACATCGCCTCGGCCCACATCGCCACCTTCGGCGAGAAGGCCGTCGATGTTTTCTACGTGACCAACCTGACCGGCAAGAAGATCACCAGTTCCTCGCGCGATCTGCTCATCCGCGAGCGGTTGACGAAGGTGCTTGCCGCCCGTCAGAAATCGGAACTCGCGTCGGCGTAAGCGCCCATGAAACTCTATCGGGGGTTCGCCACCGTCGGCGGGATGACCGTCATCAGCCGCATGCTCGGCTTCGTCCGCGACGTGCTCATCGCCGCCATCCTTGGCGCGTCCTCCATCACCGACGCATTCTTTGTGGCGTTCCGCGTGCCGAATATGTTCCGGCGTCTCTTTGCCGAAGGGGCGTTCAACGCGGCCTTCATCCCGCTGTTCTCCAAGCGCCTTCATGCCGAAGGGTCCGAAGCGGCACAGGACTTTGCCGCCAAGGCGCTGTCCGGGCTCACGCTGGTGCTCGTCGTGTTCACGATCCTCGCCGAGATCGCCATGCCCTGGCTGATCCTTCTGCTGGCGCCCGGTTTTGCCGAGGATCCCGACAAACTCCAGCTTGCCGTGACTCTGGCCCGCATCGCGTTCCCCTATCTCGTGTTCATGTCCTGGGTCGCGCTCTACACGGGCCTTCTCAACGCGCTGGGGCGGTTCGCCTATGCCGCCTTTGCGCCGAGCCTGCTGAACATCGTGCTCATCGCCGTTCTGCTCTGGCTCATGGCGACGGGGCGCGGCGAACAGTCCGCCGCCGGTGTCGCGCTGGCTTGGGGCATCGCCGTTTCGGGTCTGCTGCAGGTGGCCGTGGTCACCTTCGCTGCGGCGAAGGCCGGCATTCGCTTGCGGCTCGAACGCCCGCAATGGACGGCGGATATGAAACGGTTAGTGCATCTCGCCGTGCCGGGCGTGATCGCCGGCAGCATGGCGCAAGTGATGATCGTCATCTCGACCATCATCGCGAGCTTCCAAGACAGGGTCGTCTCGTGGCTCTATTACGCCGAACGCATCTTTCAGTTACCTCTCGGCATCATCGGCGTCGCGGTCGGCGTGGTTCTGCTGCCCGACTTGAGCAAGAAGCTTCGCGCGGGCAACACTGAGGCCGTCGTCACCAGCGAAAACCGCGCGCTGGAATTCGCGCTGTTGATCGCGCTTCCCGCCGCCGTCGCGCTGTTTATTGCTTCGAGCCCCATCATGCGCGTGCTGTTCGAACGCGGTGCCTTCACCACGATCGATGCCCGCGCGAGCGCCGACATGCTGGCAGCGCTCGCCATTGGCTTGCCGGCCTACGTCATGGTGCAAGTGCTGCATCCGAGCTTCTTCGCTCGCGAGGACACCAAGGCGCCGATGACCTATGCCGGCATCGCGCTCGGCGCCAATGCTGTGCTGGCTATTGCGCTATTCACCGCGCTTGGCGCCGTCGGCATTGCGATCGCCGCGAGCATTGCCGGCTGGATCAATGCCAGCCTTCTCATCATGGGGCTGCGCGCCCGCGGCGAGTTCGCGCTCGACGATGCGTTCCGGCGCGCATTTCTCGGCATCGTGCTGGCGAGCATCGCCATGGGCGCAGTGGTCTGGTGGCTCACGGGCGCGCTGGCCCCTTGGTTCGCGCCAGAGGCCGGGCTCCTCGTCCAGGTCTTGGCGTTGGCCGCGCTCATCCTTGCAGGGCTTCTCACCTATCTCGTGGCCGGCGCGCTGGCCGGCGCTCTAAAGCCCAGAACCCTCCTGAAGGAAGTGCTAGGGCGCTGAGTTCGGTCAAAGTTGGGGTTGCGCGGCGTTGCACCCTCGTTATGTTGCAGCGCAACAAAAGTGGAGAGTAGCATATGGAAGGCAAACCGCGCCGCAGCGCGCTCTATATGCCCGGATCGAATGCGCGGGCGCTCGAAAAAGCCAAGACCATCCCAGCCGACGCGCTGATCTTCGACCTCGAGGACGCGGTGGCGCCGGACGCCAAGGTCATGGCTCGCGAGCAGGTCTGCGCCGCCGTGAAGGCCGGGGGTTATGGCGGCCGCGAGGTGGTGATCCGAGTCAACGCGCTGGAGACGCCGTGGGGCACCGACGATCTCATCGCCGCCTGCAACGCCGCGCCCGATGCGATCCTCGTGCCCAAGGTCGTCCATTCCGGCGACATCATCTCCGCCGCTAAGATCCTGCAAAGCGTGCACGCGCCGCAAAAGGTGCGCCTATGGGCCATGATGGAAACGCCCATGGCGATCCTGAATGCGCGCACCATCGCCGCGACTACGGTGCACGCAGAGAACCGCCTGTGCTGCCTCGTTATGGGCACCAACGATCTCATCAAGGAATCGCGCGCCCGCGCGCTCCATGACCGCTTCGCCGTGGTGCCTTGGCTCGCCATGACCTTGGTCGCCGCGCGCGCCTACAAGCTCGACATTCTCGACGGCGTCTACAACGACTTCCGTGACGATGAAGGACTGCGCGATGAATGCGAGCGTGGCCGAATTCTCGGCATGGATGGCAAGACCCTGATCCATCCGAGCCAGGTCGTCCCCTGCAACGAGATTTTCTCGCCCACGCAAGAGGAGGTCGACTGGTCGCGCAAGATCATCGACGCCTTCGGCCAGCCGGAGAACGAGAAGAAGGGCGTCATCGTGGTCGATGGGCACATGGTCGAGCGGTTACACTTCGCCATGGCCCAGCGCACGGTCGATATCGCCGACCAGATTCGCGAAATGGAAGCGGCGTGCGGATAGTCACGTGCGCGCCCTTGCGCTGAGGCCGCTCGCGAGCCATAACCCCGCGAAACTCAAGGGCACGGCATGCAAGAAACGTCCAAACATAAGACGCGCGTTTTCTCCGGCGTGCAGCCGACCGGAAATCTCCATCTCGGCAATTATCTCGGCGCCATCACCCGCTTCGTGGCGCTCCAGGAGGAGCACGAGTGCCTTTATTGCGTGGTCGATCTCCACGCCATCACCGTGTTCCAGGACCCGGACGAACTCAGCCACAACATCCGTGAGGTGACCGCGGCCTTTATTGCGTCGGGCATCGACCCGGCGCGCCAGATCATTTTCAACCAGAGCCAGGTGTCCGGCCACGCCGAGCTCGCCTGGATCTTCAACTGCGTCGCGCGGCTTGGCTGGCTCAACCGCATGACCCAGTTCAAGGAGAAGGCGGGCAAGGATCGCGAGAAGGCCTCCGCCGGGCTTTACGTCTATCCGAACCTGATGGCCGCCGACATTCTGCTCTATCACGCGACGCACGTGCCCGTGGGCGAGGACCAGAAGCAGCATTTGGAACTCGCCCGCGACATCGCGCAGAAGTTCAACAACGACTTCGCCAAGACGATCGCGCGTGAAGATTATCCGGGAGGCTTCTTCCCGCTGCCCGAGCCGATCATCGCCGGTCCCGCCACGCGCGTCATGAGCTTCCGCGACGGCACCAAGAAGATGTCGAAGTCGGACCCGTCCGATCTCAGCCGCATCAATCTCACCGACGATGGCGACACCATCGCCAAGAAAATCAAAAAGGCGAAGACCGATCCCGAACCGCTGCCGTCCGAGGTGAAGGGGCTGGAGGGTCGCGCGGAAGCCGACAACCTCATCGGCATCTATGCGGCGCTGGCGGGAACGGACAAAGAAACCGTGCTTGCCGACTACGGCAACCAGCCGTTCTCGGCGTTCAAGGGCGCGCTCGCGGAGCTGGCTACCGAGAAGCTCACGCCGATTGGCGATGAGATGCGCCGCTTGATGGCCGACCCGGTCGAGATCGACCGCATCTTGGCGGACGGCGCTGCCCGCGCCCGCGGCATCGCCAACCCGATCCTGGCCAAGACCAAGGACATTGTCGGCTTTATCCGAAGCTAAGCGTCGACGCCGGTGCCAATAGGACAAGAGACGCCCGTGCCGCCGAGCCCGCAATAGCCGGCCGGATTCTTGGCGAGATATTGCTGGTGATAGTCCTCGGCGAAGTAGAATTTCGGCGCTGCTTCGATCTCCGTGGTGATCGGACCCATGCCGTTTCCCCGAAGCGCTTCGTCATAAGCCGCCTTGGACGCTTCTGCAGCCTGCTTCTGGTCCTCCGAAGAGTAGTAGATGCCCGAGCGGTACTGCGTGCCGACATCGTTGCCCTGGCGCATGCCTTGGGTCGGGTTGTGGCTTTCCCAGAATGTCTTCAGGAGCTGGTCGAAGCTGACTTGCCTCGGATCGAAGATCACAAGCACGGCCTCGGTGTGCCCAGTTCTCCCTGAGCAGACTTCTTCGTAAGTCGGGTTCGGCGTGTGTCCGCCCGCATAGCCCACCGCCGTCACCAGCACGCCTGGGATCTCCCAGAACTTGCGCTCCGCGCCCCAGAAGCAGCCAAGCCCAAACAGGGCCGTCTCGGCGCCTTCGGGATACGGGCCCTTGAGGGGGGCGCCGGTGACAAAATGGGTCTGCGCCGTGGGGATGGGATCGGGCCGGCCGGGCAAGGCCTCTGCGGCGCTGGGAACGTTGAGGGACTTTTGCATGAGGGCTCTCCGTATAGCTTCAAACATAGGAGCTCCCTCGACGGGTTTCAGGCGGCCCGTCCTTCACATTCCCGCTAGTTGATAAAGACCTCGACCTCTTTTCGCTTCTGGCCGAGCCAATACAGAAACACGCCGAGAATGCCGAATACCACCCAGGTCGGTGCGGCCAGGATCGAGACCATGATCGGATCCCACAGCCAGTCTCCGGCATTGGCGATGATCCATTGCCGCGTTGCCTGCAGCGATTCTGGCGCGAGCTGGCGCCATTGATCGCCCATGGGCGTCACCACCCACGCGCCGCCGCCCGCCAGGCTTTTTGTGGCGTCAACGACGGCGGCAACCATGGCCAGCAAAAGCAGCCAGACACCGAGTATTCGAAGGACAAAACGCATGGGCGAGAGTGGCCGATCCCGTGTTTCCGCTTACATAAGCCATTGGCCGGTCCCGTTCAAACGCTTCGAGGCCGCGTCCTGGCGTCCTGGCCGCTCCGCTTGAACGGAAGGTGCGCTTCGCTATAGTGCGGCGCCTTTAGGAGAGGTGGCCGAGTGGTTGAAGGCGCACGCCTGGAACGCGTGTAGGCGGGTAACCGTCTCGAGGGTTCGAATCCCTCTCTCTCCGCCAAAAAGTGAGAGGTCCCAGACTCAGCAACATCCGGGACCTCTATACCTCTCTACAATTTAGCTCACTCATTTGGCGGCGACTTCCATATCTGCAGTCACAACTGCGAGGGTTTGTGCGGACTCACCGCAATGGAGCGTAATCGACTCGTTCGTCGAGCCGTCGATCTCAGCGCGTTGACCTGAGCTGACGCGCACATGAAGTCGCGATGCGGATCTTGCATCGATATCGTCCGCATTCCATACCACCGCCTGCATGTCGCAAGCACCATCGCCAGTAGCAAACGACGCGACGAGCTGCTTATTGCCGAAGGTTGCGAGAATTGGTTCGCTCGGTCCGACCGGCCCCAAATTCTGGACACTGTCGTCGGCACGGGCGGGAATGTTAGCAGCGGTAAGAGCGAGGATTGCGCTTGCAGCTGCCACTTTCAGTACCTTGTGGGTCATAGTCATCGTGGTGTCTCCTTCGCTTGGCTGCTCAAGCCTTTCTTGAGCATGGAAGGAATTCTAGACCCGGCCTCCGTTCGACGCTGTGTCAATTGCCACACTGCCGAATACGGTGATCACCAACCCTGCTCGGCAGTTGTCTGAGGCTCTGGGTCATTAGCTGACATTTTTAGTCCAGTATGAGAAATGGCCACTTTGCCCCAACAGCGGACTTGCTCAGCAAGCATTGGGACAGGACTATTTGCAAACGGAATGGCAAACGAACCGCATGGCACAGCACGGCATAGGCTGTCACAACAGCGCATTTTTGGTTAAAGAAAGCCCATCAGAAGATGAAGTTTAGCTACTGCGCGGTACAGATCGGCACGAGAGTCTTAGAACTCGAAAACCGTTGAGCGCGCAAGCGTTCCGAGGGTTCGAATCCCTCTCTCTCCGCCAGGCACTTGTGCTTTCGGCGCTCCGCTCGCCAAGAAGCGCCTGCCCCGCCGCCACGATCCTGACACCGCCAGCTTGGACAATCGGCGCCTGGTCTTGATCGCCCATGGGAGCACCGATGATCACCCTTTACGCCTTTGGATCCGCCTTTGGGCTTCCTGACGTCAGCCCCTTCGTCACCAAGGTCGAAACGCTGCTGAAGATGGCGGATCTCGAATTCGCGGTCGACACGAGCGGCTTCAACAAAGCCCCGAAAGGCAAGCTTCCTTACATCGACGACGACGGCGAAAGAATCGCCGACTCCACCTTCATTGGTTGGCACTTGGAAAAGAAATACGGGGTCGACTTCGACAAGGGGCTCGATGACGAGCAGCGGGCTGTCGCCTGGGCCTTCGAGAAGATGCTTGAGGACCACACCTATTGGACCGTCTTGCACTCACGCTGGGTCGACGATGCAAACTTCGCGGCCGGGATGGCGCAATTCTTCGAACGCATCCCTTTGCCGATGCGGCTCATTGTTCCACGTATGGCGCGCCGGCAGATCAAGGCCGAGCTGCGGGGCCAAGGCATGGGGCGTCACGCGCAAGAAGAGATTGTCGCGCTCGGGAAACAGTCGCTCGATGCCGCGGCCGCGTTTCTTGCCGGCAAGCCATATATGATGGGAGACGAGCCGACCGGGCTCGACGCCACGGCATTCGCATTTTTTGCCGGCGCCCTCTGTCCGCTGTTCGAGACACCTTTGCGCGAAGCCGCGGAGCGGCACGCCAATCTCAAGGCTTATGTCGGCCATATGGCGGGACGCTACTACCCTGATCATACGGAGATCGCCCGCTGGGCCGCTTGACGTCGAGCGCCTCGTAAATCTTTGCGATGGTCTCGTAGCGCACGCCGGGCATTTTCCCCGTCCGCAGCCGCGACAGGTTGGATATCCTTGGTTGTCGAAATGACCCCTTGCCCTTGAGCTTTGGTTTGGCAAGTCTGCTGCAATGGAGCGCACCCGGGATCGATGACCGACGAAGCCGTTCTTTCACTCCTGGAGAAGCGTCTTGGTCGGCGCCATGCCCGCCAGCGTCTCGGCGTCGAGAAGGATCACGAGGCGCAGGTCTTCGGCCAGGGCATCAACTTCTTCCACATCGAGAATCTGACGATAGGCCATGCCGTCATCCGCGCGGTTCTCATGGGCACGGGGCTCTATTGGCGGGGCTTGCGCAACGCGGCGAAAGTTGAAGTCCGCGAAAACCTCATCGACGCGCCCCATCTGCCGGAAGCCTTCGACGGCTTATCCATTCTCCAGATCAGCGATCTTCACGTCGACATGAGCGAAGGCGCCATGGCACGCCTGATACAGCTCCTCCCGACCATCCCCTATGATCTGTGCATTCTGACGGGCGACTACCGCGGCAACACCTGGGGGCCCTACGAGCCGTCGCTTGCGGGTATGGAGAAGCTCTGCGCCCAGTTGAAGGGGCCGGTCTATGGTGTGCTCGGCAATCACGACACAATTCTCATGGTGCCGCGATTGGAGGAGATGGGCGTGAGGATGCTGCTCAACGAGGCCGACACTATTGAGCGCGGCGACGAACGCCTCCATCTCGCGGGTGTCGACGATGCGCACTTCTATCGCATGGAGAATATTGAGAAGGCCGCCGACAACATTCCCCATGAGGAGTTCTCGATCCTCGTCACGCACACACCCGAGATCTATCGTCAGGCCGCCCACGCCGATTTCGATGTGCTGATCAGCGGCCATACTCATGGCGGGCAGATCTGCCTTCCCGGCGGCATTCCCATCACCCTAAGCGCCGTGCTGCCGCGCGCGCTCGGTTCTGGACCTTGGCGGCATCATGACATGATCGGCTACACGGCGGTCGGCGCCGGCTCCTCCGTTGTGCCGGTACGGTTCAACTGTCCGCCCGAGGTCACGCTACATCGCCTGCGGCGTCGCCGAGAGACTACAGTCAGTAAGGCTCCTCGCGGAGGTTCAGCCTGAAGAGGATGCGCGACACCGCGAGTTCGCCGACAGCGAAGATTGCCGTGCCGGCCACAATGTCGAGCACGCCTATCGGCACCAGCCAGCTCGCCGCGATGAACGGCAGAAGCGATTCCGGAATTTGATCGAGCCCGATCGCTTGACTGCTGGGCGCAAGTCCGAACCGCCGTTTGATGAAGCTCGACAAGAGGTCGCCTGCCATGGCGCAAGCGGCCACCAAGGCGCCAAGCTCCCAGCCGAGCCCCATCAGCGCCGACACGGCAGGCGTTGTCAGAAGTGCGGCAACGATGCCGCGGATTGTTTTGGACACACCGAACAGCGGGTGGCCATCTGTGAGCGTCAAACCTCCATCGAGCGGCCAGTCGAGCGCCGTCCCCATCGCCTTCTTCAAGAAGAGCGGCGCAGCGTTGGCAACGGCGATCAGGACGAGGAGTTGAATAATCAGTAGCGGCTGCATGACCCGCTATTTTAGCCCGCCTGGGCCTGTACGGGAAAATGACCTCTTGCCCTTGAGGGGCGGTTTGGCCCAATCCTGCGCACCAGGATTTCAACGGGGTTTCTCCTGATGGCGAGGCAGACAGGGCACACGGCGCAGGAAGGCGCGGCGGGTCAGCGGACCGCGGTGGCGGTGCTCGCCGCCATCAGCGTGTGCCACATGCTGAACGACGTGATTCAGTCGCTGATCCTGGCGATCTATCCCATGCTCAAGACGAGCCTTGCGCTCGACTTCGCGCAGATCGGCTTCATCACCTTCACCTTCCAGGCGACCGCGTCGGTGCTTCAACCGCTCGTCGGTTACGTAACCGACCGCTACCCGACGCCCTACTCGCTGGTGGTCGGCATGGCTTCCTCGCTGGCCGGCCTGATCCTCATCGCTTTCGCCTCGTCCTACGCGATGGTACTCGGCGCTGCCGCGCTGATCGGCACGGGGTCGTCGGTGTTTCACCCCGAGTCGTCCCGGGTCGCGCGGCTCGCCTCGGGCGGGCGGCACGGCACGGCACAAGCGGTGTTTCAGGTGGGCGGCAATTTCGGGACCGCGCTCGGACCGCTGCTCGCGGCCTTCATCGTAATTCCCTACGGGCAAGGCTCGATCGCCTGGTTCTCGGTGGTGGCTCTGCTCGGCATGGCGCTGCTGTCGGTGGTCGGGAACTGGTACGGCAAGGCGCTCAAGTGGAAACCGGTCTCTCATCCCGAAGAACGCGAGGCGATTGCCGCGCTTGGCCGCCGCGAGGTGGCGCGGGCAATCGCCATCCTGGTCACGCTCACCTTCTCCAAGCACTTCTATCTGGCCTCGATCGCGAGCTTCTACATCTTCTATCTGGTCCAAACTTTCGACCTGACGGTGCAGTCGGCGCAGCTGTTCCTGTTCCTGTTCCTCGGTGCCGTGGCGGCAGGCACCGTAATCGGCGGTCCCATCGGTGATCGCATCGGCACGCGCCGCGTGATCTGGTGGTCGATCGTCGGCGTGCTGCCTTTCACGCTCGCGCTGCCTTATGTGGGCTTGGTGGGCACGGCCATACTCAGCGTGGTGATCGGCCTTATCCTGGCGTCCGCTCACCCGGCCATCATTGTCTATGCGCAAAGCCTGTTGCCGGGCCGCGTGGGCATGGTGGCGGGGCTGTTCTTCGGCCTCGCGTTCGGCATTGCCGGCATCGGGGCGGCGCTGCTCGGCCGGCTGGCCGACGCCACGAGCATCACCTTCGTCTATCACGTGTGCGCATTTTTGCCGGCGATCGGGCTGCTTGCGGCGTTCTTGCCAGAGATGTCAAAGGCGAAGCCTCGGAAGCGGCAGAAGAAACGCCCCGCCACCCGCTGAAGTGCATCCGATTTGACAAGATGATGACGGCTCATCCGCGTGGCGGATCGAACTTGTTCCAAAAGTGTCTTGGTCTTGTCTTGGGAATTTGCTCCTTGAGCGGCCGGGCGGGCGCAGAATAATTACGCCGATGCTCGACATAACTGTCTGAGTCGCCAAAGGCGAGACTCTGCAGATGGTTAGGGCTAGAATGACGGCAGTGGCGCCGATGCTGAGGCTGTGTCCGGCGCAATTCCGTACAGTAATGCGTAACTGCCGAGCGGTGGACGGCGGGCCTTTGTGTGCTTGCGAAACATCCGATTCGGCGTGTCGTTCTGTCGAGGTGCAGTAACCAGAGGGCATTTTGATGCGTGATATTCGCGGGGACCTACAAGACCGTGCCAGCTTCCTCAAGGAGCAGCTAAGCGCGGCGCAAGCGCAATTCGAGAAACGTCAAGAACAACTGAAGCGGGAGCACGAGGCGAGGATCGAGGATCTTCAGTCCGAGTTCGAGGCCGTCACCACGCTCATGGAGCTGGAATACCAGCGGCTGACGGACGCACCCGTCCAAGACGAGCCGCGGCAGGCGCCGCCGGTGGCGGAGCGCCATCCGGTGCGCGAGGCAGAGCCGGATCGCCGCCCTGCCCCGGAGGCCGAGTACCAGCGCCGCCAGGAGCAGGAGCCTTATCGTCAGGCGAACGGCCGGGCCACTGAGCCGCAACGCCGCCCGTCACGTGAGCCGGCGCAGTACCGCGCTCCGCATGCAGCGGAGGCCGTGCCGCAGAGGCGCCCCGGCCCGGTACCGGTTCGCCAAGAGCAAGTTCAGGAGCGTGTTCATGAGCGCGTTCAAGAGCGGGCTCATGAGGACGAGGGCGAGCAGCGTTCCGCTGCGCCGCAGATCTATCGGCGTGCGCCTTTGGCCGCCGCGCCAGCGCGCGAGGGCGAACACGAACAGCCCCGTCCGGCGGAAAGGGTCTCTCAAGCACCCCAGCAGCCGCCTCTTGCGGACTTTCTAATTCGCAAGCTTAGCGAGTTGGGCGCTATGACGTTTGAGGACCTCTGCCATATCGCGGTGCAGGAAGGCTATTTCGCCAATGGCGATGTCGACCGCGGCGTGCACGTCACGCTGACGAACGTCGCGAAGGCAGGCTTCATCCGGCAGCAGCCTGATGGGACGTTCTCGCCGGCGACGGTCATGGACACGATCCGCCTGCGTCGCGCGATCTAGCAGACAAGCGCGCGGCTCGGACTATCGCGAGGGCCGCGCGCGCAACAACTCAACGACATCGTTGCGGACTTTCGTCTCCGTGTAGCGCGCCAGCGCTTTGCGGTCCGGGAAGTCGTCGAGCGGCACAGGCGGGCCGATGCGGATATCGGCGTCGAGCGGCCCAAGGCCGAGCAGCTTCCAGGCATGGCTTGCCATGTCCATGTCTCCGTACCAGGCGACCTGTGGACGGCCGCGCCGTCCCAAGGGCAGGCCGTGGAGCTTCGTGTAGGTCAGCGCCAGCGTCTGCACCGAAACCTTCGATCCCATGGGCGCACCGCCTGGCGGCTTGACCGCTGCGAACAATGCGGAGCGGAACGGCACGACGGAGTTGCCATCACTGGACGTCCCTTCTGCGAAGAACACCACGTGGTCTCCCGCTTCCAGGCGCTCCAGGATTTCGTTGGCCTTGGTGCCCACTTCTGTGCGCCGCTCGCGGTCGACGAACACCGAGCGTTGCAGCTTGGCGAGCCATTTCACGAACGGCCAGGTCGAGACTTCTTGTTTGGCCACGAACGAAACGGGCGCGACCGCCGACAGCACCGTGATGTCGAGCCACGAGACATGATTGGAGACGATGAGCACGCCTTGAGACTCCGCGACTTCCCCGTCGACATTGAGGCGTATGCCGATGATCCTGCAAACTTGACGGTGGTACCAATGCGGGAAGCTGCGGGCGAAGCGCGAGCCGGTACGCACCAGCAGGTACTGCAGCGGCATCAAGGGGAGGGTGAAGGCGAAAAATGTCGCCAGCACCAGAAATGCGCGCACGCGTTTCATCGATATCGTTTCAAGAACGGCCTACCGCGCGTGTGCTCAATAGCAGACCCGCTGACCGTAGCGTGTGACGCAAAGACCGCGGAGCTGCGGATCGGCGCGCATTATGGGGACCGGACGAACCCGGCAGTCGGTCTCGATTTCGCCGGCGCCCCAGTCGCGGGTCGTGCAGACTTCGCGCGTGGCCGCCGGGACTATGTAGAGGTCGAGTTCGGACGGCATCTTCACCTCGACCTTGGGTGCCGGCACCACAATCGTTGTGGGGCTTGGAGTCGAGACAGGCTGCGCAGGGCTGGCCGTCACCTCAGTCACAGACGCCGCAGCGTTGTCCGTCTCGACCGAATTGTCTTCCTTGGCCACTGGCGCGGCTTCCGGCTCCAGAGCATGCCCGGCGAAGGCCATGCCGCTCAGCAATGTCACGATCGCGGCAAGAACGATGCGTCTACCCATCACGCCACCCCCTTCTTCATTGATTGACGCTTCGCCAAAATTGTCCCGCCGCGCGCGGGAAGTCAAACAGGGTGAAATAGGCGGTATATTGCGGCGCTATTTGCCGTTCTTTAGGGGCGTGCCGAAGAGTTCCAGGCGGTGTCCGATAAGCCGGAAGCCGAGCTCCTTGGCGACGCGTTCCTGCAGCCGCTCGATGTCCTCATTTTTGAACTCGATGACCTCGCCGGTCTTCATATTGATGAGGTGATCGTGGTGGTCGTGCCCGGCCGGCTCGTAGCGGGCGCGCCCGTCGCCGAAGTCGTGGCGCTCGACGATGCCCTCGCCTTCCATCAAGCGCACTGTCCGATAAACCGTGGATAGCGAGATGCGCGGATCCTCCGCGCTGGCGCGGCGATAGACCTCTTCCACATCCGGATGGTCGTGTGCTTCGGACAGCACGCGGGCGATGACGCGCCGCTGACCGGTCATGCGCAGGCCCCGGTCGGCGCAAAGCCGCTCAAGCCTGCTTTCCCGTGTCGCCTCGCCGGACATGGATCCTTTAGGGTTGGTGGGTTTCGAGCGGCTCATCGCAGGTCGCGTCCATCATCGGAGGGTGGCTGGCAAAGGGCAAGACTCAAGATCGAGACTCAAGATCAAGTCTCAAGATCAGGACCGAAGATCAAGGCTGAAGATGGCGGCGTTCGCGCCGCTTTCGTAATAGCGCTCCCGGCGACCGGCGGGCTTCGCGCCAGATGCGCGGTAAAGCGCAACCGCCGCGGCGTTGGTCTCGTCGACTTCGAGGAAGAGTTGCGTAGCGCCGCGCGACGACAACACAGCAAGTGCGTGGCTCAGAAGCGCGCGGCCAAGCCCGGCGCGGCGGCGTTCCGGTATCACGCCCATCGTCAGCAGTTCCGCTTCGTCGGCGGCAGCCCGCGCGATCAGAAGCGCCGCTGGCGCCGCCACCTCATGGGGTGCCGTTCCAACAAGACACAGCACGCCCGGCGCGGCGACGAACCGCGCCATGGCGATCTCGTCCCAAGGCTTCGCGAAGCAGCGCGCATGGAGCGCCGCCAACAGCGCGGCATCACCCGGACCGGCGCGGCTCACGGCGCATGTGCGGGTCATCAGCGTCGCTCCAGCGTGGGCGCTTGCGGCTTGGCGTCCGGCGGCCGCAAATAAAGCGGCCGCAACACCTCGCAGGTCTCGCCCCTCTCATGCGCAATCTCGGCAAGCGCCGCCGCGCTCGGCTGCAGCGTCTCTAAAGTGGCGCCCACGGAAAGACCGCGGGCGGATGCAGATTCGGCGAGCGCGCCTGCGCCGCTTCCAACCGCGAGCGCCAAATTTTTCGGGAGCATCGCCGCCGCGTCGTCCGGCGCGATGAGCAGCGGACCGTCCATCTTAGCGGCGGTCTCGTCGAAGAGACCGAGATAGAGCATGCCGCGCCTGGCATCGACGGCGACGGCGAACGGGCCTTGAGGGTCCGCGCCGGCCAGAAGCGCCGCGCGCGCCATAACGCTCAAACTGTCGGTGCCGAAAAGCTTCGCGCTCGTGACGAGGGCAAGCCCGCGCGCCGCTGCAATGGCGATACGCATGCCGGTAAAGCTGCCGGGGCCGACTGTCGCGGCAATCAAGTCGAGTTCGCTCGCGCCGATCTCCGCCTCGGCCAGCACCTCGTCCACCATCGGCATGAGCGCTTCGGCATGTCCGCGCGGCATCTCGACCTGAAGAGCCTCAAGCCTCCGCGCATCGCCAGCGCGCAACACCGCGGCGGAGCAGGCGCCCATGCTCGTATCGAGCGCTAAGATGTTCATGGCTGCTTCTTAGACGATCTGCGCCATCTGGTCGAAGTCGAAGCGCGGCGCGCGCGGGCGCAAAGGCGCATCGTTGCCACAGCCGAGATTGCACAGAAAATTGGATTTCACATTGGTCCCGGCAAAGAACGCCAAATCGACGCCCTCTTGGTCGAAGCCCGACATCGGCCCGCAATCGAGCCCAAGCCCCCGCGCCGCGAGGATGAGATAGGCGGCTTGCAGCGTGCCGTTGCGAAAGGCGGAGTCGGCGATCTTCTGCGGCTTGCCTTCAAACCAGGCCTTGGCGTCGGTGTGCGGAAAGAGCGTCGGCAGATGCTCGTAGAAGTCGAGGTCGTAGCCGATGATGGCGCAGACGGGCGCCTTCATGGTCTTCTCACGATTGCCTGCCGAAAGATACGGCTCCAGCCTCTCCTTCGCGTTTTTGGATTTCACGAAGACAAAGCGCGCGGGACTGCAATTGCCTGAGGTCGGCCCAAGCTTCACCAGGTCGACCAGCTCATGCAGCAGAGAATCGGGGACGTCCTTGTCCTGCCACGCGCCGCGCGAGCGCGCATCGCGGAACAGTTGATCGAGCGATGCATCTGGAAGCTTCGCCGTCAAGTCGGCCGGACCTCTTGCACTTCAGGAATAAAGTGCCGGAGCAGGTTCTCGATGCCGTGACGGAGCGTCGCCGTCGAGCTGGGGCAGCCCGCGCAGGCACCGCGCATGTGCAAATAGACGACGCCGTCGCGATAGCCCTGGAAGGTGATGTCGCCGCCGTCTTGCGCCACGGCCGGGCGCACGCGCGTGTCCAAGAGTTCCTTGATGGTCTTGACCGTCTCTTCGTCTTCGGGCGCGTAGGACTCGTTCACCCCGTCATATTGTGCCGGGTCGCCCTCGGTCATCGCCTCGCCGGAGAGGTAATGCTCCATGATGGCGCCGAGAATGGCGGGCTTCATATGCTGCCACTCGCCATCGCCCTTGGTGACGCTGATGAAGTCGGAGCCCAGGAACACGCCCGTGACGCCGTCAATGTCGAACAGGCGCGCGGCGAGCGGAGAGCCTTCGCTTTCGGTTTGGTCGCGGAACTCGATCGCGTCTGCCTCGCCAAGCACGGCCCGGCCCGGAAGGAACTTCAGGGTCGCAGGGTTCGGCGTCGCTTCGGTCTGGATGAACATGGCAATCTTCTCGGGGTTCGGGGCTGCTCTACATCGTTCAAGATTAGAATAGTTCTACACCAAAAATGTGTCTGCAGCGCCGCAAAATCAAGGTGAGCGGGCCCCTTATACCACTATCTGAAGCCGATTCGCTTGCCCCTAGCCTCAGGCCAGCGCCAGGATTTCCTCGGTCGTCAGGTGCCCCGGAACCACGGTGATCGGCACCGGGAAGGACCCTGCGAGCTTGCCGCCCGCCAAATGGGTCACGAGCGGTCCGGGGCCTGAGGGGTCCCTTGAGGCGCCAAGCACCAGGACGCCGATATCCTGGTCCTCTTCGATGGCCTTTGTGATCTCCTCGGCCTTACTGCCTTCCCGCACGATCTCCTCCGGCACGAGCGCCTCGAAGCCCAGGGCCTTGAGCTTGCGGCCGAACAGCCGGAACACGGCCTTGGCTTTGCTGAGGCCCTCCTCGCGCGCCATGTCCTCAACGCCCAGCCAATGCAGGGCCTCGCCTTCCGGCTCGATGACGTAGAGCAGCGCCAGCTGGCCCTTGGTGCGCTTGGCCCGGCTCGCCGCGAAGGCCAAGGCGCGATCGCATTCCGGGGTCTCGTCGACCGCCACCAGGAATTTGCGCTTGTGACCCTCAAGATAGATCTCCCGCTTCTTGCGCGCCCGCGGTGTCGAAGACGCGGCCTTGGCAGCAGGCGCGGGCTTCTTGGGTGCTGCATTCTTGGGTGCAGCCTTTTTAGGCGCGGCTTTGCGCGGCGCGGATTTCTGCTTAGCCGGCGGCGTCTTCTTCGCCGGTTTCTTCTTGGGAGTGGCCATGGGCGGCATGCTGCCACCTCCGGCGCCCGCCAACAAGGCGCGTTGAAGGGGGCGTGGAGCGCCTCAGACGCTCAGGCGCGTTGCCTTGCCTAGCGGACGGGATTGCGGTTTGGCATCGGTACGTTGACCTGGCCGCCCTTGAGCACGTTGTGAAGCTGCGTCTTGGTGAAGAGCGGCACGCCCGGCCCGGCCTCCTTGCTGGCGGCGGCCTTGAGGGCCACGGGCGGCAACTCATCATCGACGCTGAGCAGCTCGTAATCGCCCGCGGTGAGCACGGTCCGGCAGTCCTTCGGCAGATCTCTTAAGGGGTAAGGCTTCTTCTTTATTCCCGGCTTGGCGTTTGGATCGATGTTTTGCTGCGTCCGCCAGATCGAGGACTTCTTCAGCATAGAGTTCCAATCGTCCAGCTCCTTGCCGCAGCCGGAATCGCCCTTCACCGGCGGCTGATCCTTGCAGCCTGCCATGCCGCGTGGGCAGCCGAGGCGGACGTGGAAATGGTAGTGGTGGTTCCACCACGGCCGCACCTTGCCAAGCCAACGTGTGTCCTTGCCTGCGACCTCGGCGCGCTCGCATAGCGACCGCTTGATCGCCGGGTGCACGAAGATGCGCGCCACTTGTCTATAAGACGCGGCGCGACGGATGAGCTTGATATGCACGTCGGTGAACTTCTCCGGATCGACGTGCAACGGATCCTTCAGCATCGAAACCGCTTCGACGTCCTCCCGCTCTTGGAGCGTAAGGATGCGGTCCGGCATGGGCGTTAGCCAGATGTCGGCATCGAGCCCGACTTGGTGACTGGTATGGCCGGTGAGCATCGGCCCGCCGCGCGGCTGTGACATGTCGCCGACGAGAAGGCCCGGCCAGCCGTCGAGGGCGCGCGCGTCGCTGGCAAGCCGCTCCATATAGTCGACGAGCTGCGGGCTGCCCCAGTAGCGGTTCCGCGAGACGCGCATCACCTGCCAGTCGGGGCCGTTGAGGGGAAGCGCGATACCGCCCGAAAGGCAGCCCTTCGAATAAAAGCCAATTGCCCGTGCCGCGAGCTTGGCAGGGCCGGGGACGGAGGCGAACAGCTCTCTGGCGCCCGGCAGTTTTTTCGACTTCGGCTCTGGGGGCTTGGGCGGCTTGCGTTCCGGGAGTTCCATGGCGGGTTCGATGGCCGCCGTCTCGGTAGGCTCGCCGGCCTCTGTCTCCGCAGCTTCGCCGGATTCCGCCTCAGCGGTGCCGCCAGCCGGCGGCGCGAGCTTCTCTTGCGCCGTCGCCAAACCCCAGCCAAGCAGCAATATCGTGAGGCTTAGAATCAGCCTTCGCATGCGTTCCCGACCTGGTTTTGACAGGCCCCCCGGAGGCGCACAGTAGCACAAATGGTGTCGGCAATTGGACCCCTTTGCGGTGCGCCGAAGCCACACCGTTCAGGAGATGTTCAGCCCCGCGCGCCAATAGTCTGATCAATGTCGTTGGAATCTAGAGCGTCAGGCGCGATGATGTGCGGGCGCGGGACACAAATTCCAAGTCTGTGGGAGCTGATCATGAAACGTAACGTCGTCTTGGCCGCGCTGCTCGGCACATTTCTTGTCCTGCCCGCGACCGCCTTCGCCGGTGTCGTCGCTCAAATCGATCTCTCCAGCCAGCGCATGCATGTGTTCGTGAACGGCAAGTCGACCTACACGTGGAAGGTCTCCACGGCGCGACGCGGCTACCGCACGCCAACCGGCACCTACAAGCCGTATCATCTCGCCCGCCGCCACTACTCCTCGATCTACAACAACTCGCCCATGCCGCATTCGATCTTCTTCAAGGGCGGTTACGCCATTCACGGCTCCTACGAGACGAAGCATCTCGGGCGCCCGGTCTCCCATGGCTGCATTCGGCTGCATCCCTCAAACGCGGCGCGGCTGTTCTCGCTGGTGCAGAAATACGGCAACAGCAACACGACGATCCGCATCACCCACTAACGCGAGAAGACTAACGGCCGCAGACGCTTGGCGCGGGGCGCCCGCGAACGCGGTCG